>NZ_JAAIJQ010000041.1 GCF_010820565.1 Thiorhodococcus minor | reverse complement strand
CGCCGAAACTTCGACCATGGGGTCATATTTTAAGCCATTGTCCCGTAAGATGAAACAGACTTTTCGGCCAGGCACTACCTAGGAGGGCACGAGGGTATTCGCCGCGCTTGGCAGTCCGAGCCGCGCGCGATCCTCCGCTCAGACGAGCGACCTCGCTCGAAGATCGACAAGACCGCCCGTCGCCGCATCGCCATGGATTAGGCTCAGGTCATCTTGATCCGGCGACGGCCCGATTGGCGCATCGGCATCCCGCAGCATCCCGCTCGCGCATGAGCTCACTGCCGGATCCCGATGCCGAATAGGAGTACGGCGTTGATCGATATCCAAGGTCTGCTCCGAGAGGTTTCTCCTGAGGCACCTTGTGGAGAGGATCTCGAGTACGATCCAGCCTATGGCGCGCTGGAGCGCGCCACTGAGGGCAAGCCCGAGCAGCAGTTCGGCGACACCATCATCCCGGCGGAAGAGCCCGAGTGGTCCGAGGTCGAGCGCCAGGCCTTGGAGCTGCTGGTACGCACCAAGGATCTCCGCGTCGCGACCCATCTCACGCGCGCCCTCATCCGCACCAAGGGCTGGCCTGGCTTCCGCGACGGCCTGGGTCTCATCCAAGGTCTGATCGAGCGGTACTGGGAGCCCGTCCATCCCAGGCTGGATCCCGACGACGACAACGACCCTACCCTGCGCATCAATACCCTTCTAACCCTGGCCGACGCCGAGGCCACGCTCGAGGCGCTGCGCGACGCGCCCCTGGTGAGCGCGCGCGGCATCGGCAGCTTCAGCCTGCGCGACCTGCAGATCGCGCATAGGGAGCTGCCGCCGCCCAAGGACGACAAGGGGGACGCACCCGAGCCACAGCTGATCGACGCGGCCTTCCAGGAGGTCGATCTGGACCAGCTGCAGGCCACAATGGACGCCATCGACGGCTCGCTGGAGCTTGCGCGGACCATCGAGACCCAGCTGACCGAGGCCGTCGGCATCGATGCCAGCCCAGACCTCTCGCCCCTCGCGGACATGATCGAGCTCGCGCGCAAGGCCGTTGCGACGCCCCTGCAAGCGCGCGGCGGTGCGGCCCCGAGCGCCGGGGAGACGGATGGAGAGATCCTAGACGACGTACCCGCCGCGGCACCGACTGGCAAGCCCGTTGCTTCGAGCGGCTTGGACGCGATCAACAATCGAGCGGACGTGGTGCGCGCACTGGACCTCCTCATCGACTACTACCGTCGCCAGGAGCCATCCAGCCCCATCCCGCTGCTCTTGAGCCGGGCCAAGCGGCTCGTCTCCAAGGATTTTCTGGAGATCTTGGAGGACCTGGCTCCGGATGGCCTATCGCAGGCGCAGGTGATCCGGGGGCCGGAGTCGGAAAACTAGAAACCCTGATTCAAGTGCCCTGCCGGCACGCATTCGGCCCGGGCTATCCATGGCACAGACCAGTAGGGTGGACGATCGCGAGCGAAGTCCACCGAATCCCGCGCCGGCGTTGGTGGACTGCGCTGCGCTTGCCCACCCTACGGAGAACGACCGGGCGCAACGATCATCGACGCCCCCGAGCGGGCGCTTCAGATCAGCTAACCAGGGGAGGCTCCCATGGCGGAAAGCAGTCAGAAATTCATCGCGAGAAACCGTGCACCACGGGTCCAGATCGAATACGACGTCGAGCTCTATGGCGCCGAGAAGACCATTCAGCTGCCCTTCGTCATGGGCGTGATGTCCGATCTCTCCGGCAAGCCCGCGGAGTCCCTGCCGGCGGTCGCGGATCGCAAGTTCCTGGAGATCGACGTCGACAACTTCGACGATCGGATCAAGGCGATGAAGCCGCGCGTCGCCTTCCAGGTCCCCAACACCCTGACCGGCGAGGGCAATCTGAGCGTCGACATCACCTTCGAGAGCATGGACGACTTCTCGCCGGCGGCCGTCGCCCGCAAGGTCGACGCGCTCAACAAGCTGCTGCAGGCGCGCGAGCAGCTCTCAAACCTCATGAGCTACATGGACGGCAAGTCCGGGGCCGAGGAGCTGATCGCTAAGGCCCTCCAGGACCCGGCACTGCTGCAGTCGCTCGCCTCAGCGCCCAAGCCGAAAGAGGCCACGCCGCCCGAGGCCGGTGACGAATCCACGAAGACGGAGGCTTGACCATGGCCGAAGCAGAAACCCAAGTCCAGCCGCAGGCCGCGGGCGAAGCCCTCGAGGCCCGCGATTTCAGTGCCTTGCTGGAGAAGGAGTTCCGCCCGAAGTCCGAGCGCGCCAAGGAGGCCGTGACCGAGGCCGTCAAGACCCTGGCCGAGCAGGCGCTTGCCGGAACCGTCACCGTCTCCACGGACGTGCTGCGCACCATTGAGTCCATCATCGCGGAGATCGACAAGAAGCTCTCCGAGCAGGTCAATCTCATCATGCACCACCAGGACTTCCAGCAGCTGGAAGGCGCCTGGCGCGGACTGCACTACCTGGTGAACAACACCGAAACGGACGAGATGCTCAAGATCCGGGTCATGAACATCTCCAAGAAGGACGTCCACAAGACCCTGCGCAAGTTCAAGGGCACGGCCTGGGATCAGAGCCCGCTGTTCAAGAAGATGTACGAGGAAGAGTACGGTCAGTTCGGCGGCGAGCCCTTCGGCTGCCTGGTCGGCGACTACTACTTCGACCACAGCCCGCCTGACGTGGAGTGCCTGGGGGAGCTCTCGAAGGTCTGCGCGGCCATGCACGCCCCCTTCATCGGCGGCGCCGGCCCCTCGGTGATGCAGATGGACTCCTGGGGCGAGCTGGCCAATCCGCGCGACCTCACCAAGATCTTCCAGACGCCGGAGTACGCCGCCTGGCGCTCGCTGCGTGAATCCGACGACGCACGCTACATCGGCCTGGCGATGCCGCGCTTCCTCTCGCGCCTGCCCTATGGGGCCAAGACCAACCCGGTCGACGAGTTCGACTTCGAGGAAGACACCGAGGGCGCGGACCACGACAAGTACACCTGGGCCAACTCGGCCTTTGCCATGGCGACCAACATCACCCGGTCATTCAAATACTTCGGCTGGTGCTCCCGCATCCGCGGCATCGAGTCCGGCGGCGCAGTGGAAGGGCTGCCGACCCACACCTTCCCGACCGACGACGGCGGCGTGGACATGAAGTGCCCGACCGAGATCGCCATCAGCGACCGTCGCGAGGCCGAGCTGGCCAAGAACGGCTTCATGCCGCTCATCCACAAGAAGAACTCGGACTTCGCCGCCTTCATCGGCGCCCAGTCGCTGCAGAAGCCGTTCGAGTACGACGACCCGGATGCCACGGCCAACGCCAATCTCTCGGCGCGTCTGCCCTATCTCTTCGCGACCTGCCGCTTCGCGCACTACCTGAAGTGCATCGTGCGCGACAAGATCGGCTCCTTCAAGGAGCGCGCCGACATGGAGACCTGGCTCAACAACTGGATCGGCAAGTACGTGCTCAACAACCCGGCCACCGCCACGGAGGCCGATAAGGCACGGCGGCCGCTGGCCGGCGCCGAGGTCGTGGTCGAGGAGGTCGAGGGCAACCCGGGGTACTACACCTCGAAGTTCTTCCTGCGTCCGCACTATCAACTGGAGGGCCTCACCGTCTCCCTGCGCTTGGTCTCCAAGCTACCCTCAGGCAAGAAGTAGTGAGCCCAGGGAAGAGAAGAATGGACAGGATTTCGGGAAGGAGCGTCGACCACCGTTCCGCCCGGTCGACTTCTGAGGGTGGACAAGCGCAGCGCAGTCCACCAACGCTGGCACGGGATTCGGTGGACTTCGCTCTCGCTCGTCCACCCTACTCGCTGTCCACTGACCACTGACCACTGAGGAGCCCCCCATGATTCTTCTCGACTTCGAACAAGTCATCAGCGGCGACGCGCAGCAATCCGGACACGAGAACTGGATCAATCTGACATCGATCCAGCTCGGCGTGGCACGCACCATCACCGTCAGCGGCTCGGGCAAGGACCGCGAGACCAGCACACCCAACTTCAGCGAGGTCGCCTGCTCCAAGGACGCCGACATCTCCTCCAACGAGCTCTTCGCCCAGTCCATCTACGGCAAGAAGATCTGCGAGAAGGCGATCGTGCACTTCATCCAGACGGGTGGCGAGGGCGCCGACCAGGTCTACATGGAGTACGAGCTCTACGAGCCGATCGTCTCCTCCTACTCGATCTCGAGCGGCGGCGAGCGGCCGATGGAGAGCTTCACCATCAGCTTCACCAAGATCATTCAGAAGTACACGCAATTCGACTCGGGCGGCACGCAGACGCAGGCCACCGACAAGGGCTTCGACCTCAAGACCGGGCTGCCGACCTAATGGGGATGATGACGACACGCCGGCAGCCTGCACCATGATGAGGATGCGTAGGCTGGGCCGAGGCACGAGGCCCGGCCTACGCGCTCGTCTACTGCACGATAAACCCAAGGGGAGCAAGTCATGTCCGCCGAGCAACTTCTCGCCGAAGGCCGTCTGGACGAGGCGCTGACGGAGCTCAAACAGGGCGTCCGCAAGGACGCGGCCAATCCTAAGCACCGGATCTTTCTCTTCCAGCTCCTGGCCGTTCAGGGGGACTGGGAGCGGGCGCTCAATCAGCTCGAGGTATCGGCGCAGATGGATCCGGCCGCCCTGCCGATGGCGCAAACCTATCGCGAGGCGATTCGCTGCGAGTACCTGCGTGCGGCCATCTTCGCAGGCAAGCGCTCCCCATTGATTTTCGGCGATCCCGAGCACTGGCTGGCCCTGCTGCTCGAGACCCTGCAATGCATGGCCGAGGGTCGGCTGGAGGAGGCCGCCCGACTCCGCGACGAGGCCTTTGCCGCCGCCCCAGCCACCAGCGGCAGGATCGACGGCCAGGCCTTCACCTGGATCGCCGATGCCGACCCCAGGCTCGGCCCCGTCCTCGAGGCCATCGTCGAGGGGCGCTACTATTGGATTCCCTTCCATCGCATTGGCCGCATCCAGATCGAGGCGCCGGCCGACCTGCGCGACGTCGTCTGGATGCCGGCCTACTTCACCTGGGCCAACGGGGGCGAGACCGTCGGCCTCATCCCGACACGCTATCCCGGCTCGGACGCCAGCGAGGACGAGCAGATCCGCCTCGCCCGCAAGACCGAGTGGCAGGAGCCGGCGCCCGGGACCTATTTTGGGCTGGGGCAGCGGATGCTCGCCACGGATTCCGGGGACTATCCGCTCATGGATGTCCGCCGAATCGACTTGGACGTCGCGCCTCAACCGGGCAGCGATGCGGCGGACGCGGCCGAGCCAAGCGGTGGCTGAGCTCACCCAAGCCGAGCGCCTGCAGCCCGCGCTCCTGGACCGACTCACCGACGACGCGCCCAACAAGCAGCAGGAGTCGCGCGAGAAGCGCGTCATCTCCATGCGTCAGCTCCGCGAGAGCGTGCTGCGCGATCTGGCATGGCTGCTCAACGCCGGCCGCCTGGAGAGCGTGCAGGACCTGGAGGACTATCCCTATGTGGAGCACTCGGTGGTCAACTACGGCATCCCGGACATGACCGGCCTGACCGCGTCCGGCGTCGACATCACGGTGATCGAGCGCGCCGTGCGGCAGGCCATCTGGGATTTCGAGCCGCGCATCCTGCGTCAGACGGTCCGGGTGCGCGCCAGGGTCGACCCCGAGCACATGACGCACAATGCACTCACCTTCGACATCGAAGGCGAGCTCTGGGCGCAGCCCGTTCCTCTGCGCATCTATCTCAAGACGGAGCTGGACCTGGATCTCGGCGACGTCCAGGTGACCGAGCAGGCAGGACCTGGCCGCTGAGATGGATCCAGACTTCCTGCGCTACTACAACCGCGAGCTGCAGTTCATCCGCGAGATGGGGGCGGAGTTCGCGCGTGACTTTCCCAAAATCGCCGGCCGTCTCGGCATGGACGGCTTCGACTGCGCCGACCCCTATGTCGAGCGTCTGCTGGAGGGATTCGCCTTCCTCGCGGCGCGCGTTCAGCTCAAGCTCGACGCCGAGTTCCCCAGCTTCACCCAGCACCTGCTGGAGATGGTCTATCCGCACTATCTGGCGCCAGTGCCCTCGATGGCGGTGGTCCAGCTCCAGCCCGACCTGGGCAAGGGGGATCTTGCCAAGGGCTTCGAGATCCCGCGCGGGACCAGTCTGCGCAGCATCCTCGGCAAGGGCGAGCGCACCGCCTGCGAGTACCGCACCGCAAGCGACGTCACCCTCTGGCCGATCGAGCTGATCGAGGCCAAGCCACTCAGCACGCCGGCCGCGGTCGCCGCTGGCGGGCAGGGCATCAAGGGCGTCAAGGCCGGCATTCGCTTTCGCCTGCGCGCCACCGGGGTCACCTTCGACGCGCTGCCGCTGGATCGCCTGCGCCTCTTTCTGCGCGGCGGCGACGGGCTGCGCATGCGCCTCTACGAGCAGCTGCTCGGCCATGCCTTGGCCGTCATCCTGCGGCCGGGCAAGAACGAGCCGGAATGGCAGACACGCCTCGACCCGAGCAGCATCAAGCGCGTTGGCTTCGACGACCATGAGGCCTTGCTGCCCTATGGCCCGCAATCCTTCCAGGGCTATCGACTGCTACAAGAGTATTTCGCCTTCCCGGACCGCTATCTCTTCGTCGACTTCACCGGGCTACGGCAATCCGTCAAACGCTGTGCCGAGTCCCAGCTCGACATCGTCGTGCTGCTCGATCAGAGTGGCCTGTTGGACGAAGACGCCTTCGACGCCTCCTATTTCGCCCTCCACTGCACCCCGGCCATCAATCTCTTCCCCAAACGGGCCGACCGCATCCACCTGAGCAACCGCAGCCATGAGCACCATGTGGTGGCGGACCGAACCCGGCCGATGGACTATGAGGTCTTCAGCATCAAGGAGGTCGTCGGCATCGGCGCCCATACCGATCCGGAGCAGCCCTTCCTGCCCTTCTACACCTCGCAGGACGTCGTTGGCGGGCGCGCCCACCGCGCCTATTACACGCTCCACCGCGAGCCGCGCGTCCCTTCGGCCCAGCAGCAACTGCGCGGACCGCGCTCCAGCTACATTGGCAGCGAGGTCTTCATCGGCCTGGTCGACCCAGACCAGGCCCCCTATCGGCACAGCCTGCGGCAGCTCGCGATCGGCACCCTCTGCACCAACCGCGACCTGCCCTTGCAGCTGCCCCTCGGCAAGGGCAACACGGATTTTTCCCTGGAGATCAGCGCCCCCGTGCAGTCCATCCGCTGCGTCGCCGGGCCGACCAAACCGCGCCCCTCCTTCCCCAAGGGCGACAGCGCCTGGCGCCTCATCAGCCACCTCTCGCTCAACTATCTCTCGCTCAGCAACGAGGACGGGGAGCGGGGCGCGACCGCGCTGCGCGAGCTGCTGGCGCTCTATGGTGAGCTGAGCGACGCCGCCACCCGCCGCCAGGTCGAGGGTGTGCAGGCGGTTCAAACCACCCCCATCACGCGAAGACTGCCGGATCCTGGACGCGTGACCTATGCAAGGGGTCTGCAAGTGAGACTGACCCTCGAGCCCAGCGCCTTCGAGGGCAGTGGCGTCTTCCTCTTGGGCGCGGTGCTGGAGCAGTTCTTCGCGAAATACGTCTCCATCAATTCCTTCACGGAGACTGTCATCAACACCCCGGACGACGGCGAGGTCATGCGGTGGCCAGCGAGAATCGGTCGACGTCAGACCAGCTAGCCGTGCTGCAAGCCTTGCGGGAGTCGCCCTATGGGTTCGGCTTCTTCCAAGCGCTGCGTCAGCTCGAGTGCGCCCATCGCGACCATCCGCGCATCGGCCAGACATCCCGACCGGCCGAGGAGCCGGTGCGTCTCGCACAAGACCCCTCGCTCAGCTTCGCGCCCGCGACCTTGTCGGACTTCCGCTGGGAGAAGCCCGGACAGCCGCCGCGTCTGGCCGTCTACTTCCTGGGCCTTTTTGGCCCCAATGGTCCGCTGCCGCTACACCTGAGCGAGTATGCCCGCGAGCGCGAGCGCACGGCCGGCGATCCGACCTTCGCGCGCTTCGCCGACATCTTCCACCATCGCATGCTGGCGCTCTTCTATCGCGCCTGGGCCAACGGACGCCCGACCGTCAGCTTCGACCGCCCCGAGAGCGATCGTTTCTCCGTCTATCTGGCCGCGCTCTTCGGACAGGGCATGCCGTCATTCCGCGCACGCGACGCCATGCCGGACCTCGCCAAGCTGCACTACGCCGGGCGCCTGGTCGCGCAGAGCCGCCACCCCGAGGGCTTGACCGCCATGATCGCGGACTTCTTCGGACTCCCGGCACGCATCGAGGAATTCGTCGGACACTGGCTCCAGCTGCCGCGCGGCTCCCAATGGCAGCTCGGCGGCTCGCCTGAGACCGGCAGCCTGGGCCTGACCACCATCGTCGGCGCACGCGTCTGGGACCGTCAGTACAGGTTCCGCATCCAGCTCGGCCCCTTGGGTCTCGACGACTACCGCCGCATGCTGCCCGGAGGCGCCAGCCTCGCGCGGCTGGTCGCCATCGTGCGGAACTACCTCGGAGACGAGCTGGATTGGGAGCTGAACCTGGTCCTGCGCCGCGAGGACACACCGCCGATGCAGCTCGGCGGCCAGAGCCAGCTCGGCTGGACGACCTGGGCGACCAGCGGGACGCCGGAGCAGGATCCGGATGATTTGAAGCTGCAGCCGCTGCGGTTCCTGACCGCAACGGCATGAAGGCGCGTGCCAACGTGGGAGCGCCGCCCCGGCGCGACTGGCACCGGATCGCGGCGAGGCGCCGCTCCCACCGACCAAGCGAGGCCCGGAGCACCGCGAAAGCCAGCGGAAGCGATCAATAGTGATAACGACACTGGACGATGATCAGCGCCGATTCAGTCACCTTGTAAACCAGCCGGTGCTCGCGGTCGATCCGCCGCGACCAATAGCCGGATCAGTTGTGCCTCAGCGGCTCGGGGTCACCAAGTCCGGAGAACGGCTGGCGTTGGATGTCTTTGATCAGTGTGTTGACGCGCTTGAGCGTTTTGCGATCCGTCTGCTGCCAATAGAGGTAATCCTCCCAGGCGGCTTCCGCCCAGGAAAGGATCATGGGTCGATGAGATCGTGCTGAGTCAGATGGCCTGCCTCGACCTCGGCAATGGCGCGGCTCAGGCGCTCGGCGTTCTTGGGGCCGCTCATCAGGTACGCGGTCTCTTCATAGGACTGGAAATCCTCCAGGCTCATGACGACCGCGGGCTTGCCGTTCTGGCGCGTGATCAAGACCGGCTTGTGATCGTCGTTGACCTTGTCGAGGGTGTCGGCCAGATTGGCCCTGAATCCCGAGTAGCTGATGGAATCCATGTCGTCGACCCCGAAGCAGTCCGTGATACCCCAGAGCGTAGGCGTACGTATTTTCGTACGCAACAGAAACCGAGGAGCGTAAGCGGCTCCCTCTGGAGCGACAAGACCAGCGCGCATAGGCCAAACGCCTGTGAGCGGGCGCAGTCCGAGAACAACTGAGAGGAAACCACCATGCCCGACATCAGTCGCGTCGCCCTGTTCGGCAAGCTCAACCGGATCGGCTACAAGGCTATCGAGAGCGCCACGGTCTTCTGCAAGCTGCGTGGGAATCCCTATGTCGAGCTGGTGCATTGGATTCACCAGATCCTGCAACTGCAGGACTCGGACCTGCATCGGATCATCAAGGCGTTCGGGATCGACCCGGCCCGGCTGGTGAAGGACGTCACCGAGTCACTGGACCGGCTGCCGGCCGGCGCGACCTCCATCTCGGACCTCTCCGCACATGTAGAAGAGGCGGTCGAGCGCGGCTGGGTCTACGGCAGCCTCATGTTCAAGGAGTCCCAGGTGCGCACCGGGCACCTGGTCGTCGGCATCCTCAAGACACCCGGACTCAAGAACGCCCTGCCCGCCATCTCCAAGGAATTCGACAAGATCAAGCTGGATACCCTGTGCGAACGCTTCGGCGAGATCCTCGGCGGCTCGCCGGAGGAGTCCATGGGATCCCAGGACGGATCCCAATTCGGAGGCGCCGCACCCGGCGAGGCAAGCGACGCCATCGCACCGGCCGCCATGGGCAAGCAGGAGGCGCTCAAGCGTTTCACCGTCGACCTCACCGAGCAGGCACTTAAGGGCAAGCTCGACCCCATCGTGGGGCGCGACGCCGAGATCCGCCAGATCGTCGACATCCTCATGCGCCGTCGTCAGAACAACCCCATCCTGACCGGCGAGGCCGGCGTGGGTAAGACCGCCGTGGTCGAGGGCTTCGCGCTCAAGATCGTCGCCGGAGACGTCCCGCCGCCGCTCAAGGACGTGACCCTGCGCACCCTCGACGTCGGCCTGCTCCAGGCCGGCGCCAGCATGAAGGGCGAGTTCGAGCAGCGTCTGCGCTCGGTGATCGAGGAGGTTCAGGCGTCCCAGAAGCCGATCATCCTCTTCATCGACGAGGCCCATACCCTGGTCGGCGCGGGCGGCGCGGCCGGCACCGGCGATGCCGCCAACCTGCTCAAGCCCGCGCTCGCGCGCGGCACCCTGCGCACGGTCGCGGCGACCACCTGGGCCGAGTACAAAAAGCACATCGAGAAGGACCCGGCGCTGACCCGGCGCTTCCAGGTGGTGCAGATCGGCGAGCCGAGCGAGGAGAAGGCCATCCTCATGATGCGCGGGGTCGCCTCGACCATGGAGCAGCACCATCGGGTGCAGATCCTGGACGAGGCGCTGGAGGCATCGGTACGGCTGTCGCACCGCTACATCCCGGCGCGCCAGCTCCCGGACAAGTCCGTGAGCCTGCTGGACACGGCCTCCGCGCGGGTCGCCATCAGCCAGCACGCCGTCCCGCCCGAGGTCGACGATTGCCGCAAGCGCATCGGCGCGCTGGAGAACGAGCTGGCGATCATCCGGCGCGAGACGGTCGTCGGCATCGACACGGCCGAGCGCGAAGCCGCCGCGGCCGAGAAGCTGGCGACCGAGCAGGCCCGTCTCACCGAGGTCGAAGCCCGCTGGGAGCAGGAGAAGGCGCTGGTCGAGCAGATCCTCCAGATCCGCGGCCAACTGCGGGGCAAGACCGGCAAGGTCGAGGGGACGGCGACCGAGCTGGAGGAGGCCGCCGACGCCGCGGCCGAGACGACCCAGGTCCAGACCGCCGACCAGGCCGAGTCCACCACGCTGCCCGAACCGATGCCCGAGGCCGATCGCGACGCCCTGCTGACCCAGCTCAAGGATCTACAGGCCCAGCTCCACGGCCTGCAGGGCGAGCATCCGCTCATCCTCCCGACCGTCGACCACCAGGCGGTCGCCGCCGTGGTCGAGAGCTGGACCGGCATCCCGGTCGGCCGCATGGTCAGGAACGAGCTGGAGTCCATCCTCAAGCTGGCGGACACCCTGGAGCAGCGCATCATCGGCCAGCGCCATGCGCTGGACATGA
Source organism: Thiorhodococcus minor (assembly GCF_010820565.1). GTDB lineage: Bacteria > Pseudomonadota > Gammaproteobacteria > Chromatiales > Chromatiaceae > Thiorhodococcus > Thiorhodococcus minor. Next base: position 39,940 of record NZ_JAAIJQ010000041.1, on the reverse strand, counting down.
TCGCCCGGCGCATCCAGACCTCCCGCGCCAAGCTCGACAACCCCAACAAGCCCATCGGCGTCTTCCTGCTCGCCGGCAGCTCGGGCGTCGGCAAGACCGAGACCGCCCTCGCCCTGGCCGAAACCCTCTACGGCGGCGAGCAGAACGTCATCACCATCAACATGAGCGAGTACCAAGAGGCGCACACCGTCTCCACCCTCAAGGGCGCCCCGCCCGGCTATGTCGGCTATGGCGAGGGCGGCATTCTCACCGAGGCCGTGCGGCGCCGGCCCTACTCGGTCGTTCTGCTCGACGAGGTCGAGAAGGCCCACCCAGACGTCCACGAGATCTTCTTCCAGGTCTTCGACAAGGGCTGGATGGAGGACGGCGAGGGGCGCGTCATCGACTTCAAGCACTGCCTCATCCTGCTCACCACCAATGTCGGCACCGACCTCATCGTGCGCCTCTGCAGCGATCCCGAGCTGATCCCCGAGCCAGAGGACATCGCCAAGGCCCTGCGCGAGCCCCTGCTCAAAGTCTTCCCGCCCGCCCTGCTCGGACGCCTGGTCACCATCCCCTACTACCCGCTCAACGAGGAGATGATCGGCGCCATCGCGCGGCTGCAGCTCGGCCGCATCGCCCGGCGCGTGCAAGAGAACCATCGGGTGCCGCTCAGCTATGACGACGCCGTCGTCAAGCTCATCGCCTCGCGCTGCACCGAGCTGGAGAGCGGCGGCCGCATGATCGACGCCATCCTGACCAACACCGTCCTACCCAAGATCAGCGAGGAATTCCTGACCCGAATGATGGAAGGCAAGCCGATCGAGCAGGTGCACATCGGCGTTGCGAATGGCAACTTCCAATATGGGTTCGAGTGATTCGTGAAGAAGCTGCCAGCCTCCAGCTTCTTGGAATCAGTCAGTTAACGGATCTTTGGCGCCCCAGGCTTCACCCGATGGATGAGTCCGTCAAGGGCTCAAGGCTCGACGAAGCAACGGCTGGGAGCTGGGAGCTGGAAGCTGTCACAGCCCGTACTCGGCGATCCGCCGCTTGAGCGTCGAGAGCGGAATCCCAAGCTCGCGGGCGACGGCGGTCTTGTTGTTGCCGTTGCGTGCCATGGCGTCACTGATCATCTGGCGCTCCATCGCCTTGAGCTCGGCGGGGGACTGGGCCACGGCGGCGGATGAGCCGCCGGAGGTATCGCCCATGGGGCTGGGCTGGGAGGCCCCGCCGAGATCCCTCAGGCGCAGGTGCTCGGGTCGGATCTCCTGGCTGCGACAGAGCACGGCCGCCCGCTCCAGGACGTTGCGCAGCTCACGGACGTTGCCGGGCCAGTGATAGCCCAGCAGGGCGCGCTCGGCGTCTGCCGTCAGCCGACAGGGCATACCCATCTTGTCGGCGAAGCTCTGCACGAGCAGCGGGATGTCGGGCTTGATCTCACGCAGCGGCGGCACCTGCAGGCAGATGACCGAGAGGCGGTAGTAGAGATCGGCGCGAAACTCCCCGGCTTGCACCATGGCCTCGAGGTTTCGGTGGGTCGCGGCGATGACACGCACATCGACCTTGACGGACTGATCCGATCCGACCGGCACCACCTCGCGGCTCTCGAGCGCCCGCAGCAGCCTTGGCTGCAAATCCAACGGCAGCTCGCCGATCTCGTCGATGAAGAGGGTTCCGCCGTCCGCGCGGCGAAAGGCGCCTTCCCGCGAGCCGGTCGCCCCGGTGAAGGCCCCTTTGATGTGTCCGAAGAGGTCGTTGCGCACCATCTCGGGATCGGTGACAGAGGCATCGAAGACGACCAATGGCCCGCGCCGGCCCGACAGCTCATGCAGCGCGGTCGCGACGACCTCCTTGCCCGAGCCGGACTCGCCGGTGATGAGCACCGTGGTCGGCGTCGGCGCCACCACCTTGATAAGGCCGTAGAGCTCACGCATGGGCTCTGTGCCACCGACCAGTCCGCCGAGGCGGCTCTCTTGGGCGACCTCGTAGGGCCGCTCCTCCGTGCCGGCGCCGATGCGGATCTCTGTGGATCCCAGGGTAAGCACGCTGTCTGTTCCCAGATAGGCCTCCTTGACCCTGAGTCCGTTGAGAAAGGTCCCGTTGGTGGAGCCCAGATCGCTGAGCAGCAGGCCCTCCTGGGTCATGCGGATCTCGGCATGGTGCCGCGAGACCGTGCGGTCCGTGAGCATGACGTCGTTGTCTGGGGCGGTTCCGATCTTCACGCTCGGCAGCGTCAGCTTGACCTCGCGACCGGCGTCCGGTCCCGAGAGGATCTCCAGCTCGATGCGCTCGAGACGGATCTTTCGGGCGGCCTCATCGGCCGCTGGCATAATCTGGGTGGAGCTGGGATCCGCCGTTGACATGGGCTGTGCAGTCGATCCAATGGCTGGGCCAATGCGTCAATGGTAGCAAGCACTGGCATGGCGATGTGCACCCCTGACGGCCCATCAGCGGCAGCTGACAGGCGTCAATGCCTTCCGCGAGCGCGCCGATTAGCGTTGCCCTCCAATCGGCGAAGGCCGATGATGCCCAGCCCAAAGTGCCCTAGAGCCCATCAGGAGAGGAGCGCCACCCCCAATGCTCGATTCACCCTTCGATTTGGACAACGAAGACGCCTACCGCCGCTGGCGCGATGAAAAGCTGGCCCAGGCTCCGACGGCGCTCACCGACCTGGTCGTCGAGATCGGTGATCCGCGCCGCCTGACGGACAGCGAGCATGCCGCCATCCTGGAGCGCTGCCGCCGAGCCAACATGGCCATCTATGTCGGTCAGACCGGGGACGACCCGGACAAGGCCATCCCGACGGCGATCGGCGCGCGCTTCGGACTGCATCGACTCGATCACAACCGAGGTGCCGACGAGGACGCCATCACCTCATTGACGGTGCAGACGGATGCCGGGCATCGAGACTACATCCCCTACTCCAACCGCCCCATCGACTGGCACACGGACGGCTATTACAACAGCCCGGACCGCGAGATCTTCGCCCTACTCCTCCATTGCGTTCAGCCGGCCGAGAGCGGCGGAGAGAACGCCCTGCTGGATCAGGAGATCGCCTACATCCTTGTGCGCGACAAGTCGCCCGACTACATCCGCGCCCTCATGCACCCGGAGTGCATGACGATTCCGGCCAGCTTCGTCGACGGCGAGCAGGTGCGTCCCGACCAGCCCGGACCTGTCTTCTCGGTGAGGCCCGACGGGCGCCTCCACATGCGCTTCACCAACCGCTCGCGCAACATCCGCTGGCGCGAGGACGGGCTGACCGCCGAGGCCGTCGCCTGCCTCAAAGGCATCCTCAAGGAAGGCTCGCCCTGGCACTTCAAGGGGCGGTTGAAGTCCGGCTGGGGACTGGTGAGCAACAATGCGCTGCACACCCGTACCGGCTTCACGGACGGAAGCGCACCCCGCTTGCTTTACCGGGCACGCTACTACGACCGGATCGAAGGGACCTGAGCGAGGCGCTCGCGCACAAGATCAGGTGCGCACATCCCAGGCGAGCGAATACCAGACCGCGTTGTCCGGGTCTAGCAGGTGCTCGGCACTGAAGGGGTTGTCCTCGGGAAAGAGGTCGGGATCCAGGCCAGTCTCGCGGATCGCCAAATCGCGCCCGTCACCCCAAGTAGTTTCCAGGGCTTTCGTCATCTGCGCCGGGCTCTTGAGTCCGGGATTTTGATCCAGATGCCACAACAGCGATCTGCGCTGCGTCCTGATGGTGTCGCGCCAGCCCTTTTCATTGGTGCGCGCTCGGTCGACCTGAACCTGCAGCTTGAGCAGATGCGCGATGAGGATGTCGAGCTGCTGGAGCTCTAGAGACGTCTTCTTGCTCTATAGTAGGAATCCTTACGACCTTTAAATCAGGGGATACGGGTCATGGCGAACGTCGAAAAGGTGAGTGTGGCGCTAACGCCCGAAATGCTGGCCGTTGTGCGCGAAGCTGTCGAGAGCGGCGAGTATGCCTCAACCAGCGAGGTCATGCGGGAAGCGCTGCGGGACTGGAAGAAGCGGCGTGCCCTGGAGCAGAGCGAAGTGGAGGAGCTGCGGCGTCTTTGGCAGGAAGGCCTTGCGAGTGGACAGGGACGTTTCACCGATATGGCGGCGGTCAAGACTGAGGCCCGGCGGCGGCTTGTCGACGCTGAGGAGACTCAAGAGCCAAGGGCATGAGGGACAATGCCAAACATCAAGCGGACGGCCCAAGCCGAGGAAGATCTAATCGACATCTGGCTCTACATTGCGCCGGGTGATAGGCGCGCCGCCGACCGTATTCTAGATGACATTGAGGAGAAGCTAATGCTTCTTCGGGATCAACCGTCCCTGGGTCCAGCGCGGCCAGATATTGCGCCGGGACTGCGCTACTTTCCGATGCGACGGTATCTCATCCTGTATCGCGAGATCACGGATGGTATCGAGGTCGTCCGCGTGGTGCATGGTGCACGTGATGTTCTGGCACTGCTAACGGACAATTGTCCCTAGGAGGACCTGACAGCCACCAGCAGCCAGCCTAGGTGATTTCCGGGAAACAGATTCCCCGAGGATGGGCAAAGCGCAGCCTGCCCATCGTCCAGGCGCCTGAGCGACCTGGGTGGGCACGCCCCACAAACGGCTTCCCCATACGCGCCGGCGTGCCAGGGGCTTTGCCCATCCTACTGGAGGCGCTGTTCTGGGTAGGATCATTTCAGGAGATCACCTAAGAGCCTTGTCTTAGAAGGGCTCTTAGGTGTCCTATGCGTCATCCGAACGGATGAGCGGCCTGTCAGCCAGAAAGTCCGGCATCTGGATGTTTCTCGGCTAGCACCGCCGGGCGGACCGGGCATGAGGGATGCCGTCTCGACAAGGGCGCATTCGAGATACTCATTCCGACTCGGGATAGAAGTCGTCGTCGAAGACCTGGTCGCGGCTATAGGGACAGATTTCAGGAAATATGGTCTTGGGCAGCCGGGTCTCCTTGTGGGCGAGACGGACCGCGACCGGATAGGCGTCGGCAATGGCCCCATCGACGGCAGACTTCAGGCCGGGGGATTGGCGCAGCAAATCGGCAAGCTGCTCGCGCTGCTCGACGATGGTCGAGCGCCAGCTGTCGCCTTTGAATTCGCGCCACCGCTCGGAGAGCGAGCGATATTGAAACTCCCATTTGAGCAAATGCGCCAGCAGCACCAGCAAACGGCTGTGCAGCTCGCGGCGATCGCTCTTGCTCATGTCGCTGAGCTCCTCCAGCAGATGCTCGATATCGAGCTCGTCGAAGCGTCGCTCGCGCAGCAGCTCGGCGTTGCGTTGCGCCCAGGCGGCGTAGTCGGTCTGGTAGAGTGTGGTCAGGTCAGTCATGTCGGGATGACGAGGCTCATGCTTGTGATGCACCCGGACAAGTATAGCCTCGGGTGCTCAAGCCCAAGTCGAGGCGCTCAACCTAGAAAGCGTCTCGCCCTGCAGTCTCTCGTCGGCGGGCAAGCCCAGCGCGGTCCGCCAACAGCCACCGGCGCGGGATTCGGTGGACTTCGCTCTCGCTCGTCCGCCCGACCGGCCTTGGCGCCTTTGCGGCTCCGCATTCCGGAGCTCGGCTCAAGCGAGCAGGGGACCGAGCGCGTCCAGCAGGGCGGCGTTCTCGTCCGGCGAGCCAACCGTCAGGCGCAGACAGTCCTCGAGCATTGGGTGCGCGCCGTTCAGGTTCTTGACCAGGATCTTGCGCTCCTTGAGGCCGGCGAAGATGGCGTCCGCGCGTCCTTCAGGCATGCGCGTCAGGATGAAGTTGGCCTCGCTCGGATAGGGATGGATGCCCGGAAGCCGACCGAGACCTTCCATGAGATGACCGCGCTCGACGCGGATGCTGTGCGTCTGCTCGTCCAGCATCGCCTTGTGCTTCAGGGCGAAGGCCGCGGAGACCTGGGTCAGCACGTTGATATTGTAGGGCAGCCGGACCTTGTCGATCTCGTCCAGCCAAGGCTTGGGGCCGACGAGATAACCCAGACGCAGACCGGCCAGCCCCATCTTGGAGACGGTGCGCATGACCAGGAGGTTCTCCCAGTCGCCGAGCAAGCCCATGAAGCTGCAGTCGGTGAAGGGGGAATAGGCCTCATCGACGATGACCAGCCCGGGTGCCATCTCGATGATGCGCACCATGTCGTCGGCGTCGAAGCGGTTGCCGGTCGGGTTGTTGGGATAGGCCAGATAGACCAGCGCCGGCTGCTCGCGCTCGATCGCCGCGAGCATGGCATCCAGGTCGAGCGAGAAGTCCTCGGCCTCGAGCGGCACGCCCAGGTACTCCATGCCGGCGAAGAGCCCGATCATGCGGTACATGACGAAGCCGGGATCGACCGAGAGGATCTTGCGGCCGGACTGCGCGACCGTGAGCGCGATCATCTGGATCAGCTCGTCCGAGCCATTGCCCAGCAGCAGGCCCATGTCCTCCGGGATATCCATGGCCGCACGGATGGCCAGCTGCAGATCTTCCCCTTGCGGATCCGGATAGCGATTCGGCTCGACCGCGCGCAGCGTCTCGAGCCATTCGGCCTTGAGCGCATCGGGCCAGCCATAGGGATTCTCCATGGCATCCAACTTGATCAGGCCCGTCGCCTCGGGGACGTGGTAGGCCTTGAGCGCACGGATCTCGGGCCGCACCAGGGCATCGATGCGGGCCTTCATTCCGCGCCTTCTCCGCGGTATTCGGCGGAGCGCGCGTGGGCGGTCAGCCCCTCGCCGCGCGCCAGCACGGAGGCGGTCTTGGACAGCTCGGCCGAGCCGGCCCGCGAGGCCATGATGAGGCTGGAGCGTTTCTGGAAGTCGTAGACGCCGAGCGGCGAGGAGAAGCGCGCCGTGCGCGAGGTCGGCAGCACGTGGTTGGGACCGGCGCAGTAATCGCCCAAGGCCTCGGCGGTGTAGCGCCCCATGAAGATGGCGCCCGCGTGGCGGATGCGGCCGACGATGGCCTCGGGGTCCTCGACCGATAGCTCCAAGTGCTCGGGGGCGATGAAGTTGGCGACATCGATGGCGTCGTCCAGATCGCGCGCCTGGATCAGGGCCCCGCGTGCGCGCAGGGCGGCGGAGATGATCTCCTGGCGCTCCATGGTCGGCAGCAGCTTGTCGATGCTGGCGGCGACGCGATCGAGAAAACCGGCATCCCAGCTCACCAGGATCGACTGGGCATCCTCGTCGTGCTCGGCCTGGGAGAAGAGGTCCATGGCGATCCAGTCGGGATCCGTCCCGCCGTCGCAGACGACCAAGATCTCCGATGGGCCAGCGACCATGTCGATGCCGACCTGACCAAAGACGGCCCGCTTGGCGGTGGCGACATAGATGTTGCCTGGTCCCACAACCTTGTCGACGCCAGGGATGGATTCCGTGCCATAGGCCAGGGCCGCGACCGCTTGGGCGCCACCGATGGCGAAGGCGCGGTCGACGCCCGAGACATGGGCGGCGGCGAGGACCAGCTCGTTCAGCTCACCGTCGGGCGTCGGCACCACCATGATCAGCTCGGCGACACCGGCCACCTTGGCGGGAATGGCGTTCATGAGCACGGAGGAGGGATAGGCCGCCTTGCCCCCAGGGACATAGAGCCCGGCGCGATCGAGCGGCGTCACCTGCTGACCGAGCAGGGTGCCGTCCGGCTCGCGGTAGCTCCAGCCGCTCGTCTTCTGGTGCTCGGCATAGGCGCGGATGCGCTCGGCCGCCTTCTCGAGTGCGGCGCGCTGAGCGGCCGGAATCTTGCCCCAAGCCGCCTCCAAGCGGGCCTTTGGCAGCTCGAGGTCCGCCGCGCTCGCTGGGGTCCAGCGGTCGAAACGGCTGGTGTAGTCGATCAAGGCCGCGTCACCGCGGGCGCGGACCTCGCGAATGATCTCGGCGACGGTCTGCTGGACCCTGTCATCCGACACGGACTCCCAGGCCAGCAGATCGGCGATCCGTGCCTGATAGTCGGAATCCGCGGTAGAAAGACGTTTGATCTCGGTCACGACGATGTCACTGTTTGGAATTGAAAGTTCACGCTGAAATGACGGCTGCCTGGGCGCATCCCTCACCGCTGCCCGACGGCCTCGCGAAGGCACTCGAGCAGCGCACTCACCGCCTCGTGCTTCATCTTCCAGGACGCCTTATTGACGACCAGCCGCGAGCTGATGTCCGCGATATGCTCCAGGGGCACCAAACCGTTGGCTTTGAGTGTATTGCCGCTCTCGACCAGGTCCACGATCAGATCGGACAAGCCGACCAAGGGCGCCAGCTCCATGGAGCCGTAGAGCTTGATGATCTCGACCTGCTGGCCCTTGGAGGCGAAATAGCGCTCGGCGCTATGGACATACTTGGTGGCGATGCGCAGCCGTCTGGAGGTCGGCTCGAGCGCGTCGGGCAGACCGGCCACCATCAAGCGGCAGCGGGCGATGCCGAGGTCGAGCGGCTCGTAGAGGCCTTCGCCGCCATGCTCGAGCAGCACATCCTTGCCGGCGACACCCAGGTCGGCGGCACCGTATTGAACATAGGTCGGTACGTCGCTCGCGCGGATGATGACGAATTTGACCTTTGGACTGGACGTCTCAAGGATCAGCTTACGGCTGGTCTCCGGGTCGTCAAGGGGCTCGATGCCCGCGTGTGCAAGCAGCGGCAATGTTTGGTCGAAGATACGGCCCTTGGAGAGGGCAATCGTCAGTGGGGCATTCAGATTCATGGCGTTGCGGTCCCATTGCCCCCGGAGATGCGCTCGATGCTCGCACCCAAGCCCGAGAGCTTCGCCTCCATGGTCTCATAGCCGCGATCGAGGTGATAGATGCGGTCGACCATGGTCTCTCCCGCGGCGACCAGCCCGGCGAGGACGAGCCCGGCCGAGGCGCGCAGGTCCGTCGCCATGACCGGGGCCGCGGTCAAGCCGCCAACGCCATGGCAGACGGCCAGATTCCCCTCCACCCGAATGTCGGCACCCATGCGCTGAAGCTCGGGAACATGCATGAAGCGGTTCTCGAAGATGGTCTCCGTCACCACGCCAACCCCCTCAGCGATCGCATTCAGCGCGCAGAACTGGGCCTGCATGTCAGTGGGAAACGCCGGGTGCGGCGCCGTGTGGATGTCCACGGAGCGCGGCCTGCGGCCACGCATGTCCAGCTCGATCCAGTCCGGACCGACCTCGACCGCGCCACCGGCCTCGCGCAGCTTCTGAATCACGGCATCCAGACAATCCGGGCGGGTCTCCTCGACACGAACACAGCCACCCGTCATCGCGGCCCCGACCAAGAAGGTGCCGCTCTCGATCCGGTCGGGCATGACGCGATACTCGGCACCACCCAAGCGCTCGACGCCCTGAATCCGGATCTCCGCCGTGCCCGCGCCCTGGATGCGGGCGCCCATGGCATTGAGGAAGTCCGCCAGATCCGCGATCTCGGGCTCGCGCGCAGCGTTCTCTATGAGCGTCTCTCCGTCGGCGAGGGCGGCCGCCATCATGAGGTTCTCGGTCCCGGTGACCGAGACCATCTCCATCACCAGCCGAGCGCCCTTGAGCCGCTTCGCCCGCGCGCGGATGTAGCCGCTGTCCACGCTGACCTCCGCACCCAAGGCGCGGAGTCCGTCGATGTGGAGATTCACGGGCCTGGCGCCGATGGCACATCCCCCCGGCAAGGAGACGTCGGCCTGGCCGTAGCGCGCCACCAGGGGGCCGAGCACCAGGATCGAGGCGCGCATGGTCTTCACCAGCTCATAGGGGGCCACGAAGCTGGTGAGGGCCGCCGGCTGCACGGTGACGGCGCCCTCCGCGGTGCGCTCCAGCCGCGCGCCCATGCGCCCCAAGAGCGCGAGCATGGTGTTGATGTCACGCAGGTGCGGCACGTTCGTGAGCCTGACTGGACCATCGGCCAAGAGGGTCGCGGCCAGAATGGGGAGGGCGGCGTTCTTTGCCCCGGACGCACGCACGCGCCCCTGAAGTGCCTGGCCGCCTGTGATGAGGAGTTTATCCATGGAGATCGAGCGAAGAACAGAAGAAGGGAGCCCGAAGGGGCGGGCGATCAGTGCCCGGTTGGCAGCAGATCTTGAAGATTCGAAAAGGCGGCGATCCGCCGTAGCGAGTCGGGCAGACGCCTGTAGCTGAGCTGGATATCGCGCGTCTGCGCCATCTCCAGCCACTCGAGCAGGAGCGCGAGCCCGGCGCTGTTGGCCAGCTCGACCCCGGAGAGATCGATCGCGACCCGTCCACGATCCGGCACCTTACGGAGCAGGCGCATGCCCTCCTCCGCCAAGTGCGTGACCGTGGTGAAGTCCAGCACGCCAGAGAGCTCCCAGCGGCCAGACTCCGCGGGCAGCAATCGCGCCGCCGTCACCCTTGGCCCTTCTGGTTCATGTCCACGAGCTTCGCGATCAGACCGTCGACGCCGCTCTGACGGATCTCGTTCGCGAAGCTGCTCCGGTAATTGCCGACGAGGCTGGCATTGTTGATCACCACGTCATAGACCTTCCAGCCGTTGCCGTTGTTATACATACGGTAGTCGACGGGGATGGGGGCGGCGCCCGGCTCGCGCACCTCGGTCGAAACAGTGACCGTCGAGGGGCGACTCCCCGGCTTGACGGGCAGATACCGAATCTCCTCCCCCGAATAGCTGAGCAGCGAGCGGGCGTAGGTGCGGATCAGCACCTGCTTGAAGCCGTCGACGAGACGCTGCTGCTGGGCGGGCGTCGCCTGGCGCCAGTACTGCCCGAGCGCGCCCTGGGTGATGCGCTGGAAGTCGAAATGAGGCGCAACGATGCTCTCCACCATGCCGTAGATCAGCGATGGATTACGATCCACCTCGGCGCGACGCGCCTCCAGGGTGCTCAGCATCCGCTCGGCCGTGCGCTTGACCAGCGCCGTCGCCTCGTCTTGCGCAGCCTGGGCGCCAAGGCTCCAGAACAGGGGTGCCAGGGCCAGAAGCCCGATCAGGAAGTGACGTCTCGAAGCCATCAGCCGCTCTCACCTGCTTTTCTGAAAAGAAACTGTCCGATCATCTGCTCGAGCACCAGCGCCGACTGCGTGTTGGCGATCTCGTCGCCGTCGCGCAGGTAGTCCGGGCTGCCGCCAGGCTCGAGACCGATGTACTGCTCGCCGAGAAGACCGGCGGTAAAGATATTCGCGAAGGTATCCTCGGGGATGGCGTCGATCCCGGCATCGACACGCATGGTCACCACGGCTTCGTAGGTCGTCTTGTCGAAGCGCACGCCCTCGACCCGCCCGATCCGCACACCCGCCATGGTGACCGGGGCCCGGACCTTGAGACTGCCGACGTTCGCGAAGCGCGCGGTCAGCGCATAGCCCTCGCCACCTGAGCTCAGGCTGAGATTACTCACCTTCATGGCGAGAAAGAAGAGCGCCACCAAGCCGAGCGCCACGAAGGCACCGACCATCAGCTCCACATTTTGCCGCTTGGCCATATCCTCAGTCTCCAAACATCAGCGCCGTCAAGACGAAATCCAGCCCCAAGACGACCAGCGCCGCATGGACGACCGATCGGGTCGTCGAGCGACTCACGCCGATGGACGTCGGCACACTGTCGTAGCCCTGGAAGAGGGCAATCCAAGTGACCACGATCCCGAAGGCCAGGCTCTTGATGACGCCGTTGACCACGTCCTCGGCAAAATCGATCTTCGCCTGCATCTGGCTCCAGAAGGCGCCGTCATCGACGCCCAGCAGCCCCACACCGACGAAATAGCCCCCGAGGATACCCACGGCGCTGAAGATGGCCGCAAGCATGGGCATGGCGAGCACGCCGCCGTAGAAGCGCGGTGTCAGCACGCGCCGGACCGGATCGACCGCCATCATCTCCAGGCCGGAAAGCTGCTCGGTCGCCTTCATCAGGCCGATCTCCGCCGTCAGCGCCGAGCCCGCGCGCCCCGCGACCAAGAGAGCGGTCACGACAGGACCGAGCTCGCGCACCAGAGACGCGGCCACCATGACACCCAGGCTCTCCTCGGCGCCGAACTGGTTGAGCACATAGTAGCCCTGGAGCGCGAGCACCATCCCGACGAAGAGCCCCGAGACGCCGACGATGAGGAGCGACAGGACACCGATATTGACGATCTGCTCGCCCAGCAAGCGCGGATGCCGGAAGATCTCCCCGGACCCGCGCAAGATGTCGGCCAGCAGCAGGTGCCCGCGCCCCAGCCGGGTCAGCGAGTCCAGCACGCCACGCCCGAGCGCGGCTATGGAATCCACCAGCATCAGGCCGCGCTCCGTCGGAGCAGATCCTGCGCCAGCGGCGGCCCCGGATAGTGGAAGTGCACGGGTCCGTCGGGCAGACCGCCCATGAACTGACGGACCCATTCCGAGTCGTCCGCCTCGACCTCCGCCGGGGACCCCTGGGCAATGATTCGCCCCTGCGAGATCACGTACAGATAGTCGGCGATGCTCGCGGTCTCGCGCACGTCGTGCGAGACGACGATGCTGGTGAGGCCAGCTGCGTCGTTGAGGTGACGAATCAGCGCGATCAGCACGCCCATCGAGATCGGATCCTGGCCGGTGAAGGGCTCGTCGTAGAGGATCATCATCGGATCCAGGGCGATCGCCCGCGCCAGCGCGGCCCGGCGGGCCATGCCACCGGAAAGGGCGCTGGGCATGAGATCGCGCGCCCCGCGCAGCCCGACCGCCTCCAGCTTGAGCAGGACCACCTTGCGCAGCATGGAGGGGCTCAGATCCGTATGCTCGCGCAGCGGATAGGCCACGTTGTCGAAGACGCTGAGATCCGTCAGCAGGGCATTCGATTGGAATAGCATGCCCATGCGGCGGCGCAGCTTGAACAGCTGCGGCTTGTCCAACCCCTGGATGTTCAGCCCATCGACCTCGATGCTTCCGGCATCCGGTCGCAGCTGGCCGGTAATCAGCTTGAGCAAGGTCGTCTTGCCGGTGCCGCTCGGCCCCATGACCGCCGTGACCGCGCCACGCTGGATATCCAGATCCAGGTCTTCGAAGACGACCAGCGAGCCACGGCGATAGGTCAGGCCGCGGATACGAACCAAAGGCTTGGGGACTCGCGGGGAGGCCGCCGGCTGGGAATCGCCAGTCGTCACGGCCGGCGTCGAGGCACCTGGCGCCTTTGACCTAGAGCCATTGTCCTTCATGGGGCTTCGCCTAGCCATGGTCCTGGTTTGTGAATCGCGGTCGCCGTAGGCGAAAGCGCGGAATTGTCGCGAGCGGCGCCCGAGGCGTCAAGAGAGCGCAAGGGGCGGCCCGCCTCTGCGCCGACCATGGCATCGGCTCGCCGCGCCGGAACTTCGGCAGAGCACGCGGGGACAGACCACCCTCGAGATCGCTCGAGCAGGCAGGCTCGCCGGGCGGCACGCGCGGCCAGCGCGACGCGCTTCCGAGCAGCGACGCTAGGGCAGGCGCCATCCGCCCGCATGTGCTCGCGGGACACGACCCGCCGCGTGGTGTATTTTGTGCCGGCAACTTTGGGCGCAAACTGGCGCCCCTCAACCCGACAGCCAAGACTAAAGCATCCGGCAGCCACCCAAACGCATGACAGAGAAGCGACAACTCGGCGCACTCCGAGCGCCTCTATCGAGTGGACAGGCGGAGCAGATCATAGCCCTCGGCCGCGCGGTGATCGAGAACGAGGCCGTGGCGGTTGCCGCGCTCGAGGCACGCATCGATCGCGCCTTCGTCGAGGCCTGCCGCTACATGCTCGCCTGCGAGGGGCGCATCGTCGTTCTCGGCATGGGCAAATCAGGCCACATCGGCGGCAAGATCGCCGCGACCCTGGCAAGCACAGGCAGCCCCGCCTTCTTCGTTCATCCCGGCGAGGCCAGCCATGGCGACCTTGGGATGATCACACCACGCGACGTGGTGCTCGCCATCTCCAATTCAGGCCAGACCGACGAGCTGCTGACCATCCTGCCGATCCTCAAGCGGCTCGGTGTCCCCATGGTGACCATGACCGGCCAGCGCGACTCGACCTTGGCCAGGGAGGCGGACGTCAATCTTGACATCAGCGTGGCGACGGAGGCCTGTCCGCTCGGCCTGGCCCCGACATCCAGCACCACGGCCGCGCTCGCCATGGGCGACGCCCTGGCCATCGCGCTGCTGGAAAGCCGCGGCTTCACCGCCGAGGACTTCGCGCGCTCCCACCCCGCCGGCAGTCTCGGCAGGCGCCTGCTGCTGCACGTCAGCGACATCATGCACCGCGACGAGCGCGTCCCCGAGGTCCCTCTGGGCAGCAGCTTGCTCGAGGCCCTGGAGGAAATGTCGCGCAAGGGACTTGGCATGACCGGCGTGGTGGACGCGCAGGGGTGCCTAGCAGGCATCTTCACCGACGGCGACCTCAGGCGCGCGCTGGACGGCGGCATCGATGTCCGCGAGACCCGCATCGACAGCATTATGACGCGCGACTGCGCGACACTGAGCGCAGACGCCCTGGCGGTCGAGGCGGTCCGGATCATGGAGTCCAAATCGATCAATGGCCTGCTGGTCATCGACGACCGGCGACGCCTCATCGGCGCGCTGAATATGCACGACCTTCTCAGGGCCGGCGTCGTCTGACCGCAGAGAAAAACCATCCTTGGAGGGCACTGATGCAAGAGGTTCGCGACCGCGCTGCAAACATCCGGCTTGTGATCTTCGACGTCGACGGCGTCCTCACCGATGGCAGCCTCTTCCTCGGCGACGACGGCCAGGAATACAAGGCCTTCAACTCGCGTGACGGTCATGGCATGGTCATGCTCCAGGAGACGGGCGTCCGGCTGGCCATTATCACCGGACGCACGTCGAACGTCGTCCAGATGCGCATGGAGAGCCTCGGCGTCTCCGATGTCTACCAGGGCTACCGCAAGAAGCTGCCCGCCTACGAGGAGCTGAGACAGCGCCTGAGCCTGAATGACGACGCCATCGCCTACGTGGGCGATGACGTCGTCGACCTGCCCATCATGCGGCGCGTCGGCCTCGCCATCGCAGTCGCGGACGCCCACCCCGCCGTGAAGGGTCGCGCCCATTGGACAACCTCCGCGCTGGGTGGACAGGGCGCCGCGCGGGAGGTCTGCGAGCTGCTCATGGACGCCCAGGGGTCGCTCGATGCGATGATGGCGCGTTACCAATGATGACGCACGACCAATGAGGACGGCGCCCCGCCCATGACCCGTTTCGCACCGCCCTCGAACGGCTACGGCTGGCCGCGGCACCAGCTCCTGCTGCTCCTCCTGCTCGGCATGATCGGCATCGCCGCCTGGTGGCTGATGCGCATCGGCGCGCAAGACACACGCGTGCTCGGCGCCCGCGAGCGCCTGCCAGACTACGTCGTGCGCGACTTCTCCGCCGTGGAGACGGACGCCGCGGGCCAGCCGGGCCGCAAGCTCGTCGCGCTGGAGCTTCGCCACTATGCGGAAGAAGGCATTTCGGAGCTGACCCATCCGCGCATGGAGCTGTTCCAGGCCGATGGTCCGCCTTGGCGCGCGCAATCGCGCAGCGGCACCATCTTCGACAACGGCGAGCGCGTGCGGCTCGCCGGAGACGTCCGACTCGATCGCGAGGGCGACGGCGATTTCCGCGAGACGCATCTCGAGACCGAGCGCATCGACATCCTGCGTGCCGAGGCGGTCGCCGAGACCGACCTCCAGGTCAGCATCCGCAGCGACGACGACACGCTGACGGCGAATGGCATGCGGCTCTGGTACAACGAGCCGACCCGCTCCACCTTCCATGGCCGGGCACGCATCCGTCTCGCGCCCGCAGAGGAGCCTAAGCCTTGAGAGCAGCAGTGGCCCCACTCCGGCGACGACTGCGACCTGGCCTCGCCCTCTTCGCCCTCCTGGCTGGCGTCGGCGCTTGCGCATGGCTGCCGGCCTGGGCCCTGAAGGACGATGCCAAGCAGCCGATCTTCATCGAGGCGGACGACGTGGAGGTGCGCGAGAGCGACAGCACCAGCGTCTACGTCGGCAATGTTCAGGTCGACCAAGGCAGCATGCGGCTCCTGGCCGACCATGTGACCGTCTATCACCGCGAGGACCGCCAGCCCAGGCTCATCATCGCGCTCGGAAGCCCAGCCAAGTACAAGCAGCAGCTCGACGACGATCAAGGCGAGGTCAAGGCCTTCGCCAAGCGCATGGAATACGACGCCGACAAGGACGAGCTCACCCTGATCGGCGACGGCTTGCTGATTCAGGGCGCCGATCGCTTGGCGGGCGAGCGCATCGTCTATGATCGCGCCAAGGCCCAGTTCCGCGCCGGCGGCTCTGGCCGCGTCAAGATCACCATCACCCCGGAGCAGGAGTGAGGATCTTGGGTACGAGGACCCGGCTTTGACCGCGCTACGCGCCGAGCACCTGCAGAAGCACTACCGCAGCCGCCAGGTCGTGCAGGACGTGAGCGTGCAGGTCGACGCCGGGGAGGTCGTCGGCCTGCTTGGCCCGAACGGTGCCGGAAAGACCACCTGCTTCTACCTCATCGTCGGCCTCATCCCCGCCGACCAAGGCCGCATCCTGCTCAAGGATCGCGACATCACCCGGCTTCCCATGCACGCACGCGCGCGCTCAGGGCTCAGCTACCTGGCGCAAGAGCCGTCCGTCTTCCGCAAGCTCAGCGCGCGGGAGAACATCATGGCCATCCTGGAAACGCGCAAGGGACTCAAGCGCGCGGAGCGGGAGCAGCGCTGCGACCGTCTGCTGGAAGAGCTCGGAATCGCGCATGTCGCCGACTCGCTCGCCCTCAGCCTGTCTGGCGGCGAGCGCAGACGACTCGAGATCGCCCGGGCGCTCGCCGTCGATCCGGCGGTGATGCTGCTCGACGAGCCCTTCGCCGGCGTCGATCCCATCGCAGTCGGCGACATCAAGGCGATCGTGTCCCATCTGCGCGACCGCCGCATCGGCGTCCTGATTACAGATCATAATGTACGCGAGACCCTCGACATCTGCGATCGCGGCTACATCATCAATGCGGGAACCGTCATCGCCTCGGGAGAGCCGAGCGAGCTGCTCGAAGACCAGCAGGTCCGCGACGTCTATCTGGGAGCGGACTTCTCCATGTAGGCGCGAAGCTGCTAAGGTCGGGGGGGAAATCCCAGTGCGCTCGCGCACATTGCCGCGCGCGGCGCCCTGGAAGAGCCGTTTAGATGTGCCGGAGTCGACTAGAATTAACCTAGGCACCCTTATTGCTTTAAGCTACTTGCACCGGTTCAATCCACCACGCCAGCGCGATCGATGAAGCAATCCATCCAGCTTCGCCTCAGCCAGCATCTCACGATGACGCCTCAGCTGCAGCAGGCGATCAAGCTCCTGCAGCTCTCCACGCTCGACTTGCAGAAGGAGATCCAAGAGGCGCTCGACACCAACCTCATGCTCGAGGAAGGCGACGAGGCCGATCGTGAGAGCACGCCGAGCACCGAGGAGAGCGGGATGTCCCGCACCGAGCAGACGGAAGCCTCAGCGGGGGACCAGGACCTCAAGGTCGACCGCGAGATCCGCGCCGAGTCCAGCGAGATGCCCGAGGACTTGCCCGTCGACACCCAGTGGGCGGACGTCTACGACAGCTACCTGCCAACCACAGCGCACGGCGCCGACGACGGCTCGGACTTCGACCCCTTCGCGCATCAGAGCCGCCCTCAGACCCTCCAAGACCATCTCGCGTGGCAGCTCAATCTCAGCCGCCTGAACGATCGCGACTTCATGATCTGCCAGGCCATCCTCGACGCGGTCGATGCCGGAGGCTACCTGCGCAGCGACGTCGATGAGCTGCTGGCGACCATCGACGACGCGTCCATCGCCGCCGAGGAGATCGAAACGCAAATCCACCGGGTGCAGTCGCTCGATCCGCCGGGGATCGGGGCCCGCAGCCTGCAAGAATGTCTGCTCATCCAGCTGCGCCAGATGCCCTTCGGCACCGAGCTGAGGGATCAAGCGATTGCCATCTGCGAGAAGGGCTTCAACCACTTGCCGCGCAGCGATGTCAACGCCCTCATGAAGCAGCTCAAGCTTCCCGAAGCGGAAGTCATCGGCGCCCTGGGACTCATCCGCGGGCTACAGCCGAGGCCGGGCAGCTTGATCGAAACGGCACCATCGGAGTACGTTGTCCCTGACATCTTCGTCCGCAAGAAGGAGGGGCGCTGGCTCGTCGAGCTAAATTCCGAATCGACGCCTAAACTTAGAGTGAATGCGGACTACGCGAGCTTGGTCCGGCGCTCGGATCAGAGCGCAGACAGCGTCACGCTCAAGAGCCACTTGCAGGAGGCCAGGTGGTTCATCAAGAGCCTGGCAAGCCGCAACGACACGGTGCTGCGAGTGGGGTCAAAGATCGTCGAGATGCAGCAGGATTTCTTCGAGCACGGCGACGAGGGCATGCGCCCCATGGTGCTGCGCGACATCGCCGAAGCCTTGGATCTGCACGAGTCCACCGTGTCTCGCGTCACCACGCAGAAGTACATGCACACCCCCCGCGGCACCTTCGAGTTCAAGTACTTCTTCTCCTCTCACGTCAACACCGCATCTGGCGGCGAATGCTCGTCCACGGCCATTCGCGCCCTGATTCGCAAGCTCATCGCCAGCGAGTCACCCAAGAAGCCGTTGAGCGATAGCAAGATCGCCCAGGAGCTTGGCGATCAGGGCATCAATGTCGCGAGACGAACAGTCGCCAAATACCGCGAGGCAATGGGTATCCCACCCTCGAACGAGCGCAAACGCCTGGCTTAACAGGCCGTTTGAACCTTTGAAGGAGTCACATGATGCAAATCAACCTGACGGGTCATCACATCGACGTCACCGAAGCGCTGAAGTCCTACGTCGACAGCAAATTCGAGCGTCTAGCACGGCACTTCGACCACGTCATCAACGCCCATGTCGTCCTAAGCGTCGAGAAGCTGTCGCAGAAGGCAGAGGCGACGCTCCACGTCAACGGCGGCAAGGTATTTGCCGACTCCGTCCACGAGGACATGTACGCGGCCATCGATGGTCTCATCGACAAGCTCGACAGACAGGTCATTCGCCACAAGGAAAAGAAGAGCAGTCACCGCGGCGCAGCCGTCAAGATCGTCGAGGCAGAATAGCCAGCGACGCGGAGCGAGCACGGAAAGCGCCCAGCTCCTCTCCAAGAGTGGCAGGCGATGATTCCTTCCGTAGAATAAGCCGCTCGGGCAGAGGAGAATCGCGCCGCTGCACTCGCTTCATCGGACGGTCGAGCGCCGCCGCTAGGGATAGAGAGGCATCCGCACCTGGAAGAGCGGCGTATTGACTCAGCATCTCTCGAGCACCTGCTCGCAGCACCTCGGACGGGCGGATCGACCGTTCGAGGTGTTTTTCATTGAGACAACTGCAGATGAGCACATCTACAGGCTTGGGTCCCGTGATCCAATCATGACCCGAGGTAGCAGAAAACATGAGCAATAACAGCCCCTGCCACCCTTCGGGCGCGCCTTGCGCGACCGCACCTGAGGCCATCTGGAGTCGGCCCCATGTTCAGTCCTGACCTGATCACCGAGACCAGAATCGGCTGCGGTGTGGAGATCGCCAGCAAGAAGCGACTCCTGGAGACGCTGGCGGAGCTCTTGGCGAACGACCATCCGCGCCTTCAGGCGGAAACTGTGTTCGAGCGGCTGCTGGAGCGCGAACGGCTCGGCAGCACCGGCTTGGGACATGGCATCGCCCTGCCGCACGCTCGCCTCAAAGACGTGAGCGAAGTCCTCGGCGCCTTCGTCCAGACAGTCAAGGGCGTCGACTATGATGCCGCCGACGGCGAGCCCGTGGACTTGGCGTTCGCGCTGCTCGTCCCCGAGGAGGCCAACGAAGAGCACCTGCAGCTCTTGGCGCACTTGGCCAGCTTGTTCAGCAGCGCGAGCGTTCGCGCACGCTTGCGCGAGGCAGCGTCACCCTCGGGCTTGCTCGACGTCCTCAACACAGAGTGAGCCGGCCTGCCGGCGGCGCACCCTCATGCTCGACAGTCTTCAGTCCACCGTCGACCAAACCGGGCATCAGCTGAAGCTGCGCTGGCTGACGCCCGAGCCCGAGATCGAGCGCCCGCTGCGCGGCGAGGAGCCGGAGCAGGCCCAGCAGTCCCTGATCGGGTCATTGAACTGCATCCATCCGAACCGCCTCCAGGTCATCGGACACCCGGAGCAGCTCTATCTGGCCACGCTCGGCACGACGGCCTATGCAGAGACCGTCAAGAAGCTCTTCTCCGACCGGCCGGCTGCCGTAATCTTCACCGACGACATCGAGCCGAGCCCGGACCTGCGCGACGAGGCGACACGGACCCAGACGCCTCTGCTTGGCTCCACGCTCGGCGACCAGGAGCTGATCAACCATCTGCGCTACTTCCTGACCCACGCCCTGGCAGAGCGCACGACGGTGCATGGCGTCTTCATCGAAGTGCTCGGGATGGGCGTCCTGCTCGTCGGCGACCCGGCGGTCGGCAAGAGCGAGCTGGCGCTGGACCTCATCACCCGCGGGCACCGCATCATTGCGGACGATGCCCCCAGGTTCGCACGCATCGCACCCGAGACCATCGAGGGCACCTGCCCGGAGACGCTCCGGGATTTCCTCGAGGTCCGCGGACTGGGTATCCTGAACATCCGCGCGATGTTCGGAGAAGGCGCCATCCTGCGCAACAAGACGCTCAATCTGGTCATCGACCTGCAACCGCTCGACCAGCGGCAGCTCGCCTGCATCGACCGCCTCACGGGGGGGCTTTCCGCCATGACCATTCTGGGAGTGGCCATCCCGAAGATCGTCATGCCGGTCGCGCCGGGCCGCAATCTCGCCATCCTGGTCGAGGCCGCGGTCAGGCACCAAATGCTCCGAATTCGCGGCTATGATGCCGGAGTCGACTTCATCGATCGCCAGGCGCGGGCGATCAGCCAAGACCGACCCGACCCACCGGCGGCCAAGCCCTGACGCAGCCTGGCTCACCGTGCGCCAAATGTTTTCGGCCTGACACAGGGCACATCCGATGAAACTGGTCATCCTCAGCGGTCTCTCTGGCTCCGGGAAGAGCGTCGCTTTGCATACGCTCGAGGATCTCGGCTTCTATTGCATCGACAATCTTCCGATCTTCTTGCTCAAAGAGCTGATCCGCGGCCTCGCGCGCAAGCTCGACGACCCCGCGCTCTCGAGCACGGCGGTCGGCATCGACGCGCGCACCAATCCAGACGACCTGCGTCAGCTGCCGGAGCTGGTGCAGGAGGCGCAAGCGAGCAGCATCGCCTGTCAGGTGCTCTTCCTGGAGACCGACACAGAGACCCTGATCCGCCGCTTCAGCGAGACCCGCCGCAAGCACCCGCTCACACGTGGCGACCGCCCCCTGCGCGAGGCGATCACGCTCGAGCAGAAGCTGCTGGAGCCCATTCGCCGCCACGCGGACGAGCTCATCGACACCACGGAGACGAACGTGCACGAGCTGCGCGACCGGGTGCGCGGCTGGCTCGTCGGCAACGCCTCGCCGAAGGCGTCGGTTCTGCTGAAATCTTTCGGCTTCAAGCATGGCGTCCCGGCCGATGTGGACTTCGTCTTCGACGTGCGCTGCCTGCCCAACCCACACTGGCAGCCGGAGCTGCGCATGCTCTCGGGCCTGGACCCTCAGGTCGCGCACTTCCTGGAGTCCAGCCCAGAGGTAATCCGAATGCGCGATGACATCATCGCCTTCTTCGAGCATTGGATTCCGCAATTCGAGACGGACGGGCGCAGCTATTTGACCATCGCCATCGGCTGCACCGGCGGCCAGCATCGTTCGGTGTACATGACGGAGGCACTCGGCCGCCACTTTGAGGCCCTCGGTCACAAGGTCATGGTCCGGCACCGGGAGCTGTCGTGAGCGTCGGCATCCTGCTGATGACGCACGGCCCCCTCGCCGGAGACCTGCTGCGGATCGCCGGCGAGATCCTCGGCGGCCGTCCAGAGAAGGCGGAGGCCCTGGAGGTGATCAATGACACCCCCCGCGAGACCTTGGTGGACAGGTCGCTGCGTCTCGCCGACGGCCTCGACGACGGCGACGGCGTGCTGATCCTCACCGACGTCTATGGCGCCACACCCGCCAATGTTGCCCTCACGTTGAGCGAGCGGCGTCCCCGTACCCGCGTGCTCGCCGGCGTCAATCTGCCGATGCTCCTGCGGGCACTCAACTATGCCAAGCTCGACTTGGACACAGTCGTCGATCGGGCGCTCGAGGGTGGCCGCAACGGCGTCCGCCTCTGCGAGCCGCGCGAATAGGCACTAGGCTTAGAGCAATTAGGAGCCGGTTTCGGGATGATCCGCAAAGAATTCGAGATATGTAACAAGCTCGGACTGCACGCGCGCGCAGCGGCGAAGCTGGTGCAATGCGCCGCGCACTTCGAGAGTCAGATCGACATCGAGCGACGCGGCCAGAGCGTCAACTGCAAGAGCATCATGGGCGTGATGATGCTCGCGGCCAGTCAAGGCACCAAGGTCAGGGTCGAGGCGCGTGGCGATGACGAAGAGGAGGCCATCTTGGCCATCGAAACCTTGATCAGGGAACGCTTCGGAGAGCCTGAGTGACGCTCGCCTTTCAGGGCATAGGTATCGCCTCGAGCTGCTCCGTTGCGATCGGACCAGCCTTCATCGACCTGCGCGGCCAGAGCGGCGCCTCCCATGCGGCCATCGACGCGGATCAGGTCGAGCGCGAGATCGCCCGCTTCGACCTTGCCGTCGCGGCGGCGCACGCCTCCGTGCAGAACGTGCGGGCGCAAATCCCCGCCACCACGCCGTTCAAGATCGCCGAGCTCCTCGATGCCCATCTGCTCATGCTCGAGGACACCGCCCTCGTCGAGGAGGTGAGGCGGATCGTCGCCGACGAGCTGTGCAGCGCCGAATGGGCCCTGCAGCTGCACCGGGACACCTTGGTCGAGGTCTTCGACCAGATGGACGACCCCTATTTGCGCACCCGCCGCGACGACATCGAGCACGTCGTCCAGCAGATCCAGGCGTATTTGCGCGGAGAAGGCGCGCAGCAGCCCTTGGAAGCGCAGGACTTGAATGGGGTCGTGGTCGTCGCCCGCGACTTGACGCCCGCGGACACCATCCTGCTGCGCCACCGGGGCGCGGCGGCCTTCGTCACCGAGTTCGGCGGCCCCATGTCGCATACGGCCATTCTGGCGCGCAGTCTGGCGGTTCCGGCGGTCATGGGGGTTCACGAAATCACCCGCTACTTGCGCCCCGGCGAGCAGCTGGTGGTGGACGGCGAGACCGGCACGGTCCTGGCCAAGGCCGACGACTCCACCCTGGAGTACTATCGCCAGCGGCTGCGGGCGATCGAGGCACGGCAGCGCCGACTGCGGGGAATCGCGCACCGCCCCACCCACACGCGCGACGGCGTCTCGGTCAGTCTCCAGGCCAATCTCGAGCTGCCAGAGGACGTCGAGATCGCGCGCGGCAATGGCGCAGCCGGCGTGGGCCTCTACCGCACCGAATTTCTCTACATGAGCAGAGCCGACCTCCCGGACGAGGAGGAGCACCTGGCGACCTACACCGCAATGATCGAGGACCTGGATGGCATCCCCATCACCATCCGCACCCTCGATCTCGGAGTGGACAAGCGCGCCGACGGCCTCACCGCCTGCGGCTCCGCTGCCTGCAATCCGGCGCTCGGACTCCGTGCCATCCGCCTCTGTCTCAAGGAGCCGGCCCTCTTCCGCCCACAGCTGCGGGCGATCCTGCGCGCCTCGGCAGTTGGGCCGGTGCGGCTGATGCTTCCCTTGGTGACCAATGTCGAGGAGCTCGACACCGTGCTCGCGCTCATCGAGGAGCTCAAGCATCAGCTGCATCAACAGGGCCTGCCCTATGACGACGCCCTCCCCGTCGGCGCCATGATCGAGGTGCCGGCGGCGGCGCTGTCGGCACGCGCCATCGCCAAGCGCATGGACTTCCTCTCCATCGGCACCAACGATCTCGTCCAATACACCCTGGCGGTGGATCGGCTCGACGACTCGGTCAACTATCTCTTCGACCCCATGCATCCTGCGATCCTCCGGCTCATCCGCATGACCATCGAGGCCGCCAACAGCGCCGACATTCCGGTAAGCATGTGTGGCGAAATGGCTGGCGATACCCAATTCACCCGCCTGCTGCTCGGCATGGGGCTGCGCGAGCTCAGCATGCAGCCGGGCGCCCTCCTCGACGTCAAGGAGCTAATCCTGCAGGCCGATACCCAGGATCTCAGGCGACGCGTTGCACAGCTCTTCACCCACCTCGACGAGACCTCCCCGGCACGCCTGCTGGACGCGCTCAATCAAGCCTGACATCGCTCGGGAAGTCCCCAGTTGTTAGCATAGGCGCGCGAAGCCCCCCGCCTCGAGGGCTAGATCACGACCGCGCGCCAAGGTGACCATGACAGCCCCCGCCTCCAGCAATCCCGAAGCCACGCGTCTCGAAGACCTGCGCCAGGTGCTCGAGCAAGGCGGCATGCGCAAGGCCGGACGCATGCTCAACGCCTTGCAGACGGCCGAGATCGCCCACCTGCTGGAGTCGCTGCCCCCCAAGGAGCGCGAGCTGGTCTGGAACCTGGTGGACGCGGAGCACGATGGCGAGGTCCTCACCTATCTGCACGACGACGTTCGCGAGCACCTGATCCAGCTGATGGACACCGGCGAGCTGGTCGCAGCCGTGGGAAGCCTGGACACGGACGACCTCGCCGATATCGTCCAAGACCTCCCGGTCGCTATCACCCATGAGGTCGTCAAGTCGCTCGATCAGCAGCGCCGCGACCGCCTCGAGAAGGCGCTGTCCTACGCCGAAGACAGCGCCGGCGGACTGATGAACTCGGACACCGTCACGGTGCGCCCGGAGATGACCTTGGACGTGGTGATGCGCTACCTGCGCAGGCTGAGAGACGGCCTGCCGGACATCACCGACAACCTCATCGTCGTGAACCGAAAGGGCCACTATCTAGGCGTACTTTACCTCACCGACCTGCTGACGCACGATCCCGAGGACTCGGTCGCGGAGGCCATGACACTGGACGTACAGGCCATCCCAGCAACCTGGAGCGCCCGGGAGGTCGCGACCCGCTTCGAGCAGCACGATCTGGTCACCGCCCCGGTCGTCGATGACGAAGGGCTTCTGCTCGGACGCATCACGGTCGACGACGTGGTCGACGTCATCCGCGAGGAAGCGGATCACCAGTTCCTCGGTCAAGCCGGCCTCTCCGAGACCGAGGACATGTTCGCGCCCGTCCTGCTCAGCGCCCGCCGCCGCGCACTCTGGCTTGGCGTCAACCTGCTCACGGCCTTTCTCGCCGCCTGGGTAATCGGCCAGTTCGAGGCCACCATCCAGCAGGTCGTGGCCCTGGCGGTGCTCATGCCCGTGGTCGCCAGCATGGGCGGGATCGCCGGCACCCAGACGCTGACCCTGACCATCCGCGGTCTCGCCTTGGGCCAGCTCACGCTCAAGAGCACGCGCTGGCTGCTCGCCAAGGAGATGGCGGTCGCGGCGATCAACAGCGTCATCTGGGCACTGGTGGTCGCCCTGATCGCACAGCTCTGGTTCAAGGATGCCGACATCGCCTTGGTGATCGCCGCGGCCATCACCATCAACCTCTTGGCTGCGGCCTTCGCCGGTGCCCTGCTGCCCCTGGCGCTGCAGCGATTGGGCATCGACCCCGCGCTCGCCGGCGGGGTCATCTTGACGACGGTGACCGACGTCGTCGGCTTCCTCGCCTTCCTGGGTCTCGCGACCCTCTTCCTGCTATGAGCCGACCGCTCGCTGCGCGGCAAGACCCTGAGCCGCGGATGCACAGGGCTCTAGACCGCGAGCCCGATCGATTGCGCCTCTAGCCAACTTCTGTCAATTCTCATACCATCTGGCTTGTCTTGACGCCCGCCTTCTGTGTCGCCCCGCCAGTCACATAGGCCCGCTATGCTCCTGCCGACGCTCCTTGAAGGCGGACCTCAATCCGGCGCTACCTGGTAGACGAATTTCCGGCAATCGCCTTACCCGCGCCACTGCTCGAGCCGCTGCATGCAGATCCGCCCCATGGCCGCAGCCCGCTCCGGCGTATCCGCCTCCGTGTAGGCGCGCAGCTCCGGGGCGTTCCCGGAGGGACGCAGATGGGCGATCTCGCCGCTCGCGAAGGTGATCCGCAAGCCGTCGGTGTCGTCGAGGGAGGCGACCGCGCCGAAGTCCTCGGCCAAGAAGTCCTCGATCGCGGCCTTGTCCGCGGCGAAATCGCCGCTGTTGAGCGCGGCCAGTCGCGCCTGGCTGATGTGAGTGGGGAAATCCTTCAGGCGGTCACTGTAGGTGAAACGTCGCGGCAGATCTCCGGCCAGCTCCGAGACCGGCTTACCCTGCTGCGCGGATTCCAGAAGGATGCTGACGGCGACGATGATCGCATCGCGCGTCGGCAAAGCGGTCAGGCGCAGGCCTTGACGCTCGACGTCGCTCCCGAGCAAGAAGCCGCCA
Organism: Thiorhodococcus minor; assembly: GCF_010820565.1. GTDB lineage: Bacteria > Pseudomonadota > Gammaproteobacteria > Chromatiales > Chromatiaceae > Thiorhodococcus > Thiorhodococcus minor. Next base: position 13,654 of record NZ_JAAIJQ010000041.1, on the reverse strand, counting down.
TTGGCCTCATAGCCCACGACCGGCCCCAGGCCCTGATCGATGAGCGCCTGCATGCCTTCGATCACGTAGGGGGAGCCGATTCGGGTGCGCGCGACGGCCTGGAAGCAGCCGCACTTCTCGACTGCCGTATTGCTGCTCACGGGGGTGACAACGGCTTGCGCGCCGAGCTGACGGGCACAGAGCACGCCGGCGATGTCGCCGCGCAGCCAGCTCCCGGTCTCATCGCCGACGAGCGGGCGATCGCCGTCGCCATCGGCCGAGACCAGGGCGTCGAGCTGCCCGCCCGCCGCCCAGGCTCTTGCCAAGTCGACATCCTCTGGACGGATGGCCTCCGTATCGACCGGGATGAAGGCATCGGAGGGCGCGAGCCGCGTCACACGCGCGCCAAGGCCAGCGAGCACGTCGCCATAGGCCTCGCGGGCCACGCTCGAGTGCTCGTAGACCCCAACGCTCAGTCCTTCGAGACATCCCCGGGGGAAGAAGTCGAGATACCGCCTCACGTAGGCCGCGTAGGCCTGCCCGTCCGGCGCCGGCAAGGCCGCTGCCTGATCGGTGACGAAGCGCCCCGCCGCATCGAAGACGCCGGACGGCCGAGCCACCTCCTGGGCGCGGATGCCCGCTTCGTCGCGCTTGAGGATCTCGCCGGTCGGCAAATTGAACTTGATTCCGTTGCGATCGTCCGGAATGTGGCTGCCAGTGACCATGAGCGTCGGAATCCCATGCGCCATGCCATAAGCGGCCAGCGCGGGACTTGGAATGAAGCCGCAGCTCAGCGGCCGACAGCCCATGTCGAGCACGGCCCGGGCGCAAGCGGTCATGATCCGTGGCGAGCTCGGACGCAAATCGCCGGCGATGCCCACCGCGCCGCCCTCGGAGACGACGCCGCTATCGCGCAGATAGCCCAAGAACCCGCGTGTGTAGGCATAGCAGACCCAGTCCGTCATGTCCTCCGCCAAGCCGCGGGCACCACTGGTGCCAAACTTGACGCCGCTTTCTGCCATCAAATCTCCAATTTGCATGTCTATCCTCTTTACCGCGACCGAGACCGACTCGAAGATGCCCTGCCACGGATTCTAGCCGAGCCAGCACCGCCGGCCCATCGGGGAGCGGCGGCCAGCGCCGCATCCGCGATGCCCGGATGGGCGCAATCGAGGCTTGGGCTGTACACTCTCAGGCGCTCGGCGTCGACCAAGGGCAGGCATCGACTCGGTCAGCCGACAAGATGGAAGGAGCGGCCAGCGATCGGCTTCCGGCTGTTGGGTCGCCGAAGCTCGCGCGTGTTGACGCCCTCACTCGACAGCTAAGGCGATTGCCGGAAATTCTTATACCAGGTGGCGCCGGATTGAGGTCCGCCTTCAAGGAGCGCCGACAGGCGCATAGCTGGGCGATGTGACTGACGGGGCGACACAGAAGGCGGGCGTCAAGACAAGCCAGATGGTATGGGAATTGACAGAAATCGCCTAAGCACGAGCAAGACAAGCCCCAGGGGGCCGGCCAGCTGCCTGACTCCAAAACGCTGGCGGCTGGAAGCTGGCAGCTCTTTTCAGATCCAAGCCCACACATGAAATCGGCCAACCGATTCGCGACCAGCAACCTTTCACAACCAGCAACGAGGAGTGACGATGTCCCAAAAGCCAATCATTCGCACGCTCGCATCGGCGTCCGTCGTCGCCATGACGATGACATACCCGGCCTGGATGAGCACCGCGGCCGCGCAGGCAGCCACCCCGGGGCCAGACGAGACGGCTAGCGCGTCAGCGGCGCAGCCGCAGGCGCAAGCCCAGGCGCCTTCCGGCTTGGAAGCCGCGCGCGCCAAGGCGGAAGAGCGTCGGGCCGCCATGGACGAGGAGCGCGAGAAACGCTACGCGGAGCTGCGCGCCAGTGCCGCGGAGCTTGGGGTCGACTTGCCCGAGACGCCACCCTGGGCAGCAAGCGGGGCCATAATGCCCGAGCCTCCGGCCCCTCCGGAGATGCCAGGCCGTTACAAGCGACCGAGCCAGAAAGAGCGCGATGCCATCCGGCAGAAGCGCGAGGAGATGCGTGAGGCGCATTGGAAGCGCATGCAAGCGGAGGCCGCCCAGCGCAATCGAGACATTCCGCAGCCGGCACCTTGGGAAGCAATGGAAGAGCGCCGCCAAGCGATGGCCAAGCGCATGGAGCAGTATCGAGAGACGATCGAGAAGATGACGGTGGAGCAGCGCGAGGCCGCACGCGCGGTCTTCGCACAGAGACCCCCGATGCCGCGCCCGCCGATGCGCCCGGACAGATATGGCGCCCCTCAATGGCACGGCCCCTGCCCGATCGCAGGTCATGAGTACGGTCGGCCTCTCCACCCCATGATGCCCGGCTTGTACGATGCCCCCGGCTACGATCAGGGGCCGCCGCCGCCACCCGCCCGCCAGGGAAGCAACTGAGATCGGCCCACATCGGTGATCGAGACCGCAATGTGCCGGTCTCGGTCCCGGCTCGCGTACCGCGAATGCCGTCGGACACTCGCCGGCGCCGCGGCAATGCCCGGAGTCGAGCCCGCTGGGCTCAGTCGACCTGCAGCCACAGATTCAGTCTTTCCTGCGCAGCCTCGACACCAAGACGCTCGGTTGCCGAGAAGAGCGCGACGCTCACCCGATTGTCCGCGCCTGCGTCCCGGGCGACTTCGCGCTCGACCGCGAGCTGCGCCGCGCGCCCGGCACCGCGCTTGAGCTTATCCGCCTTCGTCAGAAGCAGCAGAATATCGAGGCTCCCGCCCTGCCCCCAAGCCAGCATCTGACGATCGTAATCGGTCAGCGGATGACGGATGTCCATCACGATGACCAGCCCAGCGAGCGATGCGCGGCACTCGAGGTAGCGTGACAGCTGCTGCTGCCATTGCTGCTTCACGGAGACCGCGACCTTCGCATAGCCATAGCCGGGAAGATCGACGATTCTCCGGGTCTCATCGAGCCCGAAGAAGATGATCTGCTGCGTCCGTCCAGGCGTCTTGCTGGTCCGCGCCAGCGCCTTCTGGTGACAAATGGCGTTGATGGCGCTTGATTTGCCGGCGTTCGAGCGACCGGCGAAGGCGACCTCGCGGCCGCAGTCTTCTGGACATTGCTCCAGCTTGGCCGCAGCGGTGAGGAATCGAGCACCTTGGTAGAAGGGATTCATTTCAGAGGCTCATGGGTCGATCCGGTGGCTCGATTCGATAGATCGGCTCGATCGGCCGATTCGACTTGATCAGGACGCATTGGCCGACGCGCGGACCCAGTGCCCGGAGCGCCCTCCCTGTTTCTCGACCAGCCGAATGTCCGTCATCTCCATACCGCGGTCGACCGCCTTGCACATGTCGTAGATCGTGAGCAGGGTAATCTGAACCGCGCACAACGCCTCCATTTCGACGCCGGTCTGCCCTTCCGTCTCGACGGTCGAGCGACAATAGACGGCCGACTCGTCCTCGCAAGCAGCGAGATCGATCACCACTCGGGTCAGCGGCAGCGGATGGCAGAGGGGGACCAGATCGGCGGTGCGCTTCGCGGCCATGATGCCGGCGATGCGCGCGACCCCTAGGACATCGCCCTTCTTGTGAGCGCCCTGCTGGATCAAGGCCAGCGTCTGGGCGGCCATGAGGATACGCCCCTCAGCCACCGCCCGACGCCGCGTCACGGCCTTGGCGCCCACGTCGACCATGTGGGCTTCACCGTTCTGATCGAAATGCGTGAGCGGCATCAGAAGGCCGGCTTCTCCGGAGCATCTTCGAACATCTTGACGCTGTCCAGGATCTCCTGGCAAGCCTCCTCGCGACCGCCCCAGCCGCCGACGCGGACCCATTTGCCCTCGTCCAGATCCTTGTAGTGCTCGAAGAAGTGAGCGATCTGGTCCAAGAGATGCTGCGGCATATCGCGGAAGCTCTCGACGTCGCGATAGCCCTTGTAGAGATTATCGATCGGCAGCGCGAGGATCTTGGCGTCGTCGCCCGACTCGTCGGTCATCTTGAGCACGCCGATGGGACGGCACTTGATGACCGAGCCCGAAATCAGGGGATAGGGCGTGACCACCAAGACGTCGACCGGATCGCCGTCCGACGACAAGGTGTGAGGCACATAGCCATAGTTGCATGGATAGTACATGGGGGTCGACATGAAGCGGTCGACGAACATGGCGCCCGTCTCCTTGTCCATCTCATACTTGACGGGCTCGGCGTGGGAGGGGATCTCGATGATGACGTTCAGGATGTGGGGGACATTGTCGCCACGGGAAACCTTGGATATATCCATGGGGCTGGCCTCGATTTGGTTTGAAGAATCGGTCGCGTCGCGGCTCGCAGCTCCGCGAGCACAACGAAAAAAGGCCCTGACGGGCCCATCGCGGTAATCAATCCCTAATTGTATTCCAAAATGCCCTTGGAAATACCAATCCTTCGAATTCGGCCAGGCTTCAGGGATTCTAGGGTCGGCCGGGCGAGCGGCGCTCGCCCGACGCGTCGCGCTCAGAGCTCGAAAGGCGACAGCTTGCGCTCGACAGCGGCGTTCTTCAGGGTCACGTACTTGGGCAGACCATGCTCGAAGGGCGGATAGTCCTCGCCTTGGATCAGCGGGATCAGATACTCCTTGCAGGCGGGCGTGATCCCGAAGCCATCCTCCGAGATGAACTCGCTCGGCATGAACTTCTCGACATTGGCGACCTCGGACAGCGGCGCCTCGCCGACCTCCCAGGCATAGGGGTCGTTGCTGGTGCGCTTGACGGTCGGCATGACGGCGCTGTGGCCGGCCACGGCGAATTCGACGCCGGCGCGTCCCATGGCGTAGGCCTGCTCGACGTCGGTCTTGGATGCCAGATGCCGCGCGGCCCGCTGGAGATAATCGGCGACGGCCCAATGGAATTTGTAGCCCGTCACATCCTTGATCATGTTGGCGACCACGGGCGCGGCGCCGCCCAGCTGGGCATGACCGAAGGCATCCCGCGTTCCCTGCTCGGCCAGGAAGCGGCCGTCCGGATACTTGGCGCCCTCGGAGACCACGATGGTGCAGAAGTCGAAGCGCTCGACCTTCTCCTTCACGGCGGCGAGAAAGCGCTCTTGGTCGAACTCGACCTCCGGGAAGAGGATGAGCACGGGGATGTTGTGGTCCTCGACCAGTCCGCCCGCCGCGGCAATCCAGCCGGCGTGCCGTCCCATCACCTCGATGACGAAGATCTTGGTCGAGGTCTTGGCCATGGAGCGCACATCATAGGATGCCTCCAGAGTGGAGGTCGCGATGTACTTGGCGACCGACCCGAAGCCGGGGCAGTTGTCGGTGATCGGCAAGTCGTTGTCGACGGTCTTGGGGACGTGGATGGCCTGCACCGGATAGCCCATCTTCTCGGAGAGCTGGGAGACCTTGTAGCAGGTATCGGCGGAATCGCCGCCGCCGTTGTAGAAGAAGTAGCCGATGTCGTGCGCCTTGAAGACCTCGATCAGACGCTCGTACTCGCGCCTGTTCGCCTCCAAGCTCTTGAGCTTGTAGCGACAAGATCCAAAGGCGCCGGAGGGCGTATAGCGCAGCGCGGCGATAGCCTCGTCCGATTCCTGACTGGTATCGATCAGGTCCTCGGTCAGGGCGCCGATGATGCCATTGCGACCGGCATAGACGTTGGCGATCTTGTCGGTGTGCCGACGCGCCGTCTCGATGACGCCGCAGGCAGAGGCGTTGATGACCGCTGTGACACCGCCGGATTGGGCGTAGAAGGCGTTCTTTGCTGACATGGTTGTCCTCGCTGGGTCAGGTTGCTAGCGGGCTCGAAAGGAAGCCAAGCATCGGGAGCGACGCCGATTCGACCGATCACCAGACTGCATGGTCGTTGAGCCAGCCCGCGCCCGCAGCAAGGCGGCCCTGCAGTCGGCGGGGTGATCGCACTGGCCGACGCCGATCCCGGGTCCGCTGTCGGGCTCGAAGAAGCTGGCGCCGCTGGGTGCGCGCGCCGAGCTTGGAAATGCGCAGGCTGCGACAGTCGTCGTCGGCCGGCCAGCGGATCGCCGAGCAGGTCGCGAGCCGCGACTGCGGCGCCCGGAGTCGGGGCTCCACATCGCGGCCAACGGGATCGAGGCGGCTGGCCCGCAGGACCCGATGGCCCGTGTCGGAGATGGCTGGAATCCTGGCCATGGAATCGCCTCGGTCTCGATCGAGGTGTCTAGGGCGATTTCTGTCAACGCTCATACCATCTCGCTTGGCTTGATGCCCGCCTTCTGTGTCTCACCGTCGGTCGCATCGCCCGGCGATGCTCCTGCCGGCACTCCTTGAAGGAGGGCCTCAATCCGGCGCCAGCTGGTATAAGAATTTCCGGCAATCGCCTAAGTGGCCCGAGACTCTGGCCCCGGCGGCCGGCCGCAAGACTAACCAAAACGCCGCCTCCATCCAAATCGAAAAAATCCGTGCATGGATGCACGCGACTGATCGCTAGACCGCGAGGGAGGCGCGCCATTGCTCCCTTCGCCGTCCGGAGCCTAGAGGTCTCGGCATGCGAGGATGCCGGGGCCGAGCATGGCGCGCCCCGAAATCGGCATTTCGGAGTCACGCGCCGATCGACGGCCGCGACGGCATTGCCTCGGCGTCTAGGCAGCGGCGAGCGGCGGCAGATCCACGCCCAGGCCCAAGGCACGCTCCATGAAGAGACGCTTCAGCGGCGCGACGCGATCGGTGGCTCGCAGCCCCAGGCTACGCGCGGTGGAGAGCGCCGGATGGTCGTTGCCGAAGAGCCGTTTGAAGGCGTCCATGGCGGCCAGCATGAGCATGTTGTCGCCCCGCCGTGCCCGCTCGTAGCGACGCAGTGCCCAGAGACCACCGATGTTGCGGCCATGGGCGATGGCGTACTCGAGCGCGACGGCCAGCTCGGCGGCGTCGAGGAATCCGAGATTGACGCCCTGCCCGGCCAAGGGATGGATGGCGTGGGCCGCGTCGCCGATGAGGGCCAGCCCAGGCTGGACGTAGTGCTTGGCGTGCTGCAGACGCAAGGGCACGGCGGCGCGCGGACCATCGACGCCGAGCCGACCAAGGCGCGCCTCGAAGGCATCGGTCAGGGCATTGGAGAAGTCTTGATCCTCCATGGCCATCAGCTCGGCGGCGCGCGCGTCGGTCGCCGACCAGACGATGGAGCAGCGGCCATCGGCGAGCGGCAGCAGGGCGAGCGGGCCGGTCGGGAGAAACCGCTGCCAGGCGGTCTCTTGGTGCCGCTCGGCGGGCTTGACGTTGGCAACGATGGCCTTCTGGCCATAGTCCCAGCCTTCGGTCTCGATACCCGCGAGCGAGCGCACCAGGGAGTCGCGGCCGTCGGCGCCCACCAAGAGGCCGCACTCGATCGCGCGCCCGTCGGTGAACAGCAGGCGCGAGACCCCGCCAGCCCGCTCCATGTCGGAGATGGCCCCGGGACAGAAGAGGGTCACGTCCTGCAGATGCTCGAGCGTCTCCCAGAGCGCGAGCTGAATGACGCGATTTTCAACGATGTGCCCGAGATCGGCCTGACCCACGGACGCACTGTCGAAGTGGATCTCGCCGCCGCCCACGGCGTCCCAAACATGCATGTGCCGATAGGGGCTGCAGCCCAAGGCCTCAATGCGGGACCAGACATCCAGACGCTCGAGAATGCGCTGGCTAGCACGACTCAAGGCCGAGACGCGCAGGTCGATCTCACCCTTCGGCCAATCGCGCGCCGGCTCCCGCGCCTCGATCACGGCGATGCTCAGCCCCTTGCCGGAGAGGGCCGCCGCAAAGGCCGCGCCCACCATACCGCCACCGACGACGACGACATCGAAATCCCGCTCAGCATCAGACATGACGCCCCTCCAGCGACAATCCCCTGGCCAGCCGCGGAAGCCGGCCGCTCAGCCCCATGAAACGCCCGGCCACGCCATGCCGCGCGGCCGGGAGCAGGTCCAGACCCAGCATCCCGAGGTTGCGACAGAGACGCACGGGCCACCAGGGGACCACGAAGAGGCGCGCGAGGGTATCGGTGAGGCGCGCCGTGCCGACCTGGTCGCGCTGACGCCATTCGCCGTACTCGGCGAGCACAGATGTGGCACCAGCATCGCCACCCCTGACAGCGGACTCGACCACGACCTCGGCGAGGGCCGCAACGTCGCGCAGCCCCAGATTGAACCCCTGCCCGGCAACCGGGTGCAGGGTATGGGCGGCGTTGCCGATGAGCACCAGACGCTCTTGAACGGCGTCCCGCGTCAACAGCAGCTTGAGCGGATAGGCATGGCGTGGCGCGACCTCGCCGAGACGGCCTAGCCGGTAGCCGAAGCGGCCCTGCAAACGCTCGAGGAAGGCCTCGTCCGAGAGCCCGAGGAGCTCGGCCGTCTCCGCCTCGCGACAGGTCCAGACGACCGAATAGCGCCCGCGCGTCATCGGCAGCATGGCCAGCGGCCCGGAATCCGTGAAGCGCTCGAAGGCCCAGCCGCGCCGCGGCCGGTCCGGCGTCACCGTGGTGATGACGGCGTCGTGCCCGTAGGCGCGCTCCTCCGTCTTGAGCGCCAGCCCGCGCCTCACGGCCGAATCGCCGCCGTCCGCCGCCACGAGCAGCTTGGCGTGGAGACCCAGCCGCCCGTCCTCGGTCTCGATATCGAGCTCGACACCGCCCGAGCCCACACGATAGCCGTGCAGCTGCGCCGGGCAATAGACCTCCACATTCGGCGCATAGCGCAGCGCCGAATAGATGGCCTGCCCCATGGCGCGCGCCGGCGCCACGTAGCCGAGCGCCTCGACACCCTCTTCGCGATGGCTCAGGTGACTGAAGCCGCAATGACCCCGATCCGAGACGTGGATATCGCAAATGGGCTCCGCCTCGGGCTCGATCTCCGGCCAGACACCGATCGCACCGAAGATGCGCCGGCTGCCCAGCGAGAGCGCGATGACGCGCTCGTCATAGCTTGGCTGTTGGTCGGAGCGGGGCGGCACGGCCTCGATCAGCGCGACCCGGGCCGCCGTGCGGCTCAGGGCGCACGCCAGGCTGCCGCCGACGAGGCCGCCCCCCACAATTACCACGTCGTAATCATACATCTCGTCACATCTCGCTCGCTCGCGCGCAAGGGTCGAAGCCGCCACTCTTGGCTCAGGCCGCCATCAGCGCCTCGATCGCACTCGGGTCCTTGGGCACGCCCGCAGACAGGATCTCATGGCCATCGTCGGTAATGAGCACATCGTCTTCGATGCGGATACCCATCCCGCGATAGGCCTCGGGCACAGCATCCGTGCTCGGCATGTAGAGGCCGGGCTCGATGGTCAGCACCATGCCGGGCTCGAGCACCCGCCAGTCGCCATGGCGCTTGTAGGCACCGACATCGTGCACGTCCATGCCGAGCCAATGTCCGGTGCGATGCATGTAGTAGGGCTTGTACGCCTCGTCCTTGATCAGCTTGCCCACCTTGCCGTCGAGCACGCCCAGCGCGACGAGCCCCTTGGTCAGGACACGAACGGCGGCCTCGTGCGGCTCGTTCCAGCGCGCACCTGGGCGCGCCTTCTTGATGGCGGCCAGCTGCGCCTTGAGCACCAGATCGTAGAGCGCGCGCTGAGGCGGCGTGAAGCGGCCGTTGACCGGGAAGGTCCGCGTGATGTCTGAGGCATAGCCGTCGAGCTCGCACCCGGCATCGATCAGAACCAGGTCGCCATCCTCCAGGCGCGCGGCATTCTCCGTGTAGTGCAGCACGCAGGCGTTCTTGCCTCCGCCCACGATCGATGGGTAAGCCAAGTGGCGAGCGCCGCGGACGGCGCAGGCATGCTCGAGCTCGGCCTCCAGATCGTACTCGTGCATCCCCGGCCGACACAGCTGCATCAGCCTGCAATGCGCCTCGGCCGAGATCCGCGCGGCCCGCCGCATGACGCGGGCCTCGGCCTTGCTTTTGCGCAGACGCTGCTCGTGCAGGAGGGAGTCGATGACCACGAAGGTGTCGGGGGCCCGCGCACCGGCGCGCGCCCTCGCCCGCACTTGATTCACCCAGCCCATCACCTTGGCATCCAGGCCAGGATCGGCACCGATCGGGAAGTAGAGCCGGTCGCGCCCGTCGATCAGGGTGGGCAGCACCTCGTCAAGGTCGCTGAGCGGATAAGCCTCGTCGGCACCGAGCTGCGCGATCGCACCCTCCACGCCCAGCCGCGAGCCGTCCCATTGCTCGCGCTCTTCGTCCCGCGGGCGGCAGAACAAGACGAATTCGCCCTCCTTCCGCCCGGGCACGACCACGGCGAAGGCGTCGGGCTCCATGAAGCCCGTCAGATAGCCGAAATCGCTGTCCTGCCGGAATGGGTAATGGACGTCGCGATTGCGAATCGCCTCGCGGGCAGCCGGCAAGATGGCAAGACTGTCCGGCCCGATCTGCTTCGCGAGGGCGCGTCGGCGTCGTTTGTACTCGGCTCGAGTCATGCGTCCGTCTTCTTGCGCTTCGGGATCTTGGCGCACGCCTCGTAGATGGTCATGGCGGCGACGCGAACGAACTCGGTGATCTCCATCAGCGCCTGCTCGTTCTCCTCGCCATCTTCGATGCTTTCCAGATCCATCTTTGTCAGCTCGGCGAAATCACGGTAGGCCTCCTGAGCCTCACCCCCAAGGTCGCGCTCGGAGATGCCCAGGACCCCCATCGCGTAGAGGAAGCCGCGCACCCAATCGTAGACGGCGGTCACGCGCTCGACCAGGGGCGCGCGCTCTTGCGGCATCGGCAGGTCAAAGGTGAGATCCGGGCCGCGCACCTGTTTCTCAATCGTCTCGCCGACATCGCGCAACGCCGCGCGGTCCTCGGGATCGGGCGACTCAGCCTCCTCCGCGGAGGGAAGCAGCTGCTCGATCCAGAGTCCGACGGGATCGGCGACGTCTCCACAGAGCACCCCGCAGAGCATGCCGTGCGCCTCGGCCAACGTCGGATTCAAGGGACTCGCATCGAGGCACGAAGCGAGCTGTCCATGGTCGATATCCGTAAGAGGCTCCTCGATGCATCGCGCATCAGTCATGGCTTCGAATCGCGCCGATCATAGCATGGGCCTCGGCCTCATTGACCGCTCACCGAGCCCCTTCCATAATGCGCAGAATTTCAACGGAGTCGTGGACTTTGGCGAACTTTGACCTCGACCAGCTTGAGCTTCAGGTAGACGCCCTGATCCGCCTAAACGAGAGGCTCCGCGAGGAGAACGCCTCACTACGCGTGCGCCAGGAATCCCTGGTCGCCGAGCGGAGCGAGCTCATCGAGAAAACCGAGCAAGCGCGAAGTCGCGTTGAGGCCATGCTGTCCCGGTTGCGCGCAATGGAGGAGAATTTGTGATCGAAGAGCCGCTGCAAGTCAGCATCAAGATTCTAGAGAAAGAGTATCGGATCGCATGCGAATACCACGAGCAGGACGACCTCAGGGCGTCGGCGCGCCTGCTCGACAGCCGCATGCGTGAGATTCGCCAGAGCGGTCGCGTGATCGGCACGGATCGAATCGCGGTGATGGCCGCGCTCAACATCGCCCATGACCTCATCCAGCTACAGCGCTCCCGAGTCGGCTCGGACGGCGAGCCCGGCAACCGTCTGCGCCAGCTCCAGGAGCGCATCAACGCGGCCCTTTCCGCCGATCGCGAGGGGGTCTTCGAGCCGGCCGACGAAGGCAGCGATGATCCGCCACAACTGGACGCGTCGGACGAAAGGGTATAGCCTTCTTTCTCAGACACCCCCTGTAGTGCTCGATAGCGGCCTGGGTATTTTCTTGAGCCTAATCGCTACCCAGGGGACATGAACGCAAAGCTGTTGAGCATGTCCGTCACCGAGCGGAAAGCCTGAAGCCGAGTCAAGTGTCCCCACTTGAACCTCATGGTTCAAGAACAAAGGCCAGCAACGGCACAGATGGGGGGTGTCCCTTAATTCCCCGCATGCCTCCCGAACAACCCTCCCGAAAGCAGCTTCGCGCCGCAAGGCGGAGGCTTTCCCGCGCCGATCAGGCGCAGCACGCCAGACGAGTCGCCCAACAGGCCGGCATCAGCCAAGTGTTTCTGCGTGCTCGCCGACTGGGATTCTATTGGCCCGTCGACGGAGAGCTCGACCCCAGCCCGCTACTGCGCATCGCCGAGCGATTGGGCAAGCAATGCTATCTGCCCGTGCTCAGCCCCATCCGCGGCAAGGCATTGGGCAACAAGCTCCTCTTCGCCCGCAAGCTCCCGGCCGAGAGGATAACCCGCAACCGCTTCGGCATCCCCGAGCCGAGCCGCCGAGGACGACACCTCGCCCAACCGATCGCGCTCGACCTGCTCGTCGTCCCGCTCGTCGGCTTCGACCCCCGCTGTCATCGAATCGGGATGGGCGGCGGCTTCTACGACAGGACGCTGGGCTACCTCAGACACCACCGACACTGGCGTCGACCGCGCCTGATGGGCGTCGCGCACGAATGCCAGCGGATCGAGGCGATCTCCCCCAGCCCCTGGGACATCCAGCTCGACTGGATCGTCACGGAGGCGCGGCTCTACTCGAGCCAGGCAGACGCAAACTAGGACGCAAACGAGAGAGAAGCCCCCTCTGGTATGATTCGCCGACAACGAATCAGACAATCGGAGGACCGACAATGAGCCAAGACATACTGAAAAAACAAGCCGCGGAAGCGGCCTTGGATTACGTAACAGGAGGCATCGTCGGCGTGGGGACCGGCTCCACGGTGAACCACTTCATTGACGCCCTGGCGGGAATCAAGGGGCGCATCGAGGGCGCCGTATCGAGCTCCGAGGCATCGACTGAGCGGCTCAAGAGCCACGGAATTCCCGTGCTTGACTTGAACGCGGTTGGCGAGCTATCCATCTACGTCGATGGCGCGGACGAGTCGAACGCTCAGCTACAGCTCATCAAAGGCGGCGGCGGGGCGCTGACGCGCGAGAAAATCGTTGCGGCCGCCAGCAAGATATTCGTCTGCATTGCCGATGAGAGCAAGCTCGTCAAGGTGCTCGGCAAGTTCCCGCTTCCCGTCGAGGTCATCCCCATGGCACGCAGCTATGTCGCTCGCGAGCTGGTTCAGCTCGGCGGCACGCCGGCCTGGAGAGAAGGCTTCGTCACCGACAACGGCAATCTCATCCTGGACGTACAGGGCCTGGCGATCACCGAGCCTGCGGCGCTCGAGCAGAAGATCAACAACATTGCCGGCGTCGTCACCGTCGGCATCTTCGCCCTGCGCCCGGCCGACGTCCTCATCCTCGGCTCGCAGGAAGGCCCCAAGAACCTCAAGGCAGCCTAGGGCAAAGCCAAGAGCGGCCCGGCCCAGGCGCCTGGCCGCACACCCTCTTACACCAGAGCCCCATCGTCTCTACCAGCAGTAGCCGGCGACCAGCTTCCAACGGTTGGCTTGCGGAGGTTGCACTCGCCGGCGCCTTGAAGCAATGAGCTCGCCGGGACAAGCACCACAGGCCGGCCGACCACCTGCTCCCAAGGAGCTGGCCACTCGCGACCGGGACCGCAGCCCCCTTCAGACTCAGCTCTTCCAGCCCGGGATTGCGCGCATCCCGACAGGCCAGATTGCACCCCCACCTCAGCTCATCCCAACGAGAAGCCCGCCCGAGCCACGGGCGCAACCTTCCGCATCCGGCGATACGGCAGCCCCAACGAGCACCACTCAACCTAGATTCGGCAATTGGAACCGGTAGAGTAGAGGCCAGGGTCGCCCCTGGCCCCCCTCGTCAAACGCAGCATGCAGATTTCCCGCACTGCG
>NZ_JAAIJQ010000040.1 GCF_010820565.1 Thiorhodococcus minor | reverse complement strand
GGTGATGAACGCGCTTTTTCGGGGGCGGGCCGGTGGCCCCGGGGGAAGTGGACGTTGTGGGGGGCGGCAGGGGCCTGGGGGGGGGGGGGGGCCCCCCGCCGGGGGGGGGGGGGGTCGGGGGGGGGGCCCCGCCCCCACGTCGCTTCGCCTGAAGGATGCGCGGCGTCTACTCAACCGACTGGGCGGTCCGATGATCAAGGCCGTCTCGGCCTGCTGCTGCGTCTTCTCGGCCAACGTCTCGATCAGCCCCAGCAACTGCTCGACGAGAGGCGTGCGCTCCGTGGCGGGGATGTCAGGCAGGTCGATCACAGCAGGGCTATTCGAGACAAGTCAGGGCAAGGAAGCAGGGTGTCTAACGCCATGGTAACGCACCACCACCCCGCGACCGCCACGACTTATTGAGAAGTTACCGAAACATGACTTTAACCGCTGATCAATGAAGTGGTTTTCCGAAGATCGGTTCTGGAGCTTCAGCCTAGTTGGAAAGCTGAGATGGCGCTTGCACTTTGCCGCTTCGGGCGCTTAAACGAACGGCCATGAGCCGCTCCGCGAGCCTTGAGCCGGGGTCGCGGAGCTGGCGCCCAGACCTAGCTCCCTGCCAGCCGCACCCCGACTAGAGCCCGCGCATCCACGCCGGGCGCAGCGCCGCCGTCTCCGGCCGCGCGATCGCGGTCCGGACCTGATGGAGCAAGCGCGCCTTGTCCGCTCCCAGGGTCCCTTTCAGCACCAGCCAGTTGGAGGCGTGATCCGCGCGGAAGATGGTGCGCCGCAGCTCCAGCGCGGCTAGGAACGTCTCCATTTCCGCGAGGAGCCCGGCTTGCGACAGCGCCCGCCAGTCCGGCCACTGTTCCCGGAAGCGCGCGCCGCCGTCCGCGAGCATCACGACCAGCGTCGAGAGGTATTCCGGCTGGGTCGCGTTGATGAGCCGCGCCGAATTTTCCGCGTGCGGCTGGCTCAGCGCCTCTCCACCCAGCCCGTTGAGGATCATGACCGAGCGGCGAATGCCCGCCGCGCCGAGCTTGTCGAGGGCCGCTTGGGTCGACGCGAAGGTCTCCCCCTTGTTGACCCGGGCCAATACGCTGTCATCTCCAGATTCCGCGCCGAGGTAGACGCGCTCGAGACCCGCATCGCGCAGCGCGCGCAGCTCATCGACCGACTTGCGCCCAAGGTTTCGCGCCAAGCAGTAGCTGGATACACGCCGCACGGCGGGCAAGTGCCGCCGGATCGCTTCCAGGTAGACCATGAGGCGGCGCGTCGGCAGGACCAGGGCGTCGCCATCGGCCAGGAAGACGCGCCGGGCGGAGTCGCCAAGCCGCGCGCCGCAGCGCCGGATGCCTTCCAGCACCTCGGCCTCGCCGCGGGCACGGAAGCGCTTCTGCGGCGGGCTGTACATCTCGCAGAAGCTGCACTTGCTCCAGGAGCAGCCGTCCGTCACGGGGAGGATGAGCGAATCCGCCTCGCTCGGCGGACGGTAGACGGGCTCGATGTAGCGAATGGGCAGATCGTCGCTCAGGGTGGAGTCCTCCGGGAGACAGGCAAGAAAGTCGGTTGGTGGCAGCGGCGTTTCGAGGTGCTCAGGCGCCGTCGCGCCGGAGCGACGCTCGCACGGAGCCTGTGCAGGCCCTGCGCGCTCGGGCAATGGAGCCCGTGGATTGCATTGTGAATGGTGCGGACGGCCCAACGCTAGATGCCAGGCAGCGGCCGATGCCGCGAAGTACGGATTCACACCTGATTCTTGGAGGTCTCGCTATGGAATACGATCGTTCCTTTGCACTCGTCGAGGCGGTCATTCTCGTCGGACTCTTCTTCTGGCTCCGTTACATCAACTCCCTGGGCTCAGGCGGCAAGGCGCGTGAAGAGGTTGAGCAGCGCGCCGACGCGAGCCGCGAGCCCTGACCCGGCCCGCTGGGGGTGTCGGCCTCCAGGCCGGCACGGGTGTTGAGCTGGAGACCCACACTCCCAGGCGCCCAACTTAAGGCGGCCGGAGTGCCCTCGATGGGCTCCGGCCGTTTCATTTCGGCGGCTGGCCTCAGCGCAGGCCCATCATCCGAGTTCCGGCGCTGTGAAAGTATTCCGAGCACACCAGGAAACTGCATTCCCAGGCTGGAGCGCCTGCCCGAGCGCAGATCAGGCGCCACGGCCAAATGCGCTGCCTGAATCAGCATGATCTGGCGTCTTCCGGCCTCGGGCCTCCTGCGTCGGCCCGGCTTCAGATAAGGATTCACGCGCAAAGTCTCCGTTTCGTCATCCGGCCGTCGGCCGAGTGACGCCAGCGGGGTCTATATTTGGCTGAGAGCGGCCCGCGCGCCATCTTTTCGGCGCCACCGCCTTTTCGGTGCTCGGACTCATCGCCACAGAACGACAAGCAGACAGTCTTCTCATGGAATTCAAAGACTATTACCAGCTCATGGGCGTCAAGCGTGATGCCACGCAAGACGAGATCAAGCGCGCCTATCGCAAGCTGGCACGCAAGTATCACCCGGATGTCAGCAAGGAGCCGGATGCCGAGGCACGCTTCAAGGAGGTCGGAGAGGCCTATGAGGTCCTGAAGGACCCGGAGAAGCGCACCGCCTACGACCAGCTCGGCGCCAACTGGAAGGCCGGTCAGGACTTCCACCCGCCGCCGGACTGGGATCAAGGCTTCGAGTTCCACGGCGGCGGCTTCACCGGCGCGGACGCGGACCATTTCAGCGACTTCTTCGAGAGCCTGTTCGGACGCGGCGGCTTCGGCGGCGCCCGTGCCGGGCACGCCAGGCGCGAGTTTTACGCCCGCGGCGAGGACGCCCACGCCAAGGTCCTCATCGACGTCGAGGATGCCTATCGCGGCACCACCCGACCCCTGACCTTGAGGCATACCGAGCTCGGCGCCGACGGCAGGCCGCACCTCAAGGAGCGCACGCTCAACGTCTCCATCCCCAAGGGCGTCCGTCAAGGGCAGCACATCCGGCTCGCCAAGCAAGGCGGCGCGGGGATCGGCAAGGGAGCTGCGGGCGACCTCTACCTCGAGGTCGAGTTTCGCCCACATCCGCTCTACAGCGTCGAGGGCAAGGACCTCTACCTCAACCTGCCCGTGGCGCCCTGGGAGGCCGCCCTAGGTGCCACCCTGAAGGTGCCGACACCGGACGGGACGGTGGACTTGAAGCTACCGCCCGGGTCCTCCGGCGGCCGCAAGCTGCGGCTGAGGGGGCGCGGGCTGCCGGCGAAGGAGCCTGGCGATCTCTACGTGGTGCTGCAGATCGCCCTGCCGAAGGCCGACTCGGAGGCCGCGAAGAAGGCGTACGCAGACTTCGAGCAGGCGCTCGCGTTCAATCCGCGCGCACACTTGGGGATTTGAGCCATGAAGACGACGGACATGATGAGCCTGCTCGCGGGGGAAGTGCTCGATGAAGACATCGAGCTGTCTCTGAGCGAGCTTTGCCGCGCCTGCCAGCTCCCGGCGGAGCGCATCTTCGAGCTGGTCGAGGAAGGCGTCGTCGACCCGCTGGGCCGCGATCCCCGGCAGTGGCGCTTCCAGGCCTTCAGCATCCGGCGCGTGCGCTGCGCGCATCGGCTGGAGCAGGACTTGGGCGTCAACGCCGCCGGGGCGGCACTGGCGCTCGATCTGCTCGAAGAGCTCGAGCGGCTCCACGTGCGGCTGCAGCGTCTGGAGAGCTGAGGCGATTCCCAAGAGTCTCGTGCCGAGCGCGATTCGATCAGGCGTCGCCGGGCGGAGATCGCGTGGTAGGGCCGCCCCGGCGCGACGAAGCCGGCTCCGACCGCCCAGTCGCGGCGCGGCGCCGCTCCCACGGATCGAGCACAGACTTCGGCGTCTTCTCCGGGGTGATGGCTCCCGGCGCTCGCCTGCCGGTGTCGGCCGGCATCACTCCGCGCTGCCCCTGAAGCGCGGCCGGCTGAGGACGGGTGCCCTCAGCACCTCGCTCAAGGTCGTGAGCGGACGATGGCCCGCGCCACGGCCTTACACGTACACTAGGATCCATGAATCCCGTGGATCACCTACCGGATGCGGTCCTCGTCATCGACCTGGCTCGGAGCCGCATCCTCGACGCCAACCCCGCCGCCGCGTCCCTGCTCGCCCGTCCTCTCGACGACATCAAGGGGCTGGCGCTCGCCGCCCTCGACCCGGAAGGAGACGCCGCAAGCACCTGGGAGGCCGCGCTCGCAGCGCGTCAGGGTGAAACCCTGCGCTTCCAGACCACCTTGAGCGCTGGCCAGGGAGGTCGAGTCCGGGTCGAGCTGCATGCGCGCTGCGAGCACACCTCGGCCGGACGGCACCTCTTCTGCGTCGCACGCACCCAGAGCCGGCAGCCCAATCCCGAGCCGCGCATCCATGGCGTCATACATGACGCGAACATCGGCTACTACCGCATCCATCGCCGCAACCGCCAAGAGCGCTGGCTGCGCGTCGCCCTCGAGAGCATGCGCGACGCCTTCGTCCTCATCGAGAGCGAGAACGACCGCGTGATCGAATGGAATCCGGCCGCCGAGCGCCTCTTCGGCTATTCGCGCGAGGAGGCGCTCGGCCAGCGCCTGCACCACTTGATCGGCCCACAAGCTGACAGAGGCTTCGCGCGCAAGGGCCTCGCCGCCTTCGCCATGACCGGCCAGGGGCCGCGCGTCGGCCGAACGCTGGAGCTCGACTGTCTGCACAAGGACGGGCACCGCTTTCCGATCGAGCTCTCGGTCTCCGCCATGGAGCTACAAGGGCGCTGGTGCGGCGTCGGCATCGCCCGTGATATCAGCGAGCGCAAGCGCTTCGAGCACCAGCTGCGTTTGCAGGCCCTGGTCCTCGATCAGGTCCAAGACGAGGTCACGGTGACGGATCTCGACGGCATTATCGGCTACGTCAATCAGACCCAGGTCGAGACGCTGGGCATCTTGCCCGAGACCCTCATCGGCAAGCACATCACCATCTACGGCGATAGCCCAGCGGCCGATGCCACCCAGGCAGAGATCGCCGAGGCGACCCGCTCTCAGGGGCATTGGAGCGGAATCGTCATGCATCGGCGCGGGGACGGCTCGCAGATCGCCGTCGAGCTGCGCACCCGATTGGTCAGGGACGACAATGGCCATCCCGTCGCCATGGTCGGCGTCGGCACGGACGTCACCGAGCGACGCCGCGCCGAGGCTGCCCTGCAGATCAGCGAAGAGCGCTATCGCGTCGCCTTCGAGACCAGCTTGGACGCCATCGCCATCAATCGGCTCGACGATGGCCGCTATATCGACGTCAATCGCGCCTTCCTCGAGACCACGGGATACAGCCGCGACGAGCTGCTCGGCCATTCGTCGCTGAAGCTCAATATCTGGGTCGACCCCGAGGATCGCCGCCACATGGTGGAGCGCCTGCGGACAGATGGCTCCTACCGCAGTCTGGAGGCCCGCTTCCGCTGCAAGGATGGCCGCATCATCTGGGGAATCATGTCGGCCAACATCATCGCGCTGGGAGGCATCCCTTGCCTCCTATCGGCGACGCGCGATATCACCCAGCAGAAGACCGAGGCCGAGGAGCTGGCACGCTACCGCAAGCACCTGGAGGA
The DNA here is from genome assembly GCF_010820565.1 of Thiorhodococcus minor. Taxonomy (GTDB): domain Bacteria; phylum Pseudomonadota; class Gammaproteobacteria; order Chromatiales; family Chromatiaceae; genus Thiorhodococcus; species Thiorhodococcus minor. The sequence continues at coordinate 46,296 of NZ_JAAIJQ010000040.1, read as the reverse complement.
GCTGGTCGCGGAGCGCACGCAGCAACTGGTCGTGGCCAAGGAGGCGGCGGAGGCAGCCAATGTCGCCAAGAGCGCCTTCCTCGCCAATGTCTCCCACGAGATCCGCACCCCATTGAATGCCATCACCGGCATGGTGCATCTGCTCAAGCGCTCGCGCTTGAGCGCCGAGCAATCCACGCGCCTGGATCAGATCGAGCGTGCCGGTAGGCACCTCCTGGAGATCATCAGCACGGTGCTCGACCTGTCGAAGATCGAGGCGAACCGTTTCACGCTGGAAGAGGTCCCTGTCGACATCAACGCCGCCATCGACAATGTCGTGGGCCTGATCCGCGATCGGGCCGAGGCCAAGGGCCTGCGGCTCCGCGTCGAGGCACCCCGCCTCCCAGAGCCCCTGATCGGCGACCCCACGCGCCTGCGGCAAGCGCTGCTCAACTACGCCAGCAACGCGGTCAAGTTCACGGACGCCGGCACCATCACGCTCCGGGCCATCGTCGAGGACGCCTCGGAGCAGAGTCTCATCGTCCGCTTCGAGGTCGACGACACCGGCATCGGCATTGCCGCCGAGGTCATCCCCAAGCTGTTCTCGGCCTTCGAGCAAGCGGACAGCTCGACGACGCGCAAGTATGGCGGCACCGGGCTGGGACTCGCCATCACCAAGAAGCTGGCGCAATTGATGGGCGGCGATGTCGGGGTGTCGAGCCGGCCGGGCCAGGGCAGCCGCTTCTGGCTCACCGTCCGACTGCGCAAGACCGACACGGCCGCGGGTCTCCAATGCCTGGTCGCCGCAGACGCCGTCGAGACACTGCTTGCCGAGCACTGCGGCGGACGCCGTCTGCTGCTAGCGGAGGACGAGCCCATCAATCGCGAGGTCCTTCTCGCGCTCCTTGGCGAGCTGGGGCTGGAGATCAGCGTTGCCGAGGACGGCGTCGAGGCCGTCGCGCATGCGAAAGACAGGGACTTCGACATCATCCTCATGGACATGCAGATGCCCCGCATGGACGGGCTCGACGCAACGCTCGAGATCCGCGCCCTGCCCAAAGGCGCCAGCGTGCCCATCATCGCCTTCACGGCCAACGCCTTCGCCGAGGACAAGGCGCGCTGCCTGTCCGCCGGGATGAACGACTTCCTCAGCAAGCCCGTCGAGCCCAACGCCCTGTTCGAGACCCTGCTGCGCTGGATGGGACCACGGCAGCACTGATGGGCGCTTCGCGCCGCCATGACGCGACACAGTCCACACAAATCCGTAGGCTTACGCGGTAGACTGTAACGACGGGCGCCATAGGGATGCAGGATCGAGGAGGAGTCGTTCGCGGTGAGCAGGTATTGGAGGCATCTCGACCGATGAGCCTTCCGAGTCCGAAACGCCCAGGCCGACGCGGGTCCAGCCTGCGGCGCGGCCGTGCACGGACGGCGCCGAGGCCGGCCTGCGGCATCCGTCTTCAACGACTTTCGATCCGATAGAGAGCCCGTGTCCAAAGCGAGCTACAGCGCATCCTTGTCGAGCAGCCTCGCCCCAGATCGGCGTACGCAGCAGCGTCTGAGCGTCGAGGTTCCCGTCGCCGTCACCGTTCGCAGCCTCGACCTGCGCCTCAGGGGCGTCACCAAGGACCTGTCCTGGGGCGGATTGCTCGTCAATCTTGCCGAGCCCCTTCCCGAGGGGACGCGCGCCCTGCGGGTCACGCTTCCTTGGAAACGCGACGAGCGCATCAACGCGATCGCCCAAGTGCTGCGGACCAAGCGCCTGCAAGACGGTCGCACACTGGTCGCCTTGCGCTTCATGACGCTGTCACCGCGCAGCCATATGCGCTTGGAGCAGCTGCTCCAAGCACTCAGCACCTCCGCGCCCGAGGAGCGCGAAGCCGGCTTGGTCCGCGAGCTCGAGGTCAGCGTCAACGACCTCGACGAGCTGCGCGACATGATGGAAACCATCGCGACCGGCCGCTATACCTGCACCGTCTTCGAGGCCTACACCAAGGATCAGAGCCTCTGCTTCGTCCTCGCGGGCACCGAGGAATGGACCGGCATTCGCCTGCGCGCCAGGGTCGTCGACGTCAAGCCGACCGCCTTGTCCGGCTATCTCGACGTACCCCTGTATTCCGCAACCCTGCAGTTCGAGCATCCCAAGGAATCCCTGGCGAAGCTCATCGACTACATCATCGGCCAGCTGCCCGAGCCCAGCCAGGCGTCGACCATGGTCGAGTGGTCGCAAATGGTGCACTCGCAGCTCATCAAGCCGCTGAAGGTGTCCACGGAGCCGGCCCCGCGCCCGCTCTCCAAGCGGCCGGTCAGGAGCGTCCTGCACTCGGTGCTCGAGACCGACTTTCCCGAGGCGCTCAACTACCTCCTGCTCGGCTGGGGCGATGTCGATGCCTTCGAAATGATGTTCCGCGAGCTGACCATGGGCGACCGCTTCCAGCTCGGCGGCTGGCCAGCCGACGCCTGGGAGGAGCTGATGCTCCTGCAAGACATCCACGACCACGTCTTTGGCGTCACCGGCGAGCGCCACAAGTTCAGCCTCTTCTGACGCCCAGCACCGCTCGGCCGCACGCCGCTTTCTGGCTCCCAAGCCCCAGCGTCGCGCAGTGGGAGCGCGGCCCCGGCGCGACGGAGCCCGCTCCGAGCCTGAGGTATCGCCACAAGAGCGGCCTGGACAGCGAGCCGCACGGCGAGACGGCTGGGACTCCTAGCCGGGCTCCACGCTGGAAAGCCGCATTAGACCACTGAACCTCATGTCTTTAATCTGGGGATACCACACCTGAAAAGAGCTGTTGAACCGCAAAGCAAGCTAAGAGCGCAAAGGATTTCAATGCGTTGCGGAGTGGATCTTACTCACCTAACGGGTGACATGGATGCATTGAGCAACCCTCTGTTTTACTTAGCGTCCTTTGCGCCTCTGCGGTTCGAATTGCCGGATCTAGGCACAGGCTCCGAGCCCTCCCAGTCGCGTCGGTGCGCCGCAGCCACAGGGCCAAGGAGGTGTCGGCCAGAGCCCGTCCGGGCTCAGCGGGCTGACCTCAAAGCCCGGCCGGCCGTCCGCCGGCTCCAGCGCGCCGTGCTGTTTGGCCAGGAAGAGTCGTTCCCCAGCGGCCGAGTAGGCGCGCACAATAGTGCGCGCCACACAGGCCTCTTCGCCGTAGGAGACTTGGTAGACATGGGTGTGCCCTTTGCGTCCGAGCGTGTCGGCCATATCTGCCCCCCTAGGGCGACCCGCAGCGGAAGCCTGAGACGGCTCGCGCTCGGGCGAGCTGCGCATCCGCAGCGATCGACTGGATTGAGCCCTGGATTTCAGGGCCGTGCGACCTGAGCACCCTTTGCGCCGGGCTGGAGCAGCTGAGGTGGATCGCGACTCACCAGCTCGCCAGGCCAGCGCGGCATGCCGCACCCAGCTCCGATCTCGCCACGGCTGCGGAGGACGCTCATGCTGGGAGTGTCGGCCTCCAGGCCGACACCTGATGGCGCTCGCGCTCAAGACTCCCGGGACCGCCAGGTCCCGCAGTTCGAGCGAAACCAAATCGGGGCGTGAGCGCCCCATCCACCAGCAAGCCTAGCCGGCGAAGATCGCGTGAAACCTGACGCTGTTGACACCTCAGCCCCCGCCCGCGTCCGTTGGCGCCATGGGCTCCTTGTCAAGCGCTCGGCACCCGCTGTCGGCTCCAACAGAGCCAGATCCAAAATCAGGCCAGAGATTGCGAATGGCAACGAGCACAGGGCCACGATGAGCGAGCGATTCCGGGCTTGGCCCAGAGGCGACCGCCGATGAGTCGAGGGTCCCCTGACAGGCCGCCGCGGGTCGGCCGGATTCCCCGGCGCTCGCTCTCGCTCAGGCTCAGCGGCACCTTCATCGCGCTCCTGATCGCGGCCGCCATTCCCGTCGGCTATCTGTTCGACCGCGGCCGCACAGAGGCGATCTCGCACAGCCACCTCGAGCACATGGAGCGTCAGGCAGAGCGAGCGGCCGACGAGGTGACGGGCATGATCGAGCGCCTTCGCAGCGACGTGCGCTTCCTGGCCGGAACGCCACCCATTCGAGGAATCCGGCGCGCACTCGACGGCGGAGGCATCGATCTGCAGGGGAGCTCGTCGCTACAACAGTGGCAAGAGCGGCTGCACCAGCTCTTCCTCGCCTTTGCCAAGGCGAAGCCGCACTACGTCAGGCTTTGCTTCGTCGACATCCGCGACCAAGGCGTCGAGCTGGCCCGGGTCGAGCGGGATCCAGACGCCCGTGACGAGCGGCCGGACGACTGCGTTCAGCCCGCCCTCGATCTGCCGCACGGCCCGGCTTCTCCGATGCAAGCCGACAAGGTCTACCTGTCTCGCCTGAGCCCCCGGCAAGCCCCTGGCCAAGCGCATACCCCCGTGACCTCTTTGCTCGTCGCCGCCACGCCGATCCAGGGGCCAGGGGGCAGGCGCCTCGGGGCCTTGCTCGTGGAGATGGACTTACATCAGGCGCTCGCGCGCGCCTGTGCGACCGCGGACGCCGCCGAGTCGCTCTATGTCCTCGACGAGAACGACCACCTCCTCCTGCATCCTGACGCACAGCGTCCCCTCCCCGCCAACCTCGACACCGGGGAGCCACGCAAAGTCGTCGTCATGCGCCCCTGGGACCCTCAGGACCCGCAGCTGCAGCTGCGTTTCGTCGTGACCGACGCCAGCCATCGGCCCGAGCAGATGGAGGGATTCATCCGCCGCGACAGCGTCCTCGGCATGGCCGCCCTGCTCGCCTTGGCCATCGGACTCGTCATCTGGACGGTCCACCGCGAAACCGCCTCTCTGCGAACCTTGGCCGTGGCCGCACAAGACATCGCCGACGGCGACTACAGCGCGCCCTTGCCGCTTACCGACAGCGGCGAGGTAGGGAGCCTCGCTCGGGCCTTCCGCGACATGGCCTCGGAAGTGCAAAAGCGCGAGCGCGCGCTCGCCGAGCTCAATCGCGACCTCGAGCAGCGCGTGCGGGAGCGCACTACCGAGCTAAAGCGGCAGCATGATCTTCAAGGATCGATCCTGGAGAATGTCGCCGACGGCATCCTGGTGACGGACGCGCGCGGCCGCTTCCTGCTCTGGAATGCCCGTGCGATTCAGCTCATCGGCGCGCCCCCCGTCGACATGGCTGCGGAGGAGTGGGCATCCAGCTACGGCATCTTCAAGGACGAGTCCGGCGAGCTGCTGACCACCGAGGCGCTTCCGCTGATGCGTGCCATCAGAGGCGAGTCCAGCGACAACCTGGAGCTCTTCCTCCGTCATCCCGAGCAGGCGCAAGGACGCTGGATCGAGGTGACCGCGCGACCGCTGCGGGATGCCGCGGGTGCCACCACGGGCGCCGTCGCCATCCTCGTCGACAGCACGGAGAAGAGGCGCCTCCATGAGCGACTGCAAGCGCATCGCAAGAAGCTGATCGAGATCGGGCGCCTCATGCTGGGCTCCGAGATCGCCTCCATGACGGCCCATCAGCTCAGCCAGCCGCTCGCGGCCATCAGCAACTATGCGACGGCGGCCGTGCGGATGTACGAGAACGGCAATCTGAGCGCGGAGGACCTGCAGGCGGCACTGACACGCATCGAGCAGCTCTCCAACGACTGTGGCACCATCTTGGACCGGCTCAGAGAGCGGATTCGCCGCCGCGAGCCCGAGCAGGTGCTTTTCAATGTCGGCACGGCCGTGAGCGCCTGTCTGGACTCGCTGCGAGACCGTCTACTCATCCAGGGGGTTGCCGTGCAACAAGCCGGCTCAGGCGGCACGCTGCCCGAGATTCTGGGCGATCCCATCGCCCTCGAGCATGCCTTGGTACAGCTCGTCTCAAACGCGCTGGATGCCATGGAAGAGCGCCCGAATGGCCAGCACAAGCTAAGCGTCAAGACCGACTTTGCGCGGGAATCCGACAGCATCATGATCGAGATCGGCGACACCGGCCCCGGCATCGACAGCGCCATCGCGGGTCGACTCTTCGAGGCCTGGGAGACCAGCAAGCCAGACGCACTGGGCATCGGTCTATCGGTTGCGCAGACCATCGTCGCGACCTTCGGCGGTGAGATTCGCACCCAGCCCGCAGCGGCTGGCGGCGCAGTCTTCCGGGTTGCGCTGCCCGTGACCCGAGGACAGCAGGCGTGAGCGCGGCCCCCATCGCCTACGTCGTCGACGACGAGCCGGATGTGCGCCAATCGCTGGCGCTGCTGCTGCGCTCCGTGGCCATCGACGTCGAAGCCTACGCCAGCGCCCGCGACTTCCTCGCCAGCTTCGGCGGGGCCAAGGGCCGGCCAGCCGTGCTGCTGCTCGACGTGCGCATGAGCGAGATGAGCGGCATGACGCTGCTGGAATGCCTTCGCGTCGAGCACCCCTGGCTGCCCGTCATCATGATCACAGGGCACGGCGACATCGACATGGCCGTCAAGGCCATGAAGCTCGGCGCCAAAGACTTCGTCACCAAGCCCTTCAAGGGCCAAGACATGCTCGACCGCGTCCAGGAAGCCCTACGCGACTCTCCGAGCCGCGAGGACGCCGCCGTCGCGCCGCAGACAAAGGGACCCGACGCGCGCCTCGATACCCTGACGGCCCGCGAGCGCGAAGTCTTCGACCGCTTGGTCGCCGGCGACGCCAACAAGACCATCGCCTATGATCTCGGGATCAGCATCCGAACCGTCGAATCGCATCGCGCCAACATCATGGGCAAGCTCAACGCCAAGAGCCTGGTCGACCTCGTCCTGGTCTCGCTGGAGCGCTAGCATCGCCAGCGCGACTCCATGCCGCGCACCCAAGCTCGGCCCTCCGCCATCACACCGGCAAATCGGCTGTAGGCTGGACGAGCGCGAGCGAAGTCCACCGAGCCTTGCGCTGGCATCGGGCGCGGCCGAGCTGGCCGAGCGCATCCAGGCCACCGGCGCGAGCGACTCGCGAAGCAGTCACCTACCGGCTATCCGAGCAAGCGGAACCTGATAATCGGCGGATGCTCTGGTTGTCGGCCTTGGCGAGCAAGAGCGAAGCGCGGTCTGCAAAGCTGCCGCAAGACGATCATGGTGAAATGACCCGCATGACAGACCAAGCCACCCCACCCTCCAGGCCAGCCAAGAGCCGCTGGCGCGGCTGGGCCGTCAACATCCTCCTCATCGCGCTCGTCTTCGGCGGCGTTCAATGGTGGAAGGCCCGCCCCCTGGCGCATGGCCAGGCACCCGCCCTCGCGGGGATGGATCTCGCGGGACAGCGCCTGGATCTGCGCGACTATCGGGGTGAGCCCGTCCTCGTCCATTTTTGGGCGAGCTGGTGCCCCGTGTGCCGCCTCGTCGACGGCGCGGTCGCCTCCATCGCGGAAGATCACCCCGTCATCACCGTCGCGCTCCAATCCGGCGGGCCGCCCGAGATCCGCGCCTTCCTACGAGAAGCCGGCCTCGACCTGCCCGTCATCCCGGATGCCTACGGCGAGGTTTCCAGCCGCTGGGGCGTCGCAGGCGTGCCGGCCACCTTCGTGATCGACGGCGATGGCCAGATTCGTTACGCAACCGTCGGCGCCAGCACCGGGCCCGGGCTGCGCCTGCGCTTGTGGATGGCGAACCGGGCCGATTAGGCAACCAAGGGTGGACGAGCGCGAACGAAGTCCACCAAGCCTCACGCCGACGTCGACGGACTGCGCCGCGCTTGTCCGCCCACAGGAGACGCCAGACCAATCCGATGCGCGAAACCCAGGCTTGCGAGGCCGCTCGACACCAGGGCGCCCTCCCCGTTCGACCGCCTCCAGCATCTCTCGGTCCGCGCTGTGCCCGCTCGTTCCCGCGCTCCGGCGTGCGCATGCAGTCCGCCCCCTCCAAAGATCGCATCTTGCCGTCGATTGGGCCAACGCAGGAGGCCCAACAATCAGCGCCTTAGGCCGACCGCCATATTGGGCTTCGTACCTCAGCCCAACCTACGCAGAATTTCTTCACAGTCTCTGGAGCGTCGGAGGCAGAGCGGGAGGTAACAACCTGCCGCCTCTTGTTGGACTTCGTATCTCGACCCAACCTCGCGCTGCCGGAGCCGAGCGCAGCAACAGACGGCTCAACCTCACTTCTTGCTCGGGTCGACCGAGCCGCCGTGCCGGCCGTCAGCGGCCCGGCCGCCACACGACGGTGCTCTCGGCAAGGGACCGAATGTACTAATCTGTAAAGTGAAGAGTCCCTTATCGCAGGAGGCAAACGGGAATCCGCATTGCTCAGCGCGAGGTTATCGGTAGCAGCAGAGCTGAGCATGCGCGGCGCAGGCTGCATGACCGAATTGGGGCGTTGAGGGTTGGAGCGTCAGGCGTCTCCTATCGGTTGGGCAAGCGCAGTCCACCCTGGCCGGGGTGGTGACTGGGGCCGAACGTCACGACCGCCCTGGATCGCCCAAGCCCAGTCATCAGCGATCACGCCCTTATTCGGAGCCTCGAGCCATGACCCAAATTGGTGAAAGCGCTTTGGATGGATCCCCAGACGGCCGCCAGAATACAGCACCCGAGCAGCGCCGCTTTAGGCGTGTGCCGTTCGAGTGCATCACAGCCATCTACCCGTCGCAGGAACTGCGCTCGAAGAACAAGCCAACGGTCAATATGGGTTATACCCTCAATATCAGCGAAGCCGGCGCAGCCATCCGCACCTTTCGTCCAGCCGCCGCGGGCGCTCGGGTCACACTCGAGATGCGCTTCGACGCTGACGGCACACCAGTGCTGGTCCAGGGCATGGTCGTCTGGTCGAGCGAGATCGACTCCTTTCGACACAGCCATCTCGGCGTTCAGTTCGTTCCGCCCGGAGACTATGCACGTGGCCGCATCCAAGAGGTGCTATCTGCGTAAGGCGCCGCAGCCTCTTGCACGCTCATCAGGAAGTGTCCGTCAACTGCTTCCCGCTTTTCTGATCGCGAAGCTCCGGCTTCGTGACCTCGGCGACGAAGCTCTGCGTCAGGACGCCGACCACTTTCGGCCCCTTCACCGGACCGAAAACAGCGCTTACCCTCAGACGCGCGAAGCGGAGCCTCGTCTCCTGAGTGGCCCAACTGGAGCTGCGTCACCAGAGGCCCAAATCGGAAAACAAAACATGGAAAGCTCCTTAGGCAACATCACAGGCCGAAGGCTGAGAAACATGGCACACTCGGCATCGGGCGTGAGCCGTTGCGCCGCATCGCAATCATGAATGCGCACCCCGGACCGAGGGCCATGATGAAGGTGTCGAACCTCGCAACCTCCGGAGCACCGCGTTGAACAGCGGCAGGGCGAAGCTCGATCAGCTGCTTTCGAGGCCCGACATCACCGAGATCATGATCAACGGCCAACGAACCTTTATCGAGGTCCAAGGCAAAAAGCAGCAATCGGACCTCGTGTTCTCGGAGCAGGATCTCGCGGAGATCGTCGAGGCGCTGTTCACCAAGAGCGGCAAGGCCGTCTCACCACGCTTCCCCTTTGCCGATATTACGCTCCCGGACGGGGCACGCATCAATGTGATCATCCCGCCCCTGTCCCGCTACGGGACCGCGATCACCATCCGAAAATTTTCCCAAGATCTGCAGGGCCTGGATGACCTCATCGCGGCCGGCAGCATGAGCCGGAAGATGGCCGATTTCCTAGTCGCCTGCCTGAAAGGCCGCCTGAATATCCTCTTCAGCGGGGGGACGGGTACCGGCAAGACGACCACGATGGAGATGTTGTCCAGGTACATCGACGAGCGCGAGCGCATCATCACCATCGAGGACACCGCCGAGCTCAAGCTGCATCACGACGACTGGGTCGCCCTGGAGACGCGGCGCGGGGATGAGGATGGCCGGGGGGAAGTGACGCTACAGGATCTGATCAAGAACGCCCTGCGGATGCGCCCCGATCGCATCATCATCGGCGAGATCCGCGGCGAGGAGGCGCTGGACTATCTGCAGACCATGGCGACCGGGCATCGCGGGACACTCGCCGTCGTTCACGGCAGCTCGCCAAGGGAGATCATGGCCCGCCTGGAGACGATGATCCTCACATCCGGCATCGACCTGCCTCATGTCCAGATTCGGCAGATGCTCGGGACCTTCATCGATATCATCGTACAGCAGGAGCGTTTTCCGGACGGGGTCAGGAGAATAACCCACATCACAGAGGTGGCTGGGGTGCGACAACAGGACGTCGAGCTTCGGGATCTTTTCCTCTATCAAGGCTCGGAGGTCAGAGATAGTCCAACTGGCAGCTTCAAGACAGCTATTAGCAGCTTTCCTCGGTTCTATAGCGATTTTGTGCGATGTGGTTTACTTTCCGAGAACTTCTTCGCAAACTGACCTCTCATCATCAAAAGACGAGCACTGGCACCTCGGCTCGCACGCCGAAGTTTATTCCTCCCGTGCCACCCAACGTAACTTCTTTACAGCCGGGTCGGAAATACATAGTCTTCTGTGTTGCCCCTCCCGCCTCGAACGTCGCAGGAACCATCTGTCCCTCGTCATTCTTCATCTGAAGATCGAAATGCTGAACAAAAGAATTCCACCGCACCTCTCCGTCAGCGCTACTTGAGCTCCAGACAGTCACGGGATCTGTGCTCCAGTCCTCCATTTCCCACGGAGCCGTATTATCGATGCCGTCCACCCCTTCAGAGTCGGGATTCTTATCAAACATCCAAAGAACCTCAACCTGCACGGCACCGTACAACGGCGCACAGTGCCCAGTGAACTTACAATTCTCAATCACAGGCATCGTCCAAACTATCGGCTTATCCGGCCAACCATCTGCATCAGTATCAAGATTGCAGTTGCTTTGCCAACGCTCAAACAAATCAGAAAACACGTTTTGATCTTGCCCATTCTTTACCTGCATATCCTCCCCGACGTAAAGCTCCCAAGGATTGCCGCTGCTAGTATCGCTGCAAATTCTATCGACAAAAGTGCCATAGCCAGTAAAACCACCTTGATCATTGGCTTTCGCGCCGCTGCACACGTCACTCGACCCAGGGGTGTTCCCTGGCTGAAGATAGTCTGTCCAGCCGCCGCTCTGATCCGTCTCCGGGATCAACCGGCCAACATGGCAACCGACATCGATCGTTTCCTGGCACATCGCGATAGGAACGTCCACTTCGTCTGGCGCGATTTTTCCCGCGAAACCGATATAAGCCACAGCAGTAGCCCGCCCCTGATAGGAATCTAGCTTCGCAAATAAGCCGAACAAGCTTGGATTCAAGCGTGAAGCCTGAACGCGCACGGCGTTAATGTCGTCAGTGTCGCTATTCAAATCGTCCAGATCCTCACCAGGGGGATCGAAAAGCGGACGAAACTTTCCGTTTGTGTCGCTCAAAGAGGACGGCGAGGTGGTAGCATTTGGAGTGAAAAAGCCCCCCCTCTTGATCTCGTTAGCTTCGTCGGTACTTTCGTCGGGCACTTGCTGAAAGGCCCAATGTCCGCGTTCGACCGTAATCGTCGCGCCCGCGTCGGCCAAGTTGTCTTCAGCAAGGGAGCGCGCCGCGTTGTCGGCCGATGTGATGCCCGAGCCGCATTGATCATCCGTGTGATTCAGTAGTCCATCATCGCAATAAAGCATCCTTGCGCCTTCCAAAGCAGCCGCATCGACGGACCGCTGAAGAGCCGCCTGCCACATCAGCACATTACCCATATCAACCGCAAAGGCTCCCATCGCGAGCAATGGGACGATCACCAGAATGAAGTGAACAAGTGAGGCGCCCCGTTGTTGACGCTTGTGCAGACGAACGGTCATGATCGCTCCCTCACCGATATCAATCTACCAACGCACGCATGCCAGTTTGTGCCCGCAAACTCATTTCTTCCCGCAATGAACTAGAGAGTAAGAAATCCGGTATCGCAACGAACTGAAAGGGACAATCAATGGTGGCAATTACTCGATCACCTACCTCGGGATCGGAGTCTGATACACCGCAGCAACAGTCATTCTGCACAGCGTCACAGTCGTTACCATTGGCACAAACGTATGCGGCCCTACCCCATGGGATGGATGAGGCTAGAACAGCGTTGACTGAGTCTTTCCAATCAGCGTTTCCACTAATAGCTTCGCGGGCGCCTACCCTGCTCGCCTCGAGAACAATGCTCTTATCGGAGTAAGCAACACCAAGCTCGACGAATATAAGTGCAAAAAAGATCAACCACGGTGCCAGCAACGTAAACTCGACGATCTCGTTTCCGCGCTGTTTCTTTCTTGATGAATGGGCTTTCACGCACCACCTCACTAAAGATCCGCCTCTGTACTGACACCCCAGACCTCGCCATCCGCGTCTCTATAACCCACTCCCGCAGTGAGGCTCGGGCTCACCAGACCGATGAGGCTGGTCAAGGTGAAATAACGGTGCTCGTTTCTTAGCTTCAGAGAAGTCGTGGCAGACGAAATGTTGCGCCATATCCGGTCTGGACTTGTGCCTTCAGGTGCGTCTGCCGGGGACAATGCAACAGCAGGGGAATCGAACTCTCCATTGCGAGGGTTAATTGTCAATAGAGAAAAATAGTCGATCGTGGAATCAATTAGCTGCTCATGGACTGCGATCTGCTGTCTCGGATTATTAGGTTTCCAAGCCCCAGCATCGTTATGGTAGTAGTTGTCAGGATCGATCCAAAACAACGTCCCCTGCCGTGCAGCGTAACGGGCCCCTTGATTCAGAATCTGCTGATCGAACATCAGCACGGAGACGTCGATGATTATGAAACAAAAGAGCAAAAACGGGAAAATCAATAAGGCGAATGCGACAAGCTCATTACCTTGCTGACGCTTCCGCCGCCCAGCCCATCGCTTCAGCCGCGCTTCCGATCGTCTTATGTGCATCATGATTGTGCCTCAGAAAGGCTGATCATCCCTAAAGATGCCACATGATGTGGCTAGCAGTCTTTGAAGCAAGATACTCGGTAGCGACGCAGCAACTCGGCAAGCATCACACCCACGTCATCACGGCCCCGCATGCCCCTGCAAAATCGCAACCCGACGCTCGTTCTCATCGGCCAAGGCGTAGAACTGGGGAGAAAGCCGCTTGGCCTCGGCGAAATAGCGACGCGCCGTGTCCAATCTACCCTCCATCATGGCAATATAGCCTATGTCATTATAGGCCTTAGGAAGCTCTTCGACTTTTGAAAGCGCCTCGACGGCCTGCTCGTATCGTTTCTGGCGGGCATAGACCAGGGCAAGATTGCGCCAGGCGCGCTCATAGCGGGGATCGAGCAGCAGAGCTTTCCGATAAGCGGCAATGGCCTGCTTCCAGTTGCCCTCGAGATAGCGCGAATACCCGAGATTGTTGTGCAGGGACGCGACCCTTGGTGTCGCGGCGAGGGCCTTCTCGTAGTGGGCTTGGGCACTGGCGAAGTCGCGGTCCAGGTCCGCGATGACGCCGAGCGCGTTGTGAGCCTCGGCCAGTCCGGGCTCCAGGCTCACGGCCTTCGCCAGATTCTGTTTGGCCTCCTCGTACTTGCGCTGCTTGAGGAGTAGGACCCCGAGACCGGCCAGCGCCTGCGGGCGGTTAGGATCGATCTGCAATGACCAGCGATACCCCATTTCGGCGAGTGCCGCCTTGCCGCGCACGGCATGAATGCGCCCGATCTTCTCCAGTGCCTCCGCGCTGCCCTCATCCAGCTCCAGGACGTGGATGTAGTGGAACAGCGCCTTGTCCAAGTCGCCGTCGAGGGCGGCGATGTCGCCACGCCGCATCGCCTCCGCCGCCGACCCGGAAGGCAGCTCGGTACCGAAGGCGACCTTGGACTTGCCCTCGTAGAGCACGTCGTAGAGCCCCTCGGAAGGCCCGTCGGCCTTGTCGCCGCCGAGCGACGCGCAGCCGCTGAGCAAGAGACCAACCGGAAGGGCCAGGGCCAGCAGCCAGCGGAAGGAATTCGGTGACCGTCGCCGCATTGGTGGTCCTCACTGAGCGGTTGAAGATTGAGTGCTAGTTTCCGAAGTCACCGAGCACACTTGCCTTAAACGCACGGATGGCGCCCAAGATCGCCGGACCGAGCACCACGAGCAGGAAGCTCGGCATGATGCAGAGCACCAGCGGGAAGATCATGAGGGTGCCGACCCGTGCCGCCTTCTCCTGGGCTCGCTGGAGGCGCTTGTCGCGCAGCTCGTCGGCGTAGATCCGCAGGGTCTCGGCGATGCTGGTGCCGAAGCGCATGCTCTGCAGCAGCATGGCGACCAGGGTTTGGATGTCCTCCAGCCCGGTGCGCTCTTCGAGATCCCGGAGGGCCGCGCGGTTGTCCATGCCCGCCCGCGTCTGCATGGAGAAGAGCGACAGCTCCTCGGCGAGGTCCGGGTGTGTAATGGTGATCTCGCTCGAGACACGCTGGATTCCGGCGCTCAGCCCTAGGCCAGCCTCGGAGCAGACGACCAGCAGGTCCATGGCATCCGGCAGCCCCTTGCGCAAGCGATCCTGCCGGCGCTGGGCGCGCCTACGCAGGATCAGGTCGGGAATCAGGTAGCCCAGGAGACCGGCGAGCAGCAGGTAAAGCAGCAGGTCCTCCAGCGCCATGGTGCGGCCCGTGAGCTTGAGGGTGGCGAAAAGGACTGTCGGGACGAGCAAGGTCGCGAGGAGCTTGAGCCCGTAGAACACCCGGATGGTGCCATCCTCGTTGTAGCCGGCGTAGCGCAGGATCTCTTGCGTGGAGCCGCGCTTGGAGGCGCTTCGGGGCATGAAGATGCCGCCAAGGGCCGCAATCAAGCCAGGGCTGGATTCCTTGGGCGCGGGCATTCCAGGCACTTGCTTGACGGATTCGACCCGCCTGCGCAGCGGATTCCAGGTACCACTGGCGACGAAGTAGAGCGCAAGCGCCAGAATGAAGACGGCCACGCCGATGAGCACGGAGTAGAAGGTCTGCAGCCCTGCGGGGTCAGTTCCGAAGAGCTCTTGCAGCACGGGGAGATTCAGCAGCCAGTCGAACATCACCAGTCTCGCTCAGACATCGACCTTGGTGACGGCGCGCAGCCAGATCACCCCGATCACGAGAAGAACGAAGGCGTAGGCCACGAACCGGCGGCCCTCCGGATCTTCGGTGAGCATGGGGATGAACTCGGGATTGATGAGCGTCAGCGCCCCGACCATGAAGAACGGCAGGAGGGAGAGAATCCAGGCCGCGAGCCGTCCCTCGGCGGTGAGCGTGCGCAGGCTGCGCTGAAAGCGGAAGCGCGTGCGCATCATCTCCGCCAGCTTGTCCAGCAGCTCCGCGAGATTGCCCCCAGTTTCGCGCTGAATCATGACCGAGGTCACCATGGCCATAACCATCACGCTGGGTACCCGCTCGAGCAGACCTAGCATGGCGCTGCGGGCGTCGCCACCATAGTTGATCTCGGTGAAGACGATGCCGAACTCCTTGCCGGCGGGCTCCTTCATCTCCTGTGAGACCAGTTTCAGCGCTTCCGTGAAGGGCAGACCGGCGCGCATGGCGCGGGCCATGATGGTCAGCGCATCGCCGAACTGCTCCTCGAAGCGGTTGAGCCGCTTGGCGCGCTTGCGCTGCATCCAAAACAGCGGCGAGCTGCCGGCGATTAGCGCAAAGACGGGAGCAGCCAGCCCCCAGCCGAACAAGTAGACGGCAAGCGCACCACCGGCCACCAGGAAAGCCAGGCAGACCATCACCAGGCGATGCGGATACTGCTCCGAGCCGGCTTGGTCGAGCAGCGTCTGCAAGCGGTCCATCCCCGGCAGCTCCAGCAACCGCAGCTCGAGTGGCGACAGATTCTTGATGTACCGCTCGCGCACCAGCGACACATGGCGCTCCGCGCGCGTGTCGGTCGAGAGGTTCCTGATCCGCTCACGCAGGCGCTTACGCGACTGGCTGCTGCTGCCCATCAGGGGTCGCACGAAGGACTGGCTGAGCAGCAGGCCGACGATGAACACCATCAGCAGGAAGATATCCTGGTCAGACATGAAAAGCTCCCTGCGCTATTTGGTGTAGCCTGGGTCGAAGACGCTGACTTCCAAGTCCAGACCGCGCCGGTTCAGCTGATCGAAGAACTTGGGCACCACGCCGGTCGCCATGAAATGGCCGCGGACGCTGCCGTCGCGGTCGACGCCCTCGCGCTCGAAGCGGAAGATCTCGGACATGGTGATGATGTCCCCTTCCATGCCATCGAGCTCTTGGACGCTGACGATGCGGCGGCGTCCGTCTTCCTGGCGCTCGAGCTGCACGACGACGTCGAGCGCCGAGGCGATCTGAGCGCGGACCGAGCGGCTCGGCAGGTTGACGCCAGACATGGCGACCATGCTTTCGATTCTGGTCAGACCATCGCGGGGCGAATTGGCGTGAATGGTGGTGAGGGAGCCGTCGTGGCCGGTGTTCATCGCCTGCAGCATGTCCAGCGCCTCGGCGCCGCGCACCTCGCCGACCACGATCCGGTCCGGGCGCATACGCAGGCTGTTCCGGACCAGCTCGCGCTGGCTCACCTCGCCGCGGCCTTCGATGTTGGGCGGGCGTGTCTCCAGACGAATGACGTGCGGCTGCTGCAGCTGCAGCTCGGCGGAGTCCTCGATGGTGATCACGCGCTCTTCCGGCGGGATGAAGCCGGACAAGGCGTTGAGCAGGGTGGTCTTACCGGTTCCCGTGCCGCCGGAGATCAGCACGTTGAGGCGTCCCTTGACGATCGTCCTGAGCAGGGTCGTGATGGTCGGCGTCAATGCGCCAAGCTCGACGAGGCGCTGAACGGTCAAGCGCTCGGCGGGAAAACGGCGGATGGACATCACAGGCCCGTTGAGGGCCAGCGGCGGGATGATGGCATTGACGCGGGAGCCGTCCTGGAGCCGCGCATCGACCATGGGCGAGGACTCGTCGATGCGCCGCCCGACGCGCGAGACGACGCGGTCGATGATGGTCATGAGGTGGCGCTCGCTATCGAAACGGGCGCTGGAGAGCTCGAGCCTGCCGTTGCGCTCGACATAGATCTGGTCGGGTCCGTTCACCAGGATGTCGGAAATGCCGTGATCGGCGAGCAGACCCTCGAGCGGACCGAGACCCAGGATCTCGCTCTCGATCTCCTTGACGATCCGCTGCCGCGTCAGCGCATTGAACGGCAGGGACTGCTGCGTCATCAGACGCTCGCAGACGTCCTGGATCTGGCTGCGCGCCTCCTTCTCCTCCATGCTGGCCAGCAGCGAGAGATCCATCATCTTCACGACCCGCTGCAGGAGGTCTTGCTTGACTTCTTGCTCGTTCAGGGACAGGCCAGCGCCAAGACGCCCGCCGAGTCCGCGCCGGTGCAGCGGATTGTCTTGTCCAAGCTCGTTGCTGCTGCGTTCGGAAAAAAGCGGGGAGCGGGCTTGAGTCGGATCCATGGGTCAAGTACCTGGTTAGTGAGCGCGCGGCAGCCAAGCGAGCGGCCCGCGTCGGGGCGGCGTTGAGCCGGGCTTGTCGACTTGCGCGAACGACTCCTCGAGCGCTAACAGAGATTTGCAGAACGGCGAGCGCGGTGCGTGCTGGAGCAGCGGTATACCTAGATTGATGCTCTGGGAAACATTGGCGTAGTCGTTCGGAAGCCCCTCGACCCGCACCCCTGGAAGAGCGCCACTGAAGTCCTTGAGGGTCAATTCGCCACGTTTCTGATAGCGGTTGACGATCACCAGAAGCCGATCCGGCGTGATCCCCAGCACACCGTCGAGGACACCCACGAGCCGCTTGATCTCTTGCAAGTGGGCGACGGTCTGCTGCACCACCAACATGACGCGGTCGGAGCGGTCGAGCACGGCAGCGCTTGCCTGATCGATGCGCCTTGGCAGGTCGATGACCAGGTCCTCGAAGGCCTCGTCGAGCACCCCGAACAACTTGGCAACGCGCTCTTCGTGGATGTCATCGGGAAGGACGAGACCCTCGGCCGCGGCCGAGAGCAGATAGAGACCGCTGGGGTGCTTCTGGGTATAGCCTTGCAGGGCCGACTCATCGAGCGAATCGACCATCTCCAGCGCGCGGACCAGACCGCTGCGCGATTGGAGGTTGAAATAGGTGCAGAGGCTGCCGAACTGCATCTCGAAGTCGAGCAGTACGACACGGCGGTCCCGACGCTCCGCGAGGATGTGGGCATAATTGGCGGCGCAAATGCTCGCGCCGCTGCCGCCCTTGCCGTTCATGAAGGTGGTTACGCGCGCCGAGAGTCCGCCGTGGCGGTCATGCTCTTCCGTCGCGAGCCGATCCAACGCCGGAATCAGCTCGTCGCCTGTCGGTGGAAGGGTGAAGAAGTCCCGCCCCCCCAGCCGCATGGCCATCCGCAACAGCTCCGTATCGCCCGGAGGTCCAACCACCAGCAGAGGTTTGCCCGACGGCGTCTCCTTCGGGAAGCAGGCACTGAGCATGCCGCGCCAGTCCTTGTCGAGCACAAGCACCACGGCATTGAACGCGCTCTCAAGCTCCGAGATGGACTTGTCTTCGCCGTTACCGATGGCGCGGGCGGTCACCAGGAACTGACGCTGATTGGATAGCAGGGCCTCGAGCTCAGAGAAGGCTAAATTTGGGCGTCCGGCGAGCAAGATTTTTAATGGGTGACGCATATCGATCCAACAATCCATTCATGGGTGGGGCGGCGTCGATCACAGATCAGTCCGGCTTCCCGCTGGAGGGTGGACAAGCGCAGAGACTGTGAAAGTATTCCGGGCGCACCGCGAAGACCGCATCTTGCCGTAGGTTGGGCCGACGCAGGAGGCCGAACAATCAGCGCCTTAGGCCGACCGCCATGTTGAGCTTCGTACCTCAGCCCAACCTACGCAGAATTTCTTCACAGTCTCGCAGCTCAGTCCACCAACGCCGGCACGGGATTCAGTGGACTTGGCGATCGCTCGTCCACCCTAAAGAGTCCGACTGCCGATCAAGGCCGGTGGCGCCTTTCAGCCGTCCCGTTCCAGTGGCGGATGCTCCCGGCGCTGGCGACTCAGAAGAACGCTCGACCTCAGTTACCGACGTTGATGCTGAGCGTGTCATCCACTGCATTGAAATCACCGACATCGCGCCGATAGGCCTGCAAGGCCGTCATCGCCTTCACACCACTCAGTCCCGGCGCATTGCTGGCAGGGTCAGCGGTTTGCATAGAGAGGCTCTGACGAACGGACTCGCCGAACTGGGGTGAATATCCCTCCCCTCCATCCGTGGCACAGCCAACCATGAGCAGGGTAGCAGAACAACAGAGAAAGAAAGGCGTCATCAAGCTGCGGCCACCTTTGGCGATCATAGCCTTCCCCCGTTTCAGAGATCGTGACCGAAGTAACCTTCACTGCCGCTGGTGTCGGGACTCATCCCGCCACCCGTGCAGGTGAACGCGGTGCGCTGGCTGCGGTCCTTGCAGGACTCGAGCCGCCCCATGAGATAGAACTCCAAGTCGTCGGGCTCGACGAAATCGTCGGTGGGCAGACGGACGTAATCAGGACTGTAAGATCGCGCGAGTCGCGGCGTGACGAAGATCATAAGCTCCGTCTGTCCCTTGACGAACTCTTGACTGCGGAACAGCGTTCCCAGGACGGGGACGTCGCCGAGTCCGGGAAACTTATCGACGTTCTCGCGCAGCCGCTCGCTAATGAGGCCGGCGATGGCGATGGTCTCTCCCGTCGTCACCTCGACCGTCGCATTGGCGCTTCGCTTGGTCAATGCGGGAACGAAGAAGCTCGCACTGGTACCAGTGCCAACCGTGACGGCGTTCTCCGAAGTCAGCTCGGAGACCGTGACGTTGACTTTCACGCTGATCAGCCCCGAGTCCAGTACGACGGGGATGAACTGCAAACCCACTCCATAGTCCTTGTATTCGATGGTGGTATTGCCGTTGTCTTGGGGGACGGGAATCGGAAATTCGCCACCAGCGAGAAAATTGGCCTCTTGGCCGCTCAATGTGGTCAGGTTCGGCTCTGCCAAGATCTTGGCGAGTCCGTTGTTCTTGGCGGCATCGATCACGACACTCAGCAGGTAATCGCTGCCCAAGGAATTCAAGAAGAGCGCGCGGTCCTGAGAGCTGAAAGCAGGAATGCCTACCGACCAGTTGTCGTCCACTGGGATGGTGGTACCAGTACCGCCCGTTCCGATCCGAATCGCTTGGTCGCCGCCGAATAAGCCGGTGAAGTTGATGTCGAGCCGCTTGACCAGGCTCCGGGTGATCTCCGCAACCCTGACCTCAAGCATCACCTGCTGCGAGCCGCCGACCTGCAGCAGATTGAGCACGGCCGCGCCATTGCTGAAGCTGCTGGCCAGTTGCTGCGCGGCGGCGGCCTTTTCGGGACTCGAAACGGTGCCGCTCAGCACCAGACTGCCCTGCGCCGAGCGCACCGCGACCTGCTCTCCGGGCATCACTTCATAGAGGCGGCTCTTGAGCAGCGCCAGGTCGGGCGTCACTTCCAGGACGATCGGCCGACCGATCAGCTTGCTGTCCGCCCCCCAAAGAATCATGTTGGTAACGCCCAGATCCTTGCCGACAACGTAGATCTGGGCACTCTTCCCGCCGCCGCCCGGATCGATGACGATGATGTCCGCAATGTCTTGATCGGCGACCGAGACTTGCTCGATCTTGGGCAAGTTGGAGGTCAGTTTGACCACACGCGACTGGCTCAACGCCACTGTGACCAAATCGCGGTCGGAAGTATCGGCGACCGGCGTCACGCGATTCGCGGCGCGAGCCGAGTACGGAGTGGACGGAAGCAGCACCGCCATCATCAGGCCAATGCATGCGAATAAGGTGATTCCCCGCAGGCTACCGAGAGAGCGGCAGCGCTTCGTCCTTTGCCTCTCGGTACGCTGTTTGTGATGCCCTTGTTTCATGATTGGCTCGTCCTAACTCCTTCGGAAACTCTGGCGATGCCGCGATGGCCGCTACCGCAACCGGCGTCTCGCCGGAAAAGGCCCTGGCAGAAAGATAGCCCAGCTCTTAAGGCTTGGCCGACTGCAACGGCACTCCGCTGTGCTCAGCGACGCAGCTCCGCGTCCCGCGCGAAATCAAGTCCGGTGAACTCGCGCTGCTTGTGCAGTCGTCGAATGACGAGCACGGTCTCTGGCTCGTAAGGTGCTTTCGCCTGATTCGACGCAACGGCTGGAGGTGCGGGTGGTGGCTGAACGGATTCTTCCTGTTCGGTTTCGGCGACAGTCGGCGGCGCTTCGCGGTTATCCTCCATGGGGTTGCGCAGGGTGAACTGGACCTTTCCCTCATTCGTCGCTTCCGCGATCTCTTCAGCCTGGTTGGGATCCACTTGCAGGGTCACCGCCCGCACCAGCACCGGGTCGTTCTTATCCTGGGAGGCGGTCTGATCGACGGCCAGCACCTTGAGATTGCGGAGCATGGTTTCCGTCCTGGCCCCGCCCGAGCCCCCCTTGATCGAGATCAGATCCACCCGGTTGCCCGGGAGCATGAATCCCGCAACGCCAATGACATCATTGACCCGGACGGTGATCGCACGCTTGCCCTCAGGGACAACAGCAGCCAATGCACTACCGCCCAGATGCTCGACCACGCGCCCCTCGATGAGCGGCTCGCCTTTGAAAAGAGTAGTAGCCGCGACACGGCCAATGACCTGCTGAGGATCTCGAAAGACCTTTTCAGGCAAGGCAGCCGCCGGCAGCCCGACCATCTTGATCAGGGTGGCATCGATCTGAGTGCCAAAGGGAATATCGGCGGCCGCGGCCACCACGTCCACCACCTCGACCTTGGCGCTGGCCAGCCGCCCCTCCATCCAGCGGTTGGCGGCAACCATCGCAAGCCAGGCGAGCCCGACCGAGACCAATAGAACCAGGATGCCACGCAGATTCATTCCGAGTCTCCTTGAGTGCGGTCTCCAACCGCCGCGCTTGGGGTCACGAAATAGTTCTCCCAGGCCCAGCGCAAGGCCGTCTCATCAATGGCCTGAGATCCCTGATAGCGGCTGAAGTCTAGCGCCAATCCAAGCAGATCGCGTGGATGGCAGGGCAGCAGAGGTACCCCTCTTGGCCCATACAGCTCTGCGATCAGGAAACTCACCAAATCGGCATTCCAGGGAACCGAGCTTTTCTCGCACTCCTGGCGAAAAATCGCCTCGTATTCTTTGCGCGTGCTCGGTACGAATGCGATCTTGTAGCCGAGCCGCCGGAGAAAGGCGTCGTCCGCCAAACTGAGCGGGTCTAGGTTGGTCGAGAATACCAGCACCTGGTCGAACGGTACGGTGAAATGCTGCCCACCCTTGAGGGTGAGATGATCGACGCGCTCTTCGAGCGGGATGATCCAACGGTTGAAGAGCGCCGCGGGCGACACCCGCTGACGCCCTAAGTCGTCGAGCAACAGCAGGCCATTGTTGGCGCGCAGTTGAAGGGGGGCACGATAGAGTCGCGTCGATTCCTCATAATTGAGGTCGAGCATATCGATCGTCAGCTCGCCGCCGGCAATGACGGTGGGTCGCCTGCACAGGGCATAGCGCCCATCAAAGCCTTCGCTGAGCATCGCCGAAGCTGGCTCACCGCGCTCGACGATCTCATGCACGCCCGGATCGAGACAGCGAATGGTGCTCTCACCGACCGCGATCGCATGGGGAACTAAGATGGGTGGGCCGAGCAGCCGGTTGAGGCGCCGCGCAATGAAGCTCTTGCCGGTCCCAGCGGGGCCATAGACGAACAGGGGTCGTCCCGAGTTGACGCCAGGACCCAGTCGGTCCAAGAGATCGCTGCTAATGACGGTATCCGCGAATGCCGCGCGCACCGTATCGCGGAACAGCCGACGCCGCGCCCCGGACTGGAATCGGACGATGCGTGCGTAGTCTTCCAACAGCACTGGCGCAGGACCGACATAGCCGTCCCGCAGCAAGGCATTCTCGGCCGCGAGCCTGCCGCGCTCGGTGAGGCTGAAGCGCAGAAAGACGCTTCCCGCCACGGCGCCTGCCACCTCGACCCGTCCGGATCTGCGCAGAAAACCCAGTATCTCCTCGATCAGCCCCCCACTCATGCCCATCCGGCTGGCGAGCATGCTCAGATCCAGCGTTCCAGACTGGGCGAGGTGTTTCGAGACGAGATCGGCGAGGAAGGCTTCCGAGAGACCTGTCTCAGGGAGAACGGCAGGACGCGGAGCAATCTCTGCGAGCATCTCTAGGGATGCATCCGTTGGAACTTCGCCGACCTTCAAAGAATTCGCTCCAACTTATCAATCCTTAGATGACAGTCGTCGGCCTACGGGAGTCAAAGAAGCCAACACCTCGAGTCCACGAAGACACCCCTCAAGCGCAGAAATCGTCGCATTGCGCCTCTAATCGAACAAGCCTTAGCGTGACCACAAGAAGAGGATCGCCGTCGAAATCGCAATTGGCACCGCCATGGGCAACTGCTCACGCAGCACCTCGCCGGGCTCCGGGGGGAAGTATTGAAAACGGCGTGTTGAAGAAAACGCGCTCACCATACGGCGGTAACGCCCCCAAGGCCAAACGGCCCCTCGGCGCAAGCCAGCATCCAGCATGATCAACAGGGCCACCGCACCCGCGGCGATCACTGTCACGAGCAATGCACCGGGAACCGCCGTAGGGCCAAGCATGACGGATACGGCTGCGAACAATTTGACGTCGCCGGCGCCCAAGTGGCCGACCAGGTATACCGGAAAAAGGATGCCGAATGCCAAACCAAGCCCCGCTAGCCCCATCATCAGCCCCCACGCACCGCCCACCCCGAGCTGCGCGACGAACCCGAAAAACGCCACGATGATCACGATCGCATTCGGGATCCGAAGGGTTCGGAAATCACTCCACGCTGCAATCAAGAGAACTGTCAACTGAGCCCAAAAAAGTGAAGCCGGATAAGGCTGCAGAGACTCAATCATCCTAAGAAGAGGCCGCGCACACAGAATACTATAAGGCGGAGTTGATCGATTTGACCCAACACTCCAGTTAGACTAAGGGTTCAGCGGTCATCCGCAGCATGCCCCGGATGTACTCTGATAGTCCGTCGTTGGCGCGGCAGATACGCGGCGTCTGAGCCTAAGCATCGCCGCCGGCCAGATCTATTCGGGTCAAAGCGCCCAACGGCTCCTGTACTCTCAAGATCTTACTCTCTGTAAGTCGATGAACAAGGCCTTCGTTATCCTGCATCAAGCGGATGCCTGATGCGCACCGCTTACGCCAGCTGAAACATCGAGCTCAGCGCGCGAGGGAATTTGCCGCATTTCGTTAAGCACAACGAAATAGCCGCGTCGAAGATCAATTGGCCCGGTTTCCCGACCTGCGGCCACGTAAGAATATCCGCAGGCCCAGACTCGACTTTGACCGTATTCTCTCACCAGCAGCCCTTTTTAGGATCATAGTGCTACGAAGCGCCAGAGATTTACCGAGGGGTCAAATTTCCGCGTTTGTGTGCCTTGACCGCCTCTAAGTTTCCGCCTTCGCTGAATTCCAAGCACTTAGCTCACCGCGAGAGTCCCAACAATTGCCAAAGTCGAGCCGGACACTTCTGACCTAAAAAGGGTGCGACCCGACCGTCAAGCGACGTTCACGACACCAAAGCATGCCATTCAGACTAGAACCCATTCCTAATTAGAGAAGGCGTTGCCGCTCGCATCGGCAACCTCGTCCCCTGCGCTTTCAATCGCACCGCCGATGTCGTCAAGCGTACCACTTACTTGGTCAGTCAAAACGCCCCATGCAAGGAGGGCGGCGATCGCCACAAGCGCTGCGATCAGTGGCCAAGAAACAACCTCATTTCCCTCATCGTCCCGCCAAAACTTCTTCAAAACGCTAAGAATTTTCATCTCGAGTAGTCCTCCAAACAACACGAAATTCAGTTAACTGTCCCGCAGGTCCCTCGCCCGCCCCAACGACCCGCACACAGAGTAGACATCAGGCCCCGCCGCCACGCAATTCAGTAAAAGTACTCATGCGCAAAAATAGACAAGAAAAACAGAAATTTAACGTCGGGTGTAAAGACACCGACGGCTACCAAAGGTAGCCTCGAAGCCAGGCAATGGGACACGTCGCGCGCCGATCGCCAACGCTGGCGCGGGATTCGGTGGACTTCGCTCTCGGGCGGAGACCTGATCCTTTCAGACTACCTACTACAGCTGGTTGCCAGCCGCTTCCATTGCGTCCCCGATCGCTTGCAGGGTGCCCGACGGCTGCTCGCGTAAAGTCCCCCAAGCAAGTAGGGCTGCAATCGCCACTATCGCAGCAACGAAAGGGAACGAGACGATCTCACTGCCTCGGTCCTCCTGCCAACACTTCCTAAGCAGATCACGGACTGTCATAGCCATCGTAAAGCCTCCGAGCTCCCGAAAAATTCAGCAAACATGGCGCCGATCATCGATTGGCCAGGCCTCCCGCTGCAGGGTGGACAAGCTCAGCGCAGTCCACCAACGCCGGCGCGGGATTCGGTGGACTTCGCTCTCGCTCGTCCGCCCTACCGGTCCAACTGACGATCAAGGCCGCGAACATCAGCAGCCTATCGAAGGCCACGGGACGAAAATTCCGTCTCTGTCACATAACGGGAATGCACGCTTTAGTTGTAACATCGTTCCTCGCGACGGCACATACGCTCTTGAGTTTAGCTCAACCATTGCTAGACTCGGCTCGCTGGCTCCCGGACTTCAATCGCGATCGACGGCGGCGACACGGAGAGGCGCCCCTCATAGTAGAGGCGCTGGGTCGCCGAGCGTCGATCATCGATTGGCCCGGCGTCCCGCAGTAGGGTGGACAAGCTCAGCGCAGTCCACCAATGCCGGCCTGGGATTCGGTGGACTTCGCTCTCGCTCGTCCACCCTACCGGTCCAACTGACGATCAAGGCCGGTCGCCGAATTCGATGGAGCCTCGCTAAAGCTGCTTGAGCACGCGCTGCAAAGGTAAGGGATCTTGTATTGTGAGGGAGCTCCAAGTCGTGCAAACGCGATCTAGCCCTTTCTTGGCTCTTTCCCGCGGCCTTGCGGTTCTCTTTGCGTCTGCGCTGCTCATCACCACATTTGCCGCCTCCGCCGCTCAGCCCCTCTTCCAACAGCTCCTGCTGACCGAGGATGCAGACATTTTGCTCGAGTGGGGAAAGCGCTACCTGCACGGCGTACTTGCGCCGCAAGAGATCGACCGCGCCATTGAGCTTTACTGTGCGGCGGCGCGCCTTGGCAGCACAGAAGCAAGTTATCGGCTGGGCGAGATCTACTCGCGCACGCTGACAGGGAAGACGGACGAAGTGCTCGCGGCTGGCTGGCTCACGCAAGCGTCCGTCGCCGGGTCTTCCTCCGCCGCGCGCCTGCTCTCGCAGTGGGACCTGACCCAAGTCGACGTCGCGGTCGAGCCGGCATGCGTGCTGAGTCCAGCGATGATCGACCGCAAGGTCCCACGGGCTTCTCCATCGGCCACGAAGACGCTGATCGCCAGCCAATCCAAACCGTTGCCAGCCGTCAAGGGCCCAAGAAGCCCAGCCCGCCGCGATGTCGAGCGGCTGGTCCACGAAATCGCTCCCACCTATCGCCTGAATCCGGCGCTCGTGCTGGCGGTCATTCAAGTCGAATCGAACTTCAACGCAAAGGCGAAGTCGCCGAAGCAGGCGCAAGGACTGATGCAGCTCATCCCGGCGACAGCCAAACGCTTCGGTGTCGCGGACCCATGGGATCCGCGCCAGAACCTCCGCGGCGGCATGGCCTATCTGCGCTGGCTGCTCGATCACTTCGACGGGGATCTGCGCCTCGCCCTCGCGGGCTACAACGCCGGCGAGAACGCCGTGCGCAAGCACGGCGGCGTCCCCCCTTACAAAGAGACGCGCAACTACGTTCGCCGCGTCGCCCGCGCACTCGGCATCTCCGAAGCCGAGCTGGGAGCCGTGCCGACGGGCGTGACAGCTGGCACTGCGCAGCATCGCCCAAGCGGACCCAGCCCCGGCTGGGAGCGCCGCTTCTTTGGGCCTGATACATCGGGCTAGTCTCGATCTTTGGGCCTCCTGCGCCGGCTCCAGCAATCCGAGAATGTTGTGCATCCCCCAGCTCACCCCAGCTAGAGCCGGAACATTGAGGGCCAGGATGTCACCGACTCAGCTGACGGACATAAGCATCCGACGTCTCACTTGGGCCTTGGGGCTCGGGCTCGTTATTGGTCTATCGGCCTTTCTAGCGGTGGGGGAGCGAACAGGGTCTTCTTGGCTCCGCGGGGATTTCCCGGCCTTCTATGCAGCGGCCGAGATCGTCTGGAGCGGACAAGGCGCTGCGCTCTACGACCATGCCCTGCAGCGAGAAATCGAGAATCTTCATTGGCCGGAATTCAACGGCGACTTCTATGCCTTCGCCTACCCGCCGTTCTTCGCACTGCTCATCTCGCCCCTCGCCGCGCTCCCGCCACTGACCGCCAAGGCACTCAGCACTGCACTGCTTTTCGCCGCAGTTGTGGCAGCCATGCTGCTGATGCGGCCTTTCGCGCCTTTCTTTCGCCAGCAGACCTCCTTCGCGCTCCTCTATCTCCTGACCCTCGCTCCCCTCGAAATCTCGCTCTTCGGGGCGCAGAACACGGCGCTCTCCATCCTGTTTCTCGCGCTGAGCGAGCACGGCCGGCGAAGCGGCCGACATTGGATGACCGGCATGGGCGCAGCCCTGTTGCTCTATAAGCCCCAGTTCGGCGTACCGCTCTTCCTGTATCTGCTTGCGCGAGGGCAACGGGGCGAGCTGCGGGCCTGGGGAGTGACCGCGCTGGCGCTCTATCTGCTGGGCATCCCGGTGCTCGGCGCTGCCTGGCCGTTCGTCTGGGCCGAGGCGGCCACCGCCTTCGGCGGATTCAATTTCGCCATCAACGACCACAACATGATCACGCTGGCCGGACTGATCTACTGGCTCTCAGAGCAGCTCACTGGTGACGGTGCCAGTGGGCTAGCCTGGGCCTATGTGCTATCGACCCTTCTACTGCTGACGACCGCATTCCTCGTCCGTCGCGATCCGCGGCAGCTCGTCCTCGTCCCGTCGCTCATCCTGCTGCTTTCCCCGCAGACGCTCTTTTACGATCTGGGAATCGCCGTCTTCTTCCTGATGCGGCAGCTGCGCCCGAATTGCAGCCGCGACATGGCACTCCTTGCCGCAATCTGGCTCTACTGCGCCGTCGCCTTCGTGCTCCGCGAGCCCGCCGCCTTCCCATTCTTCGCCCCCGCACTCATCGCGATCCTTTGGGCTCAGGCGCACCGAGCAGCAAACGAAACAATGTCCTCACCGACTGACGCCCGGTCGACAGAGGCCCGCTTCGGCTCTAGGCGCTCCCGGGGCACGCGATGAAGGCTCGCACCAAACTGCTGCAGCGGGTGCTGCGACTTCTACTCCTGCTCGCGGCTCTATCGGGCCTCTGCGCCATCATCTTCGTCGCGGCTGGCCTGAGCTGGCTCGCTCGGATGGATCCCACCCGCGACATCAGCCTTGGCGAGCCGCTGCGGATCTTTTCCGCAGACGGCATGCTCATGGGGGAGCTCGGCATCCAGCGGCGCAGCTCCGTCGAGATCGCGGATATTCCGCAACAGCTCATCCAGGCCTTTCTCGCCGCCGAAGACAGCCGCTTCTTCGAGCACCAGGGGATCGACACGCGCGGACTCGCCCGCGCGGCCTGGCGCTATTTGAGATCGGGAGAGCCGCGCGAGGGCGGGAGCACCATCAGCATGCAGCTTGCTCGCAATCTGTTGCTGGGACCCGAAAAGACCTTAGAACGGAAGCTTGCCGAAATGCTGCTGGCCGTCCATCTGGAGCAGAACTTCAGCAAGGAAGAGATCCTCAACCTCTATCTGAACCGCATCTTCTTCGGCCACCGTGCTTATGGGGTCGCGGCCGCGGCAGAGGTCTACTACGGCAAGCCCCTCGCGGAGCTCAGTTTGGCGGAGGCGGCGACACTGGCCGGAATCCCGAAGGCCCCCTCCACCGCCAACCCCGTGACCAGCGCGCACCGCGCCTTGGCGCGCCGCAATCATGTGCTATCGCGGATGTCGGAGCTGGGCTTCATCGACCGGACTGACTACCAAGCCGCCATCAAGACGCCCAACACGGCGCGTTTGCACAGCTCGACTCCGGAGCTGGAGGCCGGTCATCCGACGGAGATGGCGCGCCGCATGGTTTTCGATCGCTTCGGCGATGCGGCCTACCAAGACGGCTATCGAGTCATCACGACCATCGACAGCAAGCTGCAGCATCTCGCGCAGAAGGCCGTGAGAGAGGCTTTGCTCGCCTATGACCGCCGCCATGGCTATCGCGGCCCGGAAGGTCATCTCGAGCAGGGAAACATGAATGACGCGGCAGCTCGCGAAGAGGCACTGTCCACCATGACACAGGTCCCTGGGCTGGAGGCGGCATTGGTCCTGAAGGCGGACACCCAAAGCGCAGGGCTCGCCCTCTCCGACGGTCGACATGCGACCCTCGGGCTCGGCGGCATGCGCTGGGCAGGGCGCTACCGCAGCGCGGATCGTCGCGGCCCGACGCCGCGCCGGGTCGATCAAGTGCTCAGCGTGGGCGATCTGGTGCGGCTGCGTCGCGGTCCGGACGATAGCTGGGAGCTAGCGCAGAAGCCGGCCGCGGAAGCCGCGCTCGTCGCCCTGGACCCCAGGAATGGCGCCATTCTCGCGCTCGCGGGCGGCTACGACTTTGGGACAAGCCAATTCAATCGTGCAGCAGATGGACGCCGGCAGACAGGCTCCGCTTTCAAGCCCTTCATCTACGCCACCGCGCTGACGCAGGGCTGGACACCCGCCAGTCTCGTCCGGGACTCGCGCGCAGCGATCCCCGCCGAGAATAGGGCTTGGAGGCCGAGCAATTTCGACCATCGCGCATTGGGGCCGATCCGTCTGCGTCCGGCGTTGGTGAAATCTCGCAATTTGGCGACGATCGACCTGCTCGGTCGCGTCGGGATCGAAGAGACCCGGGCCTTGGCGAGCCGCATGGGATTCGCGCGATCCGAGCTGCCTGCAGGCCTGTCACTGGCGCTGGGCGCGGGCTCGACCTCCCCGCTGCGAATGGCTGGCGCCTACGCCGTCTTTGCCAATGGTGGGTTCCGCGTAAAGCCCCACCTGATCAGGCGAATCGAGAACCTCGATGGCACCAGGCTGTTTCCAAAGGCGCACCCTCGAGCATGCAGCGATTGCTGGCTCAGCAAGGACCTTTTCCAGCGCCCGCTACCCGATACCGCGAGCCCCCCGGCCGCCCCACGGATCCTTGACCCTCCCGTCGCCTACCAGATGCACTCCATGCTCCAAGACGTGATCGCTGCAGGTACAGGTCGCCGTGCCAGGGCGCTCGGCCGAGCCGACTTGGCTGGCAAGACCGGAACCACGAACGAGGTTCGCGATGCCTGGTTCTGCGGCTATCAGGCCACGCTCACCGCCGTCGCCTGGATGGGGTTCGACACCCCTGCCCCACTCGGCCGTGGCGAGACCGGCGGCCAATCCGCGCTGCAGCTCTGGAGCGCCTTCATGGGACCGGCACTCTCAGGCATTCCAGAAGCGCAGCCATCCGTGCCTGATGGCATGGTCAGGGTCTCCATCGACCCAAGAAACGGGACCCTTGTCTCTGGCAACGACAGGACTGGGATCCTCGAATGGGTACGACAAGAAGACCTCGCATCCTTGCAGAGCCAGACGATCGTCCATGGCTCATTGATCGATGACAGCCAGTCGCCGGGCAGCTTGACGCCATCCATCATCGAGGAAGTCTATTGAGCCGCCTGATCGCCATTGAGCGTGATGGTTCGAGCTTCTCTCGGCAGCTCGCACACCAATCGTTTTCATCTATCAAGTCTTGTTACGGAGCAAAGGCATGAGCCGGACAGCTAAATTGACACTTGACCGGTAGGGTGGACGAGCCAGAGCGAAGTCCACCGAATCCCGCGCCGATGTTGGTGGCCCGCGCTGCGCTGGCCCACCCTCGAAAGACGACTGGCCGAAACGATGACCGCCGCCACATGCGGTCGATCGCGCACAGATCCATTTCCGCTCTCCAAACATCGATACTCAATGGCAACATGAATAGGGACAGCTGAAATGACACCCAGCACGGAAGGCCGCCGGCTACCTTGGCTGATGCTGACCCTGATTGCGCTCCTGTTTGCCGCAATCTCTCTGGCACATGGCTATCGAAAGCAGGCCGAGGACCCGTTCGCGTTCCTCAGCACGGATGACGCCATGCGTATGGTGCAGGTGCTGGATTTGAGGGACGGCGCCGGCTGGTACGACCTGACGCAGCGGCGCCTAGCCCCGCCTGATGGTGTGGTAATGCATTGGTCGCGCCTACCCGATTTGCCGCTCCTCGCCGTACTCGTGGTCGCGGAGCCGCTCGTCGGGCGCGAGGAAGCCGTCCGATTGGCGACATTGGTCGTCCCGCCAGTCTTGGGCTTGCTCTTTTTCGCCGCCTTCGTCTGGGCGGCCGCACCGCTGATCGAGCGACGTCGACTGCCAGTCGCAGGACTTGTCTGCATCACCTTGTTCTTGCCCCAGCTCAGCTTCCAGCCTGGCGCTGTCGACCACCATGGCTGGCATCTCATCTTTGCCATGATCGGCGCGGGCGCGGTGCTACGCGCAGCCAATGGGCGGATAGCCGACAGAGTCCTGGCTGCAGCCGGCGCCGCCGGGGCAATGGGACTTTGGGTGGGGACGGAAGCCGTACCCATCGTGTTCTTCGTTAGCGCTGCGCTTTCGCTGCATTGGCTCGTTGGCCACCAGAAGGCCGCCCGCAATCTGCTGATTTACGCAGGTGCAGTGACCCTGACCTCATTCCTTCTGTATCCGTTGGCGATTCCGCCGTCCAACTGGGCCTCTCGGGACTGCGACACCTTCTCGCTTGTCAGCCTAGGCCTGGCATTGGCGCTCCTCATCTTTTCAGTCAGCCTCGCCACCCTGGATCGACGACTTGCGTTCCACGGCATACTGCCCCGCCTCTCCTGCGCCGGGCTGATCGGCGCAGCCCTAGTCGCTTTGCTCCTTACCGTTTATCCGAATTGCTTGGCAGGACCATACGGGCCGCTGTCGCCCGAAACCGTCAGGCTCGTGAGTCTGATCAGCGAATCGAGGCCGCTAGCTTGGGTGATCAGCAACGCGCCCGCCCGGGCGGCATTTGTCTCCGCACTACCCGTCATCGCTTTGGGAATAGCACTGTCGCGGATATCGCGCGGGGATCCGGACAAACACCTTCTCTGGCTCAGCCTACTCACCCTCATCTTGGGCAGCAGTGCCATGCTCTTCTGGCAGATCCGCATGGGATCACTAGCCAACGCCTACTCAGGAATCGCCGTCTGCTGGTGGTTAGCTCAAGTCTGGAAACGGGCGCAATCGATTCGCTATTTGGTGGACCGTTTTTTCCTCAGGCTCGCTGCCCTACTCGCCGTACCCGCCCTTCCGTTCGTGTCCTTCCTCGCGGTAGCGGCGATGACGGACCAAACTGCCGACGAAGGTCCGCATCGCTGCGATCTAGCCAGCGCGGTGCAGCTGCTCAACAGTCCACCATTCAGTGAGTCCACACCCCTACTCATCGCCAGTCACGTCAACATTGGCCCAGCCCTGCTGCTGTTCACGCCGCATCAGGTGATCGCTGCGCCTTACCACCGGAATTCAGTAGGGCTGAAAGCGATTCGCGAGATCTTCAGCGGTGACGAAGCGCAAGCCCGCCGAACAGCCGCGTCTTTGGGAGTCGATCTCGTCTATATCTGCGGCGGTAAGTCGCGATTTGAGACTGCTGGAGCAGATTCAAGCCTACCTACTTTCTACGATCGGCTGGAGTCCGGCGATGTGGCGCCCTGGTTGACCGAGATCCGCCTGCCGAACGCGGAAGACAGGACTCGTTTCTACCGCATCAATATCGCGCGCTTGCAGCACTCGCAAGGTCGGTAGGATCGCTCTAGCAGCGTGCCACGCGCTAGGGCTCTTTCGTTCGCGAAACGGTCGGTGCAGTCCGACAATTGACCAAACGAACACTGAATCATGAAATGGCAACGGTTGAGCGCCAACTTTTCTCTAGCCCTCTTGATCTGTGCGGCCTTCATCCTCTTCATCGCTGCGCAGGTCCCGGAAAACACCCTTCTGAAGTATCCGGGACTCGTCAATCTGTGGCTGGTCATCGAGCAGGACCCGGCATGGCTGATCATTGCCGGCTCGCTTGGTCTTGCGCTTACTCCCTTACTCCGCGTTGGGCGCTTGGTCGAACGGCTGGACAAGTTCCGATCATGGGCCACAGCACGCCAGCATCCGGTGACGCTGCTCGCGATCGCGGTGTCCCTCATCGCAGCGATCGGTGTCGACTGGGTCTATCACCGATTTGCCCTCTCGCTCGATGAGTTCCTCCTCGTCTGGCAAGCGAAAGTCTTCCTTGCCGGCCACCTCATCGCGCCGATTCCAGAGGGATGGAGCACCCTGGCTCGCGCACTCCAACCGATCTTCATGTACTACGATTTCGTCAACGGATTCTGGAGTCCGGCTTATCGTCCGTTGTCGGCCGGTATCTACGCCCTCTTCGATCTAGCTCACCTCGGACCCTGGTCGAACGCGCTCCTCGCCGGCGGCTCGGTCGCCCTGACCGCAGCCATCGCGCGCCGCACCTGGCCGCAGGAGTCGACTGCACCCGGCTTTACAGCTCTATTCGTCGCCACCTCCCCGCAGCTTCTCATCACGGCCATGACGCCCTACGCCATGACCGGACACCTCTTCCTCAACTTGCTCTGGTTATGGCTCTTTCTCGCCGACACCCGTAACAAGCACCTTCTCGCTGGCCTGGTCGGTCTGCTCGCGTGTGGGCTTCACCAGATCTACGTCCACCCCCTTTTCATCGCACCCTTCATGACGTCGCTACTCTGGCAGAAACGCTGGAGGCTCGCGGCTGGCTATGCCGCCTGGTACGCGGCGGTGCTGTTACTCTGGATCTACTGGCGAGATCTCGCGACCTTCTTAGCCCAGGGCGATTCCTTCGGCTTATCAGACACTTTGAACACCGTATCCGCCAGTGGCTCAAGCCTGTTTCGCCAAGTCTTCACACTGGCTGACGGCCCCAATGCCGGAGAAACAATCGCTATCCTTTTCAATCTAGCTCGCTTCGTTGCCTGGCAGAATCCCTTGACAGTATTGCTCGCTGTCGTCGGGTGGCTCGGGCTGGGACGTGCGCCCCATCTCATCCGAATGCTCTCCTGGAGCCTCGTCTTAACAGTCCTCGCGCATGTCATACTCATGCCGTTACAGGGGCACGGCTGGGGCTACCGTTATCTCCATGTGCACCTTGGCTCCTTGGCATTGATCGGCGCCTGGGGCTGGCTGCGTCTGCGAGACACAATGCCTGATCGTGACCGAATTTCCTTCAAGAACGCCGGAGCCGTCCTCGCGCTAGCCACCTTGCTCGTCGCCGTCCCTCTGCGTGCTTGGCAGACCGAGACCTTCGTCCGACCCTTCGCCACGGCCGACCGCGCCATTCAAGGCCGCTCGGAAGACATCGTAGTCATCGACGCCAGTGATATCTGGTTCGGGGTAGACCTTGTCCGTAATGATCCGTTCTTGCGAAATCATCCGAGGATTCTTGTCGCGCAACGCATCCAGCGCGAATCTCTCGAGGCAGTCTGCGCCGACTCACGTTGGGTACTCATCGACTATCCTTCCGTTGCACGTTTCGGATTGCGCCAGATGC
This sequence comes from Thiorhodococcus minor, assembly GCF_010820565.1. Lineage (GTDB taxonomy): Bacteria > Pseudomonadota > Gammaproteobacteria > Chromatiales > Chromatiaceae > Thiorhodococcus > Thiorhodococcus minor. Next base: position 11,851 of record NZ_JAAIJQ010000040.1, on the reverse strand, counting down.
CCGAGCCACAGCACACAGGAGCACAAACACCCATGACGCTGCGAGCGCAGCTCGCACAAGCGGGGTGTGATTCAGTAACGGGGATCGCAGACTCGGCGCCCCCCGATTGCGAGGCGATCTCCTGTCTCCGCCCATAAGTAGCAAAGAGTTGCGACGATGCCGAGAACATTGAATGCGCCATCCGCAGCACCAGTGGACCATTCGATGATGGCGTCAAAGCGCTTTCTCTCCACCGCAGAGTCTTGCGTCGAAGTCGGCTCGCTCGAAGGTCAAACCCCACTAACCCTCCTTCTGTGCCTTTCTCGGCTCGGAGCCATTGATGGCCGCCGGAATCCGATCGACACTTCACCTCCATCTTGCGCCGAGCAAGCCCCACAAAGCTCGCATAGGGCGGGGAATCCTCGGTATCGCACAAACGCGATCCCAGCGCCTAGCGGAAGTTTGGACTGACGCGATGGCCTCCAACGAAACCCTAACGGGACTTACGCCGAGGGATTCCAGGGCTTCCTGCTCAGGCCATACTTTCGTCAAAATAGGTGTCCCCATAGATCTGCCAGCCAAGCCACAAACGCGCCCCACCGCGAAGCGTCATGCTGGCATCGACGTCTCCATCATCATGCCGTGCCTGAACGAAGCCGCGACGCTTCCTTGGTGCATTGAGCGCGCGGCGCAGGCGCTCGATGCGCTTTCGACGAAAAGCGGGCTGTCCGGCGAGATCATCGTCGCGGACAACGGCAGTACGGATGGTAGCCAGAGGATCGCTAAACAGCGCGGGGCACGCGTCATTACCATCGAACAGCGCGGCTATGGGGCGGCATTGCGCGGAGGAATGTCAGCGGCGCGCGGCACCTATCTCGTCATGGGAGACAGCGACTGCTCCTACGACTTCACCGAGGCCGTTCCCATGGTCGAGCGGCTCATGGCCGGAGCAGATCTCTGCATGGGCTCCCGCTTTCGCGGCGAGATCAAGCCCAAGGCGATGCCCGTCTTGAATCGCCACCTGGGCAATCCGCTGCTCTCCGGTATCTTTCGACTCTTCTATCGGCTGCCTGTGAGCGATGCCCACTGCGGACTGCGCGCACTCACCAAGACGACCTTCGAACGGCTGCGACTCGACGCGGACGGGATGGAGTTCGCCACCGAGATGGTGCTCAAGGCATCCTTGCTCGACTGCCGTTACGCCGAAACGCCAGTCACTCTATCGCCCGACCAGCGCGGCCGAAAACCCCACCTTCGACCATGGCGTGACGGCTGGCGGCACTTACGTTACATGCTGATGCTGTCGCCGCTCTGGCTCTTCTTCGGGCCATCCATTCTCTTTTCCCTCCTCGCGGTTCTCATCATCACTCCGTTGCTCCTGAAACCCGACGGCAGCATGATTACCATTGTCGGCCTCCCGTTCGGTGACCACTGGATGATCCTTGCCTCGGCCTTCTTGATCGTGGCCTTTCAAACCGCCTTGTTTGGCTTTGCCGCGACCATTCATGGTGTCCGGGAGGGCTATCGTCGCATCACGTCTGGCGTTCGAAGAGTGCTCATGACCGCGCGCCTAGAGCATTTCATCGTCGCCGCCTCGATCCTCATCCTGACCGGTTGCATGATTTTCATGAGTGTCTTAACGCAGTGGGCCGACCAGGGCTACGGCGAATTGTCCGCTATCCGCCCCATCACAGCTGCCTCCACCCTCGGGGTACTCGGGCTGCAATCCTTCTTCGGAGGCTTCTTGCTGTCTATCATTGCCGGAAACCGCGCACATCCTGCCGACTTGATGGCCATTTCAAACAGCCACAAGCACCGCCAAGACGGGAGAGCACTCGAGTCCTAGATATCCGCAAATTTCACGCGCGCCTTCTATCGACCGTTTTCCACAGGCCTCGAAGCCCCCGAGAGATCGCGCCTCCCCCAAGGTAGCGCAGCGTTCCTCCCGAAAGTTCGGACCATAGCCAAACACCCCGTCACGCACCAAATGCCTGCAATGCGGATCCTGACAGTCTCCCACTTCTTTGATGACCACGGCGGGGGCATCGAACGAGTCGCCGCTCACCTCTCGGAGGAGTTTCACGCACTCGGACACGCCTCGATCTGGGCCGCAGCCTCTCGCGATCAAACACCCCCGACAAACGGCGTCACCCGAATCTCCCTCCCCTACTTCGACCCGTTGGAAAAAGCGTCTGGATTACCGATGCCCATTCCTAGCCTGACTGGCTTACGGCGCTTGCTGAGAGCCGTCCGAGATGTGGATCAGATCGTGATTCACGATGCCCTCTACGTCACCTCCATCGTAACGCTCGTTGCCGCAAAATGGATGCGGAAGCCGGTCCTGTTGATTCAACACATCGGTGATATTCTCTTTCCGAGCCAATTTCTACGCACGCTCATCGCGCTAGCGAACCGCTTGGTCACCCACAACATGCTGCGCGCAGTAGACAGGGTCGTGTATATCAGCGCAACGACTCAAGAGGCGTTCTCTGGAGTAAAAACCCGACATCCAAGCAGGGTCATCTACAATGGCGTCGACACGGCTGTCTTCAATCGCAAACGCCGCGCTGAGAGAGACGACATCCGCACATCGCTCGGCGTCAACGAGGATCGGAGACTCGTCCTCTTTGTTGGGCGCTTTGTGACCAAGAAGGGCCTCGAAATCATTGAGAGGCTCGCCCGACAAAGATCCGACCTCGAGTTCATATTGGCCGGATCGGGTGTGATCGAACCCGAAACATGGAGACTTCACAACGTTCGCGTCGTGCGCAATCGAACCGGCAGGTCGCTCGCAGAACTGTATTGTGCCGCCAATCTCCTGCTGCTCCCAAGCGTTGGTGAAGGCTACCCGCTCGTAATTCAGGAGGCGATGGCCTGTGGATTACCCGTCATCTGCGGTGAAGCCTCGGCCAACGCCGATCCAGACGCGAGTCGTTGGCTTATCGGAGTTCCAATATCCCTCGCCGATATCTCAACCACTGCCTGTCGGATCTCACACGCCATCGATAACATGCACTTTTCCCAACAGGATGCGAGCCAGCTCGCCACTTATGCTAGGGAGCGTTATCAGTGGTCGTCGACGGCGCACCAGATTCTTGCTGAGATTCATGATCGATAGCATTCTGTCTCCATTCAACCGCGACCAAAATTCGCCTCCGAAGATGCCGAAGGAATGAAATAAGCCGTACCAATAAAAACGCAATAAATGACGGCTTCTTTCGCGCACGCCATCTACGAAAGACCTCTGTCTCCCCCGCATAGATCGCGCCGAGATCTTCAGTCAGCCCTGTTTGGCCGAACGACCGTTTTCCACCTCCGCAAGTAACAAGCCGTTCATTCAGGAACAGGCACTTATGTTCGGCAGCGACGCGCAGAAAGAATGCGTAGTCCTCTGCATGACGCATATTTTCAGGAAAGCATTCGCACCTCATCGCGACACTGCGACGCATAACAACAGTCGGCGTGATAAGCCAATTGCGAAAAAGCATCGCCCACTCCCTGACGGGAAAGATTTCCACTTTTTTGTGCAATCCCAGGACATTCGAGCCGCAGGCAATCAGATCAAGATCAGGATCGCGCTCCAAAATCGCCATCTGTTTCTCGATTTTGCCCGCGAGCCAGATATCATCGTCGTCCAAGAAGGCCACCCATTCGCTCCGAGCGGCACGAATACCTGCATTCCTAGCTGCCGATGGTCCGCGGCTATCTTGCCGTATCCCGACGATCCGTGGCCTGTAGATAGTTTTTGACATCTCCTTTAGAACCGCTACCGTGTCGTCAGTACATCCGTCATCAACCACAATGATCTCATCCACCGCACTCGTTTGCTTCAGAACTGACTGAATTGCCTTCTTAAGCGTACTTGAGCGATTATGCGTGGGAATGATAACGCTGATCGAACCTGCTGCCATGGAACTATAGTGGTGGATTACGTTTCTCTGTGGTCGGAAATATCGACGTACCGTATTTCGATCTACGACCCGTCATGAAAGCAAGACGAATGCAGCTTTGGTGCACGTCATTGTAGATACAGACGCATCGCGCGAGACTAAACTTGGTTCTCTTGAGTTTCTCAACTGCAAGACTAAACGCCTAACGACCTGTCTGGATGCCTCCTGTCGCGCGTCTGCAACGAGACTGCGTAATCGGCTATCGCCGTGCAGGTCATGCCATTTACCGCTGATCAAGACGCTCAGAACGTCTGCCGAGTTGACGTGAGTCTTGGCGTCCGAAACGTCCGAACAGCTACTAAGAAATTCGCGACAGCGGAACCACTCATGAGAACAGGGCTGCGTTGCTTTCCTAGCTCTATCGTACAGACCACCGCGACGGCTGCCGCAAAATCCACCGAATCAGATCACCAATGTAATACGACAAGCGAGCCGGCAATAGCCTTAGCAAAAAGATGGTCGTGAGTCGGAGTTTATCTAACAACTGGACGCGCAGCGGCACGACAATTCCTAGATCTCTATTTATACGGAAAATATCCGCAGCAACGCTTCGCGCAGAATCGAAGCGAAATGAAACGCCTCCGATAGGCGTGCTAGATATTTTTGTGGGAAAGAATTCAGGGGTCGTCTCTCGTAGAACTCTCAGCAAGAAGTGAGAATCGGATGCAATCGGAAAACGTAAATCGAAAGGAGGTGCACACAAGAATAGACTTCTATGGTGGAAAATAGCCCCGTGCGGTGGCAGCGCTGGCCGTCCTATCTGCCATTGACCTTCATAGTCCTCCCAAGGCCCACCCAGAGTTTCCAGTTCCACTCGCTGGTCAGCGCTCAGAAGTGTTTGAATGCCGTAAGCTACACGAACTCGTGTGTCCAAATCCCCCAGTCGCCTTATGCAAGTGTCTAATGTATCTGGCGCACGCAATTGGTCGCCAGCACCGAGAAAAAGCAGCCACTCCCCTTTAGCGACGGCGCAGGCTTTGTTCCAGGCATCATATATACCCAGGTCTGGCTCGCTGACCCAGAAAGACACAAGGTCCGCATGTGCCTTAATCAAGTTAACCGTATTATCAGTGGATGCGCCATCGATGACAATCCACTCGAAGTCGTCGGTCCTCTGCTCACGGATAGACCTGATCGTATAAGGCAACTGATCTGCTGCATTGTGGGTCGCAGTTATGATGCTGAGCGTAGGAGTAGACATTTCGCTTGTCCTGACTTTTCCGAACTCGACGGCGTTTTTCGCCTGGATTCATAATGTTCAGATTCTAGTGTTCCGTCCGTAAAGCGCGCCGACCGGTGGACCAGTGATTTGGAGAATCTGCAACGATACGCTCGTAAGTTTCAAGATAGCGTCCTGCCACAACTGGGTATGCGAAACGCCGTAACGCCTCTGCGCGTGCCTGTTCGCGGAGTCCAGCATGGCGCTGCGCATCGACCAAAACCCAACGGATGCCTTCGGCCAGATCTTCTGTATCGTAAGGTCTTGCCAGCCAGCCTGTTTGCTGGTGGGTGACAATGTCGGGTAGGCCGCCAGTGTCGAACGCGATAACGGGCGTTCCACATGCAAGCGCCTCTACCCCTGTATTCGGCAGATTGTCTTGACGCGACGGAATCACCATCGCGTCCGCGGCGCAGTAGGTGGCACGGAGGCTGAGGTCATCGCTCAGTCTCCCCAGATAGTGCACGGGGAATCCTAGATCCGGCGCGGTTTCTGGCTCCCCCTGCCCCATCACGAGCAACCCAAGGTCTGGGACCTGCCCTCGCAGCAGTGCCAGCGCCTCGGCCAGCAGATCGAAGCCCTTGCGCGGGTCGACGGCACCATCGTAGGCGCCGAATAGCAGCAGAGGCACCCGCGGGGGCAGACCGAGCAGGTGGCGAGCAGTCCCTGAATCGATCGGACTCCAAACCTCCGTGTCCAAGGCGTTTGGGATCACCTCGACCGGCCAGGTGCTCATCAGCGCGCTCTGGCTCACGCAATCTGCCAGCCAGCGGCTCGGTGCGACAATCTGGATCGGGTGTTTCCAATGGCGACGCTTACGATTCCAGGTCCGACGATTCAGGTCGAAGCCCGACTCATCCGCCGGGCGATTGTCGCGACGGTAGCCGGCGCGCCAGCGGTCGTCCGTCGCATAGTGCTCGGCGCCGCAGAAGGCCCACATATCGTGCAGGGTCCATACCAGCGGCTGGCGGATCCGTGCGACCTCGGCAACCGAGAGCATCAGTGATCCCATCCAGTGCAGATGCACCACATCCGCATCTGAGCGCGCAATCCTGCCCAGCCAAGGCGAAGGCAAGACGGCCGTAGAGTGAAGAACCGGGTTGGCTGTCTTCATCAGCCGCATCAGCACTGGATCGAGCTCGGCGCGCCCTAGATGCGCCAGCTTCTCCAGCTTGTTTGACATACCCCGAACGGTCGGATCACCAGAGGCAGCACGCATCACGCGCATCTGCGAATCAACGCCCACCGTATGCAGCGCGCGATGGATGCGATAGGCCGCTCGCGCCGCCCCGCCGAGGACATCAGATTCGCTCAAGTGCCAGATCTTCATTCGCTAAGCCCCGCGCGGCGCCCTAACGTCTTCATCTGGGAGTGGAATTGCCCCAATAGATTGAGCAGCGGGCCAACGCCGCGTGCGATGCGGTCACGGCGTACAAGGGCGGCAACGTCGATCTCACCGTGCTTGCGAAATATCAGGACATGCGCGGCCCCAGGTACTGCTCCGACGTAGCTCAGGGCGGGAGAGGCCAAGACGTAACGGAATGTGTGCCTGAGATAGAAAGTCCCGGGCAAATGACACTGAATACAGGGATAAAAACAGTTCGCGAAGAGGACGAGCCCCCCCTGCCGCGTAGCGTCAATGCAGCGCTGGGCCAGCGCGATCGGCTGCTCGACATGCTCGAGCACGTCCTGCGCGATAACGACGTCGTAACCGTCCGATGACAGGACATCATGGAATCGGATCTCGCTCCGATACCCCAGCCGCCGTCGAAAGAAGTCTGACGGAAAGGGCTCGATGAGGTCGATCTGACTCCGACCTGGAAGCCGATCGACGATCTGTCGCGCGAGTGCGCCTGAGCCTCCACCGTAATCGGCGATCCGCAATCTGGCTTGATCGTCACACGCATCCTTCAGAAAGGCTGCGATCGCCTGTCGATGTCGCACCGACGTCGGATCCGTATCCGCGAAAAGCCCGTTGAGCACCCATACCGGGTGTGCATAGAAATCAGCGATCCGCTGAGAACCGAGGGGACGACGGTTATCGAGGCCCATCTCGGCCCACACCCGATCCATCTCGGCCCAGAGTTGTTGAATGCTCAGACCCTGGCCGTAACCAAACCGCGCGAGATAGGCATTCAGCTCGACCGCAGTGTCCACCGCCTCAGCCCCGATCAACATCGCCGCGCCGAGGAAGCAGGTTGACAAGTGCAGACATTGCCTTGCTCCCAGCGAGCGACAACCGTCCTAGGCGACCGCAAAAGTGATGCGCAAAAACGAAGTCGTCCGCTCGTAAGTCCTGCTTCACCTCATTCGGATGCACGAGCGAACCGAGCGCATGGTGCGGAAACATGCAGCCTCTCCCTGATCCACGCGTGTGCGTTGCCTCGTCGGAGAAGCCAATGTTGGTGACCAGATTGACGTTCGGCGTCGCCGTGAGACCGCCGCGATACCAAACGCTCGCAGTCCAGGGATAAGCCCAGGAATCGATCTCGCCACGCGCGACACGGTCGAAAATCGCCTGCCAATAACGGCGCTCCCTTGCATTCGGGAGCCGATCTCGCCAAGCCGCGGAGCCTTGCCATTCCGGCCAGAAGTGCAACTCCCCATCGTAGAGACGCCAGGCCCGCCGCCATGAAGCCCAACCCCAGCAGTGGTTGTACTTAGAGAAATAGTAGGAAGCGTCGCCGCGCCGACGCCCCCGTTGGAAATTGTCCCCGGTAATGACGGAGACCCGCGCGTCCTCGGCGTAACGGGCCAGCAGCGCATCGCAGAAAAGGAAGAAATCCGGGTGCGGCAGACAGTCATCCTCCAGCACGATGCCCGCTTCTTCTTCCCCGAAGAACCAGTCGAGCGCATCGGACACTGCACGTTTGCAACCTAGATTGGAATCACGAAACCGAGTGTAGACCTGGCACGGCCAGTCAACGCCCGTAGCGATCTGCCGCACTTTCTCGCAGCGATCCAGCTCGCCTATTCGATCCGCACGCGGGCCGTCAGCAGCGACGTACAGCCGTGCTGGACGAGCGGCGCGGATGGCCTCAAAAACCGCTGAGGTTTGATTAGGACGGCTGAATACGAGGAAAAGCACAGCAGCCTTCCCTGCGTTGCCCGATGCACTCACGTCAACGCTCAACCGGGCTGTTTGAAGAGCGAACTAGCACGCATAAAGCCCCCGAAATCAGGACGCACGAAGGTCACGCCGATCCTTCTCCTTCATTTGCGGCATTTGGCAGGAGCGCCAAAAGATCGTCTTGACCACAACCTTGTTATGGATCTTAATCAAAGAGCATGAACGACCAAAGGTATATCTATTCACTTATGCGGAACATCATGTTTCTTAAAAAAGATAGTATTAACGCATTTTGCATAGATGCTATATCCACACTCTCTCATGAACTCAGCCAGATCACTTTCAAATAGAGTATGGAGACTGCTCTCCAGCGATTCTACGAGAACGTATTTTGGACGAAATCGCTGCCAATCGTTCGACTTCAAAACTTCCAGATCAAATCCCTCCACATCAATCGTAAGAAAATCGATCACCCTATTTTCAGGCAAACATCGCTCCAATATGCTTGAAAGCGGTTCTGTCTTGACTCTCTTTACGTCCAGAATCTTGCATTTGTTGTTACATCTAACCCTATGCTGAGAAAGCTCGTAGGAAAAGCCGTTCAGCGCCGGCTCGGTGAAAACAAAGAAGTCCAACCATCTCGAATCCAATGCAACCCCGAGCTCCAAATTGGTATCTCGTGGGCGGAGCTTTCTAAAGGCATCCATACTTCCAGGCGCAGCATCGACATTTATTCCAGACCAACCTCGCCGATAAAAAAGATAGGTGTTCGAAAAGCGTTTCGGATGGTGGGCACCAACGTCAACGTAGAAACCGGAACTCTGCCTCTCAAAGATCCGTTGAAGAATTCGATCTTCTCCCTCTTGAGCCCAGCTTGTTGCTTGCCAAGGATCCCAATCAAAAAAGCACAGAATCCTTCTAATAAGATGAAGCAAAACAACAGGCGCAAGTTTCCGAAGACTACTTACGAGCACAGCACGCATATTGGGTCACTGAAAAAACTCGCAGCAAATTGAAAGAACGAGCTTTCATAAAAAATAGGAATCGGGTCTCCTTCTGAAAAACATCGAAAAACATAGCAGCTAATCCGTACGAACATACGGTTGCCAAGGCTGCACCTGTTGCGCCAGCCCGAGGAATCAGCCACAGATTCAAGAGCACGTTCGTCAAGGCACCCAGTGCTGTTCGCTGAAGACTCAGAACCTGCCTATTCTCAGCCAAGAACCACTTTCCACTTGCCACCCCGAGGAAAACGAAGACAGCCGCCCAAATATGTAGCGCGAGGATTCCGCCGGCACTCGAATATTCAGGGCCAAATAGGAAGATGACGATTGGAGTTGCGGCAAGTGTCATCAATAGCGCAACCGATGCAGCTAACCAAACCATCATATCAAATAGCTGCTGCAAGCGCAGATGATACTCTTCGTCACTGCGTCTCTTAGCGTCAAGTATTGCCGGAAAAACAGAAGAGGCTATGGCGAGCGGGATGAAGTACCATAATTCACTGATACGTACGGCTGCCGAATAAATCCCGACTGCGTCATCGTTCAACATTGCCCCCAGCATCACCTGGTCGATCTTCATATAAATCATGACTGCAACTCCTGAAAAGGCCAGCGGCCAACTATTTCGGAGAAGCTTACGCGCCCAGGCGATGCGAAATCTCCAACGGTCGGTGGTTACTCTAGTTCGACGGTAGACAAATACCAAGACCAAGGCGGTAAGCGCAGCTTCAACGACGAGCAAGCCGACGAAAGCGATCAAGGGCGCACCCACGAGAATCAAGCCTACACGCACGCCCGCCGCGGTTAGAAGAACCACAGCGTCCCCCCAAACAGCATATTTCGACTCCACGCGCGAATCGAACCAGTAGCGGATTGGGTCGACGGCCTTAAAAAGTAGGCTGAAACCGATCAGCGCGACCATGGTCTTCATCAATGGGTCATCTGGCCGCGTAAACGCGACCACGCTGACCGCAAGCAGCAGCGCCAGGAGACCACCCATGACTTGAAGAGCGGCCCCCGTACCGAGCAGTTCGGAAGCCCGATCAGGCTCTCGGACCAGATCGCGCACCAAGATACCTGGCAACCCCATGGTCGCAATCGGGCCGAACAACGCAACAAAGGCGATCGCATAGCTCAACTTCCCGAACTGCTCCGGTCCGAGATAGCGTGCAACCCAGACGCCCACAAGCAGCCCAACACCCATCCGGACCGCCTTGTCGAAGAACAACCAGCCCATGTTCCCAAGGATCTTTAACAAGCCGGGACGCTGGCTGAGACGGACGCGAAGTTGGCTAGGCAGATAGCGGATCAATAGGTTCGACACGGGATTAGTCGGCGCGGGCTTGGGTGGACTTCGCTCTCGAGACTGTAAAGATATTCCGTGTAGGTTGAGCTGAGGCACGAAGCCCAACATCGCGGCCGGCTAAGGCGCTGATTCTTTGGCCCCCTGCGTCCGCCCAATGGACGGCAAGACATGATCTTTGCGGTGCGCTCGGAGTACTTTCACAGTCTCTCTCGCTCGTCCACCCTACAGGGCTCTGCCCTTCCGTTGCTACGGATCGGTACAAGTTTCCGAGAGTCGGCCGGTATTTGATCGGCCTTGCGGAAATCGCTAAGGGCCGCCGCGGTCAGTCTGGCAGCCGCCCTGGGTGCGGCGGCTCAATGCCGCTCATCAAGGTCGAAAATCTCCTCGACCGTGGACGCGCTCAGCACTCGAACCCCCCAAGCCTCGAGCTGGCTTGGGCTGGCCCGCCGCAAGCGCTCCATCACTTCGGGCGACAGCGCGCCAAAACGCTGCTCGATTTGCATACCCAAGAGTCTGGCGAGCCCCTGTTCGATGCCTTGCTCGATGCCTTGATCGATGCCTCTCTCGATACCTTGCTGCAGACCTTGCTGCAAGCCTTGGTCGATGAAGCGTTCGGCGAATCCGCTCATGAGATCGGCCTCCTCTGCATACTGTTCTCGGTAACGTCGCTGCTCCTCGTCGTCGAGGGCCGCGTAGATGTCGATGAAGTCGAGATATTTGAGCCGCCGCTCGGGGTCTGCCTCAAGGTTGACCAACCCACGCACGGCGCTGGCATAGACTTCGAGCTTCTCTTCAGGATCATAGGCCATGTTCGGCAGATTCAGACGCGCGACCAGGTTCGAGCTGTCGAAATAGTCCCGCGCCCGAAGGCCGAAGGCCGAAGAGCGGCCAGGATTAGGTAACGAAACTCGAGGTAGGAATTCGCATCGCCGCCAAGACGCAGCGCTTGGGCATAGGTGCCGCGATGCAGGAAGATGACGACCGGGACGACGCGGTCGGTACCCATCAGCTCAGCCAAGTCCAGACAGTAATGCGCCAGGCGATGGATGGAGAAGTGGGTCGGATCCGTCTCTTCCTCGATGACGAACAGCAGTGCTGCACGTCGTCCGTCCGGCCAGTCGACCAGCAACGGGGTGTCCAGTTCGCGGAAGCGATCGCCAAGGCGCTCCTTGAGCTGCTCCTGTCGCACCGGGACGATCCGCACGTCTTGATCGAGGGCGCCTGATTCGGAAGCGGCGGCGAACGCTGAGCCTGGCCACCGTCCCTGATGGATTTTCCCCTTTAAATAGTCATTTTGCATGAGGGAGAGGGGTGGGCCTCCCT
>NZ_JAAIJQ010000003.1 GCF_010820565.1 Thiorhodococcus minor | reverse complement strand
TCGTCATCCTCGCCCGCTACCAAGGGCGGCGCATCAGCGACTGGGTCGACGCCATCGTGGAAGAGTGGATGGGGCTACGGGTGAACCGCGAGAAGACGCGCATCGTCACGCTCACCGAAGCGGGGGCGAGCCTGGACTTTCTCGGCTACACCTTTCGCTACGAGCCCGATCAGTTCGGACGTGCCAAGCGCTATCTGGCACGCTCGCCCAGTGCCAACGCCTGTGCGCGCGAGCGCGCGAAGCTGCGCACCCTGATCAGCACCAAGCGGGCCTTCCAGCCCGCCCCCGAGCTGATTGGCGCGGTCAATCAACAGGTCCGTGGATGGGCCAACTACTTTGGCCGTGGTCGCAGCCGTCCGGCGTTTCGCCGCATGAACTGGTTCCTCCAACAGCGCCTCGTGCGTCATCTCAAGCGTCGGAGTCAGCGCCCCTATCGGCCACCGCCGGGGGTGTCATGGTATGCCCATCTCTACAAACAACTGGGCTTGGTGCAGCTGTGACGGCTCGATTCCCCCGCGATAGCTTTGATGTGAAGACAGCAGGAAAGCGCAGTGCGGGAAATCTGCATGCTGCGTTTGACGAGGGGGGCCAGGGGCGACCCTGGCCTCTACTCTACCGGTTCCAATTGCCGAATCTAGGATCACCGATCCTCTCGGGTGTGCCAGAGGCGCAGCACGTAGATGTTCTCGCCGGAAATCTCATAGCGCACCTCGTACTGACCCACGAGCAACCGCCGGACCTCGCGCGGCTCGAACTGAAACAATTGCTCGCCGATTCGCGGATGCGCCAGCAGGTTGGTCGGTGCCTTGACGAGTGCCTGAACGGCGCGTGCCGCCGCCGGTTTGCTCACCACCGCCAAAAACGCGTGGAGCCGCGTCAGATCGGAGAGCGCCTTGCCGGTCCACTTCAGCTCCATCGGCGCGGGACGGGCAGCGGTTCATCCGCGTCCAGTCGATCAGCCCAGGCTTGAACGGCTTGGTGGTCGATGACTCGGCCTGCATCGACGTCGGCTAGGGCTTCCTGGGTGAGACGATCACGCTCTTCCTCGAGGGCGATCCAGGAGGAAAGCGCCTGCTTCATGATCCAACCGCGCGAGCGCTCTAGGCGGTCGGCCATTTGATCGACCTTCTCGGCCAGCGGAACAGGGACGTGCGCGGTCAATACCCGCGTTGCGGCTTTGGCCATCGGCTATCTCCTCGATCTTTCGGGTTGTGATTCACAATTAATCATATTGATTGAGCATGAATCTCGCAAGGAGGTGTCGAGTTGAGCTGTACTTCAACCTGACGACTGGGTCATGGCGAGGATTCAGACTTGACATTTATCTACCGTTAACGTGAGATAGATATATCTGACGTGAGCGGAAGATAATCACAAGCGCCTTTGTTACGGAGGACCTCTCATGCCCAGTGACGTGATGTTGCACTTCAAAGAAGCTCTGGATGCCAAGACCAAGAAACAGCTGGTCACCACCCTTGCGGAGCGGTTGGGTGTCTCCACCGAGGCTCACCAGTCCGCAAAGCCGCACCTGATGTTCTTTCCGACCGATCCCGTGCGCTCACCCCCACACCGCATCCTCGCGGCGGTGCGTGAGCAGGGCTACCAGGCCCAGATCGTCGATCTATGAGCCTGAAGATCGGCGCAATCGCACAGCCTCTGGGAACGACGGTGCGAACCCTGCGGTTCTACGAGGAGAACGGCTTACTGCATCCCGGCCGCACGCCCGGCTTCGTGATGCCAATCTCCTTTTACCACGGCTTCGAGGTGCCGCTCGATCAGGCGTCGATCATCGATTGGCCCAACCTCCGGCTGTAGGGTGGACAAGCGCAGCGCAGTCCACCAACACAGGCGCGGGATTCGGTGGACTTCGCTCTCGCTCGTCCACCCTACGGGTCCAACTGACGATCGAGGCCCTCGATCACCTCGGCCACCACCCCCGGCTTCAATGAGGCCCTGGCGAATAAGCCAGGGAAAGGACGACGAAGCCGAGACCGCCGACGAACTCCCTCTGCTTCAATGAGGCCCTGGCGAATAAGCCAGGGAAAGTTCCGAATCCGGATCTTATGCTCGCCCCCGTCCGAGCTTCAATGAGGCCCTGGCGAATAAGCCAGGGAAAGGGCCGAGGCCTCGGACCAGCTCGACGAGTCCGCGCAGCTTCAATGAGGCCCTGGCGAATAAGCCAGGGAAAGGCTGTCGCCATCTTGATCTCCCGAAGGTTTCACGTGGCTTCAATGAGGCCCTGGCGAATAAGCCAGGGAAAGGGAAGGGCAAGGAAGGTCAAGACGGCCCGGAGACTCGCTTCAATGAGGCCCTGGCGAATAAGCCAGGGAAAGGCCGCGCATAGGCCGGGGCCGTCAGCCGGTCGGCGTCGCTTCAATGAGGCCCTGGCGAATAAGCCAGGGAAAGTTCGCGCACCACGCGGGTCATGATGGTGCGCAGCTCGTGCTTCAATGAGGCCCTGGCGAATAAGCCAGGGAAAGGCTAGGCTTGAGCGTCCTGACTGGAGATCTCGACATGGCTTCAATGAGGCCCTGGCGAATAAGCCAGGGAAAGCCAGGAGGGCAACGACGATGCCAGCACCTGAGCTAGGCTTCAATGAGGCCCTGGCGAATAAGCCAGGGAAAGCAAGAATGCCGGGGCTTATCCGGATCGCATCCTGATGCTTCAATGAGGCCCTGGCGAATAAGCCAGGGAAAGACCACCTCGGTGCCCTCGACGAAGCGGCGCACGTTGAAGCTTCAATGAGGCCCTGGCGAATAAGCCAGGGAAAGAGTGAAAGCACCATGAAAAAAGTGTTCGCCATCACATCGCTTCAATGAGGCCCTGGCGAATAAGCCAGGGAAAGCGGGTGCGGGCCGGTGCGGGGCGGGCCTGGCATGACGCTTCAATGAGGCCCTGGCGAATAAGCCAGGGAAAGCTCGCTCCCATCCCCATCCCCCTCGGCCTGCAACTTGCTTCAATGAGGCCCTGGCGAATAAGCCAGGGAAAGGCCCCGATCCTGCGCCCCAGCAACATGACGCGCGGCGCTTCAATGAGGCCCTGGCGAATAAGCCAGGGAAAGACGGAGACGCCGAATGGTGATCGGCACTTCAAGTGTCCGCTTCAATGAGGCCCTGGCGAATAAGCCAGGGAAAGGTTCAGCACCCCGCGCACAAGCGCCCCTTCCGCCCGGCTTCAATGAGGCCCTGGCGAATAAGCCAGGGAAAGCACAACAGCAGCGCGAACGCGGTCACGGTCAACGCCACGCTTCAATGAGGCCCTGGCGAATAAGCCAGGGAAAGATCTCCCCCTGGTCGAACCCGGTAAGCGTCAGGTCGCTTCAATGAGGCCCTGGCGAATAAGCCAGGGAAAGGCGCACGTTCAGACCGCCCAGGCGGTCGCGGACCTGCGCTTCAATGAGGCCCTGGCGAATAAGCCAGGGAAAGAGCGAGGCGATCCCTCGGGCATTCGCGCGCGCTCCGGGCTTCAATGAGGCCCTGGCGAATAAGCCAGGGAAAGATGGGCTGACCTGGCCGACGCAGTACAGCGACCCCATGCTTCAATGAGGCCCTGGCGAATAAGCCAGGGAAAGTCAGGGGAGATCAAGCTCCAGTCCATCACCCTCTATGCTTCAATGAGGCCCTGGCGAATAAGCCAGGGAAAGCCCGGGATGCCGTCGACGGCGAGCCGCTGGGACTGTTGGCTTCAATGAGGCCCTGGCGAATAAGCCAGGGAAAGTCCACTGTCTTGAGATAGCTCACCCCGAGCACGTCCATGCTTCAATGAGGCCCTGGCGAATAAGCCAGGGAAAGCGGGCAAACCTATAAGACCTTCATGCGTGCAGGCACGCTTCAATGAGGCCCTGGCGAATAAGCCAGGGAAAGGCCGCAACGCCGCGAGCGGCAGACCCGTCCTGCTCGGCTTCAATGAGGCCCTGGCGAATAAGCCAGGGAAAGATCCTCATGCTCTCTGAACTAGAAGTCGACAAAGTCGCTTCAATGAGGCCCTGGCGAATAAGCCAGGGAAAGGGTGTGCAGATGGAGCTGTACCTCCTGGCCCGCCTCGCTTCAATGAGGCCCTGGCGAATAAGCCAGGGAAAGGTGACGTGGTCGGTCATCATTGCATCACCTCCTTGGCGCTTCAATGAGGCCCTGGCGAATAAGCCAGGGAAAGAGCCGCCCGGTGTTCACTGGCCGCTCCCGCGCATCGCTTCAATGAGGCCCTGGCGAATAAGCCAGGGAAAGACCCAGTCCCAGGGGCGAGTAGAGGGCGTTGATGTGGCTTCAATGAGGCCCTGGCGAATAAGCCAGGGAAAGGATGCCCGGCGCAACCGGCGCGGACGCGGCCACCGGCTTCAATGAGGCCCTGGCGAATAAGCCAGGGAAAGCCAGCGCTTCGGCACGCCCTCGATCTGACACCGCACCGCTTCAATGAGGCCCTGGCGAATAAGCCAGGGAAAGTGCCGGAGCCGCGCAAGCGCATCCGCTGGATCACGCGCGCTTCAATGAGGCCCTGGCGAATAAGCCAGGGAAAGCAGGCCGGCCAAGAGCTCCCGCGTACCACGGGCGTGCTTCAATGAGGCCCTGGCGAATAAGCCAGGGAAAGCACGCGAAGAAGTACGGTGCCCGCTGGGACCCGCAGCTTCAATGAGGCCCTGGCGAATAAGCCAGGGAAAGACTGCATGCCTCGCTTCTTTTCGCGCTGGTAGCCAGGGCTTCAATGAGGCCCTGGCGAATAAGCCAGGGAAAGTCAGAGACCTCAGGGAGATCCTCATCGCGGTAGCGTGCTTCAATGAGGCCCTGGCGAATAAGCCAGGGAAAGCCCGTAGACGACGGTATAGGCGGTCTGTGCTTTGTCGCTTCAATGAGGCCCTGGCGAATAAGCCAGGGAAAGGGGCATGCCGCCATCTCCTGCGGCTTCCCATCCTTGGCTTCAATGAGGCCCTGGCGAATAAGCCAGGGAAAGTCCACGAAGCGCTGAGTCTACCAACCACGCACACACCAGCTTCAATGAGGCCCTGGCGAATAAGCCAGGGAAAGGTTCACATCGAGCACTGAGTTCCAGGTCATTGGCGAGCTTCAATGAGGCCCTGGCGAATAAGCCAGGGAAAGTTCCAAACGGGATGCAGTTGTACCAGGCTGCTCATCCGCTTCAATGAGGCCCTGGCGAATAAGCCAGGGAAAGCAAAGAGCGGTATGCTACGGAGGGCGCCGTCGGCTGCGCGCTTCAATGAGGCCCTGGCGAATAAGCCAGGGAAAGCGCGGGTTGGCACGCGGATCGTCCTGCAAACCGACAAGGCTTCAATGAGGCCCTGGCGAATAAGCCAGGGAAAGGGGGATTTCCCGGCCATCTCCCAGGCCATCACCCTAGCTTCAATGAGGCCCTGGCGAATAAGCCAGGGAAAGCAGATCTCCGGCTCCGACATCGTCGTCGGCCTTTACGCTTCAATGAGGCCCTGGCGAATAAGCCAGGGAAAGGGCCTACTGCGGAGAGATTCCGAGCGCCAAGCCGGGGCTTCAATGAGGCCCTGGCGAATAAGCCAGGGAAAGAATTGGCGTGGCCTTGGAACTGCCCTATGAGGTGCTGACAGCTTCAATGAGGCCCTGGCGAATAAGCCAGGGAAAGGGCGGGGATGGCTCGGCTCAGCGCAACAGTGACGGAGCTTCAATGAGGCCCTGGCGAATAAGCCAGGGAAAGCAGACACGGCGCTCGCTGCGCTGAAGAGGAAGAAAAAGCTTCAATGAGGCCCTGGCGAATAAGCCAGGGAAAGTCAAGAAGGCGGCCGTCAAGGCACTGGACAAGCAGAAGCTTCAATGAGGCCCTGGCGAATAAGCCAGGGAAAGCCGAGTCCGAGCGCCTGAATCTGATCGCTCAGGAGCGCTTCAATGAGGCCCTGGCGAATAAGCCAGGGAAAGCCGGCTGTCCCGGTCGGTCGCGACCGGCAGCCCCTGGCTTCAATGAGGCCCTGGCGAATAAGCCAGGGAAAGGCAGATATACAAGTTTGGGTCACGTTCAATCAACCAGCTTCAATGAGGCCCTGGCGAATAAGCCAGGGAAAGGACGCCATGCTGAGAGCATGAACGCTGTCCAGCTCATGCTTCAATGAGGCCCTGGCGAATAAGCCAGGGAAAGGGTGCTGCCCTGCGCGCACTGCGGCGATATCGATCGCTTCAATGAGGCCCTGGCGAATAAGCCAGGGAAAGTGGGCGTCAATGGCGCTACTTCATCGTGGTCTAGTAGCTTCAATGAGGCCCTGGCGAATAAGCCAGGGAAAGCAAGAGCTGGAGGCGGTTGATCGCACAATCGCACAGGCTTCAATGAGGCCCTGGCGAATAAGCCAGGGAAAGGAGGGGGTTTGGGCGGTTCCACAGATGGACGACTATGCTTCAATGAGGCCCTGGCGAATAAGCCAGGGAAAGGCTCGCGGCGATCCAGCGTGTGACCTGCAGACAGGTGCTTCAATGAGGCCCTGGCGAATAAGCCAGGGAAAGGAACGGCCTCCGGGCGGCACTTCGCACTACGGCCCAGCTTCAATGAGGCCCTGGCGAATAAGCCAGGGAAAGGAGCGTGGTCATCCAGGATGTCAAGCAACTCCTCGAGCTTCAATGAGGCCCTGGCGAATAAGCCAGGGAAAGAGCTGGGCGCCTGTTGAGCGGCTGTTGCAATCCTTGGCTTCAATGAGGCCCTGGCGAATAAGCCAGGGAAAGTGGCAGAAACGGATTCCTCGCCCCACCAGCTGTCGCGCTTCAATGAGGCCCTGGCGAATAAGCCAGGGAAAGTCCTTGGTGTGGGACGTCTCCGCAGGCGCCTTCGACGAGCTTCAATGAGGCCCTGGCGAATAAGCCAGGGAAAGCCCAGCGTCAAGCCCGATGGCGGGAGCGGATAGCCGAGCTTCAATGAGGCCCTGGCGAATAAGCCAGGGAAAGTTGTCGGCGCATCGGATGATTCTGCGGCCGGGGATGAGCTTCAATGAGGCCCTGGCGAATAAGCCAGGGAAAGCCCTTGGCTTGCTCAGTGTGCGCCACGTGCTCGGATCGGCTTCAATGAGGCCCTGGCGAATAAGCCAGGGAAAGAAAACCGATGACGCCGCATCCCACGCCATGAACGAGCTTCAATGAGGCCCTGGCGAATAAGCCAGGGAAAGGGGGATGCTCTTGACCGCAATCAGTACGGCACGCTTGCTTCAATGAGGCCCTGGCGAATAAGCCAGGGAAAGGAGGAGAGAGGAGAGAGGAGAGAGAGAGTAGGCCCTGCTTCAATGAGGCCCTGGCGAATAAGCCAGGGAAAGCCCCGCTGTCCCCATAGGCAGTTAGGGCACCACTGGGCTTCAATGAGGCCCTGGCGAATAAGCCAGGGAAAGCGCCACGCAACATTGCTCAGAGCATTGGCGGGCTCCGCTTCAATGAGGCCCTGGCGAATAAGCCAGGGAAAGGATCACGCCAAGTTCGCCTCGATCATGGTCAACACAGTGCTTCAATGAGGCCCTGGCGAATAAGCCAGGGAAAGAAGAACGTCTATGGCACCGGCTGGGCCGTGGTGAAGGGCGCTTCAATGAGGCCCTGGCGAATAAGCCAGGGAAAGGGCGGGAGGCGGTTGGTTTACCTGGGATTACGCGCGAGCTTCAATGAGGCCCTGGCGAATAAGCCAGGGAAAGCACACGCAACGAGGAAAGAATCGCCCACCACATGGGCTTCAATGAGGCCCTGGCGAATAAGCCAGGGAAAGTACTGCCCGGTCGCGTCAACGCCCAAGGCCTGCGCGTGCTTCAATGAGGCCCTGGCGAATAAGCCAGGGAAAGGGAGTTGCAGCAAACCACGGCATGCCTAACAAGTGGCGGCTTCAATGAGGCCCTGGCGAATAAGCCAGGGAAAGCGTGCTCCCCTGCGCGTAGTCAAGGATGTCGGCCTTGCTTCAATGAGGCCCTGGCGAATAAGCCAGGGAAAGTCGAGCTTGCGGACGACATACGTCTTATCCACCAACTCCTGCTTCAATGAGGCCCTGGCGAATAAGCCAGGGAAAGGCTCGGCGCCTTGACCGCATTCACCACGATGTCGCTGCTTCAATGAGGCCCTGGCGAATAAGCCAGGGAAAGCCTCGCATCGGATTCCAGGGCACGCCTCACTCACCGCGCTTCAATGAGGCCCTGGCGAATAAGCCAGGGAAAGAGCGCCGCACAGGACGGCACGCAATCCATTAACGCGCTTCAATGAGGCCCTGGCGAATAAGCCAGGGAAAGCAGGTGCTCGATACCGAGATTCGCGGCGCCAATGGCTCGCTTCAATGAGGCCCTGGCGAATAAGCCAGGGAAAGCGGATGGCGCCGCTGATGCGGTGACCGCAGCCTTCGCAGCTTCAATGAGGCCCTGGCGAATAAGCCAGGGAAAGTCGGCAGTCTCGGCAGTCTCGGCAAGAGAGAGAAAAGCTTCAATGAGGCCCTGGCGAATAAGCCAGGGAAAGACTCCGGTGTTATTTACGACGGCTTTGGGTCGACAGCGCTTCAATGAGGCCCTGGCGAATAAGCCAGGGAAAGCCGGCCTACATGCTGATGATGTCCTGGTGATCTACGACGCTTCAATGAGGCCCTGGCGAATAAGCCAGGGAAAGGACCAGCTTGACAGGATGTCGCGCTCCATCCGCATGCTTCAATGAGGCCCTGGCGAATAAGCCAGGGAAAGCGGGCTGCGCGGGCTGGCCTGGAAGTGGCGCGTGGAGCTTCAATGAGGCCCTGGCGAATAAGCCAGGGAAAGTCTATTGCCGAGACTGCCGAGACTGCCGATACCTAGCTTCAATGAGGCCCTGGCGAATAAGCCAGGGAAAGTCAGGACTCACCGCACATGCGCTTGGCTAGACCAATAGCTTCAATGAGGCCCTGGCGAATAAGCCAGGGAAAGCCGAGGGGCTGCACTGAAACGGCTTGCCGGAGTGCCGGCTTCAATGAGGCCCTGGCGAATAAGCCAGGGAAAGCGTGGGCGTTACTGATGGGGCTCGAAACCAGCGACCGCTTCAATGAGGCCCTGGCGAATAAGCCAGGGAAAGAGCCGAGGCCGAGCGGGCTGTACAGGGCGTTGATGTGGCTTCAATGAGGCCCTGGCGAATAAGCCAGGGAAAGCGGGTCTCATCATTCTGCGACGGCAACGCAACTTGCGCTTCAATGAGGCCCTGGCGAATAAGCCAGGGAAAGTCGAAGGTAAAGCTTCGTCCTGGCGCGCCGTAGAATGGCTTCAATGAGGCCCTGGCGAATAAGCCAGGGAAAGGGCGCGCTGGTGTGGGACAAGACCATCGGGGCATGGGTCGCTTCAATGAGGCCCTGGCGAATAAGCCAGGGAAAGCCGGCCGCGTTTGACCACGGCCGCGTCGAAGACGAGCTTCAATGAGGCCCTGGCGAATAAGCCAGGGAAAGGACGCTGAAGAGGCTGGACAATGCATGAGCGGCTGCGCTTCAATGAGGCCCTGGCGAATAAGCCAGGGAAAGAAGCCTTCACCACCTGGACCAACGAATTCAGCCCTGCTTCAATGAGGCCCTGGCGAATAAGCCAGGGAAAGGGACTCCGTTCGGGGCCAGCAGGGACGCGGTCAGCGGTGGAAGCCGCGAGACCTGAGCGGATGCTCGATCAGGTGTGGCCGCTGTCTGCTCAGACTGCTTGAGCATAATCTTGAAATTCACTGATTGTCAAAGAACTTGGTGCTGCGAGCGCTACCGGGCTTTTTGTCGGCACACGAGCGCTCGCACGCATGGGGCAGCGGTGGCGATGTGCATTGGCGTTGGCTGAAAGGGCGGTCTTGTTGACGCTGGATTCAGACGATGATCGGGTCTTGCTCGATTGGTGTGAAGCCCGTTTTTCCTAAGCTGACGACGCGAGGCAGCACATGGTCTGCCTGCCCGAAGTCGAGCGACAGAACATGATCCTCCGAATGGTGGATGATCCCATCCAGCAGCGCGATGAGCTCGGCGTGCTGTTGAGGTGTGAGCCTACACTGAAAGACCGATAGCTGAACCCATTCGCCGAACCCTTTCATGAGCTTGAAGACCCGGCGCCAGCGCTTCTGGTCCGAGATGTCATAGGTCACGATGTAGAGCTTCTGGTCCATCTCCTGGTGCCTCCTCAGCGCGGCGTGAAGCTGGGGTAGTGATCGAGCTCGCCGAGCAGGTGTCGAGCAAGCAGTCGCGCCTGGACTTCCAGGAGCCGACGATAGCTGAGCCGATAGCCAAGAATCGGGTGCGTGACTTCTTGTGCGAGCCGCCGCTCGAAGGTGCCGATGAAGCGTTTGCGTCCGTCATTGGTCAGGTTGACGCTGCCGGCCGCTTGGACGAAATCCGTCGGCCGGACCTCGCCGTTGTTGATGGCCTGGATGACGGCGGAGTCGCCGAGCAGGGGGCGAAACGGCTCCATCAGGTCCAGCGATAGGGCCGGGCGACCGTAGCGTGGCTGATGGTAGAAGCCGAGGTAGGGATCGAGCCCCACGCTGGAGAGGACCACGGTCCAGCTGCGCGTCAGAAGACCGTAGGCATAGGAGAGGAGGGCATTGACCGGATCCGTCGGCGGGCGGCGGTTTCGGGTGCGAAAGTCGAAGCTCAGGGTCTCGCCGTCTCCCGGTGGCTTGATGAGGTTGGATAAGGCGCCGAAATAGCGAGCGGCGGCGGTGCCCTCGATCCCGAGCAGCGAGCTGAGATCGTCGGTGCGCTGCGCCCGTCGGATGTCGCTATTGAGGTCTTCGAGTAGCGCCATCGGCGCTCCACCAGCGGTCTTCCAGTTGCGCCGCAGCATGGTTCTTGCATTGCGGATCTTGGCCTCGACGAGTCCCTTGGCGAGTCTCAGGCAGAGCGCAGGATCGTCGGCATGGCGGAACTGCGCACGGCGCAGCTCGACATTCTTGTGTCCGGTGCCAAAGGTGTGGCCCATGAACCAGCCGCCGTGGCTGTGCCAGGTGACGGGGATGTTGCGGCGCATCAGCTCCTGCAGTGCTGGCGTGGTGAGGTAGATGTTGCCGAATAGGGCGAGCTGGGAGACGTCGATGAGGCGCGCGCTCTGGACCTTGTTGTCGTCGATGAAGACTTCCAGCCGCTCTCCGGCCTTGGTGACCTTGGCGTGAAAGGCTTGGACGTACATGGGCATGGCTGTATCCGCGCCTACGGCGAGCGGTCGGGGCGCAATGTTGGCACCCCGAAAGAAGCTGATCTCGTCTGGCAGGCAGATGCCGACGAGCGAGCAGCGGGCGCACTTCGGACTGTCCTCCAGCGGCGGCGGGATCTGTCCTCCCGCGGCGACGAATCTCAGCCCGTCGATGGTCCGCCGGGTCAGGTCGCGCAGCTCCTCGTCCAGCTCGACACGGACGCGCTCGCGGCTCGCGACATAGTAGAGGGCGCCTTCGGTGCAGTCGTAGCCATGCTCGCCCAGGATCATGCCCTGCACGCAGAGCTGGACGCGCTCCGGGTCATAGGCGCCGTGCGCCACGTGCGGACGCTTGCCCCGTTTGTAATCCACTGGTGTGACGCGGCTCCCTTCGCCCTCGATCAGATCCATCTTGGCGATGAGTCCGAGCCGGTTCGATGAGAGGGTGATCGAGCGGGCGTGGATCTTCTCTTCCGGCTCGGCCGCTTCGGCCGGCGGCAGCGTTCCGCCAGGCCGGTCGACCCTGCGGTGGGCGTGACGGCCCTCGACCGTGTCCGCCGAGTCGTCCCACTCCCCCTGCACCCATTCGAGGTAGGCCAACCGGGGGCAGTAGCAGAATTCGTTGATCATCCGCGCCGGCAGCAGCGGGACATCCCGCACCATCTCCGGGAAGGGTAGCTCTAGCTCCATCTGCTCCGGAATCGCATCCTTGGTCATGGCTTCCTCCCCAGCGGCCTGACTGGCGGTATGGCTGATCGGCGACGGCTCAGGGCGGAGCGTCGCCTCCATTGAATCGGTTCCGACGTATCCGACGCGTACACGCAATTAACGACTGAGAGCATAGAATCTTGACGAAGAAACGCGATCCACCGCCCAGGACCGGATCCGTTGAGACCTGCGCCGGATCTTAGATCGGGTCGCCCGCTCGATCCGTGGGAGCGGTGCCCCGCCGCGACTGGGACGGTCGGAGCAGGCGTCGTTGCGTCGGAGCGGCCCTCCCACCCAGTGCCGGTCTAAGGCGATTTCACGAAATCATCCGACCGGCCGTTCAGTCACTCCGAAAATGAGTGACGGGATGAGGACAAGGAGCTTTCCGGCGATCCTTTCTCCGGCCCCTGGCTCAAGTATCGCCCGCAAGCGGTCTCCTACTGAGACGGCGCGCTAGGGCCCGCTTGCGGGCGACTGGTAAGCGGCTTCTCGGAAATCGCCTTAGCCGAATCCCTGGATCCGATGATTCTGCGCGCGCCCCCATTCGAACCGCTTGGTGTTGTCGTATTTACAACGCTTTGGGGCCTTGCTACGGTGGCCACACGAAGGCTGAGCTCATTCAAAAGCGGCGCTTCGATCTGGCTGACGATCGTTTCGCGGATGTGTCCATTTGGAAGCTCCCCGTGCCGCTGGCTGGCTGCGCGCATCCCTTCAAGTATCGCTTGGCCCTCGTCGTGGATGGGGTTTGCGTGCTGCGCTATGACAACGAGGCCGGCAAGGGCGATCACAAGCACATTGGTGGTCGGGAAGCCCCATTGCGTTTCGCGGATCTCGACCAACTGATCGACGACTTCTGGGCGGACGTGAGCCAGGCTTGAGGAGACCGAGATGACGACACTCACCATCGACGTGGCCGACTTGGATTCGGTCAAAGACAGCATGAAGGCCGCCTTTCGGGGCGAGCCCCAAGGCTGTTCCTATAGTTTCCGCAGCGAGGAGCGGCTGCTCTCCATCCTCACGGCCAATCGCTGGGCCATCCTCAAGGCGCTCACGGGCGCCGGTCCGCTCGGCGTGCGCGAGCTGGCGCGACGGGTCGGGCGAGACGTGAAGGGCGTGCACACGGACACTCAGCTACTTGCCAACTGCGGACTCATCGACAAGACCGAGGATGGCAAGCTGCACCTGCCCTATGACGAAGTGCGGGTGCAGCTGGTGGCGAAGGCGGCGGCTTAGCTCGTGCGCTGCTTGATCTGGTCTCGACGAGAGTGGTGCCTAGCTGCAAGCTTGCCGTCGCGCTGGGGCTGCGTCTCCAATAGCCCCTTCATACAGGTATAGCCATCCCGAAATTGCGGAACTTGCCCTGTGTAATCCGCTTGCAGCGAAAGACTTCTACGATTCCGTGGCGCACCAGCCCGTCACGGTTCGGCTCGCTGGCTTGAAGCTCCGCGAGTGCCAGCACGGACCGGATGGTATCGACCGTCAGATCGCCTTCCCAAATTGGCCATGTCCAGAGGGTCCCGCTTCCCCGCCGGGCGCGGAAGCCGGTCGTTTCCAGGGCGGTGTGCCGCGGAGCTGTCGGAAACAGCGGAAGCGCCTCGATCGCC
Organism: Thiorhodococcus minor; assembly: GCF_010820565.1. Classification (GTDB taxonomy): domain Bacteria; phylum Pseudomonadota; class Gammaproteobacteria; order Chromatiales; family Chromatiaceae; genus Thiorhodococcus; species Thiorhodococcus minor. The sequence goes on along the minus strand of NZ_JAAIJQ010000003.1, from coordinate 134,355 downwards.
AGGCGGTTTGCACCCCATACGCTCCCTGTTTGCTTGCGCTCGCGGTCGCCGCTCGGATTTTGCCAACGTAAGGCATAGCGCACGTCGTCCATTGGGTCCCAGCGCATGGTGTGCTTTTCGACTGGATCGTCGTAGCGCCACGCATGGAAGAGCGCCTTTTCTAGATGCTCGACTTTCGTGTCCTCGATGAAGGTGCGGATGGAGCCCAGGAAATGCTGGTGCCCCGAGCCGTTCATGGTCCGAAAGGCTGTGTCCGCGATCTTCCCGGTCGGTTTGCCGTTCAGCTTGGATTGAACGCTCTCGCTCCCGAAGGCGGCCATGAAATCGGCGAAGTCTCGCTGCTCTGGCGTGGCACTCTGCTGGGCCAGCACGGCCTTCTGCCTGAAGTCCGCGCAGTCGAGACTCAGGTTGTCTCCCAGGTTGACCGCGGGGTTTGCGGACAGGGTCTTCAGCTGGGCGTCCAGGCCGGCAAGCAAGTCCTCTCGGGTCAAGGGTCGATCGAGACTCAAGGTCGGTCGCCAAGCGCCCTGGCTTTGGTGCCAGGAGAGCCTGGCTGCGTCGTGCGGGAAGGAGCGGTCGCAGGCGGCGACCGTCCCGAGCGCGGCCATGAATCCGAGCGGATTGCTGCCATGGATTCCATCCAGGTCGAATCCTGTCATGTCAGTGCCTCCGTTTCGCTGCGTCGATGGTCGGCCAGGCGCAGAATGGCCTCCAGCCAGGCGGATCCCCACCAGCCGTACCGGCGCGTCTGCAGCCAGAAGCGCTCGGCGACTCCGGATTCCAGGCGCTCCAGCCCAGTGGGGCCGTCGTATGTCAGCCGATGTCCGAGTAGCTCGACCTCGATGATTGGTGGGTCCGGGTCAGGGACCACCGGGGCGAATGGCCGGCAATGGCCATGATGGCTGGCAATGAGGTGCAGTATCAGGCTGCGGAGCGGATCGTCCGGAGCCGGCAACAAGGCACCCTCGGCCGACTCCGCCAGCCGAACCGACAGCAGCTCATGCCGGCTGCCCTTGGGATACCCGGAGGCCAGGCGGGCCTGCTCGAACGCTTGGCCGCTCTGCGGTAGCTCTCCGGACTTGGCGAGCAGCACGCCTTTGATCCACGGATTGCCGTTGTGCAGCAGTGCCTGAAACCGCGGGTCGGCCTTGCCGAGGTCGTGTAGCAGGCCGGCCCGCTCGATGGCTTCGACCAGTGCGGCCGGGAGCTGGCAGCCAGCCGCGAAGCGGCGGGCGTAGACGGCGACCCCGGCGAGGTGCGCCTTGGGCTCAGCCTCGAGCTCCTCCGGCTCCGGTAGCAAGGGGACGGCTCGCGTGCTGGACGCGATGGCGTCGTCCTCGTCAGTGAAGCGCTCGGCCTCGCCCATGTATGCCGGCAATAGCCGGCGGCCATTCAGGACGACTCCGCGATCCGGATGGCGCAGCAGGGCGCGTCTCAGCTCGCGGCGCTTGAGCTTGGTGAAATGGGCCGCTGCGTCTTGCAGCCACTGCCAGCCCGACGCCGGCTCCTGCTCAGCCAGGGCTGAGAGAACCGAAACGAGGTCGTCGAGGAAGCCATCCGGATCCTCCTCCATCTCCTCTTCAGGCTGCTCCAGAAGCTGCATCATCGCCGCCTTGGCCGTGTATTCGTCGGGCCAGGCGCGGACGAGCGCCGGGTGTAGTCGCAGCAGCGCCTTCGCGCGTGCGCGCAAGTGGGCTTGGTCGCCGAGGTCCAGGGACACATGCTCGGCGTCCTCGTCAGGCACCTGCCCGAGCATCTTGCGCCCGTCAAGCGCGCTTGGGATCACTAGGACGTCCCCGGGCCGCAGAGTCGCGCCCTGCTTCATGATCTCGGCGGGCTCTGGCTCCCGTCGGCCAAGCCACCTCAGCGCGCGTCTGCCCATAGGGCGGCTCTGGCCGGACCCGGCGGCCAGATCTGGATTCGCGCCTTCGATGTCCGAGCTGTCGTCGTCGTCCTCGCCGTCCAGCCAGTGCCGCATGACGCCGATTGGAACTGGGAGGGATTCCGCCACGGAAGGGGGGCAGAGGATAAGGGCGTCTCTCGCTTGGCGCTGGGCGCTCTCAGAGTCCAGCGAGAGATCCGCTCGCCAGCAGACGCGCACGTCCGCCGTGCCGCGATCCGTTCCGTGCAGGAAGAGCGCGACCTCCGGGACTGGCGTCGGCTCCGGGCTGGTCTGGACCCAGGCGTCTAAGTGGCTCGGCAGCAGAACGGGCGCGTCAGGTGCGGGCGCATTCAGTCCTTCGCCCTCGTTGCCCATGAGTGCTTCGGCGTCCAAGTGGGCGATGCCGAAATCCAAGACGCCTGCCTCACCCGCCAGGCTCTCCAGCGTGCTCCACGTCTTGGCAATGGCAGCGCCATAGACAGGATCTTCCGCGTCTGACTTGGCTTGATCCTCGCGCACCAGGATGACGGCCTCGGCGCCGAGCGGACAGCCCGATGCGTCTCGCCCGGCGAGCTCGCGTCCCATCCGGTTGAGGCGGCCGAAGCGCTGGCGCAGGGCATCGAGACTCGCGCATTCGGAGACCAGGGCATCGAAGTCTAGGTCGGCGCCGACCTCGAGCGTTTGCGTCGCGACGACGAAGACCGGCTTCGTGAATGAGCGCTCGGGAGCCGCCGCGGAGGTCAATACCCTCAGCTTCTCGCCGAGCACCCGATCACGGTCGAGCGGTCGCATGCGCCCGGTCAGCAGGATGGCCTCGCCGCCGTGCTTCTTGCAGAAGTCTTGCAGCAGGCGGTGGGTCTCGCGGGCGGTGGCGACGCGATTCACGAAGACGACGATGGCCTTGCGCGGTCCGGTCGCCAATTCCAGTGCCTGGGCCGCTAGCTCTTTGGCCAAGCGCTTGAAGGCCGTCTTGCCGGAAGCGCTGGATTGGATCAGGCGGGTGGGTTTGCGGGCGAGCTGGCGTCTGCCGAGGGGATGCTCCGGATCTCTCGGCTGCTCCGACGTATCCCGAAAGGTGTCGTCTGCGGCCTTCCCCGGAGGCGTCGCGGACAGGACGACAGGATAGAAGGGTGTCCGCAATTGAGCCTCGGCCCAGGTCCGATACTTGGCGACGGCCCTTAGGGTTTGCAGGAAGGGGCGGGCGCAGTGGGCCTCGTCGAGCAGGATCAAGCTATCGTTGCCGGTCAATCCCGCATAGACCGGCCACATGCCGGAGCCGCGACCATAGGCGCGAAATAGCAGCCTTGAGCCGAGCTGATCGACGGTCGAGGCGACGACCAGGGGCTGCAATGGACTGCGCGCCCAGGCTTCGGAGCGATACATGCCGCCGCGTAGCTCGAAGACTTCGAGCGGCGAGGGGGCTTGATTCGAGCCGCCGGGGCCGCTGGCGAGGGCTCGCAGGCTTTCCGCGACCTGCGCGACGATGGGGGTCTTGGGGCTTCGGAGCGCAGCGGCCAGCTTTCGCGCGCGGTCGAAGGCTTCGTCCACGATGACACGTCGATCCACGACGAAGAAGATGCGTCGCGGGGCCGTGAGCGGCTGCTCGGCCCCGAGACCTGCAGCTTGGGCCGCGAGGGCGAATACGGCAATGTCGATACAGGCGGTCTTCCCCGCCGCCGTCGGCAAGGCGATCGACTGTGGCCAGGGCGACGCGTCGTTGGTGAGAACGCGCTCGGCAAGGGCCGTCTGCCAGGCGAAGGGCCGCTTGTCCCAAACGGCTTCGAAGAACGCGGCGAATCCATTGGTCAGGCTTGCATCCATGGCGCTTTACTCCGTCGATTGAGAATCGCGGTCTCGTAGAGGGCGGCAGAGTCCATAGCCTCTGAAGCGTCCGGCTCCGATCAGCACGGGGCCGACGACGGGCTGATCGAACTGCAGGACTGCGTGCGCGTGATGCATGCGTCCGCCGTCCGACTTGCGCGAGAGGTAGGGGAATTCATTCGCGCGCGGCACGCCGCGGACCCATGAGGTCGGGCGCAGCTCGACATGGTCCGGAGGCGGTAGGTCGATGCGCCTACAGGCATCCTTGATGGACTCCGCGGCCTTGCGCCACTTGTCCGCGCCCTTGAAATGTCGGTCCAGGACCACCGGTGTGACGCTTGCCCAGCGCGTTGCGCCCCGGCCGGGCGCGGTCCAGGTCTCAGGCCGCAGATTCCAGGGCACGTCCTCGCGTGTCTCTAGCGTTGTACGGGTCTCGACCCATTGGCCGTCGAACAGTCGGATGTCGCGGGGGAGTCCGGAGTCGTCACGCAGCCAGGGCTCCAACCAGCGTCCTACTTCGCCCGCCGGAATCCGCCTCGGCAGGATCAGGGCCAGCCCCATGATTCTGCCATCGGCGTGCTTTGCATCTACGAAGGGGAGCGGTGCGAAGGCGATGTGCGGCTGCGAGCTTGCGCGGCCGTCCAGGCGATGCCCCGAGAGCCATTCCGGGTAATCGAAGGCGCGGACAAGGGCGGCGGCCTGGTCCGTTCCACCCTCGCAAACCGCTGTCTGTGACTGACCGTTCAGCTCCGCGACTGCCTTGAGCAGCGTGCAGCGCGCGGCGTTGGTCAGCTTGAGCGCGGCGGGCAGGGGCAGCCGGTGGCCGCGCAGCGTAAGGACGACGAGCCTCGGGTCGAACAGCCCCCTTGGGAGGTCGGCTGCGCCCTCGGGATGTGCTTTCGCATAGCCTTGCCAGAGCCCGGGCTCGGGCCTCAGGCTGACGGGGGCGCTGGTCCCGAAGCGCGTTTCCAGATCCGTCTGGAGTGTCTTCTTCTGGCGTCCCTTAGCCGATTGCACGCGGGCGCGCAGGTCGGCGTAGGCCACGGCGGCGTCGCGATTGCAGCGCTCTACCAGGTAGCGCAAACGCCCGGCACTCGGAATCCGCAGTCGGTGCTGCGCAATGCTGTCCGTCGGCGTCCAGCGTGCCTCGACGGGCTCTTGCTCCAGCCACATCTGAGCCAGGGAAGCCGAGTGGCCGATGTTCGTGACCTTGCGCGCGAGCCGCTGCAAGGCCTTTCGATGCTGAACCGCGTCCGCGTCTGGCCAGACCAAGTGGACGATGGGCTCGTGCGGCACGGCCACGGGGAAGTGGCGGGCCTGCCGCGGACGATGCTCCGGCAATGTGCTCAACCCGGCGTCTTGGAGCTTGCCGAGGCTGGAGACGGCCGGGGCCTTCTTCGAGACGCGCACGTCGTTGACCGGCACATAGCTGACCGGGAGGCGCCAGTCGGAACCAGCCGTGCGGACTTCGGCGTCCGTCGCGGAGATGCCGGGCGGCTCCAGGGACTCCAGCCACTCTAGCGCTGCGCCTTCGTCCGGGTCCCGCCCGGTCTCGAGCCAGGCGGCGGCCATCGCCATGAAAACCCTGTCCGGGTGCGGCGGCCATTCCGCGTGGCTTTTGCTCGCGCCGCCCGCCGCGGCCATCGCCCACCCGTTGAGGTAGTGGATGCCCAGCGCGAGCATCAGTCGGCTCCTTCGCCGCTGGCCGCCGCCAGCTCCTGGCTGCGTCGTACCAGCTCGACCAGCTCTTCCGAGGGCTGCAGAAGGATCTCACCTTCCCAGGGCAGATCCGCCCGTTTCGCATCCTCGACGGCCCGGTTGAGAAGCTGGATGGCTTCTTCGGGGGTGAGCGAGAAGCTCTTGGGCTCGGCGCCAGGCTCGTCCAAGAGCTGCCAGGGGCCAGCCTCGACCGGGAAGAGCTGGCAGCGGGACCTGAGGTCTGTCATCTGGCTGTAGGACAATGTCGCCGCCGCAAGCCCTAGCGCGGCGAGTGCGGTGCGGGCGGCCAGGTTGGCTGCCGGGTCACTATCGGGCGAGCCGTTCAGCGGAAAGCAAAGGCGGCGGATGCATGTTAGGGAGAGGACAGTCGTTTGCCGAGCCTCACTGATTGTGAAGCCTCCGGTTTCGTCATCGACGGAAGGAGTTACATTGCTGTGGTTGGCTTTCGACGGATTGCCTGGCTTACCTTGCCTGCTCTTCCCGCGATCGAAGAGGCGAGGCTTTCCGCTACGGTCTTTGATGGCGGCTGCTTCAAGCGGTGTGAAGCCAAGCTCGTTTTCTGCTTCGTAGATCGTGACACCGGCAGAGATTGCCGCCGGGTCGATCCGGCTGCTGGTCTTCACGCCCGCGACCGCATCCAGTCCCACCATTTCCGACACCAAGGCTCGCTGGAACTTGGCGCCCATTCCACCGCGCGGCCCCGTCGAATCCCAGAGTCCGAATACCAGGGCCGTGGGATTCAAGCCGAAGAGCCCGGTGGCATTCCGGACCTCTGCCGTGTCCAGGAGGCGACCTTTTTCGGAATGGCGGAAGAGCACGTCGTCCAATCGGCTGTCCCGGAAGATCGCGTCCGCGACGCGATGCGGAGCATCCAGACTCGTCACTGTGAACTTCTTCAGGAGCGCCTCTTGGTCGAAGCGGGCGACGACCAGGGGGAGGTTGATGCGCTTCTCGCGATGTGCCTCCAGAAGCGCCGCCTCCATGCGGTTCGCTTGCGACTGCACCGAATCCAGCAGGACGCAGTCGACTTTGCTGCCGGCGATCATGCGCGGCTCGGTTGCATACTTCCCTCCGTCGTAGGTTGGCGGAAAGATCTTGTCGCCCGGGCCACCCGACGGTTGGTAGCTGGTGGTCCGTCGAAAAGCCGCAGCGTGGCCGGAGAGTGCACTACGGATGGTTTCGAGTGTAAGTCCAGTCATGGGTGCTCCTATGCGCGTTGCGTCCTCAAGGCTATCTGTCAACTGCTTCCAAGATTTCTGGTCACGCAACTGCCAACTGCGTGATCCTTGCGACGAGGTTCTGCTTCGCGACGCGCTGGCGCCGCCAGGCGAACCATTAAGCAGAGCCTCGTCACCAGGTCTATCGCTTCTCCTGCCCGCGCCGGGCTGGGCGTTCACGTATCGGACCTCGCTGAGCGGCCAGCCGGATACTACGCCCGTTCTTCCAGGAGACGCCTCAGCTCCTCTTCCAGCATCGTCTCGTCGACGGGGTCGCCCGCGAAGGCCATGCTGCGCGCGACCTTGCGCGGGATTCGAGCCAGGCGAATTCGCCGTTTCTCTTCGGGCGACAGCTTGCGCCAGTCTGCGGCGATCTTCTTCCAGTCAGTGTTTTGCATCCGGGGTCTCCTGCGGAGGTGATCTCATAGCCTTGCTAGCTCTTGTCTCTTGCCGCAGGTCGTCTAGGGCAGCGCACGGTGGTTGGGCTTCAATTCTGCATGCTCGCCCTGTCAAAACCTGACCAGGCGACCTCCCCGAAGCACGACCGCTCGTCGGCTCAGCCATCGGCCTGGTACTGGGCAAGTGCTTGCCGTAGTCGGTCCGCTGCCGCCTGTCGCAGCTCGGTCGGCTCGACCACCTGGCAATCCGGTCCGTATTTGAGGATGTCCATCAGCAGCTCTTCCGCGTGGCCGTAGGGCAGGCGCAGCTCGAATCGGCCGTCCGGCAGCCAGGCGGATGCTTGGTCGGGGTGCCAGGTCTCCTCGGCGACCCAGCGGGCGCGCTCTGGGGTGAAGCGCAGGACGGCGGTCTGGGTGGCTGGTCCGGTGAAGATGCCGAAGGCGCTGGAGAAGGCCTGCTCGAGCTGGTCTTCCGGCATCTCGATGGCGGTCTGGTCGGTGAGCTTGGGGGCCTGGATGCGCTCGACGGCGAAGCGGCGCGGTGCGTCCGCGCGGTGGCACCAGGCCTCGAGATACCAGTTGCCTCTGTACCAGGTCAGGCGCTGCGGAGAGACCTGGCGGGGCTCGGCTGTGTGGACTCTGATGCTGGGGTCGGCTGCGCCGCGACGTCGATAGCGCATGCTGAGGCGACGCCGCTGCAGGAGCGCGTGTGCGACCCTGGTGAAGGTGCCGCTCTGGCAATGGCGCGCGCCGATGGCGATGAGCCGGATGCGCTTTGCGGCCTCTCCGGCGCTCAGTCCGCGGTCGTGAAGGAGCTGGTCGATGCGCTCGGTGATGCGGGCGGTTTGCTCGCCGAGGAGTCCGGGCTCGATCTGGCTCAGAAGCTCGCGGGCCGCGAGCAGGGCATGGAGGTCCGCGGGTGTGAGCCAGAGGCCAGGGATCTCTGTCGGGCCATCATCGCCACGTCGCTCGAGGCGCCAGCCGCGATGCTCGGGGTCATAGACCAGGGGTGCATTGAAGTCGTCCCGGTAGGAATGCAGAAGGCGGCGGGCCGTGGATTCCGAGCATTCCAGCGCGCTCATCAGCTCGCGCATGGGAATGGGTGTACGGCGTGGCTTGAGCAGCCGTTCCAGCGCCTGGATGCGGTGGATCTTGTCCATTGAGCTCGCTCTTGTCCTTGAGGCATGCTCGATTTTGTCGCATTGCGCCGGTCTTGTGAACGCGTCGTGACTAGCGGGATAGATCGGTGAGCCCGGCGTTGGCTCCGCGCCGGATACGGCCGAGGCGGCCCGCAACGCGAACGGGGGCCGGAAGACCCCCGTTCGGGACGATCGCTGGTGCTGCAAGGGGCGAATTCACTCGCCCTCTCGCCAGCGCCAAGGGCGACTCAAGTCGCCGCGGCGAGGCCTTTCGGACGACCCCGAAGGACGTGTCCGGCAACTGCTTCCCGCTTATCTGGTCACGAAGCTCGGGCTTCGTGACCTCGGCGACGACGCTCTGCTTCACGACGCCGAGCACTTCAGGCCTCTGCGCCAGACCGAAAGCGGCGCTTATCCTCGGACTCGCGAAGCGGAGCTTCGTCTCCTTGGTGACGCAGCTGGAGCTGCGTCACCAGAGGCCCGAGTCGGGAAGCACAACATGGGCAGCCCCTAGGCGCGGTCTTAGAACAGCGAGACCTGGCCGCTGATGCCGTTCTGCGTCTGGCTGGTGTCGCTGATGTTGAAGCCGCCGGTGGCGCCGCTCTGGTCGATGGCAACGGCTTGGCTCTGCACCAGCTCGTGGGTGCCGAGGTCGAGCGTCGGGCTGTTGACATAGCCTGCGATGGAGCCGAAGACGTCGCCGGCGAAGGCGAAGCCGCCGCGCACGCCGCTCATGGCGGCCTTGTCCAGGGTGCGGTCGGCGTTCAGATCGGTGATGGTCAGCATGGTGGTGTCTCCTGAATCTCTGTGTGTTTTCAATGGTGCTGGGCTGGTCTGGCTCAGATCGCGACCTGGCCGGAGATGGCGTTCTGGTCCTGATCCGAGATCACCAGGTTCAGTCCGCCGATGTTGAGCGACTGATCGACGGCCAGGCTTTGGCCCTGTGCGAGCAAGTGTGTGCCCATGTCGATCTCGGGGGCGTTGGCGATGCCGAAGAAGGAGTCGAAGTCGCTCAGGGCGAAGCCGCCGCGGACGCTGCCCATGGCAGTGGTGTCGAGGTCGTGGCGGACGGTGAGGTCGTTGATGCTCAGCATGATGATGTCTCCAAGTTGGCTTCGAGGGATGGCGCTCTGTTGCGCTCGCTAAGAACTAAGCAGGCGTTGTGCCAACTTTTGGAAATTCGCTATGAGCCCTTATGCAGCAAGCCATCGCGGGCTTCGCCGGGCGCGGGTGGTTGCTTGGAAAGGAATATCTGTTCGTGATAGGCGAACATTAAAGGCAGAAGTGTTTGCGAGAGCCAGGCTGAGGTCGTTCTAGGCTGAGTCGGCCTGGCATCCCATGGCCCTAGCGGCCGGCAGGATGACTCGGGAAGGTCGGGCTTCGGCCATCTCCTCTCCGGGGCAGCGCGGCCTGAGGTTGAGCGCGCTGATCCATGGGGCAGGCTTGTCCGACCTGGCAGGGTGCCAGGCGCCGGGATGCAGACTACGAGCGTGGCTGGCATGCAATGAGCGACCCGATCACCCTGCAGATGGTCTCCAGCCGTGTAGGGTGGACAAGCGCTGGCGCAGTCCACCGGGGGTGGCACGGTGTTAGCGCAGTCCGCCAATTTCGGAGCGGGGCTTGGTGGACTTCACGCTCGTTCGTCCACCCTACGATTCGGTGTTGGGGCCGATGAGCGACCCAATCACCCTGCAGATGGCCTCCAGCCGTGTAGGGTGGACAAGCGCAGCGCAGTCCACCGGGGGTGGCACGGGGCTAGCGTAGTCCGCCAATTTCGGAGCAGGGCTTGGTGGACTTCACGCTCGTTCGTCCACCCTCTCATGAGAATGATCGCCGCATCCCTTGCTCCAGGGCTGCCTGAGCTCGTTCGAATTGACCGAGCAACACCCAGCTTCAGTGTTTCCCCAGCTCGACGCGAGCAGGGCTTGAGGTCGAGAAGCTTCCGATGATTCAAGGCGACGAGGCGGCCTTGCGCAGGGTGCAGCGGTCGCCGCAGGTCTGAATCGGGCGACGACTATACTCAGAGGTAACGGCAGGTTTCGTACTTCGCGCGCGCCAGTGAGAGACCACCATGCGTCGCGTCCCGCACCATCACCCGAAACACCGTTCCAGGCGACCCGCGGCTTACCACCTTCCGCCGCCATTGGAGCAAGGGCCGCCCCTCGGCCCCGCCGGCAGGCTGGCGAAGCTCTTTGTCGATTCGCCGCTGACACCGCTGTTGATGCTCGCCACCCTCGCGGTCGGCCTGATCGGGCTATGGGTGACGCCGCGCCAGGAAGATCCGCAGATCTCGGTGCCGATGATCGACATCTTCTTCGATTACCCGGGAGCCTCTGCGGAGCAGGTCGAGAATCTCGCCATCCGGCCACTGGAGCGGATGATGAGCGAGATCCCGGGTATCAAGCACATCTACGCGACCGCCGAGCGGGAGCAGGGGCTGGTGGTGGTGCGCTTTGAGGTCGGCGAGCCGCTCGGCCCCGCGATCGTCAAGGTCCATGACAAGCTGCAGACCAACCTCGACAAGATCCCACCCGGCGTCTCGATGCCCTTGGTTCAGCCCAAGAGCGTCGACGATGTCCCCGTGGTGACCCTTACCCTGTGGTCGCGCCAAGTCGACGACAGTCAGCTCCGGGCGCTCGCGATCGACCTGCTGCAGCGGCTGGAGGAGGTCGAGGATACCGGGCCGGGCTTCGTTGTCGGCGGCAGGCGCCGCCAGATCCAGATCGAGGCGAAGCCGGAGCGCCTCGCGGGCTATGGAATCAGCCTCGAGCAGGTCGCGGAGACGGTGCGGCAGGCGAACCAGGAGCGCGGCGTGGGCACGCTGGAGGCCGGCGATCGGCTGCTGCGGATGAGCTCCGGCGGCTATCTGCGGACCACGGAAGACGTCGGCGCACTGGTGGTCGGGAGCCAATATGGCATGCCCATCTATGTGCGGGACGTCGCCGAGGTGCGCGAAGGGCCGGAGGAGACCCAAAGGATGGTGACCTATCACCTGGGCGCGGCAAGCCTCGATCCCGGGAAGCAGGCTCTGCGCGCGCCCGCGGTGACGCTGGCCATCGCCAAGAAGGCGGGCACCAATGGCGTCACGGTCGCCAACGCGATCCTGGAAAAGCTCGAGGCCTTGAGAGGACACCTCATCCCGGACGCGGTCGAGATCGCGGTGACCCGCAACTATGGCAAGACCGCCAACGATAAGGTCAACGAGCTGCTCGGCGCTTTGCTCCATGCGGCCGTTGCCGTGAGCATCATCTGCTGGATCACCATCGGGCGTCGGGCGGCCCTGGTGGTCATCATCGTCATTCCGCTGGTTATTCTCATCACCATCTGGTCCGCCTGGGCGCTGAATTACACCATCGACCGCGTCAGTCTGTTCGCGCTGATCTTCTCGATCGGTATCCTCGTCGACGACGCGACCGTCGTGACCGAGAACATCTTTCGCCGCTGGCTGCTGCAAGGCGAGACCAGCACCGAGATTGCCGTGGACGCCGTGCGCGAGGTCGGCAACCCGACCATCATCGCAACCCTGACGGTGCTCGCGGCGCTGCTGCCCATGGGCTTCGTCAGCGGCATGATGGGACCCTATATGCGGCCCATCCCAGTGCTCGGCTCGGTGGCGATGTGCTTCTCGCTGTTCGCGGCCTTCGTCTTCACGCCTTGGTGCTCCTACCTGCTCAGACCGCGGCTCGATGCGCTGCAGCGCGCCGAAGCGCGGGAGCATCGCACGCAGGCGATCATTGGCAAGATCTACCGCCCGATCGTGTCGCCCTTCATCCGCAGCCGTCGGCTTGCTTGGGGGCTGCTCGGAGTCATCCTGGTCGCCTTTCTGCTTGCCTGCTCCATGTTCTACACCAAGGCGGTGACGGTGAAGATGCTGCCGTTCGACAACAAGCCCGAGTTCAATGTGGTCGTGAATCTTCCGGAGGGGACGGCGCTGCCGGTGACCGCGAACGTCACTTGGCGATTCGCCGAGGCGTTGCGACACCTGCCAGAGGTTACGGCGCTGCAGAGCTATGTCGGTACCGTCTCGCCGTTCAATTTCAACGGCATGGTGCGTCACTACTACCTGCGCGGGCGCGCCTGGGAAGGTGACATCCAAGTCATGCTGCTGGACAAGCATGAGCGTGCGCGCAGCAGTCACGAGATCGCCAACGCGGCCCGCGACCTGCTGGCGCCCATTGCCGAGGAGCACAATGCGCGGATCGCGGTGGTCGAGATGCCGCCGGGTCCGCCGGTCCTGCAAACCGTGGTCGCCGAGGTCTATGGCCCAGACGCCAAGACGCGGCGGCAGGTCGCCGAGGACCTGACCCGCATGTTCGAGCAGGCGCCGGACATCGTCGACGTCGACAATTATATGATCGAGCCCTACCAGCGCTGGCGCTTCGTGATCGATACCGAGAAGGCGACGCGGCGCGGGGTCACCGTGGACAGCGTCAACCGCAACCTGGCGATGGCCATGGGCGGGTACGCGCTTGGCGACGTCAAGCGCGGCAAGGTGCTGGAGCCGGTCAACATCGTGCTCGAGCTGCCGCTCTCACTGCGCTCCTCGGTCAGCGCACTCGGCGACCTGCCGATCATGGCCGCATCGGGAGACCTGCTGCCGCTGGCCGAGCTCGGCCGGTTCGAGAGGATCCCCGAAGATCAGATCCTGTATCGCACCGATCTGCGCCCGATGGAATATGTGGTCGGCGAAATGGCTGGACGGCTCGGCGCACCCATCTATGGCATGCTCGGCATCGAGCGTCTGCTTGCAGATTATCGAGCCCCGGATGGCGTGGCGATCTCCGGCACCTTGACGGGTCCGCCGCAGGCCGAGGGGGTGTCGAGCTTCGAGTGGACGGGGGAGTGGACCGTTACCTACGAGACCTTCCGGGATCTCGGCCTGGCCTTCGCCGCGGCGCTGGTGCTCATCTACATCCTGCTGGTCGTCGAGTTCGGCAACTTCCTCGTCCCGGCGACCGTGATGCTGCCGATCCCGCTGACTGTGATCGGCATCGTCCCGGGTCACTGGCTGCTGGGTGCCGAGTTCACCGCGACCTCCATGATCGGCTTCATCGCCTTGGCGGGCATCGAGGTGCGCAACTCCATCCTCTTCGTCGACTTCGCCAAGAACGAGATGCACCGCGGCGTCTCGATCGAGGAGGCGGTGCTGCGCGCTGGCCAGACGCGGATGCGCCCCATCTGGGTGACGGACCTGACGATGATGGCCGGCGCCGCCGCGATCCTTTTCGACCCCATCTTCCAGGGTATGGCCATCTCGCTCCTCTTCGGCGCCCTGACCTCCGTGACCCTGACCATGCTCACCCTGCCCTTGAGGTGCGTCGCGGCCAACCGCGCGCTCCGCGTCGAGCTCAGCCAGCCGCCCGATTCGAGCCTGGCATAGGGCTGGGGGACAGGCGACGACGATGGACCGCGCGCCTGGTGCGGATAGACGGCTTGCCCGCCGGCTCATGAGATGCGCAGCTCGAAGAAGTCGGTAGCTCCCGCCGCCTACGCAGGATTTCTTCACAGTCTCCCAGCACAGTCCACCAGCGCCGGCGCGGAATTCGGTGGACTTCGCTCTCGGTCGTCCTCCCTAGCTGTCCAACCGGGGATCAAGGCCTCCGCAGCCAAGCGAGCGGGGCTTTCGCCCCCCCGGTTCGGGGCTACCCCCGGTGCTGTAGGGGCGAATTCATTCGCCCTTCCGCCTGCTTCCCGCTTTTCTGGTCACAAAGCTCCGGGTCCGTGACCTCGGCGAAGAAGCTCTGCTTCACGACGCCGAGCACTTCAGGCCCCTGCGCCAGACCGAAAGCGGCGCTTACCCTCGGACTCGCGCAGCGGGGCTCCGGCTCCTTGGTGACGCAGCTGGAGCTGCGTCACCAGAGGCCCGAGTCGGGAAACACGGCACGGGCAGCCCCTAGGCGCGGTCTCAGAACAGCGAGACCTGGCCGCTGATGCCGTTCTGCGTCTGGCTGGTGTCGCTGATGTTGAAGCCGCCAGTGGCGCCGCTCTGGTCGATGGCGACGGCCTGGCTCTGCACCAGCTCGTGGGTGCCGAGGTCGAGTGTCGGGCTGTTGAAGTAGCCAAAGACATCGCTGGCGAAGGCGAAGCCGCCGCGGACGCTGCCCATGGCAGTGGTGTCGAGGCCGTGGCTAAGGGTGAGGTCGTTGATGCTCAGCATGTTGATGTCTCCAAGTCGGCTCCGAGGGATGGCGCTTGGTTGCGCTCGCTGCGAATTACGCAGCCGCTGTGCCAGTTTGAGCTAATTTGTCGTAACTAAATATTTATAAAGAATAATTTCTTCCTGATTGGCTTAGAGGTCAATGCTCAGAAACGAAGGGAATGTCGTCCTTCGCAAACAGACTCCGGGTGATTGTTCGTTCGAGTCGAACGATTTTTGACTGGCATGAGCATGGGCTTGCGCCAGGCTCCGGCCGTCCCACTCTCCACCTGATCCATATCTCTGCGCCGTCGGCAAGATCGAGCCGAGCCGCGATTGCGAAGCCCTCCATGGCTCAGCCTTCCCTGATGAAGCTGCGGATCACCTCGGCGACATAGTCTGGTGCGAGCTGGTGTCCTTGCTCGGGCACGACGGTCGCCGTGGCCGTGGAGATCTGCGCGCAAATCGTCCTGGCGAGGTCGGGATCACAGCCGTCGTCGTCCGCGCCTGTATGCAGCTCCAGCGCACGCGGGGCGGGGAAGGTCTGGCGCTCGGAGAGCTCCAGCAGTCGTCTGGCCCTGGGTGGCGTGGATGAGAAGGGCCTGTCGCCGCGCACGACGGCGCTGCCGAGGACAGGCGAGAGCAGCAGGATGCGCCCAGGGAATGGTGGCAGCTCGGCCAGCGCGTGCAGGAGCAGATAGCCGCCGTAGGAGTGACCGATGAGCTTGGCCTCGGGCGCCCAGAGCAGGGTGCGCAGGTCCTTCTGGATATAGGCCAGCTGCTCGGAGAATCGCAGCGTGCTGAAGGGCGGGCGGAGCTCGCGCCCGCAGACATCCATGCCGAGGTCCAGGACGATGTCGCCAAGATCGCTCAGGGTGTTGCTTCGGCCCGGAAGGAGATAGAGGGCTGAGGTCATGGCGAGTGGGCACTCAAGAATCGCGCTTCGCGCTCAAGGCAGCTGGCTCGGCCCCGCGGCAGCTCGGGGCGATTGCGGGCGAGGGCGCGCTCGTCGGCCAGTTCCACATCTGAAGTCGACCGGTCTTGGCGCTTGACGCATGAATGGCGTAACATGCATGACAATTATCAATAACTAAGCGTGTCAGTTGGTGGGCAAGCCCGCCGCTAGGCCGCGGCGGCAAGCACCCCGTGAGGGTGGTGCCACAGAGGAGGATGTCTCGATGTCGAAGCTCTCGGCGTCTCCAGGCCATGTTTCCCTTGTCTTGGCAGGGGTCCTCATCGCCGGTGGCGTAATTCTCGTTCTCGGCGTCAACTTCGCCATCAAGGCGACCAATACCCTCGAGTTCTGCACGTCCTGTCACACGATGCAGACCAACTTCGAGGAGTACAAAGACTCGCTCCACTACAAAAACACCTCCGGGGTGCAGGCCACCTGCGCGGATTGCCATGTCCCCAAGCCACTTGGACCCAAGCTGGTGACCAAGATCATCGCGGCCAAGGACGTCTGGCACGAGATCCTCGGAACCATCGACACGGAGGAGAAGTTCGAGGCGCGCCGCTGGCATCTGGCGAACATGGTCTGGGACCGCATGCGTGCGAACGACTCACGCGAGTGCCGCAGCTGTCACGACTTCGACAACATGGACCTGTCCGAGCAGAGCCGATCGGCGCGCAGTCGGCACGCCTCCGCCCGCGACAAGGGCAAGACCTGCATCGACTGTCACCGTGGCGTCGTGCACTACGAGCCGGATCCGCCCGAGGATCTGGACGACGAAGTCGCGGACGCCAACTGAGGACCCGCTGAAGCAGGCTGGGGAGAGAAGACGATGCACGCGCGAACTGCACGCTCGATTGCCGCTGCGCTGATCCTGAGCGGTACGCTCACCCAGGCGTCGGCCGCAGCGACGGACGACCTGGCACGCGAGCTGAGGCTGTCGGCCATGATCGGCGACACCGAGACCATCGGCAGCCTGCTCGATCAAGGCGCGCCCGTGAACCAGGGCAACCAGTTCGGCAAGACCGCGCTCATGATGGCCGTGGAGTCCGACGATTTGCCGACCGTTTCGCTCCTGGTCGACCGCGGCGCCGATGTTAACGCCCGCACCGTCGCCGGCTGCACGGCACTCACCTTCGCCGCCGAGGCCGGGCACACGGGCATCAGCTCCTTGCTGCTCGAGCACAAGGCCCATGTGCACGATCGCACGCGCTCCGGCTGGGACGCGCTCATGATTGCCTCGCGCTATGGCATTGCGGAGATGGTGCAGCAGCTCGTCGCCGCTGGGGCGGATCCCAAGGCTGCCGATCGCGATGGCCGGACGGCGCTCATGCAAGCGGCCGAGAAGGGTCAGGCCAATGTCGTTCCGCTCCTCTTCGCAGCCGGAGCGGAGCTCGAGTCGCGCGATAAGGAGGGTGATACGGCGCTGCTGATCGCCGCCGATCACGGCCGTGTCGATGTGGCACAGGCACTCTTCGAAGCGGGCGCGGACCTTCGCGCGCGCGATAAGACGGGCGCGACCGCGCTCATCCTGGCGGCCGGTCGTGGTCAGGCGGACATGGCCTCGCGCCTGCTCGCCTGGGGCGCGGACGTGGACGCCCAGGATGCGCTGGGCACGACGGCGCTGATGGAGGCGGTCGCGACCGAGCACAATGACGTGCTTCGGGTCTTGCTCGACGCGGGCGCCTCGATGGCGCTGCGTAATGATGACGACCAGACGGCGCTGGAGATCGCACGTGCCACGGGCAATGTCGAGGCGGCTGAGCTGCTCGCGGCAGCCACGAGCGAGTGACCGAGCCAAGCCGAGTCACCACCGTGATCGAGCGCGAATTTCAGCACCGTTTTCAGGGTATTTGTCTGGCTGCCCATGGGGCGATGTCGGACGGAGCCCGGTCCCTGGGCCGGGAGAGAGGGGTCCGAGTCGACCCTTGCGATGATCGTCGTGGTTTGGCGCGCTTCGGGCGAGCCTCAATACAGGTGGACCACCAGCGATCTGCAAAGCCACAGAAGCAAGAAAACCAAAGAAGCAACTGGGAGAGGATAACAACGATGGCAACGAGAAGAACGACAGTCACCACCGCGATCGGAGCCCTTTCGCTCTGTCTGTCGGCGGCGCTTGCCGCCGAGCCGACCGCGGAGATGCTCGCAGGCACCTGCGCCGGCTGTCATGGCGGTGGGGGAAACAGCCAAGGCCCGGCAGCGCCTACGATCGCGGCGATGGACCCTCTGGTCTTCGTCGATGCCATGGAGGCCTTCAAGAGTGACGAAACCTACTCGACGATCATGGGGCGCATCGCTCGCGGCTATTCGACGAAGGATTTCGAGAAGATGGCCGAGCACTTCCACCAGCTGGAGTACACGCCCGCGCCTCAGTCGTATGACACGGCGCTCGTCGACCAAGGCGCGAAGCTCCACGACAAGTACTGTGAAAAGTGCCATGCCGAAGGCGGCAAGCCGCTGAAGGACGAGGAGGACTACAACATCCTGGCGGGGCAGTGGCTTCCCTATCTCCAATACGCCATGTCCGACTTCCGCGAGGACCGCAGGGAGATGGAGAAGAAGATGCGCAGAAAGCTCGAGGAGATGCTCGAGCGCGAGGGTGAGGCCGGTCTCGACGCCCTCTACGCCTTCTACGCCAGCCAACAATAACGAATCGATAAGGAGGAGCAGAGATGGCACTGACCAGACGGCAATTCATCCAGATTTCCGGCATCGCGGGCGCGGCCACGGCGCTGGGTCTGCCTCAGCTTGCGCTGGGTGCGAGCCAAAAAGTCGTCGTCGTCGGCGGCGGAACCGGCGGCGCCACGGCGGCGCGCTACATCAAGCAGGCGGCACCGGACATCGATGTCACCATCATCGAGCCGAACAAGAGCTACTACACCTGCTACATGAGCAACGAGGTGCTGGGCGGAGACCGCAAGCTCGATTCCATCAAGCATGGCTATGAGGCTCTCAAGGGAATGGGCATCAATGTCGTGCACGACAGCGCGACCGGCATCGATGCGGACAAGAAGGTAGTGAAGACCGCCGGGGGCAAGGAATTCGGCTACGACCGCTGTGTCGTCGCCCCGGGAATCGAGCTGCTCTACGACAAGATCGAGGGCTACAGCGAGGCCGCGGCCGAGCGCTTGCCGCATGCCTGGAAGGCCGGCGAGCAGACCGCGCTGCTGCGCAAGCAGCTCGAGGCCATGAAGGACGGCGGCACCGTGGTCATCGCCGCGCCGCCGAATCCCTTCCGCTGTCCGCCCGGGCCCTATGAGCGCACCAGTCAGATCGCGCACTATCTGAAGGCGCACAAGCCCAAGTCGAAGGTCATCATCCTCGACAGCAAGCAGAAGTTCTCCAAGCAGGGACTCTTCACCCAGGGCTGGGAGCGGCGCTACGGCTTCGGTACGGAGAACGCCATGATCGAGTGGCAGCCGGGCCCGGATGCCGCCGTCGTCAAGGTGGATGCGGACAAGACGGTCGCCGAGACCAGCTTCGGCGACAAGGTCGAGGCGGATGTCCTCAACGTCATCCCGCCCCAGCGCGCCGGAAAGATCGCCCAGGTTGCAGGGCTGGCGGACGATTCCGGCTGGTGCCCGGTCGACAAGAAAACCTTCGAGTCGACCATCCACAAGGGCATCCATGTCATCGGCGACGCCTGCATCGCGACCAAGATGCCCAAGTCCGGCTACTCCGCCAACAGTCAGGGCAAGGTCGCGGCGGCCGCCGTCGTCGCCATGCTCAAGGGCGAGGAGCCGGGAACGCCGGCCTACATCAACACCTGCTATTCCATCATCGCCCCGGACTACGGGATCTCGGTCGCCGCCGTCTATCGCCTGAGCGAGGACGGCTCCGTGATCGCACCCGTCCCGGAATCCGGCGGCCTGACCCCGATGGACGCGCCGGATTGGGCCCTTGCCCGTGAAGTCGCCTACGCGCACAGCTGGTACAACAACATCGTGCACGACATCTTCGGATAAGCACGAGATCTCTGGCCCCTGCTAGGGGCGTCTTACCAAGGGGCCACGATGTGGCCCCTTTTTCGTGTCGCCTTGCTCTGATCGGACTTGGCCATCCGTTGGGCCGGTAGGGAGGACGAGCGAGCGCGAAGCCCACCGAATTCCGAGCCGGCCTTGGTGGACTGCGCTGCGCTTGTCCACCCTACAGGAGACGACTGGCCGAAACGATGATCGACGCCCTCTGATCAGAGCCCGAGTCGGACAGATCAGTCACCCGAATTGCCGGGTGCTGCGGACAAGCAGGCTACCCCGCCGTGGGAGCGCCGCCCCGGCGCGACGGGCACCCGGCCGACGCTAGGCTCTTATCTGGCTCGCTCTACCATGTCGACGATGCGTGCCCCGATGGCATCGAGAGATGCCTCGGCATAATCCTGCCAGTGGCCGCGCGCGAAGGCGTGGAAGTAGAGGTAGCGGAGATACTGCTGGGTGAGCGGGTGATCCGGCGGATCCGTGAGTGCGGCGCGCAGCCGATCGACGAGCTGGCTGCGGTCGCGGACCGGATGGACCAGCCCCTCGCGGACATAGAAGTTGCTGCCCAGGGTGACGACCGGCTTGCCGTAGATCATCCCTTCGATGCCCACGGTCGAATTGACCGTCACCACGCAGGCGGCGCGCTGCAGGATGGTCCGCACGTCGCCGCCGCCGATCCAGACGACATCCGGGAAGCCCTGGGCGACGGGGTCATAGTCGGTCTTGCCGAGATCGGCCGGATGCAGCTTGACCACCAGCTTCAGCCCCGGGTCGATTGCGCGGACCGCCCTGTCGAGGTCCGCGATGGCCTCGTCCAGCCGGTTGCCGTAGAGGGGCGAGTGGATGGTGAGCTGGCTGTCGCTGCGGACCTGGAGCGGGAAGAAGACGAAGCGCTCCGGGAGTGGTGGGATCTCGCGCGGGATGCGCAGGTTGCCCTTGGCGGAGGGCTCGCGCTCATGCAGGTCTTCCCAGGCCTGGGCGAGATAGGCAAGCGGGGAGGGGCGCACGCGCCCGCAGGGCGGCGGCTTGCGCGTCGGCGTCGTGCCCGCGCGGTAGCCGCCCAGAAGGCGATCCAGCTCTTGGACCTGCGTCTCGCTGTAGTCGCGCGTCCGGATCTCGTCGAGGCTGGCGTCCAGGCCGATGCGGGAGAAGGCGTTGACGCCCTGGGGATCGAGCTGGAGCGTGCCGGGCAGATAGCCGTTCTCGCCGAAGACCAGCGGGATACCGCGCGCCCTCGCGAGCTGCTCGGTGATCGCGGCGGCCAGGCCTGAGCCGTTCCACAGGAAGATGCCGGCTGGCTCGAGGTCATCCAAGAAGGCGTCGAGCGCGCCGACCAGCCAGCGGAAGTCAGGCGCATCGCGGGCGACCAGCGCCTTGTCGGCGTCCTTGCGCAGCCTCGCGACGAGCGCGTCCCTATCGATCCGAATGTGGCTCGGCCAGTCACCTGGCTTGCCGGCGCTGTGGCGCGGATGCAGCGGCCGGCCCAATCGATGCAGGACGCTTCGGCTCTTCACGCGCAGTGCGAAATAGGTCGGCGCGTATCCCGCCGGCAGCCGGTCTCCGACGGCGGACAGGTACTGGGCCAGGTTCGGGCCTGGATCGACGAAGGCGATGACCTTTGTGCTCATGGGGAGGTCACTCTCCTGCCCGCGAGGCTCATGGCGAGCAGCCAGCAGGTCAACAAGACGAAATAGCCGGCCGTGATGCGCATGAGCAGGATGGAGTCCGTGAGCGAGAACTGCGTGTAGGCCAGGATGGTGAGGATGCCCGCGTAGCCGATCGCCCGCAGTCCTGGGTCCGGCTGCATGAGCGCGGTGCGCGCGAAGATGCCGAGCGGCACCAGATAGAGGAGCAGGAGCGATCCGAGCCCGATCAGGCCGCGCGTGGCGAGCGCATGGATATAGTCGTTGTGCGCGTGGGTGTGGCCCTCGCCATCGTTGAAGGCGACGATGGCCTGGGAGATGAGCCCGTCGTCGGCGGCCTGCTTGAAATGGGCATTGAGCTGACCGACGCCGATGCCGAGCCAGGGGTGCCCCTCGAAGGCCATCCAGGCGGCGCGCCACATCTCGAAGCGCTCGCCCAGCGAGTTGCCCGGTTGGACGCCGTCGCCCTCTGCGTAGCTGGTCACCTCCGCGATGGCCGTCGCGAAGCGGTCCCGGATCTGCTCGGACTGCACCAGCGCGATCCCAGCCGCCAGGGCCAAGGCCGCGAGCGCGGCGAGCAGTTGACGCCGATGCGCGGGATACCTCTGCATCAGGTAGAGGGCGATGACCAGGATGCCTGTCGGGAAGAAGAGCCAGGCGCCGCGCGTCCCCGAGGCGAAGCTGGCATAGCTCCCGCCCAGCGCGGCGATCACGAAGAGGGCGGCGAGCAGCCGGCGTCGCGGGTAGTAGACGCAGGCCGCGAGTGCGCTCAGCACCGCCGCGAGTGTCGCGATATCGCCGAAGGGGATCTGCTTGCCCTTGCTCCCGCCGGCCCGGTAGTCCAAGCCGGTGGCCTGCTCGAAGGCGGGTCCCAGGGCATGGACCTCCCAGTAGGCGTAGAGCCCGGAGAGCAGCGCTGCGGCCGCGACCGCGCCCCAAAACCAGATCGGGCGGACGCGCGCGGCGACCAGGAAGGGGATGAGGAAGACCCCGGCCAGGAAATAGCTGAAGTGGTCCAGCCGGTCCAAGGCGTCTGTGTTGAAGCCGGCCGTTCCGGCCGCGACGACGGCGATGACTGCGTAGACGAGGAAGATCGCGCTGAGCAGGTAGCCGAGTCGGCCCATCTCCAGCCGTTGTCCGCCGCGCAGGTGCAGCACCAGCCAGACCAGGCTCAGCAGCATGAGGCTATGGAGCGTCGGGCCGTGCACCTCATAGTAGGCGACGTTGATGGTCGCCGCGCTCAAGGCCAGCAGCAGAGGCGTGACGGCCAGGATGCCCCGCTCGGTGCCGAGCCGTGACAATCGTTCGGAGAGTGGCGCCAGGATGTTCACGGCAAGGTCGGGACGTCTGATGGCATCGAGCGGATGGGACTTGGATGGGCCGGGAGGCCCGCCTGAGCGCGCGCCTCGAAGGCGTGCGGAGTGGGATGCTACCATGCCGGGCTTCGGGAATTCGCAGGGAGCCTCTCGGGCGCTCGGGTGCGGCGACAATCGACCTCGCCGCGCTGGACGGCGCGACTCGCGCCGCGCTCGCCCCTGCCCAGGCTCCCTCACCAGCGATCATCAGGAAGGGCGCCGATCATCGTTTCGGTCACCGCAGCCCTCTTTCTAGCTCCCAGGCTCCGGCGTGGGAGCAAGGACCGAGGCTCCAGCGTCGCGTCGCACCACGGGCTTCACCTGAACGGGACCGGACCTCGGGCGCGAACAGCCCCGGATGGTGCTGATGCTGGACGAAGGAGCTGTCCGTGTTTCGCTTCGCGATCCGGTCTCTGGTGACGCAGCTCCAGCTGCGTCACCCGCGAGACGAAGCTCCGCGTCGCGAGTCTGAGGGTCAGCGCTGCTTTCGGCCTGGTGCAGGGGCCGGAAGTGGTCGGCGTCGTGAAGCAGAGCGTCGTCGCCGAGGTCACGAAGCAGGGGCTTCGCGACCAGAAAAGCGGGAAGCAGTTGACGGACACTCCCTAAACGACGATCAAGGCCACCATGAAATCCATCCTTCTGGTCAGACTCAGCGCCATCGGCGATATCGTCTTCGCCTCGCCGCTGGTCTCCGCCCTGCGCCGCAAGTGGCCGGACGCCCATATCGCCTGGCTGGTGCAGCCGGAGTGCACGGCGCTGCTCGATCAGCATCCGGACCTCGACGAGGTCATCGTCTGTCCCCTTCGCCACTGGCAGCGGCTGTGGCGCGAGCGGCGCTTCCGTGAGCTGAGGCGATGCATCCTCACGCTGCGGGACAACCTGCGGGCGCGCGACTTCGACCTGGCGATCGACCTTCAGGGTCTGTTGAAGAGCGGGGCGCTGACGCGGCTCTCAGGCGCGCGCGAGCGCATCGGGCTGGGCTCGCGCGAGGGCAGTCAGTGGCTGATGACGCGCCGGCTGCCGCGCGGCGGGGATTCCAACCGGATCGGCTCCGAATATCGCTTTCTGGCCGAGTCGTTGGACCTGCCGATCGACGGTTTTCAGATGGTGGTCCACTACGGCGCGCCCGAGGCCGCCTTCGTCGAGGACATCATCCGCCGCGAGGCCTTGGGCAATGGCTATGCGGTGCTCTGTCCCTTTACGACCCGGCCGCAGAAGCACTGGGTCGAGGCGCGCTGGCCGCGTCTCGCCCACAGCATTCGCGACGAGCTGGGACTGATTCCGGTCCTGCTCGGCGGGCCAGGCGATCGCGAGGCCGCGGCGCGCATCGCCGACGAGACAGCCGATCTACTGGTCGATCTGGCCGGCAAGACCAGCCTGACCGAGGCCGCCGCGCTGATCGACCGCGCCGCCCTGCTGGTCGCCGTGGACACTGGCCTCGGCCACATGGGGATCGCGCTCGATACGCCGAGCCTGCTGCTGTTCGGCTCGACCTGTCCTTACCTGGACACCACGCGCCCCAATGCCCGCGTGCTCTATCACAAGCTGCCCTGCTCGCCCTGCAAGCGCCGGCCGACCTGCGGCGCCAAGTCGACGCCCGAGCAGCGTCCCTGGCTCGACTGCATGCAGCGCATCCAGGTCGGCGAGGTGATCCAGGCCGCCAAGCAGGTGCTCAAGGCGTGAAGATCCTCCACGTCGAGGGCGGGCGTCATCTCTACGGCGGCGCCTTTCAGGTGCTGCACCTGCTGCGTGGGCTCCATGCCCGTGGACATGAGAGCCTGCTCGCCTGCCCGCGCGGCTGCGCCCTAGCGGAGGCGGCGGCGCCCGTCGCCGAGGTCCATGGCCTGCCGATGCACGGCGACGCGGACGTCCTCATGGCCTACCGGCTGCGACGCCTCATTCGCGAGACGCGCCCCGACCTGGTCCATCTGCACAGCCGTATCGGCGCGGACGTCATGGGCGGCATCGCGGCCAGGCTCGCCGGCGTTCCCGTCATCCACACCCGGCGGGTCGACAACCCTGAGCCGAGGTGGCTGGTCGCCCTCAAGTACCGGCTGCACGACAGGGTCGTCGCCATCTCGGAGGGCATCGGCCGGGTACTGCTCGAGGAAGGCCTTCCGTCCGCCAAGCTGCGCGTGGTCCGCAGCGCCGTGGACTTCGAGCGCTACGCCGGTGGCTGCGCGGGAGCCGAGGTGCGGGCGCGCCTCAGTGTTGCGGAGGACGCCTTGCTGATCGGCGTCATCGCCCAGCTCATCCCACGCAAGGGTCATCGCTTTCTCATCGAGGCGGCGCGCGACCTGGTGTTGGAGCAGCCGAGCCTGCAGATCTGCTTCTTCGGCCAGGGGCCGCTTGCCGATGAGCTGACACGGCAGATCGCCGAGGCCGGTCTCAGCGACCAGATTCAGCTCGCCGGCTTCCGCGACGACCTCGCCGAAATCCTGCCCTGCCTCGACCTGGTCGTGCATCCGGCCCTCATGGAGGGGCTGGGCGTCGCCCTGCTCCAGGCCGCCAGCGCCGGCGTGCCCATCGTCGCCAGCCGCGCCGGCGGCATCCCCGAGGCCGTGCGCCAAGGCGAGAACGGCCTGCTGGTGCCGCCCGGCGATGTCCTCGCACTGCGAGACGCCATCTCCGCCTTGCTCAAGGACGCCGACCGCAGAGCCGCCCTCGGCGCAGGCGGCCGCGCGCTCATGGCGCGCGAGTTCTCCATCGACGCCATGGTCGAGGGGAATCTTGCCGTTTACCGAGAGCTGATGGAATCCGTCGGCTGAAGTGCGGATGTGTATAATATCTGAATCTGGTACACATTGGTGCAAAGGTCATGCGAACGAACATCGTCATCGATGACGAGCTGATGGAGCGCGCCCTTGCGCTCTCGGGCCTCAAGACCAAACGCGAGGCGGTTGAGGAAGGACTCCGAATGCTCGTCCGTCTGAAGGAGCAGGAGCGCATCCGTGCTGCGCGCGGCAAGCTGCGCTGGGAAGGTGACCTGGACGCCATGCGGCGCGACGATGCCTGATGGTACTGGTCGATTCTTCGGTCTGGATCGGCTACTTCAATGGGGTCGTCTCTCGTCAGACGGACGCGCTCGATTCCGTGCTTGCGAGCGAGCCGGTACTGATCGGCGACCTGATCCTGACGGAGGTCCTCCAGGGGTTCCGATCCGAAGCAGGCTATCTGCAGGCGCGCCAGCTGCTTTGCTCGCTACCTTGCCGTCAGCTTGGCGGCTACCAGGTCGCCTTGGCTGCAGCGGACAACTACCGGCGTTTGCGCGCTCGAGGCATCACGGTTCGCAAGACCATCGACGTCATCATCGCGAGCTATTGCATCCTGGAAGGAGTGACGTTGTTGCACGCTGATCGTGATTTTGAGCCCATCGAGCGGATCTTGGGCCTTCAGGTCCATCCCGCCGCCTCGGTCAGGTCGGTTTCATGAGCGACCCAACCACCCTGCAAATGGTCGCCAGCAAGGCGCTCGGAGGTGCCGAGCGTTGGCTGATTCGCTTCGCGCATGCGCTGGCGGATTGCGGTGCTCCCGCCGAGGTCGCGGTGCGCGCGGGGAGCGCGCTGGATGGCATGGACCTGGGCGGGCTCCCGGTCCACAAGCTGCCCTATCGCACGACCTGGGACCCCTGGTCGCGGCGGGCGGTGACGCGGCTCGTTCGGCAGCTCAAGCCGGAGATCGTCCAGACCTACATGGGCCGCGCCACGCGGCTGACCCATCTGCCGCTCGGCGAGCGTCCTGTGCATGTCTCGCGCCTCGGCGGCTATTACGCCCTGGGCCCCTACCGCCACGCGCATGCCTGGATCGGCAACACCAAGGGGCTCTGCGACTGGATGACGAGCCAGGGCCTGCCGGCGGAGCGCATCTACCACATCTACAACTTCGCCGATGCTGCGCGTCCGGTCGCGCCCGAGGCCGTCGCCGAGCGGCGCCAGGCGCATGGCATCCCGGAAGACGCCTGGGTGCTGGTAACGCTCGGGCGCTTCGTGCCGGTCAAGGGGCAAGGCTATCTGATCGAGGCCCTGAGCCGGCTGCCGGAGCGCATCGCCGACCGGCCGCTGTGCCTGGTGATGGTCGGCGACGGCCCCCTGGGCCCCAAGCTCCAGGCGCAGGCGGAGCAGCTGGGGCAGGCCCATCGCATCGTCTGGGCCGGCTGGCAGCGCGATCCGGCGCCCTATCTGCAGATGGCGGATCTGGTCGTCTTCCCCTCTCTAGATGCGGAGACGCTGGGCAACGTCATCCTGGAGGCCTGGGCCTGGGAAAAGCCGCTGGTGACGGCGCGCTTCCGCGGGGCGCGCGAGCTGGCGCGGCACGGCGAGGATGCCTATTGCGTGCCCTGCGAGGACGCCGCCGGGCTGGCGAATGGGATCCAGCAGACCCTGTCCGACCCCGCGCTCATGACCACCATGGTCGACCGAGGCCGCGAGCGCGTGGAGCGCGAGTTTGGCCGCCAAGCCATCATGGACCGCTATCTGGAGCTCTATCGCTGCCTCGCCGACTGAGCGCAGGGTCCAGCCCGCGCGGCATCGATCATGGAATCGCCCACGCGGTCGAGCAAAATGGCGTGGGAGCGGCGCCTCGCCGCGACTGGCGCCCGTCGCGCCGGGGTGGCGCTCCCACGGCGGTGTCCGCCCGCGGCCGCTACTGAGGCAGCGTCAGCTCCGCGCAAAGCCCGCCGTCCACACGGTTGCGCAGGAGCAGGTCGCCGCCATGCCCCCGGGCGATGTTGCGAGCGATTCCCAGCCCCAGGCCGGTGCCGCCGCTGTGTCGGGCGCGCGATGCTTCCAGGCGGAAGAAGGGCTCGAAGACCTGCTCCAGGAGTGGCTGGGGTACGCCCGGCCCGCGATCCCGTACCAGGATGACCAGGGCGCCCGGCCTCTCCTCCACGCCGATCTCGGCGCCGCCGCCGTAGCGCGCCGCGTTCTCGACCAGGTTGGTGATGCAGCGCTTCAGGGCCTTGGGCCGCGCCTGGATGGGCGCGTCGGCGCTGCCGGTCAGCGATACGGTCCAGCCCGCGTCCTGGGCGTCGGACTGGATGGTCTCGAGCAGGGCGTTCAGGTCGAGCGTCTGTGTGGCCTCGCGGCTGTCGCTGCCCTGCATGAAGTCCAGCGTGGCCTTCACCATGGATTCCATGTCGTCGAGGTCGCGCTGGAGCTTGGCGCGCAGCTCCGCGTCGTCGAGCAGATCCGTGCGCAGGCGCATCCGGGTGAGCGGCGTCTTGAGGTCATGAGAGACGGCCGCGAGGATGCGCGCCCGGTCGTCGATGAAGCGCTGTAGCCGCTGCTGCATGGTGTTGAAGGCATGGGCGGTTTGGGCGACCTCCAGCGGGCCGCGCTCGGGGATCGGGGGACGCCGGATGTCGCGGCCGAGCGCCTCGGCCGCGCTGCGCAGCGTCCGCAGCGGGCCGACCAGCCAGCGCACCGCCAGCAGGGCGAGAAGAATGACGCTGACGAGCAGGATGCCGAGCGTCAGCAGCAGCCGCGCCGGACGCTCGAAGACGTCTTCCGGGACGGCGCGGACGAACTGCACCCAGGTTCCATCGGTCAGGCGGATCTGGATGAAGAAGCCGCGCGCCATGGGGCGGCCCCGCGCGAGCGCGGACCAGGGGCGGGGCTCCGGCCCCATGCCCGGCGGATGATCGGGCGGCGGTGGGCGGTGGTCTCTGCCACGTCGGCGGGTTAGGAAGCGGAGGTCATTGTCCAGCACGACCCGCAGCTCGGTGTCTGGGGGTAGGCGCCCGCTGAGCTGACGGCGCAGCCGCTCGGCGGCGGCCTCCGCGACACCCTGGCCGGGCGCGGTCTCGGACGGCTCTTCGGCCAGCCTGACGCGGGACTCCGGGGTGTGGAAGAGCGGCAGCAGGCGGGCGCGCTCGCGCGGCGTCAGGACGTCCAGCAGCCTGACGATGCCGACCGTTCGCTCGACGAATCCCCTCTGGATGGACTGGTAGAGCGTCTGTCCGCGGTCGCGCAGCAGGATGGTCGCGGACAGCAGTTGGGCGGCCACCAGTCCCACCAGCAGCACCAGGGTCAGTCGCCCGAAGAGCGAGGCCGGCAGGATGCGCAGGCGCAGCGCCATCAGGGCCGCGACTCGACCTGTGCCGCGAGCAGATAGCCACGCCCGCGCAGCGTCTTGATGAGCCGAGGCTCCTTGGCGTCGTCGCCCAGCCGCCGGCGCAGGCGTCCGATGAGGACGTCGATGCTGCGGTCGAAGGGGCCGCTCTCGCGCCCCTGGGTGAGGTCCAGCAGCCGATCGCGCGTCAGGGCGCGGTTGGGATGCCTGGCCAGGACGAGCAGCAGGCGGTACTCGGCCTGACTGAGCGAGACCAGCACCCCCTTGGGCGAGGTCAGGTCCTGGGTGCGGGTATCCAGCGTCCAGCCGGCGAAGGCCAGCACGCCGGGCGCATCGTCCAGTCCGGCGTAGGGCTGCTCGCGCACCCGGCGGAGCACCACCTTGATCCGTGCCAGTAGCTCACGCGCGCTGAAGGGCTTGGCAAGATAGTCGTCCGCGCCCAGCTCCAGCCCCAGGACACGGTCCAGCTCGTCGCCGCGCGCGGTCAGCATGATGACGGGAATCCGCGTGCGGTCGCGCAGCTGACGGCACAGCTCCAGACCATCGACCCCAGGCAGCATGATGTCGAGCACGATGAGGTCGATGCGGGTCCCCTCAAGGACCTGCCACATCGCCGACCCTTCGCCCACGCCTGTCACGGCCAGGCCGTTGCGCTCCAAATAGGTCTTGAGCAGCTGGCGGATCTCGGGGTCGTCGTCGACCACCAGGATATGGTCTTGCGTCGTCATGGCTGCACTCTACTCCGGCCGGACATCCCAGGAAGGCGCCGATGGTAACCCAGCGTCACAAGACGCCCCCTTGTCACATTCGCTTACAAAAAGCCCCTGTGTAGACATCTGGAGCTTACGCGCGGCGCGTCAAATCGACCCCAGAGCCGGGCAGGATGCGCCTGTCCGGGATCACAGTGGAGAAGCATCATGAAACAACAGACACGAAAGCTCCTGGGAATCCTCACGGTCTCCGCTCTGGCATTGGGTGTCGGCAACGGCGTCTACGCCCGCGGCGGCTATGGGCCTGACTGCTATGGCACAGGCCCGGACGGCGCGCCGCGCGCCATGGATGGACGAGGCGGACCCATGCGCGGATTCGGCGGCCCCATGGACTTCGCGGATCCGGAGGCGACCGCCAAACGCCTGGACGCGCTCAAGACCAGCTTGGGGATCACGCCGGAGCAGGAGCAGGCCTGGAGCGACTATGCCACGGCCATGACCACCAGGGCGGCGCTCATGAGCGGCCATCGCGAGGCGCGGCTCAGCGGGGACCTCACAGCCGAGCAGATCGAGGAGTTTCGTCAATCGAGCCAGACCCAGCGCGATCGGATGCAGACTGCAAGATTCGCGCTCCTGGCCGCCCTCACGCCCGAGCAGCGTGCCCAGGCCGGTCAGCTGATGCGGTCGAAGCAGAGTCGTGGAAGGGGATTCGGCGGTCCCAAGGGCTTCGCGGATCCGGCGGCCAGGGCGCAGCGCCTGGACCAGCTCAAGACCAGCCTCGGCATCACGCCGGAGCAGGAGCCCGCCTGGAGCAAGTACGCCGAGGCCGTCACCGCGCGGGATGACATCATCAGGAGTCGCCGCGAGGCGCGGCTCGGCGGGAGCCTAACGCCGGAGCAGATGGACGCGCTGCGGGAGTCTCGGCAGAGCCAGCGTGAGCAGATGTGGAGCGCGCGGCAGGAGCTCTATGCGGCGCTCACACCCGATCAGCGCGCCGAGGCCGCTCGGCTCTTGAGCCAGAAGCGCGGCCATGGAGGACGCTGGTAGCCAGCAGACCCAGCCCTGGGAGTGTCGGCCTCCAGGCCGACACCTGTTGACCTAGAGGTCAACGCGCCCAGGACGGCTCGCAGCAAGATGACAAGATCGAGTGTCATCGGATCCTCATGACCGAAAAGGGTCGCTCCCTTATCTGCCGTCTTCGCTCGCAAAAGGATTTCTGATTTCGAGCGTCTCATCGATCCGTTGCCCGTTCTGGAGGTCTTCGGTGAGCAGGAGATTGCACCCGGCGTTGAGCGCGGAGGCGACGATCAACGCATCGTAGATCGAGAGCCCATATCGCTCACTGATCGCGAGCCCTCGCTCGTGGGTCGCGAGCAGCAGGGGCTCGATGCTGCAAAGCTGCCGGATCGTGCCAAGCACCTCGCGGATCTCCGCCCAGGAGAGGCCGAGCTTCCGCGAGGCCACGGATGCGAATTCGTTGAGCACCTGAACACTGATGGTGCCTCCATCGGCCAGCACTGCTTCTGCGCGATCCGCCTTTGAAGTCTCCTCCGACAACAGATAGAGCAGCACGTTGGTATCGAAGAAGGCCCTACTCGTGCTCATTGGCTTCCAGTCGGTCAAAACGAAACGCCTTGGGCAGTCGGCCCCGGTACTTGCGTAGTCGCTCCAGGAGAGCCTGGTTGTCGGGCGCCTTGGCAACGCTGAGTGCGCGAGCACCTTCCACCTGAATCTCGATGTTGTCACCTTCGTTTAGGTCCAGCGCCTCCACCACCGTGGCGGGCAGGCGAACCGCGAGACTGTTGCCCCACTTTGAAACTCGCATCTTTACCTCGTTGGATGTGTTGGATCTACTTGTTGGAAATGTATATCCCGTGGGGCTCCATGTCCAAAGGGATGTCCATTGAGGTTTGCCCCATCAGGTGAGCACTGCGCCTCGCGCGCCAAGCACTGACTTCTGGAGAGCGCGGCGATAGACCTCTGAAACTCGCTTCGGCCGCTGCCTCATACTTGCTTTCTCATCCTTGATCTTTCTAAACTCTTCTCCATGCCATCACTTCCGATGTCTCAGACATGATTACGGCTGCCCAGCTGCGGGCCGCGCGCGCCTTGCTCGGCATGGACCAGCGCCGGCTCGCCGAGGTCGCCGGTCTGTCGCTGCCGACCATTCAGCGCATGGAGGCGAGCGACGGGCAGGTGCGCGGCAATGTCGAGTCCCTGGTCAAGGTGGTCGAGGCGCTCGAGCGTGCCGGGGTCGAGCTGATCGGCGAGGGCGCGACCAGTGCGGGCGGCGGGCGCGGGGTGCGCTTCAAGGCGCAGCGGCCGACCGAGGATCCGGGCGCATGAGTGGGAGCCCGGCGCTGTCGCTGGCCTTCCTGGCGTTGGTCTTGGCCCTGGGGTCCTCTGGCGTCTCGCTTCTGGCCGGGCGCGAGCCGCGCGTCCTGCGTCTGGCGGCCATGCCTCTGGTGGGCCTCTCCGGTGTGGCGGCGCTCGGTGCGGGGCTGCTGGTCCTGGCTCAGGGCGGCAGCTTCACGGTGACCTTGCCGCTCGGCCTGCCCTGGATGCCTTGGCATCTGCGGCTGGATGCCCTGTCCGGGCTCTTTCTCGCGGTGATCGGCCTGGTCGCAACGGCCGTCGGCCTCTATGGCCCGGCCTATGTGCGCGGTTTCGAGCAGGGCCGCGACTCGCTCGCGGCGCTCGGCGGCTTCACCGGGCTCTTTCTGACCGGGATGCTGCTGGTGGTGCTGGCGGACGACGCCTTTCTCTTCATGGTGGCCTGGGAGCTGATGTCGCTGGCGTCCTATTTTCTGGTCGCCTTCCAGCACGAGCACCCGGCCAACCGTCGCGCGGCCTTTCTCTATCTGCTCATGGCCCATATCGGCGGGCTGGCGATCCTGCTCGGCTTCGGGGTGCTGGCGGCCTTCGGCGGCGGCTTCGATTTCGATGCCATGCGGACGGCGGCGCTCTCGCCGGGCTGGGCGAGCGTCGCCTTTGCGTTGGCCTTCCTCGGCTTTGGGATGAAGGCGGGTCTGGTGCCCATGCACGCCTGGCTGCCCGAGGCGCATCCGGTGGCGCCCTCGCACATCTCGGCCCTGATGTCGGGCGTCATGCTCAAGGTCGCGGTCTATGGTTTCGTCCGCGTGGTGCTGGACCTCAACGGCGAGGTGCAGTGGCTCTGGGGCGTGGTGCTGCTGGCCGTGGGCAGCGTCTCGGCGCTCATGGGGGTGCTCTTCGCCCTGATGCAGACGGACCTCAAGCGGCTGCTGGCCTATTCGTCAGTGGAGAATCTGGGGATCATCTTCATCGCGCTCGGGCTGGCGCTGCTGTTCCAGGCGACGGGTCATCCCATGCTTGGCGCGCTCTCTCTGGTCGCGGCCCTCTATCACGCCGTCAATCACGCGCTCTTCAAGGGGCTGCTCTTCCTCGGCGCCGGGGCCATCCTGCACAGCGCCCACGAGCGCGACCTGGAGCAGATGGGCGGGCTGCTGCGGCGCATGCCCTGGACGGGATACTTCTTCCTCGTCGGCTGCCTCTCGATCTCCGCCTTGCCGCCCTTCAACGGCTTCGTCTCGGAGTGGCTGACCTTTCAGGCGGCGCTCCAGGCCTGGCAGCTCGACAGCGGTGTGCTGCGCAGCCTCATCCCCATCGCCTCCGCCGTGCTGGCACTGACCGGCGCCCTGGTCGCGGCGACCTTCGTCAAGGTCTATGGGGTCGCCTTCCTTGGTCAGGCGCGCAGCCGCCATGTGCGCCGGGCGCGGGCGGTTCCCTTTGGGATGCGCCTCGGGCAGGGGTTTCTGGCGGTGCTTTGCGTGCTCCTGGGCGTTCTGCCCACCCAGGTCGTCCATCTGATCGAGCCGGTCTCCGCCCAGCTGCTGGGTACCGGCATCCCGCAGGCGGGCGCCAACGGCTGGCTGTGGCTGACGCCCATTTCCTCCGAGACCGCAAGCTATAGTGCGCCGCTCAACGTCTTCGCGCTGACCCTCATCGCCGGCGTGGCGATCTGGTGGTTCAAGCGCCGGACGGTGCGCCGTTCCCGGCGCTGCGACCCCTGGGACTGCGGATTCGCCGCCCCGACGCCGCGGATGCAGTACACGGCCGCCTCCTTCGCACAGCCGGTGCGGCGGGTCTTTGGACTGCTGTTCGAGATCGACGAGACGCGCACGACCGGCGGCGACGGCGTCCAGCGCTATCGGCTGAGGCTCGCGGATCGGCTTTGGGGATGGCTCTATGTGCCTGTGGCGCGTGGGGTCGAGCTCGCCTCGCGCCGGGTGGTGCGGCTGCAGTCGGGCAATGTGCGGGTCTATCTCGGCTGGACTCTGGCGACGCTCCTGGTGCTGCTGTGGATCATCTCGGGGGCGTGATGGGGTGGCTGATGCGAGTTATTTCATGCCGACCTGAGCCCGCGCTCCACCGGGTCCCGCGCCGGCGCTGGTGGACTGCGCTGCGCTTGTCCACCCTACGGCTATTGCTGGTGGGAGCGGCGCCTCGCCGCGATCGGGGACGCTGGGCTCGTCGCGGCGGGGCGCCGCTCCCACGGAGATGTGTATCTCGTTCCCACGCTCCGGCGTGGGAATGCCGTCCGCCCGCTCTGCGGGCCGGGTCGCGACGCTGGAGCGTCGCCGACCTGCTCCGACGCTGGAGCGTGGGAGCCAGGCTGGAAGGGGGCGCTCGTGCTTAGCGCCTGGCTGATCGCATCGCTGCTGGTGGGCTGGCCGTACGCGCTTGTAGGGTGGACGAGCGCGAGCGAAGTCCACCGGGTCTCGCGCCGGTGCTGGTGGACTGCGCTGCGCTTGTCCACCCTACGGCTATTGCTGGTGGGAGCGGCGCCTCGCCGCGATCGGGGACGCTGCGCTCGTCGCGGCGGGGCGCCGCTCCCACGAAGATGTGTATCTCGTTCCCACGCTCCGGCGTGGAAATGCCGCCCGCCCGCTCTGCGGGCCGGGTCGCGACGCTGGAGCATCGCTGAACTGCTCCCACGCTGGAGCCTGGGAGCCAGACTGGCCAGAGTGCTGGGATGCGCGCATGCTTAGCGCCTGGCTCATCGCCCTGCTCCAGGCGCTGCTCTGCGCGGCGCTGGCGCCGCTGCTGGTGGGCTGGCTGCGCAAGGTCAAGGCGCGGCTGCAGAATCGCCGGGGCGCCTCCGTGCTGCAGCCCTACGCGGATCTGCGGAAGCTGCTCTTCAAGGAGACGCGGGTGGCGCACACGGCCTCGCCGCTGTTTCGCATCGCGCCCTACATCGTCTTCGTCGCGACCTGGCTGGCGTCGGCGACCGTGCCGCTGGTCGCGCTGGATCTGCCGACGGCGCAGATCGCGGACATCATCGTGCTCGTCGGGCTGCTGGCCCTGGCGCGCTTCTTCCTCGCGCTGGCCGGCATGGATGTGGGCACCGCCTTCGGCGGCATGGGCGCCTCGCGCGAGATGATGATCTCCGCGCTGGCCGAGCCGGCCCTGCTGATGGCGGTCTTCACCCTGGCGATGACGGCGCACAGCACCAGCCTGGTGAGCGTGATGCAGCATCACCTGGCCGACGGCTTCCTGCTGCGTCCTTCGTATCTCTTCGCCTTCGGGGCGCTCATCCTGGTCGCCGTGGCGGAGTGTGGGCGCATCCCGGTCGACAATCCCTCGACGCACTTGGAGCTGACCATGATCCACGAGGCCATGGTGCTGGAATACACCGGCCGCCACTTGGCGCTCATGGAATGGGCGGCCCAGCTCAAGCTGCTGCTCTATGGGGTGCTGGTCGTCAACGTCTTCTTCCCCTGGGGTCTGGCCGGTGATTTCGGACCCGTGGCGCTTGGGCTGGGACTGGTCGCGGTGGTCTTGAAGCTGGGCGTTCTGGCGGTCGTGCTGGCCGTGGGCGAGACGGTGCTGGCGAAGATGCGCCTTTTCCGCGTGCCGGCCTTCCTGAACCTGGCCTTGCTGCTCGGGCTGCTGGGGCTCTTGAGCCACGTCATCCTGGAGGTGGGGACATGAGCCTGACGGTCATGACGCTGCTGCAGCAGTTCGTGCTGCTGCTCGCGGCGCTGGCGCTCTTTCTGTCCTTCGTGCTGCTGGCTCAGCCGCGTCTGGTCGCGGCCATCCATGTCTTCGCCTGGCAGGGCGCCTTGGTCGCGGCCGTGACCTTCACCGTCGCCCTCGCGGGGGACGCCTCGCACCTCTACTTCTCCGCCCTGCTGACGCTCGGGCTCAAGGCCCTGCTCATCCCCTGGATGCTGCACCGGCTGGCCCGACGCCTGGAGCTGGAGCGGCACACCGAGACCCTGGCCCGCCCGACGCTGGTCATCATGGCGGCCGTGGTCCTGGTCATCTTCAGCTATTGGGTGGTGGTGCCCATGGTTGCCCAGGGGCTGGCCTTCACCCGCAACATCATCGCCGTCAGCCTGGCCGTGGTGCTGATCGGACTCCTGATGATGGTCTTTCGCCAGCAGGCGGTGGCACAGGTGCTGGGCTTCATGTCGATGGAGAACGGGCTCTTCCTCGCCGCCGTCTCCGCGACCGCCGGCATGCCGCTGGTCGTGGAGCTGGGCGTGGCCTTCGACGTCCTGGTGGCCATGGTGCTCTTCGGCGTCTTCTTCTTCCAGATCCGCGAGAGTATCGACTCGCTGGACGTGGATCGGCTCAATCGGCTGACGGAGACGGTTGAAGTCGAGGAGGGCGGCGGATGAGATCGAAGAGAGCTGCCAGCCTCCAGCCTCCAGCTGCCAGCGATGTGGCGCGAGGCTGTTGCGCCGGATCTTTTCCGCAGGCGGCTGCGCCCGGTGCGAGCTTGGATGCTGCTCGGATGCCCTTTGGCTGGAGGCTGGAAGCTGGCGGCTGGAGGCTTCCCACATGAATGCGCTCGCACTGACGCTCCTCACGCCCCTCCTGGGTGGCCTCGCACTCATCATGATGCGCGCCCTCGGGCCGGCTGGCTGGGTGAATCTGGGCGTCTCGGCGCTGACGCTCGCGGGGGCGCTCTGGCTGGCGCTGTCGGTCGCCGCGCAGGGGACGGTCGAGGGCACGGGCTTTCGGGTCGATGCCTTCAACGTTTACCTGGTGGTGCTGACGGCCTTCGTGGGTCTGACGACATCCATCTTCTCGCGGCCCTACATGCGCCATGTCTGCGCGACCGGGCGGATCAGTGTCGGCAGCCTGCGGATCTATCACGGCATGTATCAGGCCTTCATGCTGACCATGCTGGTGGCCCTGACGACGGACAACCTGGGCGTGCTCTGGGTCGCGGTCGAGGGCGCGACCCTGGCGACCGTGCTGCTGGTGTCGCTCTACCGCACGCCCGAGGCCGTCGAGGCGGCCTGGAAGTACTTCATCCTCTGCGGCGTGGGGATCGCGCTGGCGCTCTTCGGCACGGTGCTGACCTATTTCGCCTCCCAGCACGTCGTCCAGGAGGCCGAGGCGGGGCTGACCTGGAGCGTGCTCCATGCCCATGCCCATGCGCTGGATCCCACGGTGATGCGCATCGCCTTCGTCTTCCTGCTGGTCGGCTATGGCACCAAGGTCGGTCTGGTGCCCATGCACCAATGGCTGCCGGATGCCCACTCCGAGGGTCCGACGCCCATGTCCGCGGTCCTCTCCGGGCTGCTGCTGAAGGTGGCGCTCTACGCCGTGATCCGGCTCAAGATGCTGGTCGACGGCTCGCTGGCGGAGACGGCGACGCCGCACCTGGCGGGCGCCCTGCTGATGGGCTTCGGGCTGGCGACCTTCCTGGTCGCCGGGCTCTTCTTGCACCGTCAGCGCGACATCAAGCGGATGTTCAGCTATTCGTCGATCGAGCACATGGGGCTCATGACCTTCGCCTTCGGGCTGGGCGGGCCGCTGGCGACCTTCGGCGGATTGCTGCACATGCTGGTGCACTCGCTCACCAAGTCCGCCATCTTCGTGACCGTCGGGCATGCGACCCATATCGCCGGGACCCAGGCCATCGATCGCATCCGGGGGCTGATCCGCACCCAGCCTGCCGTGGGCTGGTCGCTGCTGATCGGCGTCGCGGCCATCGCGGGCTTTCCGCCCTTCGGCGTCTTCACCAGCGAATTCCTGCTGCTGACCGCGACCATGCAGTCTTATCCCTGGTTTACCGTCGTGCTGCTGAGCGGCCTGGTGATCGCCTTCGCGGGGCTGTTTCGGCACCTGCACCCCATGGTCTACGGCAGCGCGCCCGAGGGTCAGCTGCCGGTCCAGGCCAACATGCTGCCGGTGCTGGTACACCTGGGGCTGGTGCTCTGGCTGGGGCTGGCGATCCCGGGCTTTCTTGCCGCCTGGCTGGATAGCGCGACCCAGCTCATCACGGGGAGCCACCTGCTATGAGCGGCTTGGATTGGCTGTCCGATTTTCTCGCCAGGCTCGGGGCCGAGCAGGTCATCGTCGCGCAGGATGCCCTGGCGCTGGCGCCGGCAATCCGCTTGGCGCTGGCCGCCGAGCACTGGGCGACGGCGGCCCGGGTCGCCGCCGACATGGGGCTGCGACATGCGGGTCTCTGGGCCGACTGTCTTGATGACAGCGCTCTGGCCGCCGAGGACCGAGCCATCCGCGTCCAGGCCTGTCTGGAGCACGCGGGCGACTATCTGGTGCTCGAGACCCAGGTCCCCATGCTGCGCCCCGTCTTGGCCTCCCAGGCGGCCTTCTATCCTGGCGTCGATCGGCTGGAGCGACATGCGCACGACCTCACGGGCCTGGAGCTGACCGGTCAGCCGGACGGCCGTCGTTGGACCCGTCACCAGGCCTGGCCGGAGGACAGCTTTCCGCTGCGCAGCGCCTTTCCGCTCGCGGGAGAGCCGGTCGGACGCACCCCGGCGGATGCCGACTATCCCTTCGGGCGCGTGCAGGGAGCAGGTGTCTACGAGATCCCCGTCGGCCCGGTGCACGCCGGCATCATCGAGCCCGGCCACTTCCGCTTTCACGCCATGGGCGAGGACGTGCTGCAGCTCGAGGAGCGGCTGGGCTATGTCCACAAGGGCATCGAGAAGCTGGCCGTCGGGCGCGACCCCGCCGGCTTGGCGCGTCTGGCCGGGCGGGTCTCTGGCGATGCGACGGTCGCCCACGCCTGGGCGGCCTGTCAGGCGATGGAGCGGGCGACCGGCTGCGTCGTTCCGCCGCGCGCGCTGGCGTTGCGCGGGCTCATGGCCGAGCGCGAGCGCGTCGCCAATCACCTGGCCGACATCGGCGCCGTCTGCAACGACGTCGGCTTCGCCTTCGCACACGTCCAGTGCGGCCGGCTGCGGGAGCTGTGGCAGCGCCGCAGCCAGGCGGTCTTCGGCCAT
This sequence comes from Thiorhodococcus minor, assembly GCF_010820565.1. Classification (GTDB taxonomy): domain Bacteria; phylum Pseudomonadota; class Gammaproteobacteria; order Chromatiales; family Chromatiaceae; genus Thiorhodococcus; species Thiorhodococcus minor. Next base: position 96,086 of record NZ_JAAIJQ010000003.1, on the reverse strand, counting down.
CGGCTGATGATGGATGCTCTGGTCCCTGGCGGTGTCGCGGCGGATGTCTGCGAAAGGGTCGCGGAAGAGCTCTTGCAGGACCAGGCCCAGCTCAAGTCGGAGATCGCCCCCATCTTCGACGTGGTCGCGGACCATCCCTCGCTGGACGACCGGCTGATGACGACGGGCGTACTCTCCGAGAGCGACGCACGCCAGCTCGGCTGCACGGGCTATGTCGGCAAGGCGAGCGGGCTCTCCTTCGACGTGCGGCGCGACAGTCCCTATGCGCCCTATGAGGGCTTGGCGATGGATGGTGCCACGCTGCCCGAGGGCGATGTCGCCGCCAGGGTGCGGGTGCGCATGGCGGAGGTCCGCAACAGTTTGGGCTGGATGGATCGACTCCTGAAGGCCCTACCTGAGGGGCCCGTTCGGACCGATCTTCCAGAGGCGGAGGCGGGCGCCCTAGGGCTGGGGATCATCGAAGGCTGGCGCGGCGAGATCCTGAGCGTCGTCCGCTTCGGTGCGGACGGCCGCATCGCCCGCTACTTCCCGCGCGACCCGAGCTGGTTCACCTGGCCCGCCCTGGAGCGGCTCATCCAGGGCAACATCGTCCCGGACTTTCCCGTCTGCAATAAGTCCGTGAATGGGGCATATTCGGGGCAGGATCTGTAGACCAAGACCTGTAGGGTGGACGAGCGAGCGCGAAGTCCACCAAATCCCGCACCGGCGCTGGTGGACTGCGCTGCGCTTGTCCACCCTACGGACTGATTCCAAAAAGCTGGCCGCTGGAGGCTGGGAGCTGACAGCGCTCTTTATAGATGACGGCTGATGTTTCGAATCCTCAAGAAATCATTCCAGACGGGCGTCGTCACCGAGGCGCCGCCGCGGCTCGAAGACGCCGAGCTCGATGGCGTCGGCATGGAGCTGCGTCGCCGCATCGATGCCCGCTTCGGGCGGAGCCTGGCGATTCGGCAGGTGGATGCCGGATCCTGCAATGCCTGTGAGCTGGAGATCCATGCGCTCAACAATGCCTACCATGACGTCGCGCGCTTCGGGGTCCATTTCGTCGCCTCGCCGCGTCATGCCGACGCGCTGCTGGTGACTGGGCCTGTGTCGCGGCACATGGAGGCGGCGCTGCGCCGGACCTGGCGCGCGACGCCCGCGCCGAAGTTCGTCATCGCGGCGGGTGATTGCGCCTGCACGGGCGGCGAATTCGGTGTCTCCTACGCGAGCTGCGGGGCGGTCGAGCGGGTGATTCCGGTGGATGCCAAGATTCCCGGCTGTCCGCCTTCGCCGCTCGCGCTGCTGAAAGGGCTGCTGCATGCGCTCCGTGCCTAGGCTGGCTTCGAGGCCGCTCGTCTCGGGAGATGTCCCGGCATGACGCCGCCCGGCATCTCCATCCTGATGTATCACCAGGTGGGCGAGTTCGCGCCCATGAAGGCGCATCGTGCGAACTATTGCGATCACCGCCGTTTCGCGGCGCAAATGGCCTTGCTGGACCGGTTCGGCTATCGGGTGCTGCCGCTGGATGGGGCGCTCGCCTGCCTGCGCGGCGAGCGCCCCATCCCGCCCAAGGCGGTGGTGCTGACCTTCGACGACGCCTACGACAACTTCGCCGACTACGCCTTGCCTGTCCTCCAGCGCCACGGCTTCTCCGCGACCCTCTATGCCATCAGCAACTGGCTGGGGCGCCGGGCCGAGTGGTTCGGCAAGGACCCAGGCCGGCCGATTCCGAGCCTCATGAGTGGCGCGCGGCTGCGGGAGATGCGTGCGGCGGGGATCACCATCGGATCGCATAGCGTGAACCATGTGAAGCTCGGCGAGGTCGATGCGGCCACCAAGCGCCGCGAGCTGCGCGACAGCAAGGCGGCGCTGGAGGATGCCCTGGGCGAGGCGGTCGAGCACCTGTGCTACCCCTTCGGCAGCTTCGACGCCGAGACCGTCGGTTTGGCGGCAGAGGCCGGCTATCTAAGCGCCACGACCTGTCTGCGTGGCCCAGCAAGCCCAGCGGATCATCCCCTGATCCTGCCCCGCAAGGCGATCTCCTACGGCGACGATCTGCTCGGCGTCTGGTGGAAGCTCGCGGTCAAGAACGCCCCCAAGCCGGCACTCGTCGAATGGAGACGATTCGTGCCCAATGACGCAAAAGCTGATATCCATCACAAAAAGCAAGGAATAACTTGATATAAAAGGACGACTAGCTGCCGTGCTTGCTGCCTAAACTGCCTTCCGCAGCTGCCCCCAGATCATGCCCGTGGACAAGAACAACAAGAATATCGATCCAACGGACCTGGCCAAGCTGCCCGCCCTCCCCAGTGTTCTGCTTGAGCTGCTCCAGTCGTTCGACGATCCAGACGTGGATTTTTCGCGGCTCGCGGCCATCTGCGCGAAGGATCCCGTGGTCGCGGCTCGGATGTTGGCCGTCGCGAGCTCGGCGCTCTACCGGCGCCAGCCGAGCACGGAGACGCGCCTGGATCGCGCCTTGGTGACCATGGGGCTCGAAACTGTCCGGCGCATCGCCATCACCACCGCCTTGATGCAGGCGCTCTCTCAGCAGCTCAGTATTCCACGCGACGAGATCTGCCGGTCTTGGACACATGCGCTGCGCACGGCGCATCTGGCTCAGCGTCTTGCCGAGACCCTGGGCCATGCCTGCCCCAGCGAGGCCTATCTGGCCGGGCTGCTGCATGACATCGGGCAGCTCATCATCGCCTCGCAGAAGGGTGCAGCCTACATTCAGCTCCTTGCCGAGGCGGGATGCGCCGAGCCGCTCGTCGCGCGCGAGCGCGGCTTGGTGGGGACGGATCACTGTGCCGTCGGCGCAGCCTTGATCTCGGCCTGGCGTCTGGAGTCCTTCCTGGCGGATGCCTGCAGGTTCCATCACGCCGAGACGGCCGCCTTGGTCGACGCGCATCTCCTGGTGCGCCTGCTCCACGTCGCCAATGCCCTGGAGAGTGTCCACTGGGACGATGCGGATGCCTTCGCGGCGGGCGACCTGCTGTTCGGCTTGACCCCTTCGATGCTGCGGAAATTGCGCGAGGAGAGTCGTGCCGTGGTCGCCGAGCTCGCCGGTCCGCTGGGTATCGCGCCAGTCGAGGAGACGCGGGCGGACGAGGCCGCATCCCAGCGCATACGGCTCAAGGGCGAGTCTCGACTCCTTTCCGCGGTGCGGACCCACAGCCTGGCCGCGGGGCTTCGGGAGGATCTCGGCGGGGAGCGCGACGAGTCCGCCCTGCTCGCGGTGCTCGGGCAGATGCTGAGTCTCCTCTTCGGCGTCGATCGCACGCGCTACCTCCTTCCCGCCGCAGGGGGCCGTCTGAAGGGTCTGGATCCAGGCGCGAGCGACGGACGTTTCGCCGAGCTGTCCTGTACGGCGGACGGCGGCGCCTCCCGGGCCGCTCAGGCCTTCACCTCAGGCGCGATCACCCAGGCCATGGCGGACTCGCCCGATGTGAGCGTCTTCGATCGCCAGGTCATGGGGACGGCCTCCGGCGTCTTGTACTTGCCGCTCAGGGCGCCCGGCGGATGCCAGGGCGTCGCTGTGCTGCAGACCCAGCCCGCCCAGCTCGCTCGGCTCTTGACGCAGACCCGCTTGCTGATGCTGCTGGGCAGCGAGGCCGGCCTCGCCCTGATGGGGCTGCGCGCGCGTGTCGCCCAGCGCCAGCTTGCCGACGAAGACCGTCGGCTGCTCGAGCAGAGTCGTCTCCATGCGGCCGTTCACGAGGCCAGCAACCCCATGACCGTGATGCAGAGCTATCTGGATCTGCTCGTCGACCGGCTGCAGGGTGATCCGGAGGCCAGCGAGGACCTCGGGGTCCTGAGGCAAGAGGTCGAGCGGGTCGGGGGCATCTTGGTGCGCCTGGTGGACGACGCGCCCGCCGCGTCTCCCGACACTGGCGACACCACCCCTTCCACTGCAATCAGGCGCTTGAGCGGGGTGCTGGAGCAGGCGCTCTGTCGTCCGCGCGGGATCGCGCTGAGGCTGTGTTGTGCCGAGGAGATCCCCGCGCTGACGCTCGGCGAGGATGCTCTGAAGCAGGTGCTCATCAACCTGGTGCGTAACGCCGCGGAGGCGCTCGGCGCGGGCGGGCAGATCTGCGTCGACCTGCGCGCAGGGGTCAACGTCGCCGGCAAGGTCTATGTCGAGCTCAGCGTCAGCGACGATGGACCTGGGGTCCCCGCGGAGCGTGTCGCGGGGCTCTTCCAGCCCATCACGAGCGCCAAGCCAGGGCACGCAGGCGTCGGTCTGACGGTGGTCAGGACCTTGGTCGAGGGGGTAGACGGCATGGTCGGCTACTTTCCCGGTAGCGGCGGGGGCAGTCGCTTTCGGGTCTTGATGCCGCCCTGTCGCGAGCCAGCGCGGAGAACGGGATGAACGATGCGTTCCAAGGGGATCCGGAGCTGTCTCAGCCTCTCGCCACCGATGAGGACGCAGGACGCTGTCGCCGCCTCCTGATCGTCGACGACGCGCCTCAGGTCCGCGCGAGCCTGTCGCGGCTGCTCAGTCGGCGCGGCTTCCAAGTCAGCTGTGCCGCCGATGGTGACGAGGCCCTGCGGCGCTTGAGCGACGCCGACTTCGACATCGTCCTGCTCGACCTGGCGATGCCCGAGGTCGGCGGGATGCAGGTGCTCGAGTTCCTGCGCGAGACCTGTCCGGAGACCGCCGTCGTGGTGGTGAGCGGAACGCGCTCGGTTCCCGAGGCGACGGCGGCCTTGCGCCAAGGCGCGCACGACTTCCTTGCCAAGCCCTATCGGGTCGAAGATTTGCTGGAGCGGATCGGGCGCTGCTGCCGGCGCACCCAGGCGGAGCGCTCGCATGCGCTCATGTTGGAGCAGCTGAGCGCGTCGGACCGCTTGCATCGCTTCCTGGTGCACAGCTCGCCGGATCTCATCTTCGTCCTGGACGGTCTCGGCCGTCTGCGCTTCGTCAATGAGCGCTTGACGTCTCTCCTGGGAAGCCCGGCGGAGCAAGCCACGGGGCGGTCTTTTCTGGATCTCGTCGCTCCGGCGCAACGGGGGCGTGTGAGCCGTGCCCTGGTCGAGCTCGCAGAGGCGCCAGAGGGCGAGACGAGGGCCATCGAGACCCAGATTCAGGGGGCGCTCCCCATGCCAGTCGAGATCAAGCTGCTGTCGCTCGGCAATGCCGGGACGGAGTCGGTCCCGGGCGTTCAGGGCGAGCTGATCGGCGTCGCGCGCGATCTCAGCGAGCGCTACGAGGCGCAAGCGGCTCGGCGCCGCTCGGACGAGCTCCTGGCGCACGTCATCAGCACCAGTCCAGCCGTGGTCTATGCGCGCCGGCCCGAAGGCGAGCGGCCGCTCACCTTCGTCAGTGACAATGTCAGAGATTTGCTCGGTTTCGACCCGGCGGAGCTCTTGAGTGGCCGGGTCCGCTGGCAGCATCTGGTCCATCCGGATGACCTGTCGGGCGTGCGCGCCGATCTCGATGGTCTCCCCGGCGCGCTGAGCAGCAGCTTGGAGTACCGCATCCGGCATCGCGACCACGGCTGGCGCTGGGTGCGTGACAGCGTGCGTCTCGTCTGCGACGCCGCCGGCCGCCCCATCGAGCTGGTTGGCTCTTGGCTGGACAACACCGAGGCGCATCTGCTCTCCGAGCAGCTCAAGCTCCAGGCCAGCCTGGACGACCTGACCGGCCTCCTGAACCGCCGCGCCTTCGAGCAGCGGCTGGGCCTAGCGCTCGCGAGCGCTAGGCGGGAGGGCTTTCAGCATGCCCTTTGCTACCTGGATTTGGACCAGTTCAAGGTCATCAACGATACCTGCGGTCATATCGCCGGCGACTCGGTGCTGCGCCAGCTCGCGCGTGTCCTCGAAGGCCGCATTCGTCAGCAGGATACCCTGGCCCGTTTGGGGGGAGACGAGTTCGGACTCTTGATGGAGAGGTGCTCGGCGGATGGCGCGATCCGGGTCGCCGAGGGCCTCTGCAAGGCCGTCAGCGACTTCCGTTTCGTCTGGGGTGACAAGGGCTTTCGGGTCGGGGTCAGTGTCGGCCTGGTGATGATCGATGCCGAAGTGACCGGAATGAACGCCGCGCTGAGCGCCGCCGACAACGCCTGCTATGCCGCCAAGGATGCCGGCCGCAATCGCATCCATGTCTATACCGAGGACGACACCGAGCTGGCCCGGCGCCACGGCGAGATGCAGTGGGTGTCGCGGATCACCGAGGCGCTCGAGCAAGATCGCTTCGGTCTCTCCTTTCAGCCCATCATGCCGCTGAGTGGCGACAGCGAAGGGCATCATTACGAGCTGCTGCTGCGCATGCGCGACAAGTGTGGCGACATGGTCATGCCGGGCGCCTTCTTCCCGGCCGCGGAGCGCTATCATCTCGCCTGCCGGCTCGATCAGTGGGTGCTGGATCGCGCCATTACCTGGCTCAGCGAGAATCCGGCGCATCTCGCCGAGCTGACGCTCTGCTCCATCAATCTCTCCGGGCATTCGTTGGGCGACCCGCGCCTGCTGGGCTGGCTGGTCGAGCGCCTCGAGGCGCACGAAGGCCTGACCTCCAAGCTGTGCTTCGAGGTGACCGAGACGGCGGCGATCTCGAACATGTACAGCGCCGTCAACTTCATTCGGGCGCTGCGCGACATGGGCTGCAGGTTCGCCCTCGACGACTTCGGCAGCGGACTCTCCTCCTTCGCCTATCTCAAGACGCTGCCGGTGGACTTCATCAAGATCGACGGGATCTTCGTCGAGGATATCGCGGTCAATCCGGTCGCCTATGCCATGGTTCGGTCGATCAACGAGATCGGCCAGGTCATGGGGATCAAGACGGTCGCCGAGTTCGTGGAGAGCGATGAGTCCCTGGCGCGGGTGCGCGATATCGGGATCGATTTCGCCCAGGGCTATGGGATCGGCGCGCCGCGTCCGATCGAGGAGCTGCTCGGGCCAGAGGCCAGGTGGCCGACAATCCAGTAGAATCTGGGCCCGCCGGGCTCCCCGGCGCTTGGACGAACGGAGCCGACCTTGAGCCGCACGCCCCCGCCCAGCTTCCCCGACCTCGGCCGCGCACGCATCCTCGTGGCCGGCGACGTCATGCTCGATCGCTATTGGACGGGCGCGACGCGACGCATCTCGCCCGAGGCACCTGTGCCCGTCGTGCATGTCGAGCAGGTCGAGGACCGCCCGGGCGGGGCGGCCAATGTCGCGCTCAATCTGGCCGCGCTCGGCGCGGACACGGCGCTGGTCGGGGTCACGGGTGCGGACGCGGCTGCCGACCTGCTCGCCGAGCGGCTGTCGTCCCAGGGCATCCGGGCCAGGCTGCACCGTCGGCCCGACGTCCCGACCATCACCAAGCTGCGGGTGCTGAGCCACCACCAGCAGTTGATCCGGCTCGATTTCGAGCAGTCCCTGGCTCCCGCGGATATCGACCCCTTGCCCAAGCTGGTTGCCGAGGCGCTGACCTGTGCCGACCTGCTGCTGCTCTCCGACTACGCCAAGGGCACGCTGGCCGATCCGCAGGGCCTGATTGCGATCGCCAAGACCCAAGGCAAGGCCGTGCTCGTGGACCCCAAGGGGCGGGATTTCACGCCCTACCGCGGGGCGACCCTGCTGACGCCGAATCGCGCGGAGCTCGAGCAGATCGTCGGCGCTTGCGTCGATGACGCCATGCTGATCGAGAAAGGCCAGCGGCTGCGTGCGGAGCTGCAGCTCGATGCCTTACTGGTGACCTTGGGCGAGCGCGGCATGCTGCTCCTGCGGCCCGATGCGGAGGCCCTGCATCTGCCGACCCAGGCGCGCGAGGTCTTCGATGTCACCGGGGCGGGAGACACTGTGATCGCCACGCTGGCGGCGGCGATCAGTGCGGGCGTCGGGCTGGCCGAGGCCTGCGCGCTGGCCAACTGCGCCGCCGGGCTGGCGGTCGCCAAGCTGGGGACGGCGAGCGTGACGGCCGCCGAGCTGGAGCTGGCCTATCGCGGTGGCGAGTGGCAGCCGGTGCTCGACCGCGACGCCTTGGTCGCCGCAGCTGCCGCGGCCCGCGCGGCCGGTGAGCGTGTGGTGATGACGAATGGCTGCTTCGACATCCTGCACGAGGGCCATGTCGCCTATCTCCAGCAGGCCAAACGGCTTGGGGATCGGCTGGTGGTCGCGGTCAACGACGACGCCTCGGTGCAGCGCCTCAAGGGTGCGGGTCGTCCGGTCAACGGCGTGGAGCAGCGCATGGCGGTGCTCGCCGGGCTGGCGTCGGTCGATTGGGTCTGTCCCTTCGCCGAGGACACGCCCGAGTCGCTGATCTGCGCGGTCAGGCCGGAAGTTTTGGTCAAGGGTGGGGATTACCGGCCGGAGGAGATCGCCGGGGCCGACTGCGTGCGCGCGAGCGGCGGCGAGGTCCGCGTGCTCGATTTCCTGCCGGGCCGCTCGACGAGCCGCATCATCGGGACCATCCGGGATCGATGAGCAGGACAGGGACAGCAGGGCAGGGACCTGACGCATGACTCTGGGCGTTTACTCGATCCTGCTGCGCTTACTGCTGCCGATGGCGCTGCTCCGCCTCTATGCGCGCAGCCTCAAGGCGCCTGCGTACCGGCGGCGGATCGGCGAGCGGCTGGCCTCGGGCGATGCCGCGCCGAGGGCCGACCTCTGGATCCATGCCGTCTCGGTCGGGGAGGTGCAGGCGGCCGAGCTGCTGATCCGGCGGCTGCGCGGCCGCGATCCCGCCCTGCGCGTCCTGGTGACCACGACCACGCCCACGGGCGCGGCGCGCGTCCAGGATCTCCTCGGCGATGCGGTCGCGCATCGCTATACGCCCTATGACCTGCCCGGCGTGATGCGGCGATTCCTGCATCAGGTGCGTCCTCGGCTGGTGGTCGTCGTCGAGACCGAGATCTGGCCGAGCATGCTGGCCGCCTGCGAGCGGCAGGGCATCCCCGTCGTCCTGGCCAATGCGCGCCTGTCGGCGAGATCCGCGCGCGGCTATGCGCGCGTGGGAGGTCTGACCAGGGAGACCCTACAGCGTTTCGCGCGCATCGCGGCCCAAAGCGACGCGGATGCGCAACGGCTCATCGCGCTGGGGGCGGATGCCGGGCGCGTGCAGGTCACGGGCAGCATCAAGTTCGATCTCCGCCAGCCCGCGAGTCAGCGCGAGCTGGCGGAGACCTTGCGCAGGAGCTGGGGGATTCAGCGCCCCGTCTGGGTTGCGGCCAGCACGCACGAGGGCGAGGACGCTCAATTGCTGGAGGCGCATCGGCGTCTGTTGGCGCGCCTGCCCAAGGCGCTCCTGGTCTTGGTGCCGCGTCACCCCGAGCGCTTCGATCGCGTCGCCGCCCTGGTCGAGCGGCAGGGGCTGGCCATGGCGCGGCGCAGCCGCGAGGAGCCTTGCCGTGAGGACAGGGCCGTCCTTTTGGGCGACACCATGGGCGAGCTGGCGGCCTTCTTGGCCGCCGGTGACGCTGCCTTCATCGGCGGCAGTCTGGTGCCGACTGGCGGACACAATCTCCTCGAGGCCGCGACCGCGGGCGTGCCCGTCGCCGTGGGGCCTCATACCTTCAACTTCGCCGAGATCACCGAGATGATGGTGAGGGAGGGTGCCGCGGTGCGTGTCGCGGATGCCGCCGGGCTCGCCGCGCTGATGCAGGCTTGGCTGAGCGACGCGGCCCTGCGTGCCCAGGTGGGCGAGCAGGGCCGCGCCGTGGTGGAGCGCAATCGCGGGGCGCTGGACCGCCTGGTGGCGGTGATCGACGCCGACGCGGAAGGCGACCTATTCGATTAGCGATCCTATTTGAACAGCGACCAGACGTCGCGGAACTGGGCGTCCGTGGAGTCGCCGATCCACTCGAAGCCGACGGATTCCGTGCAGACGACCTGGACGCCGCCATGGCGCATCCGGTCGAGGACATTCTGCTTGCAGGCCGGCTTGCGGGAGATGATGCCGTCGGACGGCACGAAGACCTGATAGCCCCAGCGCTGCAGGCCTGAGACCGTCTGGGAGATGCAGATGTGCGCCTCCATGCCGACGACGACGAGCTGGCGGCGGTCGGGGTGCAGCGAGATGTTGCGCTCGAAGCCAGGCGCCGTGCAGCAGGAGAAGGCCGTCTTCTCGGTCGGCTCATGCACCTTCGGCATGTTGGAGCTGATGGTGTCGATGATGGGGCCGAGTCCCTTGGAGTTGTGCTGTGTCGCGATGACTGGGATGTCCAGGATCTTCGCGGCCGAGACCAAGCGGTTGATGTTCTCGACCACCAGCTCGAGCTCGTCCAGTGGCATGGCGGCGGCGAGCCGCTCCTGGGCGTCGATGATCAGGAGCTGGGAAGATGCGCGTTGGCACAGGGGCATGTGGGCCGGATGTGTCGTCATTGGCCTGTCCTCCGAAATCGTTGTACGTCTGTGCTGCCGACGATACGGGAGCCGAAGGAGTGTGCGCTATTAGCCTTATCGAAATCAAGGATTGATAAAGCTAATAATGCGGGCTGCCTGCGCCGATTTTTTCGGCCAGGATGGCCGCCGTTGCTCGGGCTCGGGCGCGGTCGCTGCCGGCCTAGAGCTCGAAGGTTTCGGGCTCGACGACGTTGCGCAATGGCGGGACGCTGGTCTCGAGCAGGGCCTCGCGGCGAAACGCATCCTTGCTCTCGCGCGTGACGAGCACGCACTGCATGACAGGCTCGGTGCCGAGGAAGCAGCAGAGCCGGCCGCCGACGGCAAGCTGCTCCTGGAAGCGGGGTAGGTCGTCGTCGGTCGGCATGGAGCCTGTGATCGCGATGACGTTGTAGGGACCGCCGGGAATGGCACTGGCGAGCCCATCCGCCTCACGGACGTCGACCGACTTCACCTTCAGCGCAGTGAGTCGAGCAGTTGCTTCGGCTGCCAGGGCTGGGTCGATCTCGACGCTGATCACGCGCGCACCCAGGTTTCTGAGGCAGGCCGCCACATAGCCCGTGCCTGTGCCGATCTCCAGGGCCTTGTCGCCGGGCTGGACCTGCAGCGCCTGGAGCATGCGTCCGACGAGCTTCGGGGCAAGCATGCTGCTCTCCGCGCCGATCGGGATCTCGATGTCCGCGTAGGCCAGGCCGCGGTAGGCATCGGGCACGAAGGCTTCGCGCAGGAGCTCTCCCATGACATCCAAGACGCGGTCGTCGAGGACGCCCCAAGGCCGGATTTGCTGCTGAATCATGTTGAACCGCGCATGCTCAGTGCTGGTTTCCATTGTCGAAGTGTCCTCGGATCAGGCGTTTATGTTATGCGGCGGGAGAGCCTACTGAGTTTGTCTCACCAAGGCAACTCTGGGGTCGGGCGAGGTCGCTCACCCTTCTCATTCAACGACCTGGGCGTAATTCTCGCTGCGCACTCCGCTCAAGAGCGAATCCACCTCTTCGGTCGAGATGCCGAGCATCTGCAGTGCCTCGGCCCCGAGTCGCAGACTGCTCTCGATCGCCTCCGGATAGGCGCGGGTCGCCCCGGCCCGGATCAGGCTGCCGCAGGCCTCCAGATCGCGCGCGCGGGCGATGACGGGCACCTGCGGATAGGCGTTGCGGATGTGTGAGACGGCGCGCAGTGCCGTCGGTCCATGGTCGATCGTCAGGATGACGAGCGAGGCATTGCCGACTTGGGCGGCGGTCAGCAGCTCCATGTCGCCGATGTCGCCATAGTAGACCGCGCGGCCGTCGCGCACGCCGCGCTCGACATTGGTCGGATTGGTATCGAAGGCGATGAAGGGGATCTGGTTGACCTCGAGCAGGGTTGCGATGGTATGGCCGACACGGCCGTAGCCCGCGACCACCACGCGCCCCTGCGGCTGGATGCCGGTGGCCTCGTAGTCGAAGGATTCTGGGGCGTCGCGGCGTCGCTCGGCGCGGCGCGCCAGTTTGTCGCCGATGCCCACCAGGATGGGGGTCAGCAGCATGCTGACCGAGATGACGCTGACGGCGATGACGAAGGTGGACTCCCCGATCACCCCCATGGCCTTCGCGAAGCCGAAGAGCACGAAGCCGAACTCGCCGTTCTGCGCGAGCAGGAAGGCAACCCGGGTCGCCACCCCGCGCGGCAGCCCGAAGAGCAGGGCGATGAGGAAGAGCACGACCAGCTTGATGGCGAGGATGACGAGGACATGCTGGGCGAGCAGCAGGGGCTGAGCGGCAATCGCCGGCAGGTCGATCGACATGCCCACGGCCACGAAGAAGAGGCTCATGAGCAGCCCTTTGAAGGGCTCGATATGGGCCTGGATCTGAAAGCTGAAGCGGGATGTGGACAGTAGCATGCCCATCATGAAGGCCCCGAGCGCCATCGAGAGTCCGGCCTCGTGCATGGCCCAGGCGGCGAGAAAGACCGCCAGCATGACGACCAGGGCGAAGGCCTCGCGATTGTTCTGGCGCAGCAGGCGCTCCAGCGCGAAGGGGACGAGGTAGCGCCCGCAGACGATCACCAGGGCGAGCATCCCCACCAGCGTCAGGGCTTGCTGGGAGAAGGGCAGCTCGGGCGAGCCAGATCCCAGGTCCGAGAGCAAGGGGACGATGGCGAGCATGGGCACTACCGCCAGATCCTGCATGAGCAGGATGGCGAAGGCGCTGGTGCCGTGGCGGGTCGCGAGGTCGCCGCGCTCGTGCAGGAGCTGCATGACCAGGGCGGTGGAGGACAGCGCCATGGTCAGCCCGATGATGAGCGTGGCCTGCCAGGAGGCCTCGTAGAAGGAGATGTAGGCCGCGATGCCGAAGCCGCAAAGCAGGATCTGCACAGTCCCGAGCCCGAAGACCTCGCGCCTCAGCGCCCAGAGCCGCTTCGGTTGCATCTCCAGTCCGATCATGAAGAGCAGCAGAACGACGCCCAGCTCGGTGAAGCTGCGCACGTCGTCGACATGGGCGGTGACATAGGGGCCGGGCGAATGCGGTCCCACGACGATGCCGGCGACCAGCAGGCCCAGGATGGAGCCGAGCCCAAGGTGCTTGAAGAGGGCGACAGAGAGCGCCGCCGCCGTCAGCAGCACGATCGCGGAGACGATAAAACTCTGCAATTCCATGTGGGAACTCTACCAAGTTCCGGGCCTGAGCGTATGCGGCGCGCCGAGGTCGGAAACCGCCCGCGCGCGGCCGGCCCCGCGTGGGGTGCGGATCCGTCGGGGCGGCTCAGCAGCACCTCTCCCCGTATCAGGGGGGAGGCGCCGCGCGCGTAAGGAGCCCGCTTGCGGGCGAGTCGGCTAGATGCAGGTTCGCGCCATCTCGGCGAGGTCGACGCGGGCGCGCAGTCGCCTGGAGAGCATGAAGGAGCCCATGAACTTGCGGTGCAGGAACATGGTGTCCGGCGCGGGCGCGGTCGTGAACGCGCCCGAGTGGAACAGCTCGCGGCCGCTATGGTAGACGCGCTCGAAGAGATTGGACGTGCCGAAGTCGTAGTGGCCCGGGTGCTTCAGGGGCTCGGCGGCCATCTCGAGCAGATCGACCATCGCATCGACATGCTCGCTCGGGTCGTTCTCGCCGACATAGCCGAGTGCCACGCAGGCGCTCCGCATGGCGCCGCGGTCTTTGGCGAGCGCGGACTGGGCGAGCGCGCGGTACTGCTCGACGAGCTTCGCCGAGACCGGCTTGGTGGCGCCGAAATCCAGCAGCACGATGCGGCCGTTCGAGGCTTCGTAGAGATAGTTGCCGAAATTCGGGTCCGTCTGGACCAGGCCGAGCTCGAAGAGCTCGCGCAGGGTCAGGCGCATCAGCAGGGTGGCGGCGCGGTCGCGCTCGGCGCGGCGGTAGTCCGGTCCGGCCAGGTGGTCGATCGGCACGCCCTCGGCGAAGTCCATTGCAAGGATGCTCTGGGTGGTGAGATCGCGATGGACGCCGGGGATGAAAAGGGCTTCGTCGTTGCCGATGCGCTCGCGATAGGCGTCCATGGCGTCCGCCTCGGCGGCATAGTCGGCCTCGCGATGGAGCTGACGGCGGGCCTCTTCGAGGAAGGGGTCGATGTCGATGCCTTTCGGCGCCATGCCGAGCGAGCGGCCGAGAAAGGCGAGGTTGTCGATATCGCTGTCGATGCTATCGCGCACGCCGGGAAACTGGATCTTGAGGGCGAGCTTGCGCCCGTCCTTGGTCTCCGCGCGATGGACCTGGCCGATGGAGGCCGAGGCGATGGGGGTGAAGTCGAAGCGCTTGAACCCCTTGTCCCAGCCGGACCCGTATTCGCGCTCCAGCACCTGAGCCAGCTGGCTCAAGGGCATGGGCTCGGCGCGGTCGCGCAGTGAGGCCATGATCTCCGCCGCCTCCGGCGTGAAGATGTCGGAGCCGTCCATCGACATCAGCTGGCCCATCTTCATCACGGCGCCGCGCATCTTGGCCAGGCGGTCGGTGAAGCGGCGCGTGTGCTCGGGCGAGAGCTGGATGCGTGCCGGTTGGCCGCCGCCGCGCGTGCGGGCCATGTCGACCAGCCCCGTGAAGCCGATGCCGGCGGCCAGGTCGGTCGTCGCGCGTCCGAGGTGCCAAAGCCGGCTGAGTCGTTTGCTGGGGACGGCGGTGCCGCGCGCGTCGCTGGTTTGGGTCATTGGGGCTCCTTCCGGCGATTCGTCTGAATTTGTCTTGCAATGCTTGCGCCTTGCGACGCTTGTGCAAGGCGCGATGGCTGAGAAAGCTGGTGTCTGGGTTCCGAAGTGCAAGTCGGCTGGCCGGCGATCGGCGCCCGGACTCGGCCAGCCGTTGGCGTAGAAGTCGAGCTTTCCGGTCAGATATTAGTTGCGGACAGGCGGAGAATCATTGATAATACTCTGTTACTTTCGCGCCCATCATTCGGCTGGCCCTTCGGCCTTCTCCCGGGCCGCGACCTTCCTCTCGAGAGGCCCACCATGGACACCCCCGACACGAGCACCAGCTTCGACGAGCTCGGTCTTTCTCCCGCTATTGCAATGGCCGTGCGCGATCTCGGCTACGAATCCCCGACCGCCATTCAAAGCCAGTGCATTCCTCACCTGCTCGCTGGCCGCGATCTACTCGGTCAGGCGCAGACCGGCACGGGTAAGACCGCCGCCTTCGCGCTGCCGCTGCTGAGCAACATCGACCCAGATGTCCGTCGGCCCCAGCTGCTGGTGCTGACGCCGACGCGCGAGCTGGCGCTGCAGGTGGCCGAGGCCTTCCAGGGCTATGCGCGCAACCTCAAAGGCTTCAATGTCCTGCCCATCTACGGCGGGCAGGCGTACGGTCTGCAGCTCAGCCAGCTCAAGCGCAATCCGCAGGTCATCGTCGGAACGCCGGGGCGCGTGATGGACCATATCCGTCGCGGCACGCTGCAGCTCGACGGTATTCGCACCCTGGTCCTGGACGAGGCCGACGAGATGCTCAACATGGGCTTCGCGGAGGACATCGACTGGATCTTCGATCAGGCGCCGGCCGAGCGCCAGGTCGCCCTCTTCTCGGCCACCATGCCACCGGCCATTCGCCGTGTGGCTCAGGATCGTCTGGTGGATCCGGTCGAGGTCCGCATCGAGGCGGACTCCGAGACCGTCGACACCATCGACCAGCACCACTGCGTCGTCACCCGCTTCCACAAGCTCGACGTGCTGACACGGATCCTGGAGCTCGAGCCCTTCGACGGCATGCTCATCTTCGTGCGCACCAAGAACACGACGACCGAGCTATCCGACAAGCTCAAGGCGCATGGGTTCGCCGCCGAGCCGCTGAATGGCGACATGAATCAGGAGATGCGCGAGCGCACGGTGGAGCGGCTCAAGCAGGGGCAGCTGGATATCCTGGTGGCGACCGACGTCGCCGCGCGCGGCCTGGACGTCGAGCGCATCAGCCATGTGGTGAACTACGACATCCCGACCGATCCCTCGGCCTATGTCCACCGCATCGGCCGGACCGGGCGCGCTGGCCGTGCCGGGCGTGCCATTTTGCTGGTGGAGCCGCGCGAGCGCGGCCTGCTGAGGGCGATCGAGCGCATCATTCGGCGCCAGGTGCCGGCGATGGATCCGCCCTCCGCCGCGGCGCTCAGCGAGACGCGGATCGACCGCTTCACCCAGGAGGTCCTCAAGACCCTGACCGAGCAAGACCTCGACTTCTTCTATCGGCTGCTCTCGCGCATCGCCCAGGAGCAGGAGGTGGAGATGATGGACATCGCGGCGGCCTTGGCCTATCTCGGGCAGCTCGAGCGGCCGCTCGAGGTCCAGGAGGATCCGATCCGCCCCTACCGGCGCGAGCGCGA
Organism: Thiorhodococcus minor; assembly: GCF_010820565.1. Lineage (GTDB taxonomy): Bacteria > Pseudomonadota > Gammaproteobacteria > Chromatiales > Chromatiaceae > Thiorhodococcus > Thiorhodococcus minor. The sequence continues at coordinate 79,991 of NZ_JAAIJQ010000003.1, read as the reverse complement.
CGACTCCCGCGCGGAGCGTGGCAGACGCGAGCCGCGGCGGGGGCGGGAGCGCGACGGTGATGCTGGGCGCGGGGACCGTCAGGACGAGCGCCGCGGCAATCAACGGCCGCGCCAGGGCGGCGGGGACGCCGATCTGGTCAGCTATCGCATCGAGGTCGGCCATCAGCACGGCGCGACGCCGCGCGAGATCGTCGGCGCCATTGCGAACGAGTCGGGTCTGGAAGGGCGCTACATCGGCCGCATCGACATCCAGACGGATCACTCCGTCGTCGACCTCCCCGAGGGGATGCCGCGCGAGATCTTCAAGCACCTCAAGCGCGTCTATGTTTGCGGCCAGCCGCTGCGCATCACCCTGGCCGATGAGGCCTCCGGGCGCCGCTCCTGGGGCGCGGGACGCGATGCGGGTGACGGCGGCCGCGATTCGGCAGGCCCGCGGGCCAAGCCGCCGCGCTTCAGCGAGGGTCCGCGGCGCCAAGGTGGCGAGGGCGGCTCTTCGCGACGTCCCTCCGCTGGGCGCGACGGCAAGCCCTTCAATCGAGACGCGCGTCCGCGCCGCAAGCCCAGGGACTGACTCTGCTGCCTTAGCGCCAGCTTGTCGCAAAGGCGACAAGCGTCGCGCCGTCGGGCGACATTGCGGTCTGGCTCCGTATTCAAGCGCCGTGCGCACCTGCTCCGTCGAGGCCGCGTGCGGCAAGGCCGCAGGCCCGAAGGTGCCGATTCCTTGTGTATTGGCAGGTTATTTGCTTGGCTCATTGAATCCATCGACTGCCCAGGAGTAACCGCAATGACAGTCACGCTCGAAAGCCTCGCGGGCCAATTGGCTCGCGGCGAGCTGGTCCCTTACCTCGGCCCTGGCGCACTCAGCGGGGTCACGGATGTCGCCAACGGCGAGGCCATGCCGGCCGACAGCGACAGCCTCATCATCGCCATGAACAATGGCAAGCCCATGTCGCCAAGGCTCATGTGGGAATTCCCGCGTGCCGCCATGGATGTCGAGCTCAAGCGGGGCCGGAGTGCCGTCCATCGGTTCCTGAATGCGACCTATGCGCAGCGTACCTGGACACGCTCGCCCCTACAGGATTGGATCAAGGGCATCCGCCCGCCCTACGTCATCGACATCAACCGCGATCTGCAGCTGCAGGATTCCTACGCGGATCAGCCGCATACGCTCATCCGCGGTATCGCCCGAGTGGGGGGGACCGACTATCGCTTTCGGATCCACGCCTATGATGGCGAGACCTACCGGGAGGTCGCTCAGGAAGACGTCGATCCCAGTCTGCCAATCCTCTTCAAGCCCATGGGCAGCCCCAAACCGGACGAGACCTATATCGCTTCGGATGCCGACTTCGTCGACTATCTCACGGAGCTGATGGGCGGTTTCGGCATCCCTGCCTTCGTCAAGACCCATCGCCAGGGCAAACAGTACCTCTTCCTGGGGCTGCGCTTTCTACGGGATACCGAGCGCATGGTGATGTCCGACATCATCTATGCGGCAGGCGAGCCCGCCGGCTGGGCCCTGATCCCGGAGCCCACGGAGAAGGAGCGCCGTTTCCTCGCCACCAAGGGCGTCGAGATCGTCGAGGCGGACTGGCCCGAGCTGCTGGCCGCGGCCGGGCAGGCCGATGCCGTCGCGGAGCTGATCCCCGAGACTGGCGAGGTCGGCTGCTAGGGGGCGGGGCTCCAGCGCGTCTTCCGCCTCGCGTCCCTGGCTCGGTCCAGGGGCTCCGAAATTGCGATTTCCTCTTTTCCCCGTTTTTCGGGGCTTGCTATGGTTGGAGCCAAGGGCGCGTCATCGCGCCTTAGAGTCCCGGATCGGTTCGCGCCGGGGCAGCTCACCACCATCGATGGATCGATGCGCTGAAGTCCGACCGTTCAGCGCCTGACGCGAAGCCCGCGGAGGAGCCATGGCTCTGATAGAGGATTTCGAGGAGCGCTATCTCCTTGGCGTGCCTGCCATGGATCGCAACCACCGGGAGCTCGTTGACCTCGTCAACCGCATGGCCGAGGCGAGCAGTGCCGCCTTTGCCTATCTCTTCAACGAGATGGTCCAGCACACCCACGCCCATTTCGCCGCGGAAGAGGTGATGATGCGCGAGACGGGCTTCAGCGCGACCGAGGAGCACCGCACCGAGCATCGCCGAGTGCTCGGAGAGATGGATTGGTTCGGCTCTCGCCTGCAGAAGGGGCATGTCGCCTTGGCGAGGTCCTATGTCGTGGAGCAGCTTCCTAGCTGGTTCGCGCAGCACGCGGTCACCATGGACAGCGCCCTGGCGGCGCATGTCACCGCCAATGCGGGCCGTAGCTCCGGCTAAGACGCCTTCCAGCGATCACTCCCCCGTGCATCACGGGCGGCCGCACTGATGTGTGGTCGCCTGGGGCGTCCGGTGCCAAACGCCTCGCCCCAGTAGGAGCCCGCTTGCGGGCGACTTCGCCGTTTTCGAGCCGCTCCCTAGAGCCTCTGCACAATGGGTGGGCGATTTCCAAGGTCTGGGGGAAGCTCGCGCCTCTGGGCCAGCCCCTAGACATGGCCAGTGACCCCGCGAGCTAGTGCCGAAGATCTTCGTTCTGGGTGAGAGGCGCGGCGCTCACCAAGGCGATCGCCTGGCTCTGGCAGGCCTGGGTGGTCTCCTTTTCGAGCGTGCGCAGCCAGCGTCTCGGAAGTCCCTCAGCTCCATACAAAGGCCCCGCGATCATGCCCAGAATGGCGCCCGTGGTGTCCGCATCCCCGCCACGATTGACCACGTCGATCATGGCCGCCTCGAAGCTGTCGGTTGCGATCAGGGCCTGAAAGACGGCACGCAGCGTCTCGACGATGTAGCCGCCGGGGTTTTCCATGGGCTTGCGATCGTAGCGGTAGCTCGGGTGGCTGCTGACCAGCTCCTCGGTCAGCGCCCGCAGATCGTCGCGTGTCCCGCCGAGGATGGCCATCTGCACCATGCGGATGACGGTGAGGGTGCCGGCGTCGGCGAGGGTGTTGTGGTGGGTGACGTGGGACTGTACCCGGTTGGCCGCGGCGATCTGCTCCAGATCCGCGCCCAGGGTGTAGAGGGCGATGGGCAGGGCGCGCATGCAGGCGCCGTTGCCGGCGTCGTACTGGTTCTCTGGGACCTGGGTCTCGCCGGTGCGGCGGTAGAGGCTGACGCCTCGGCGCACGGTGTGGCCGATGTCGACCGGCTTGGTGCGCATCCAGTCGCTGAAGGACTCGGCGATGTCTCGGGCGTCGACGCGGCCCATGCGCAGGATGGACTGTCCGAGCGCCAGGCTCATCTCGGTATCGTCGGTGACGCGGCCCTTGCGCAGACGCAGCCAGCCGCCGCCGATGAGGTCGCGGTGCTCGCCGTACTGGTCGCGAATCTCGCGTGGGGTCAGGAACTCGACCGTGGCGCCAAGGGCGTCGCCGATCGCAAGGCCCAGATAGGCCGCAACGGCGCGGCCGATGACGGCTTGTTTGGTGATTCCCTGTGTCAGCTCGCTACTCTTCGGGGCTGAAGCAGACATGGTAGTCGGCGCAGACTTCGCAGGAGGGGGCGCGGCAGACGTAGACGCCCTCGGACTCGCACAGCTGCTTGTAGAGGAAACGTTTCCACTTCATGTCCTTGTCGTTGCGGTACGCCAGCGCGGGGAAGTTGCGGCGCATCAGCTCGGTCAGCTCCTTGCGGTTCCAGAGGCCGAGGTCGTGCCAGAGGTGGTCGCTCGCCATGCAGCCGGCCGCGACCACTTGCGCCATCCAGGCCTCGGAGGGCGATCGGCTGGCGCGGTTGGACAGCATCAGCTGGAGCAGCTCCTCGCGCTCGTCCAGCCGGTTGGCGGTCACTGGGGATTGGCCGTCCATCGCCGACAGCACATCCGGGGAGACGCCGGGAAAGTGGTGTGCCATGAGCTGGTGGAAGTCGGTGACCTCCAGTCCGAGCCAGGCGGGGAGCGCGCCGCCGCCGGCGGCGCGCGAGGCGATCATGCTCGCGAAAGCGCGATCATTGCCATCCCCGGCCGCGCGGACCATCAACCGGGCATAGATTCGATCGGAGTCCAGTGTCAGGTCACGGGCCAGGGTGGACATGATCAGTACTCCACGAGGATGTCTTCGTCGCGAACGATCATCTGGCAGGCCAGACGCCACTCGCTGGGCATGTCATCGACCGCAAGCTGGTCGATCTGATCCTTGGTCAGCTTGCCGAGGTGACGGAGCACGGTCTGCTCCTTCTCGGTCAGGTGGTAGCCCATGCGCGCCTTGTTGTCGACGCTGGTGACGCGCACCAGGCAGTTGCCGCACTCGCCGTCCTGGCAGTCGTGGTGCACGGGGATCTTGTGCTCTTTGGCGAGCTTGAGCAGCGTCTCCGTGTGGCTGCCGGCCACGGCGTAGACGGTCTTGTCTTTGTACTCGGGGTTCGAAAAGGTTACGAGAGCCACGTTGCTTCTCCAATCATCAAGCAGGTTTGACTTTGCAGTCGCCGAGGATCTGGGCCTGGCAGGCGAGACGGTCGTGGCGGCTTGCCATGTTCTCGCGCAGGACCTTTTCCTCGAGCACGGACGGCTCGGTCAGGTTGTTCCAGCCTTCTTCGACATGCGTCATGCAGGTGCCGCAGTCGCCCTCGCGGCAGCCGTAGATGATGCCGGCGCCGATTTTCTCGGAGACCTCGATGATCCGCGTGCCGGCCGGGACGTTGACGGTCTGGTCGATGTCCGAAAAGGTGATCTTGGCCTTGGCCATGGTTGAAAACTCCTAGGTTCTAAAGGTTGAGGTTAAGCACTCGAGCTTGGTCGATCTGTCGTTAACCCAGTTCGGCAAAGTCGATGACCCTGCCCTTCTCCCCACTGGCGATGGCGCTCGCGATGTCGCGTCCGAAGGCGCGGCATTCGTCGAGCTCCTCATCGGTCGGGATGAGCTTGACGCGAAGTCCGGCGACCGGGACCCGCATCTTCAGACCGCGCATGCGGTCCTCGATCATGCGCACGGCCTCCCCGGTCCAGCCGTATGAGCCGAAGGCGGCCCCGAGCTTGCCCTTGAGATCGATCACGGCGAGCGACGAGAGCAGATCCCAGATCGGCTTCACGGCGTCCCCGTTGATGGTGGGCGAGCCAAGGGCCAGTGCGTCCGCCGATTCGATCAGGTCGACGAAGGGCTGTGTCTCGCCGCCCTCGAGGTCGTAGAGCGAGACACGCAGCCCGGGCTGCTCCTCGGCACCGGCGCAGATGGCCTCGGCCATGCGCGCGGTACTGCCATAGGCGCTCATGTAAAAGATGATGAGCGAGCGCTCTTCGTTGCCGATCTTGTCCGCGAAGCTCGCGGTGGACAGCTCGCGGTAACGGGTGATGTAGCGGCGCGGACGGTCGCGCAGGATGGGCCCGTGCGTGGGTGCGATGGTCTTGAGCGGGAGCGGCTCGATCAGCTTGAGCGCGTCCATGACGTGCGTCTTGAAGGGCCGCATGATGTGCGCGTAGTAGTAGTCGAAGGCGAAGCGGAAGTCGCCGCAGCGGTCGTTCAGCAGCCGGGTGTCGCAGTAGTGGCAGCCGAAGACGTCGCCGGAAAAGAGCACGCCCTCTTCCACCAGATAGGTGCACTGGGTGTCCGGCCAGTGCAGAAAGGGCGTATGCAGGAAGCGCAGGGTGCGGTCGCCGAGCGAGACCTCGTCGCCCGTGCCGACGGTCTCGAACGCCAGCGGTCCCTTGTCCTCCTTGGGCTTGAGCAGCGCCTTGAGCATGGCGGTGGCGCGCGTCGAGATATACAGCTTGGCCTGGGGCGCGCGGCGCATCAGCTCGGGCAGGGCGCCCGTATGGTCCGGCTCCAGGTGATTGAGGACGATGATGCGGATCTCGTCGTAGCGCGCGACCGATTCGATGCGCGCGAAGAAGTCGTCCGCGAACTCGGCCTTGACGGTGTCGATGATGGCGACGCCATCTGTGCCCCGGACCATGTAGGAGTTGTAGGTCGTCCCGTTGGCCGTGCGCAGGATGATGTCGAAGGTGCGCAGCGTGGGATCGAGCGCGCCGATCCAGTGCACGCCTGGGGCGATCTCGACCGACTCGCCAGGCTTGGCGATGGCTCGAGCGGCGGGCTCTGCTTGGAGGGGCATCATCGCGCCGTCGCCTCCGCGGTCGGCAGGTCGCAGTGCGGGTCCGGGCCGGTCTGGGAGCAGGACTGCAGGTCTTGGCTCGCGTCCAGGTCGACGCCAAGCGCGGTCAATAGGGGGCCTGGCTCGAAGCCGCAGCCACGGCCGCAGTCGGCCTCGATCAAGGGGCGGCGGATCAACAGCGGGTCGTCGACCATGAGGGCGAGCGCGGTCGGCTCGTCCAGCGCCTCCGGCCTGACCTCGCCTTGCTTGACGCGCGGCGCCGTCGGGTTGACCCAGTCACGCACCGGTCGCGCGCCTAAGAAGGGGCGCAGACGCTCTGCGGTCCAGGGCTCCGCGAGCAGGTTCTTCACGCTCAGCTCGATCCCGTGCGCGCGCAGAATCGCTTTCTGCTTGGCATTCGAGATACAGCCGGGCTTTTCGTAGAAGACGACCGAGGTTGTCACGCTGCTAGGCTCCGGAATGTTCTTGAACCGCAAAGGCGCAAAGAGCGCCAAGAGTTTCAGCGGGTGAGGCCGAGGCGGATCCTGGTACGGCGGCTGAACGGATGCAGTGCCCACAAAGCCGCATGTCTTCGTGTCCTTCGCGCCTTTGCGGTTCGATGTTCTTCAGCGGGCCTGGATCTCGGCCCGGGCGGCCGCGAGGCGCTCGGGCGGGATGCCGGTCAGCGAGCCGGGCGGATTCACGGGCACGCCGAGCCCGTCCAAGATGACCCCTTCGATGGGGCAGATGCTCGCGCACTGCGCGTCGGCGTACTCGCCTTCGCACTCGGTGCACTTCTTGGCGTCGATCATGAAATGCGGCTTGGCCTCGAAGATGGCCTGACTCGGGCAGAGCGGCTCGCAGGCCCAACAGTTGACGCAGCCTTCGACGATCTTGAATGCCATTGAATTCGTCCCCTTGATCCGAAACTCGGAAATTTGCACCCCGCCTTAGGGTGGACAAGCGCAGCGCAGTCCACCAATGCCGGCGCGGAATTCGGTGGACTTCGCGCTTGCTCGTCCAGCCTACTGATCGAAATTGCGCGCTAGGCCGTGAGGCGCTGCGGCTCCGCGCCCGCCTGCTCGAGCTGGCCGGAGGCGACCATCTCCTGGTAGACGGCGGCGATGGCCTCTTCGATGGGCTCCATTGCGTGCTCGCCGTTCGGGGTGATGCCGGCCTCCTCGAGCTGGCTCCAGGGCTCGTAGCCGATCTTGGAGCAGAGCACCGCCTCGCAGTCCTTCAGGGTGCGAATGATCTTCTGCAGCGTGGTCTCGGCATCGCCGCAGGTGTCGCCGCCCGAGCAGTAGAGATCGACCTTGCGCGCGCCGACGAAGCGCACGTCGTTGACCGAGGCCTCGTAGACCAGGAATTCGCGGGCGTGGCCGAAGTGCTGATTGATGACGCCGCCGCCTGTCGTGGCCACGGCCATGAGCACGGGGCGGGGCTCGGCGGCCTTGGTCTTGAGGCCGCGCTTCAGTGAGGAGAGCGACACGAAGGCCTCGCCGGTCTGCTGGCGCTGGGCCGTGCGGTTGGCCTCGATCTCGGCATGGATCTCGGCGCGGCGCGCCATGGCCGCCTCGTAGTCGATCTCCATGGTCTCGATCTTGTCGAGCGTGAACTCGTGCCCGCGATCCTCGCCGAGCATGCCGACCGCGTCCGCGCGGCACTGGCGGCAGTGGCGCATCATGGCCATGTCGCCGGCGCAGGCGTCTTGCAGGGTCTGCAGCTCTTCGTTGCTGGGGCCGCGCTGGCCCATGAGACCGTAGAAGGTGCCGTGCTCGGGCTCGGCGATCAGGGGCATGACGTTGTGCAGGAAGGCACCCTTGGCCTTGACCGCGCGGCTGACTTCCTTGAGGTGCTCGTCGTTGACGCCCGGGATGAGCACGGAGTTGACCTTCACCAGGACGCCGCGCTCGACCAGCATCTCCAAGCCCTTCTGCTGCTGCGCGATAAGGATCTCGGCGGCCTTGCGGCCCTTGACGCGGCGGTTGTTCCAGAAGATCCAGGGATAGATCTTGGCGCCGACGTCCGGATCCACGCAGTTGATGGTGATGGTGACGTGCTCGATGTTGTGCTTGCAGATCTCGTCGACCACCTCCGGCAGCGCCAGGCCGTTGGTCGAGACGCAGAGGCGGATGTCCGGCGCCTTCTCGGAGAGCTGGCGGAAGGTCTCGAGCGTGCGCTCGGGGTTGGCGAGCGGGTCGCCCGGGCCGGCGATGCCGAGCACCGTCATCTGGGGGATGTTGGCCGCGACCGCGATGACCTTCTTGACCGCCCGATCCGGGGTCAGCAGCTCGGAGACGACGCCCGGGCGCGACTCGTTGGAGCAGTCGTACTTGCGGTTGCAGTAGTGGCACTGAATATTGCAGGCGGGCGCGACCGCCACATGCATGCGAGCATAGTGGTGGTGCGCATCCTCCGAGAAGCAGGGATGATTATCGACCTTCGCGCGGATCGCCTCCGGCAGATGAGAGAGTCGATCGGCGCTGCTGCCGCAGCCGCTCGACGCACAGCCTCCGCTTTGGCTCACTACATTCAAATCCATCACGCCGCCTCCGGAAAAATCGGGCGCTTGCCCGGTTGAATCGAAATCTAGGAGAGATTAAGCAAAGCTTGTGCCTGGCTTTCTTGTGATTTCATCGCGCTGATCTAGAAAGGGTTTTCTTGTCTGCTGCGGTGGCTTTGTTAGGATCGCGACAGACGGCCCAGAGGATCCTTGTGAGAATGCGGACAGCTTGACGGGGCTGGGTCGCGTCGATCGGAGGGCTGCTCTCCGCGGGTTTGGGCTGAGCTGCGCGTGCCGAGCGCTCCAATGGCGATGCGGTAAGCTCTGGTTGTCGACTGCTTGGGGGCGGTGAAATGAAACGAGCTTTCCTGGCTGGTGCTCTGGTCTCTCTGATTTTCGCGATGCAGGCGGGTGCCGCCAGCCCTGAAGATGCGGGTCGGCGTATCGCGGAGCAGGGCACGCGCCATGGGGTGGCGCCCTGTGCGAGCTGTCACGGCCCAGACGGCGGCGGCAATGCCGGGGCCGGCTACCCGCGCATTGCGGGACTGGACGCCGGCTATCTCGCCAAGCAGCTCCGCGATCTGGCTTCCGGGCGGCGCGATAGCGCCGTCATGCATGCGATGGCGATGCATCTGAGTGATGGTGAGATCGCCACGGTGGCGGGCTACTACGCGGGGCTCCCTCCGCCTTCGCCCTCAGCGGCTCCGCCCGAGGGCTCGGTGGCGCAAACGGCCTCGGGGCTGATCGCCTGGGGCGATTGGTCCCAGCGTCGGCTGCCCGCCTGCGCGGGCTGCCATGGTCCGGACGGCAATGGGGTCGGCGCCTATTTTCCGGGATTGGCCGGCCAGCAGGCGAGCTATCTGGAGGCGCAGCTCAAGGCTTGGCGGGATGGCCGGCGGGCGAATGATCCACTCGGCCTCATGCGGACGGTGGCCGCGCAGCTCAGTGACGCCGAGATCCAAGCCCTTGCGGCCTACTATGCGGCGCTCCCGCCGGGACGGGCGACGCCGGCGCCAAAGGCCCCGGACCAGGCGCTGATCGCAAAGGCCGAGAAGGCTTCGGCGGTGTCGGCGTCCAAGCCGGCGCCCATCGGTTTTCGGCCGCCCGCCCGCGACGCCATGCCCTCAGGTCCGCTCGGTGAGCTGGTCAAAAAGGGCCAGGCGATCTTCCTCGAGACCAACCGGCATCCCGCCTCGGCCGAATACGTCGGAAACCGGCTCGCTTGCGTCCACTGCCACCTGGATGCAGGGCGGCTTGCCGGTGCAGCGCCCCTGTGGGCCGCCTGGGTCGCCTATCCGGCTTACCGCAGCAAGACCGAGCGGGTCGAGGGTTTCGCCGACCGTCTCCAGGGCTGCTTCGCCTATTCGCTCAATGCCGAGGGCTCGTCGACCGGTGCTCCTCCACCCTCGGACAGCGAGCCGATCCGCGCCCTCGCGGCCTACGGCTTTTGGCTGGCCCAAGGCGCGCCGACCGGCGAGACCAGGCTGCCGGGCCGCGGCTATGCGCCCTTGAAAGAGACGTCACGGGGCTTCGATCCGAAACGCGGCGAGCAGGTCTACGCCGCCCGGTGCGCGCTCTGCCACGGCAGCGACGGCGCGGGTGTGGTCAGGGCCAAGGGCCAGGTGGTCTTTCCGCCGCTGTGGGGGCCCGAGTCCTACAACTGGGGTGCCGGCATGCACGCCATCGACACCGCGGCGGCCTTCATCAAGGCCAACATGCCCTTCGGGATCGGCGGAGCCCTGACGGATCAGGAGGCCTGGGACGTTGCCGCCTTCGTCGACGCCCACCAGCGGCCGCAGGATCCGCGCTTCAATGGGGATCTACAGGAGACGGCCGAGCGTTTCCACGCCAGCCGATTCAGCCTCTACGGCAAGGTCGATGGTCCGGATGGTCGGCTTCTCGGCGACATGGATTGAGCCTCGGCGTGGGATCTTGGGGCGGCGATGATACCGCCTCCTGGGGGAGGCAGGGTCAACTTGGTACACTTCGGGCAGCGTCTGCAGAGGAGGTCGAAAGCATGGCTCTCACGATCGTCAATGAAGAAGTCGAGCAGCTGGCGCGAGAGCTGGCGAGTCAAACCGGAGAGCCGATCCCGCAAATCATCCTCTCTGCCCTGCAGGAGCGTGCTGGTCGGCTGCAGCGCCAGCGCAGTGAGGTCTCCGCAATCGCTCGAATTCGGCAAGCGCGGGAGCGGTGTGCAGAGCTGCCTGACCATGATCGGAGCTCAGCGGAGGACATCCTTGGCTACAGTTCGGAGGGAGCCTTCGATCCATGGTGATCGACAGCTCGGCTCTGGTTGCGATTCTGCTCGGAGAGCCTGAGGCCGAGTGCTTATCGACCGCATTGGCCGCGGATCCCGTGCGTTTTATCAGCGCCTTCTCCGTCTTGGAGACATCGATCGTGCTCTATCGGCGCAAAGGAGCCGATGCCGTCGCTGAGCTGGAGGCTTTGCTTGCGGATCTCGGCGTCGAGGTCGTGCCTTTCGACGCGATTCAGGCGCGTGTGGCTCGCGTGGCCTATGAGCGTTTCGGCAAGGGGCTGCACCCAGCCTCACTCAATCTCGGCGACTGCTGCTCCTATGCCTTGGCGAGCACCCTTAAACAGCCGTTGCTCTTCAAGGGTGACGACTTTCCTCGGACCGATCTCCCTGCCGTTGTCATTGGCTCGCCTCAGTCCCCTCAAGACGGAGCGGAACGCGGTTGACCGACCGGTCGCGAGTTGATCTCATCGATGGAATTTCGGGGCTTAGGCCGAGCCCCAGGTGGTCTGCCCTACCGCCCCAGGCGCCGCGCCGCCAGGTAGCCAAGCCAGCCGAGCAAGACCGTCAAGGCGCCGACCGCGACGATGATGGGGCGCTGGTGGACGGCGTGGACGGTCATCCAGGTCATGAGCGCGAGGAAGCCCAGTGTGGTGAAGGGGTGGCCCCAGGTGCGGTAGGGCCGCGCCAGCTCGGGCTCGCGGGCGCGCAGGACGAAGACCCCGCCTACCGTCAGCGCGGCGAACACCGAGAGGGTGAAGCCGACATAGCTCACCAAGGCCTCGAAGCTGGAGGTCAGCATCATGGCCACGGCGAGCGCGGATTGGAGGGCGATGGCGATGACGGGGCCGCCGGAGAGGCGTCGGCGCGCGAGCACGCGCATGGCCGGGTAGTCGCGTCCCATGGCCTCGTAGATGCGCGGGCCGGTCATGACCAGTGCGCCGACGGTCGAGAGCAGGCCGATGGCGATGAGTCCGCTGAGGATGCGTCCTCCCAGTTCGCCGAAGGCATGCATGGCCGCGACGGCCCCCACGCGCTCCCCCGCGCTCGCGATCTCTTCGGCGGGTGCGGCGCCCAGAAACACCGTGTTCACCCCCAGATAGAGCAGCGTCACGAGCAGGGTTCCCGTGCCCAGGGCGATCGGCATGTAGCGCTCCGGCTGGCGCACCTCGCCGGCGATATAGGCCGCGGCATTCCAACCGCTGTAGGCGTAGGACACATAGATGAGCCCCACCGCGAAGGCGGGGGACAGCACGGCGGCGACGGTTTGGGAGTCTCCGCTCCCCACGAGCCGCGCGGGATCCACCGCGGCGAGTCCGCCGACGATGAAGAGGAGGATCAGCAGGGCCTTGCCGATGGTGAGCAGATCCTGGACCCGGCTGCCCCTCCCGAGGTGGATGGAGTGGATCACCGAGGCGGCGACCACGAGCACCAGGCCGGAGATGACCGGCGAGACGGCGGACGTGCCCAGTGCCAGATTGAGGTACTCGCCGAAGGCGATGGCGCTCGCCGCGACCGGGGCGGCGAAGCCGACGACCAGCGAGACGAAGCCGGCGATGAAGCCCAGCGCCGGATGGTAGATGCGCGACAGCAGCTGGTATTCGCCGCCATTGTGCGGCAGCGCGGCGACCAGCTCCGCATAGGCCAGCGAGCCGAAGGCCGCCGCGGCCCCACCGAGCAGCCAGGCGACCAGGACGGCCGGCGGTGAGCCGATGTCGCGCAGCAAGAAGCCTGTCGTGGTAAAGACGCCGGTGCCGATCATGGTCGCGATCACCAGCGAGATCGCGGTGACTGGCCCGAAGCGGCGCTCTTGCGAGTGGGTGGTCGACATGGCTGGCGTAGTCTCGAAGCAGCGGATGCCGAAGCCTAACAGAATCCTCGATCGTCAATGACTGATGACGGCGCCGACGGCAGCGATCGGTCCGAGCAGCCGGCTGGAGATCGTGCAGCACGAGCGTTCTTGGCATCGACCTCAGAAGAGCTGTCGAACCGCAAAGTGCACGAAGAGCGCAAAGGATTTCAATGCGTTGCGGGGTGGCGATTGCGCATCCTGCAGGTGAGCTCCATACAACAGCCAATATCTTTTCTTAGCGTCCTTTGCGCCTTCGCGGTTCGATTGGCCGAATCTCGGGCAAGCATGACTTCGCAACTTGGAAGTGCCATTCCGCACTAGTACCAGTCCTCCAGAGCCAGATTGGAGACCCGTGAGAATTCCCGGGTGTTGTGCGTGATCAGTACCGCTCGGTTGGCGAGAGCGGTTCCGGCGATCAGGGTATCCAGCGGGCCGATGGGTGTGCCGGCGCGCTCCAAATCGGCGCGGATCAGCGCCGAAGCGGCGGCTTCAGGCGCGCCGAATGGAAACAGCATGGCGGCGCTCACCAGGCTTTCGAGCTGGTGGTGCCGCTTTTCTGGCTGAGTCGATTTGGCGATCCCCGTTTGCAGCTCGTGCAGCACGATCGCGGAAATGCCCACCTGGTTGGGTGGTGTGGCCAGCAGTCGTTCGGCAACCCGACCCTGTCCCTTGAAGAAGTCGATCAGGGTGTTGGTCTCGAGCAGAAACATCAGAACGACTCGCGGCGGACATCCTCGGCTTGCTCGCCGCGCAGCGTCTCCGCGTCGGGGAAATCGGGCCAGGCCCCGGCTAGCTGACGGACCTCCTCGGGCCATTCGGTCCCGGTCTTCTCGCGCACCAGCTCGGCGATCCAACGACTGACGGGTACGCCCTTGCTCTTGGCCGAAGCCTTCAAGCGCGATTCGGTCTCGTCGTCGAGGTAGATGGTTACCTGTCCCATAAGCGCTCTTCGCAGCGAAATTATATGTTCCATACCCAAGGCCTCAGCTGCGCGCCCATCGACTGCCGCGTGTGCCGATAGGGTCAGACTCCGGAAGCTCGGTAGATCGTCACCAAGCCTTCAGTGCCGTGGTGAGAGGCCGTGTCTCAATCCCCACCGCAGCCCCCGCCGCAACCGCTGTCACCTCCACCCCCAGTGCTCCCCGAGCCATCCCCGCCGCCAAACCAGGAGTCGCCGAAGCCATCGGACGACCCGTCGAAGTCGGTACTGGACATGTCGCCGGCGCAGTAGACGGGGGTGCTGGAGCTGTCCTGCTGCTTGCGTCTGGCGCCATGGCAGTCCAGTGCGTAGCGGAAGCCGTTCTCGATCCCGAGCTGCTGGTCGAGCGCGAAGAGGAGCGGGAGCCGGGTGGGCCGCTTGGGGTCGATCTTCTCCTCGCGGCAGCTGTGCCACCAGACGCGGCGCAGGCCGGTATTGCTCTGGCGGCTGGGTCCGAGCACGGCGGCTGGGGTGTGGTGGAGGAAGCGCCCGAAGGCCTTGCTGCAGAATGCCTGGTAGTGGCGGGTGTAGAGGATGAATTCGTGCCAGAGGTCGTCCGCCGCTTGCGATGGCATGGAGACGAATTTGCGGCCGCCGCGCAGGTAGGCGATGAAGAACTGCCGCAGCCCGCGGGCGACCAGGTGGCGGTCGCGGCCGTCGAGCTGGGGGTGGTGCTTGGCCAGCCGGTCGAGCAGGCCGTTCGGGAAGCTGTAGGTGCGGATGAAGCGCAGGCGCTGCGCGGTTCGCCACCAGCCCCAGCCTTTGCCCAGCGCCGCCAAAACGGCCAGCAAGACGATCAGGTCGATCAGGATGCTCATCGCCGATCCCTCCGAGGCAGCGCCGGTGAGCACCGAGGCTGCCGGGGTCAGAATTGCCGCATCTTAATATTGAGCGTCTGGATGCGGTAGGCGATCTGACGGGGGGTCATATTGAGCAGGCGCGCGGCCTTGGCCTGGACCCAGCCGGCCTCTTCCAGGGCGGCGATGACGCGCTCGCGCTCGTCGAGGTTGGGGTCGTTGAGGTCGACCTGCGTGGCCGGGGCCGCTGTGGTGGTCGTGGTGGCCGTCGAGTATTCCTGGCCGCTGCCGTCCGGGCTGAAACCGGTCAGGTTGATGACGTCGCGGTCGATGACGCCGTTCTCGCACATGACCGCCGCGCGCTCCATGCAGTTCTCCAGCTCGCGCACATTGCCCGGCCAGTTGTGACGCATGAGCTGGCGGATGGCGCTGTCGGTGATCTCCAGGTCGCGACCCTGGGTGCGGGCGACCTTGCCGACCAGGAAGCGTGCGAGGTCCGGGATGTCCTCCAGACGCTCGCGCAGCGCCGGCATGCGGATGGGCATGACGTTGAGGCGGTAGTAGAGGTCTTCGCGAAAATCCCCCGCGCGCACCTCGGCCTCGAGGTCGCGGTTGGTCGCGGCGATGACGCGCACGTCGACCTTGAGGGTGCGCCCGCCGCCGACCCGCTCGAGCTCGCCTTCTTGAAGCACGCGCAGCAGCTTGGCCTGGAAGGCGGGTGAGATCTCGCCGATCTCGTCGAGGAAGATGGTCCCGCCGTCGGCCTGCTCGAAGCGCCCCTTGCGCTGGCTCACGGCACCTGTGAAGGCGCCCTTCTCGTGGCCGAAAAGCTCGGACTCCAGCAGGTTGTCCGGCAGGGCGGCGCAGTTGAGCTTGACGAAGGGCGCGCGGGCGCGCGGCGAGTTGTAGTGGATGGCGTTGGCGATCAGCTCCTTACCCGTGCCGGATTCGCCGCGGATCAGCACCGTGGTGTTCCACTTGGCGACCTGGCGCACCTGCTCGAAGACCAGGCGCATGCTGTCCGCACGGCCGATGATGCTGTCGAATCCGTGCGTGCCCTTGACCTCGCGCCTCAGGGTGTCGCGCTCCTCGCGCAGGGCGCGCTGCTCGGCCTCGACGGTACGCGCCAGGCGCACGGCCTGACCGATGAGGTTGGCGACCATCTCCAGAAAGCGCGAGCGGTAGCCGAGCAGGGCGTCGCCCGGGGGCGGCTGGGCGGCGAAGACGCCGACCGCCTTTTCCTCGCCGAGCCGGATCGGAACGCCGATGAAGGGCAGCTCGGGATCATAGAGGTTGAGCCGATCGAGGAAGCGCGGCTCGTCGGCGACCTTGGGCAGCACCCAGGGCTCGTTGGTGGTGAGGATGTGGCCGATGACCCCCTCGCCGGGCTGGTAGGTGACGGTCTCGAAGGGCTCGGCGTCCTTGCCGTGCAGGGCGCTGATGAGGAGCTCGCCGCGCTCTTCGTCCAAGAGGCAGACGAGCCCGTGGCTCATGCGGCCGCGCTCGTGCAGCACGCTGAGCACCTCGCGTAGGGTCTGGCGCAGGTTCAGCGAGCGGCTGAGCACGCTGCTGACCTCGAAGAGGGCGGCCAGCTGGGATTCGGCCAGGGCGAGGCGATGCGCCTCTTCGGCGGCCCCGAAGTCGGTTGGGGTAGAGCTCATTGATCGGTCGGGCAAAGTCAATCGTCCGGAAAGACGGCGGTCAGAGAGAGACGGATGCGGCAGCCGTCGGTGAAGTCGGGGTCGACCTCGATCGACCCGCCGTGCGCGTTGACGATCTCCTGGGAGAGCGCCAGGCCCATGCCGGCGCGCCCACGGCGGTGCTTCCAGCCGATGTAGAAGGGCTCGAAGACGCGATAGCGGTCGTCGGCCGGGATGCCGGGTCCGTTGTCCTGGATCTCGACCTCCACGCCATTGTCCAGTTTACGGGTGGTCAGGCTCAGCTCGCGATGACCTTTGTTGGACTCGCGCAGCGCCTGAATGGCGTTGTCGATGAGGTGCTTGAACATGGAGCGCAGCTCGTTCTTGTGCGCCGGCAGCTCGGGCAGCACGGCCGCCGGGCGCCAGTCCACCACCACGCCGTCCGCGAGCAGCCGGTTGGTCTCCAGCTCCAGCACCTGGCGGAGCAGGGCATTGACGTTGACCATGACGCCGGCCTCGCGCGTCTCTTCCGGCAGCGCCGCGCTCAGGGTCTCGAGCGCCTTGGCACCGGACTCGCTGATCTGGTCGAGCATGCCCACTAGCGTATCCACGTTGCCAGCCCCGCTGCGCAGCATGCCGCCGGCGGCCTTGATGACGTTCAGCGGGACTTGGATCTGGTAGATGGCCGCGGCGAGCGCCTCGCGCGTGCCGTGCATGAGCTGCTGCTCGGCGAGGCGCGCGCGCAGGTTCTCCATGTGGGCGCGCTCGATCTCGCGGCGCCGCACCGTGACGTCGTTGGCGAGGATGAGCAGGCGGCGCTCGCCCGGCCCCGTCTGGCCGAAGTAGCTGCGCGCGGTCGGGTCGGACTCCTGCACCGGGGTGCCTGAGCAGGAGAACCAGCGCGGTCCCTGGTGGCCGCGGATATCGATGCTGACCTCGACGTTCTTGAACGGCTTGCCCTCCAGGCAGGCGGCGAAGGCATCGATGCCGAGCTGCTCGCTGATGGCGGCGCGCAGGACGTCGACCGGCTCCTTGCCCTTGAGGTCGCCGAGCAGGCGCTTGTACTCCTGATTGTCCAGGATCACCCGTCCGGCGCTGTCGAGCAGCACCACGATCACGGGCGCGGCGTCCAGCACCGTCTCGATGCGCGACTTCTGCTGGCGCAGCGCGCCTTCCAGCTCGTGCATCTTGGTCACGTCCCGGTGCATGCCCAGGAAGTACTTGAGGTCGCCGTCGCGATCCAGCACCGGGGAGATCGTCAGCTCGGCGAGGTAATCGCCGCCCTGCTTGGTGCGATTGACCAGGGTGCCGGTCCAGGTCTGCTTGCGGCTGATGGTGCGCCAGAGCTGCTCGTAGATGCTGTTCGGCGTGGCGTTGTTCGACAGGATGCCCTCGTTCTGCCCAACCACCTCCTTGCGTCCGTAGCCGGTCAGCTGCTCGAAGGCGGGGTTGGCATAGAGGATGACCGCCTTGGCATCCGTGATGGAGATGGCGACCGGAGACTGCTCGACGGCCTCGAAAAAGAGCCGCGGCGGCAGAGGGTCAGCGGGATCCCCGCCCATGAACGAGAGTGCCTCGATCACTTCGGGTGGCGTCCCGTCCGGGGGAGACGCCAGAAACTCGCCTAGGGCGTTGATAACGGCCTCTTGAACGGGCTCGGGGGCTTGTCGGACCGGCACGGCATTCTCCTGAGCGGCTAAGCTTTCCGCTACAGCTTAAGCAAAAAATACACCATGCGCTTCGGCCCGTCACGACTGAGCTCCGGGCTCGGCGCTTTGTCAGTTTTCCAACAATCGGCCGTGCTGGCAACGAGAAATCTTGTTGGCACCGCGACAGCCGCTGGCGCGTCGCGCGGAGCAGGCATGAGGCTCCCGCGTCGCGAAATAGCCTGCGGAGCTTCCGGGGGCTTGGTCCGCAAGCTGCTGTTTTTTGGACGCGGGAGTCGCTGGGCGAGCGGCGAGCGGGGGATCTGGCTGCCCCCTCCGAGGCAATGGCCTAAGGCCCTACCCGGAGAGGTGGCATTCAGGTTGCATTGCCCGGGTCATCTGTTTTCGTCGCGCAAGGGCTTTCGCACATGGGCGAGTATCTCATGCTGATCCTGGCCACTGCATTGGTCAACAATGTGGTCTTGGTCAAGTTCCTCGGTCTCTGCCCCTTCATGGGGGTCTCGGGCAAGCTGGACTCCGCGCTCGGCATGGGGCTCGCCACGACCTTCGTGCTGACGCTGGCCGCCGTGGCCGGCTGGCTGTTGGAGTATTACGTCCTCCAGCCCTTGGGGATCGGCTATCTGCGCATCCTGACCTTCATTCTCGTCATCGCCGCCGTGGTCCAGTTCACGGAGATGGCGGTGCGCAAGATCTCGCCAGCCCTCTATCAGGTGCTGGGCATCTATCTGCCCCTCATCACGACCAACTGCGCCGTGCTGGGCGTGGCGCTGCTGAACGTGCAGGAAGGCCACGGCTTCCTGGAGAGCGTCCTCTACGGGCTCGGCTCCGCGCTCGGCTTCACCCTGGTCATGGTGCTCTTCGCCGGCATGCGCGAGCGTCTCGCGCTGGCCAACGTGCCCGCGGCCTTCGCCGGCGCGCCCATCGCCTTCATCGTCGCCGGCCTGATGTCCTTGGCCTTCATGGGCTTCGCCGGGCTCGCCTGAGGGAGCGCGACACTCGACTCGGCGCGATACTCGACTCAATCAGGAGATCCGAAGAGATATGTTTGCCGCGATCGCCAGTCTTACCACGCTTGGTCTCGCCCTCGGCGGGCTGCTGGGACTCGCCGCGCGCTACCTCAAGGTCGAGGGCAGCGCGGCGACCGAAGAGGTCTCCGCCCTGCTTCCCGGCTCGCAATGCGGTCAGTGCGGCTATCCGGGCTGTGGGCCCGCCGCCGAGGCCATCGCCTCGGGTGCCGCGCCGGTCACCATCTGCCCCCCCGGCGGACGCGCGCTGGCCGAGGAGCTGGCCAGCTTGCTTGGCGTCACGGCGGATCTGTCTGGCGTCGAGGACAAGGTGCCCACCATCGCGCACATCCACGAGAGCCTCTGCATCGGCTGCACCAAGTGCTTCAAGCGCTGTCCGACCGACGCCATCATGGGCGCCAACAACATGATCCACAGCGTCTTTGCAGACGCCTGTATCGGCTGCGAGCTGTGCTTCGACGTCTGTCCGACCGAGTGCATCGAGATGCGTCCGCTCGCGCCGACCTTGCAGACCTGGTACTGGCCGAAGCCGGCGGTGGCGATATGAGCCAGCTTCTCGGCACTTCGCTCCTCGCACGCGGGGGCTCGCAACCTCGGACGGAGGTCCGCACACGGCCATGAGACTTTTCAAGATCCGTGGCGGCGTCCACCCGGACGACCGCAAACAGCTCGCCGCCGGTCAGGAGATCCAAGACCTGCCGATGCCGGCGCTTCTTCACATTCCGCTGCAGCAGCACATCGGCGCCCCGGCCAGCCCGGCCGTGCGGCGCGGCCAGATGGTCGCCAAGGGGGACCTGCTGGCGAACGGCCAGGGCATGATCTCGGCGCCCGTCCATGCGCCGACCTCAGGGCGCATCATGGGCGTGGGCAGCTACCCGGCGCATCACGCCTCCGGGCTCTCGGTGCCGACCATCACGCTCAAGCCCGACGGCGAGGATCGCTGGGCCGACCACATCCAGGGTGTCGAGGACCCCTTCGCGCTGCAGCCGGAGGAGATCGCGGCGCGCGTCGCCGCGGCCGGCGTCGTCGGCCTGGGCGGCGCGACCTTTCCCGCAGCCGTCAAGCTGAATTTGCGCAAGAAATATCGGCTGCACACGCTAGTTATCAATGGGGCCGAGTGCGAGCCCTACCTGACCTGTGATGACCGCCTGATGCGCGAGCGCTCGGCGGACGTGCTCGACGGTATCCGCATCATGGCGCATGCGCTCGGGGTGGAGCGCATCATCATCGGCATCGAGAACAACAAGCCTGAGGCGCAGGCGGCCATGGCGGTCGCGGCCTCCGAGTACCCGAATATCGGCATCGCCCGCCTGCCGACCCGCTATCCGATGGGGTCGGAAAAGCACCTGGTGCAGACGCTGATCGGGCGTGAGACGCCGGCGCGCGGATTGACCGCCGATATCGGCGTCGTGGCTCACAACCCAGCGACGGCCTTTGCCGTGCACGAGGCGCTGCGCTACGGCTATCCGCTGGTCTCGCGCGTGGTGACCGTCAGCGGCAAGGCGATCTCCGAGCCGCGCAATGTGCGCATCCCTCTCGGTACCAGGGTCCAGGACATCCTGGACTACTGCGGCGGTTTCAAGGTCGAGCCCGACCGACTCATCAGCGGCGGGCCCATGATGGGGCAGCCGCTGCCGAGCACGCGGGTGCCCATGGTCAAGGGCAGCAACGGGATCCTGGCCCTGACCGCGGAGGAGACCAACGTCAGCGAGGTCATGCCCTGCATCCGCTGCGCGAGCTGCGTCCAGGCCTGCCCTTGCGGGCTGGTGCCGCTCGACATGGCGGCCCATATCCGCGTCGGCGATCTGGAGGGCGCGGTCGAGCGGGGTCTCATGGATTGCATCGGCTGCGGCTCCTGCGCCTACGCCTGCCCGGGTCACATCCCGCTGGTGCAGTTCTTCAACTACGCCAAGGGCGAGATGGCGGCGCGCGGGCGCGCCAAGCAGAAGCAGGCCGAGACCAAGCGTCTCGCCGAGCAGCGCACGGCGCGCATGGAGGCCATCAAGAAGGCCAAGCGCGAGGCCATGGCGAAGCGCAAGCGCGAGATGGCCGCGAAGAAAAAGGCCGAGGCCGAGCAGAAGGCCGCGGCCGAAGCGGCGCCCAAGGCGGAGCCCGCTCCCGCGGAAGCCAAGGCCCCAGCCGAGACGGAGGCTTGAGATGAGTATCGAGACCCCGGCCGCCCAGGCCGGGCCATTCGCCCACGAGCGCATCAGCATCTCCCGCACCATGGGGCTGGTCATGCTGGCCCTGCTGCCGGCCACGGCCTTCGGGCTCTGGCAGTTCGGCTGGCCCGCCATCTACCTCTTCGCGGCGACCATCGCCTCGGCCTTGCTGTTCGAGGTCATGAGTCTGGGGATCGCGGGAAAGCCCATCCGCCCCTTCGTCTTCGACGGCTCGGCCCTGCTCACCGGCTGGCTGCTCGCCATGACCTTGCCGCCCTGGGCGCCCTGGTGGATCGGCGTGGTCGGCAGCTTCATGGCCATCGTCATCGCCAAGCAGGTCTTTGGCGGCATCGGCCAGAACCTCTTCAATCCGGCGATGGTTGCGCGTGTGGCCATTTTGATCGCCTTCCCCCTCGAGATGACCAGCTTCGTCGAGCCGGCGCCCCTGTTCTCCGCCGATGCGCCCGGGCTGGTCGAGGGGCTGGCGATCACCTTCGGCGGTCAGGGCTTCGATGCCTACAGTGGCGCGACCGTCCTCGGGCACGTGCGCACCGAGCTGGGCCAGGGGCTCAGCCTGTCCGGCATCCTGCCGGGCTTCTTCGCGCCACTCTCCGGGGCCATCGGAACGGTCGCCGGCAGCATGGGCGAGACGTCGGCGGTGCTGATCCTGCTCGGTGGGCTCTTCCTCATCTTCAAGCGCATCATCACCTGGCACATCCCGCTGGCCATGCTCGGGACCATCGCCGTGCTCGCCACGGTCATGAATCTCTATGACCCCGAGCATTACACCAGCGCGCTCTACCATCTGGTATCCGGCGCGACCCTGCTCGGCGCCTTCTTCATCGCCACGGACCTGGTGACCTCGCCGGTCTCGACGCGGGGGCAGCTCCTCTTCGGCGCCGGCTGTGGGCTGCTGGTCTACGCCATCCGCACCTGGGCCGGCTATCCGGAGGGCGTCGCCTTCGCGGTGCTCTTGATGAACGCCTGCACCCCGCTGATCGACTACTACATCAAACCGCGCGTCTATGGCCGTGACCGCAAGGGCGCGCCCATCGAGTACGCCGACGACGCGGAGGTGGAATCATGAGTCACGCCAGCGTGCCGAGCTACCGCCAGCGCATCGGCTATCAGGCCGGGCTGCTCGGCGGCTCCACCCTGCTCGCCGCCGCCCTTCTCGTCATGGGCGACATGGCGACCCGCGACACCATCGAGCTGCGCAAGGCCGAGGACCTCAAGGCCTCGCTGAGCCAGGTCATTCCGCCCGCGATGCATGACAACGACCTGCTGGCGCACCCCCTGACGCTCGAGAACGCGGATGGCGCGCCCGTGACCGTCTATCGGGCGCTGGACGGGCTCCAGGTCAAGGCGGTCGCCTATCGCATCGTCGGAATCGGCTATGCCGGCGAGATCGAGTCCATCATGGGCATCGGCGCCGACGGCAAGATCCTCGGGGTGCGCGTGCTCGCGCACGCCGAGACGCCCGGACTGGGCGACAAGATCGAGGTCGCCAAGGACGACTGGATCCTCGACTTCGACGGACTCTCGCTAGGAGAGCCGCCCGCGGAGCGCTGGGCGGTCAAGAAGGACGGCGGTGACTTCGACCAGTTCAGCGGCGCCACCGTCACGCCGCGTGCCGTGGTGGGCTCGATCCGGCGCGGTCTGGAGTTTTTCCAGAGCCACCGCGAGGCCCTGACGACCCCGGCCCAGATCACCACGACGGATCCCGATGCGCCCGTCCGGAGTCAGCCATGAGCACAGACACAGAGACCAAGCCCAAGACCCCGTGGGGGCGGATCGCCTCCGACGGCTTCTGGAACAACAACGTCGTCTTCGCCCAGTCGCTCGCCCTCTGTCCCCTGCTGGCCGTGACCGGCACGGCGACCAACGGACTCGGCATGGGGCTGGCGACCACGGTCGTCATGATCGCGGCCGGCCTGCTCGTCGCCATGATTCGCGGCCAGGTGACGCCCGAGGTGCGCATCCCCATCTTCATCCTAGTGATCGCCGTCCTGGTGACCCTGGTCGATCTCGGCATGAACGCCTGGCTGCATGACCTGCACAAGGTGCTGGGGCTCTTCATCCCCCTCATCGTCACCAACTGCGCCATCCTGGGGCGGGCGGAGTCCTTCGCCTCGCGCAACCCAGTGCTGCCCTCGGCCTTCGACGGGCTCATGATGGGCGTCGGCTTCACCTTCGTGCTGGTCGTGCTGGGCGGGCTGCGCGAGATCATCGGCAGCGGGACCCTGTTCGCCAACGCCAGTCTCTTGCTGGGCGATGGCATGTCCTTCCTCGAGGTCACCATCATCCCCGAGTACCGCGGCTTCCTGCTGGCCATTCTGCCGCCGGGTGGATTCATCGCGCTCGGCTTCATGCTCGCCGCCAAGCGCCTCATCGACGCCCGCATCGCCGAGGTCAAGCGCCGCAGCGCCGAGTCCGGGGGCGAGGCCTTGGCGTGATGCCGGGTGCGGTCATTTGGAACCGCAAAGGCGCAAAGGCGCAAAGGACGCGAAGAGGGCGTAACCGGTCCCTCTTCCACTGTGCCTTCGGGCTGAGGGCGTAGGGTGGACAAGCGCAGCGCAGTCCACCGGCATCGGCGCGGGATTCGGTGGACTTCGCTCGCGCTCGTCCACCTGGCTGGTGCCCACGAATCTTCTTAAGACTGGAGCGAGAACAAAGATGCACGTCGGAGTCGCTTACGCAGACAAGTTCAAGCAGACCTGGCTGAAGCTGGACGTGCCCGAGGGAAGCACCATTCGGGACGCCATCGAGCGCTTGGGTCTGCTCGACCAGTTCCCGGAGATCGATCTGGACGTCAACAAGGTCGGGATCTTCGGCAAGATCAGCAAGCTCGATACCAAGCTCGCCGATGGCAATCGGGTGGAGATCTATCGTCCCATCACGGCCGACCCGGAGACGGTCGAGCGGCGTGATCGGGATGAGGATGACTGAGCTGGCGGCCGCCAGCTCTCTAGGGCGGGATCGCTCGGCATACTGAGCCGACTGGCAGGCTGGGGGCCCAAGCCGACGCGACGGTGCGCTGGCATCTAGCCATGCCCCGCGCGTCGGCAAGAACCTCAGATACGAATTCCCCGCATCCCGAGCTGGCGCCGAACGATGGGGTCGGTGCGGTTCTTGGACGTTGCCGCCTTCATGAAGACCACGACGCGGTCGATGTCGCGAATGACCCCGAGCAGGGTCTCGTCGTTGTCGTACAGACTGCGCAGGGACTCGAAGGCGACATCCATCAGGTGCTCGTCGGCGCGGGCGATCCCTACAGCATAGGCGATGTTGCAGGCGAGACCGCGCTCATGGTGGTGCAAGCGGCCGGCAAAGCGTCGCCAGGCGTCCATCCAGCCTTCCCATTCCCGCGCCGAGACGTTGGTTCGACTGGTGCGCAGAAAGAGCACCACCTTCAGCATCTCGTCCTTCCAGGCCCATGACGCCGAGCCGAGCTTCTTGCGCACGCGCTCTACGACACGGCCGTGATACTCCACGCAATGATCGCACTGATAGTAGAGCCCCAGGGCATAGGCGATGTACTCGCGCTCGAGCTCGCTGAGCGTGAAGGGGTCTGACTCCCCGGGCGCGCCCGAAAAGGTGTGGGCGTGCAGCTCGTTGAGCACGTCGTTGAAGGGTTGGCCCTGAATGGACTCGCGGACTGCTTGACCTGGCACCGATGAAACCTCGTGAAGAACTGGTGTTGCTAGGGGGATGCTACGCACGCTTGTATTGCAGTGCAACATTAGAAGTTGCTGCTAGACGCGCGACTTCAAGTCTGGCTCAGCGCCGCTTGCATGCATCAGGCTCAGCATAGGCAGCGCGAGCCAGCCGCACTGTGACCGAGGTCGCTTGGACCGGCCGAGGCGCTCGACGCGGCTGCGCCTCAAATGCCGCTCGCCGTGCGTCGGTGAGGCCGTCGCCTGCGGGCAGGGGTCCGTCCCCGTCGACAGCCGTGGCTATAATGCTGACTCGACACAGTCCGCGGCATGTCGCCGCTGGCCCGCACTCGGGAGCCTCGGATGCCTTCCTCGAGCACCAAGTCCGCCAATCGACCGAAGCCGAAGCGCGGCCGTTGGGAGGCGGTCGGCCTCTTCGGCGGCAGTGCCCTCTTGGTCGTTATCGCCTTCTACGTCACCGCGCAATACATCCAGCCAGCACCGCCGGTGCAGGTCAGTATCGCTACCGGCGGCGCCGAGGGCGGCTACTACAGCTACGCGGAGCAGTATCGCCGGGCCTTGGAGCGCCACGGGATCACCCTGGACGTGGTCGAAACGGCGGGCTCCGTGGACAATCTCGCGCGCATTCTGGATGCGGATGCGCCGGTGGACCTGGCCTTCGTTCAGAGTGGGGTCGCCACGCCCGAGCAGCGCGAGGCCTTGATGGGGCTGGGGAGCATGTTCTACGAGCCGGTCTGGCTGTTGGTGCCCGTCGACGCGGAGGATCTTCCGCTGAGCGCGCTGGAGGGCGCGCGGATCGGCATCGGCCCGCCCGATAGCGGGACGGCCTTTCTGGCCGAGCGCATGCTCCGGGAGAGCGGGATCACGGATGACAATGCGGAGCTGATCCGCGATGACACCGCCGCCTTGGCCGAGCGGCTGCGCTCTGGTCGGCTAGACCTGCTCGTCATGGTGGCCGCCGCGGACTCTCCTTTGCTCGCCGCCCTGGTGGCGGATCCCGAAGTGCGTGCTCGGACACTGGATGAGGCGCCGGCCTATGCCCGGATCGACCGCTCGCTCACCCGGCTCGAGCTCCCGACCGGCGTGCTCGACCTGGCTCGGCAGTCTCCAGAGAGGGACCTCGACCTGGTTGCGGCGACGGCAAACTTGGTCGCCCGGCCGGACATTCACCCGGCACTGGTGGATCTCTTGATCGAGGCGGCGGTCGAGGCGCACGGACAGGGCAGCTTGCTCGCCGCCCCAGGGACCTTTCCGACGCCGCAGCACAGCGACTTTCCGATGAGCAGCGACGCCGAGCGTCACTACAAGCATGGCCCGCCCTTCCTGCAGCGCTATCTCCCCTTCTGGGCGGCGACCTGGATCGACCGCACCAAGGTCATGCTGCTCCCGCTGGTCGCCCTCTTGTTCCCGCTCATCAAGATCTTGCCGCCCATCTATGCCTGGCGGATCCGCCGACGCATCCTGCGCTGGTATGTCGAGCTGAGAAAGATCGACCTCGAGCTCGAGACCGGCCGTGGCGACGACGCTGCCCTCGACGCGCTCGCGGGGCGCCTGGAGCGCATCGAGTGCGAGGCGGCGCAGGTCGACGTGCCGCTGTCCTACTCCGACGAGCTCTACGATCTGCGGCTGCACGTTCAGCTCCTGCGGCGGCGTCTGGCGACCGTTCGCGAGGCCTGATCGCGGCTCCGCCGGCCGATAGCGTCAGCTTGAACCTAGATCCGGCAGTTGACCGCTTCGTGCTTCATGCAAGGCCTTGATCACTTTCAAGATCGGGGTTTCCTGCTGGCTCACCCGCCAGGTGAAGCCCGCTACGGCCTCCAGGTCAACAGGTGTCGGCCTGGAGGCCGACACTCCCAGCCTTGGGGCCATCGGCACCGACGCTGAGATTCGCCAAGCTAGGCCGTCGTCAGTGAATCCCGCAGGGCGCGCACCGTCGCCATGAGCACGGGGCGCTGGCTGGCGGGCAGCTCGGAATAGATCATCATCAGCTCGCGCATCTCCTCGGGGAAGGACAGGAAGAGCGGGTCGCGCTCGACGTGCTGCTCGTCCAGCCAGCCCGGCTTGGCGCCGAGGAGGCGCTCCAGTCTGCGGGCCAGCTCGTCGGAGATCGGCAGAAAGGGATTGTCCAGGTGCTCCCGCAGCCGCTTGCGCGAGATGCGCAGCCGCTTGACCGTCTCCGCCAGCCGTTCCTCGTCCGCCTCGATGCCATCCAGCGCCTGGGCCAGATTCTGGTGCCGCACGGCCTGGAGGTCGCGCTCGCTCGGTCGGATCGGCCCCTGGCCGAACATCAGCCAGCAGGCGGAGACGCCGGTCGCCTCCGCGATCAGCAGCATGTCGTCCGCGCCAGGCGTGGAGATGCCGGCCTCATAGTTGCCGAGCCGCGAGGGCTTCCAGCCGGGGATGCACACCAAGAGGCTGGCCTGAGTGGGCAGGCCGGCCATCTTGCGCGCGAGCTTTATACGTCCGGGGATCGTGGTCGATTGCATGTGCTCGGTGATTTACAAGAATCTTGATATTTGTGTTGACATACTTGATTTGCGCGCTAGACTAGCCGCCCATTGAATCAACTGACAACTGCAATCGAGAGGATCGAGACTCCAATGATCGTCAGCGGCAACCTCAAACAACCAGGGCTCCGGACCTCCTTCGCGGGGCGGACGGACAGTGCTGCGCCTCTGAGCTGAGTCTTTTTCGATTGTGATCGCGGAAGGCCCAGCAAAAGGGCCTTCCGGCGGGATTTCAAGCCCCGACCGGGAGCACCGGTCGGGGCTTTTTTGTGCCTGGAGACTTGGCGCTTCGGGCGAAACCAGCTTCGCGGAGCGCATCGCGTGGTCAGCGCTTGGGGCTCTGAATGCCCCGGTGGCGGGCCTAGGCGCCAGAGGGTGTCCCTGGGGTCCGTACCCACTGCGCGATGGCCGTGGAGGCGACAACGTAGCTCAATCGGGTAGAGCAACTGGTTTTGGACCAGTGGGTAGCGGGTTCGAATCCCGCCGTTGCCACATGAGGCGACTGTCCATCGCCTTCGGTTGGAGCCTGCTCCAACCACAGCCCAGGGGTGAGCCCCAGCCCGATGATCAAGCGATCCCCGCCCGTCGGCGGGCCGGCAGGGAGGCCGGATCGGGGGCGTCGCGGCGATCTTGCGCCTTGGAGAAACGCGCGGATCGGAGCGCTTCGCAGCAGGTCGTCTGCACAGGAGTGCGGAAGGCGCCGCAGGGTCGCGGCTCGACCAAGCCGGAGCCTAGCGGCCGTGCGGCCTTCATGGCCCATCGCCGCGACGCGGGGCGAGCCGCTTAAGAGAGCTGCCAGCTTCCAGCCTCCAGCTGCCAGCTTTTTGCAGTCAGCCAGTTGACGAGCAACTGGATTGGCTCGATTCGAGCGGCTGTTGGAGGCGTCAGCAATCGAAGAGCGCGATGACGCAGGGGCTGGAAGCTGGTCGCTCTTCCGCAACCCAACCGATAAGCGAAACAGGTAGACATGATGCCGCCCCCTTGATCGACCGACGGCAGAGGAGACGAGAACGATGAGAATCATGGGATACAAGCGACAGGTCGTCGCCCAGCACGAGCGTGCCCTGGTGCTGAAGAACGGGATGCTGGAGCAGGTGCTGGGGCCGGGCGTCTACCACTGGGTGGACCTGGCCGGCGCCCTGGCCATCGAGGTCTACGACCTGACCAATCCGGAGCTGAGCCACGCGCATGCCGAGGTCTTCCGCAAGGAGGCCGCGGCGCTCTGGAATGCCTGGGTCGACGCGGTCGAGACCGCCGATCGAGAGGCCGGACTGGTCTACCTGGAGGGCCGGCTGACCACGCTGATTCCGCCCATGAGTCGTCGCTTCTACTGGAAGGGGCCGATCGAGGTGCGCGTCGAGCGGGTCGACCTGTCGGCCGACCTGGCCGTCGATGCCGAGCTCATGGAGAGCATCCGCCGGATGCGGCATAGGGACGCCTGGACCACGGCCTCGCCCGCACTGCGGGAGAAGGCCCGCACGCTGGGCAAGGTGCTGCCGGGGACGGAGTTTCTGGACAACATCCTCGAGGAGGAGGTCGCCGACCACGAGATCGGTCTGTTGATCCAGGATGGACGGCTGATCCGGACGCTACAGCCTGGAGTCCACGCCTTCTGGAGCTTCGCGCGGAATCTGCAGGTGGAAGTGACCGACCTGCGGCTGCAGGAGCTGGAGGTCCAGGGGCAGGAGATCCTGACCCGTGACAAGGTGAGCCTGCGGATCAACCTGAGCGCGCACTACCGGGTCGAGGACCCCGTGAAGGTCCGTGCCGGGCTGCCGAAGTACAAGGACTTCCTGTATCGGGAGCTGCAGTTCGGGCTGCGTCAGGCCATCTGCGACCGCACGCTCGACGAGCTGCTGGAGCAGAAGGGCGTGACCGAGCAGGGATTGCTCGCAGGCATCCAGGAGCGCGCGGAGCCCTACGGGATCCAGGTCGAGGCGCTGGGGATCAAGGACGTCATCCTGCCGGGTGACATGAAGCAGATCCTCAACCAGGTGGTGGAGGCGGAGAAGGCGGCCCAGGCCAACCTCATCCGCCGCCGCGAGGAGACGGCGGCGACGCGGTCGCTGCTCAACACCGCCAAGCTGATGGACCAGAACCCGGTCCTGCTGCGGCTCAAGGAGCTGGAGGCGCTGGAGCGCGTCACCGAGCGGGTCGGCAGTCTGACTGTCTTCGGCGGCATGGAATCGCTGCTGCAGGGGCTGGTCCGGATCGAGGCCCCCAAGGGGTAGATGCGTAGGGTGGACAAGCGCAGCGCAGTCCACCAGCGCCGAGGCGAGATTCGGTGGACTTCGCTCCCGCTCGTCCACCCTAAGATGATTGACGTGCCGCAAAGGATTGCGGTCGTTTGGTCACGGGTCATAGCAACGAGGTACAAGGAGATGAGCAAGCTGCGAAACCCGGTCGCCCGGTCCCCGCTGCTGCGCAAGGGCGGGCCGCATGAGCGGTCCGCATCGAGTATTCGGGCGGGCTACCGCAAGACGATCGAGGCAGGAATCGACGCCTTTCAGGGTCTCGATCCCGGTGAAATACGAAACGATAAGAGGCGAAAGCACAAGTAAGCGAACGGGTTTGCTCTCACGCTTTAGAGTGGCAGCGCGTCGGTGCTGCTCGAGCATCGCCTAGCACCTTACTGGCAGGAAGAAGACCATGCCGATCAAGCGAGTCATCAGCAAGGGCCGTGTCCCGGTCAAGATCTACACGGAGGACGTGGCCGAGAACGCCATGAAGCAGCTGGAGAACGTCTCCCAGCTGCCCTTCATCCATTCGCACGTGGCGGCCATGCCGGACGTGCATTGGGGAATGGGGGCGACCATCGGGTCCGTGATCCCGACCCTCGGGGCCATCATTCCTGCGGCGGTTGGGGTCGACATCGGCTGCGGCATGAATGCGCTGCGGCTGTCGCTGCGCGCGGATCAGCTGCCGGATTCCTTGGCCAGGGTGCGCTCGGCGATCGAGGCCGCCGTGCCGGTCGGCTTCGACGGACACGCCGAGGATGCCTGGTGCGCCGAGGGGCTGAAGCGCGTGGCCCCGGGCCTCAAGCCGATCCTGGACAAGCACCCCAAGATTCACGCCCGCTGGCAGAGCCAGCTGGGAAGCCTGGGTGGCGGAAACCACTTCATCGAGCTCTGTCTCGACGAGGCCCAGCAGGTTTGGATCATGCTGCACTCGGGATCGCGCGGGATCGGCAACCGCATCGGGATGCACTTCATCGAGCTGGCGAAGCGCGAGATGGAGCACTGGAAGATCCGGCTCCCGGACCAGAACCTCGCCTACCTGCCCGAGGGCAGCAAGCACTTCGACGACTATGTCGAGGCGGTCGGCTGGGCGCAGGACTATGCGCTGGAAAACCGTCGTCAGATGATGCGGCTCATCATCGAGGCGTTGCGCGATCGGCTGCCGCCCTTCGAGACGACCACGGAGGCGATCAACTGTCACCACAACTATGTGGCACGCGAGCATCACTTCGGAAAGGACGTCTACCTCACCCGAAAGGGCGCGATCCGCGCGGGCGAGGGCGAGCTGGGGATCATCCCGGGGAGCATGGGCGCCAAGTCCTATATCGTGCGGGGGCTGGGGAATCCCATGTCCTTCTGCTCCTGCTCGCACGGGGCGGGGCGGCGCATGAGCCGTGGGGAGGCGACCCGTCGCTTCACCCGCAAGGACCTGGAGGCCCAGACGCAGGGTGTCGAGTGCCGTAAGGACAAGGGCGTGATCGATGAGATCCCGGCGGCCTACAAGGACATCGACGCCGTCATGGCAGACCAGACCGACCTGGTCGAGGTGGTGCACACCCTGAAGCAGGTGCTGACGGTCAAGGGGTGAGGCGGGCTGCCGCCGTCATGAGGCGGCGGCAGCTGATGTGGAGTGCTATTTGACCGGGATGGCGAGGCTGTCTTTCCCATGGCGCTTCAGCAGTGCCTGGACCTTCTTGGCCTCTGCCCGGCTGGCGTACCCGCCGGTGCGCACGCGATGGGTGACGCGGCCGTTGGAGAGCGTCGCGGCTTGGACGCTGGTGGAGACGCCGAGCATCGCGAGCTGTGCCTTGAGGCGCTCGGCATCCGCCGCTCGGCTGAAGGAGCCGACCTGGACGACATAGGAGCCGCGGCGAGGCTTGGCCGCTGGCGCCGGCGTGGGTGCCGGCTCGACGGCCCTGGCTTGCGCCGGCTCGGGCGTGGCTGGCTTCTCCTGCACGGGCGGCTGAGGACGTGGTGCCGGCGGTGGCAGCGGCGGGGCCTTGCCATCGTCGTCATCCTCGGCCTGGGTGAGGATCTCCTCGAACTTGAAGCTCGGTTTGGGCCGGCTGGGACTAGCGCTCTCGCGTGCCGCCGTTTCGGTCGCTGGCTCCGCCGCGTCCTGGCCCGGGGCCAGGATCTTGGTGGCCACGACTCCGACGGCGATGCCGACGATCAGCCACCAGACGCAGGACCTGCTTTGCTTGCGCTTGGACGGCTGCGATTGGCTGGAGCGGCGATAGTCCCTGGGCATGTCACATGCTCTCCGGTGCTGAAACGCCGAGCAGCCCCAGACCGTTGCGCAGCACCTGACGCACGGCCAGGATCAGCTTGATGCGGGCGTCGCGCAGAGCGGTGTCCTCGACCAGGAACTGGTGGGCGTTGTAGTAGGTGTGAAGCTCGTTGGCCAGCTCGCGCAGGTAGTGGGTGAGCTGATGCGGCTCTTCCTTGAGGGCGGCCGATTCGACGACCTCGGGATAGCGC
Source organism: Thiorhodococcus minor (assembly GCF_010820565.1). Taxonomy (GTDB): domain Bacteria; phylum Pseudomonadota; class Gammaproteobacteria; order Chromatiales; family Chromatiaceae; genus Thiorhodococcus; species Thiorhodococcus minor. Next base: position 48,154 of record NZ_JAAIJQ010000003.1, on the reverse strand, counting down.
GTCAGGGTACGCAGCAGGGCCTGCTCGTGCTCCTCCGAGAGCCTGTCCAGGTGCGTGGTCCCGCTGCTCGGCTCGACGACCATGCCGCGATCGGCGGCCTGGCGCAGCACGCTGCAGACCCGGGCATGGGCGTATTGGACGTAGTAGACCGGGTTGTCCGAGGACTGTGACTTGGCCAGGTCGAGGTCGAAGTCCAGGTGCTGCTCGCAGCGGCGCATCACGTAGAAGAAGCGCGCGGCGTCGCTGCCGACCTCCTTGCGCAGCTGCCGCAGGGTGACGAACTCGCCGGAGCGGGTCGACATCTGCGCCTTCTCGCCGCCGCGATAGAGGATGGCGAACTGGACCAGCAGGACATCGAGCCGATCGGTGTTGTCGCCGAGTGCCTTGAGCGCCGCCTTGACGCGCGGGATGTAGCCGTGGTGATCCGCGCCCCAGATGTCGATGACGCGGTCGAAGCCGCGCTCGAGCTTGTCCATGTGGTAGGCGATGTCGGAGGCGAAGTAGGTGGTCTGGCCGTTGTCGCGCACCACCACGCGGTCCTTCTCGTCGCCGAAGTCGGTGGAGCGGAACCAGAGCGCGCCATTCTGCTCGTAGACCTGGCCCGACTCGCGCAGCCGCTCGATGGCCTTGTTGACCGCGCCGCTCTCGGTGAGCGAGCGCTCGGAGTACCACTCCTGATACTCCACGCCGAACTCCAGGAGGTCGGCGCGAATGTCGTCGAGGATGGTGCTCAGGCCCAGCTCGAAGACATAGCGGTAGCGGTTGTCGCCGAGCAGGCGCTTGGCGGCGTCGATGAGGCCGTCGATATGGGCCTCCTTGTCGCCGCCGTCGTCTTGGGGCTCGCCTTCGAGCGCGGCATCCGGCGGCAGGCCGGCGAAGACCTGCCCGGCCTCGACGCGGTAGGCGTCGCCGTGCTCGCGGTGCAGGGTCGCGGCGATGTCCCAGACGTAATCGCCCTTGTAGCCGTTGCTCGGGAACCTCAGCTCCTCGCCGCACAGCTCGAGGTATCTGAGCCAAACGGATGCGGCCAGGATGTCCATTTGGCGGCCGGCGTCGTTGACGTAGTACTCGCGGTGCACGTCGAAGCCCACGGCCGCGAGCAGATCGGCGACCACGGCGCCATAGGCCGCGCCGCGCCCGTGTCCGACATGGAGGGGCCCGGTCGGGTTGGCGGAGACGAACTCGACCTGTACGCGCTTGCCGGCGCCGATGTCGCTGCGGCCATAGCCGCGACCGGCCTCGAGGACGCGCGGCACGACGGCGCGGTAGGCGTCCTCGGCCAAGAAGAAGTTGATGAAGCCGGGGCCCGCGATCTCGGCCTTGGCGACCAGTGGCGAGGCGGGCAGGGCGTCGAGGATGTGCTGCGCCAGGTCGCGCGGCTTGGTGCGCGCCTGCTTGGCCAGCACCATGGCGATGTTGGTCGCGAAGTCGCCGTGAGAGGCGTCCTTGGCGCGCTCCACCTGGGGCTCTGGAGGCTCGGCGAGCGCGAGCTGGCCGTTGCTGGTGAGCGCGGAGAGCGCGGCGGAGATGAGATCTTTGATGTCTTGCTTCATGCAGGCTGACGGCTTGCCGACTCGCGCGAGACTCGGCTCCGGGCGCGCCTCGGCGCATCGCTGAGCCAGGGTTCTGGGGAGTCCGCAACGGGTTGATTGTTTCGGTGCTTGGGTGTCGCGCCGCCCCCGCGCTCGGGCGGAAAACGGCGAGCACAAGGATACCTGAACCCGCGTCGGATGGTTAGAGCATGTCCTGAGGGTCGACATCCAGCGACCAGCGCAGTCCGCGCCGTCGTGGAAGCTGGCGCAGCGCGTGGGTCCAGTGGCGGAGAAACCGCTGCAGGAGGGGGCGGCTGGCGCATTGCAGCAGGAGCTGGGCGCGGTAGCGTCCGGCGCGGCGCTCCATGGGGGCCGGGACTGGACCGAGCAGCTGGACGCGGGACTCGTCGAGCCGCTCGCCGAGGCGGCGTGCCTCGCGCAGGAAGTCCAGGGCAAGCGTCTCGTCCGCCGCGTCGGCCCGCGCCAGGGCGAGATGCATGAAGGGCGGCAGCTCGGCCGCGCGGCGCTCGTCGAGCTCCTGGGCGGCGAATCCGCCATAGCCATCCTTCAGCAGGGATTGCAGCAGCGGATGCTCTGGGTGCCGGGTTTGGAGGACGACGCGGCCCGGCCGCTCCGCCCGTCCGGCGCGGCCCGCGACCTGGATCACCAGCTGGGCCGTGCGCTCGGGGGCGCGGAAGTCGCTCGCGTACAGCGATTGGTCCAGGTCGAGGATGCCGACCAGGGTGACGCCTGGGAAGTCGTGTCCCTTGGCGAGCATCTGGGTGCCGAGCAGGATCTGGATCTCGCCTTTGCGGGCGGCGTCGAAGAGGCGCGTCAGCTCGCCCTTGCGGCGGGTGCTGTCGCGGTCGATCCGCGCCAGGCTGACATCGGGGAAGAGCGGGCGGAGCTCGTCTTCGAGCCGCTCCGTGCCCTGACCGAGCATTCGCAGGTCCAGCCCCTGGCACTCCGGGCAGCGCGTCGGCAGCGGCTGCGACCAGTCGCAATGGTGGCACCAAAGCCGCTTCTGGCGCAGGTGCAGCGTGAGGCGGGCGTCGCAGTGGCGGCATCCGCCGACCCAGCCGCAGCTGTGGCAGGTGAAGACCGGCGCATAGCCGCGCCGGTTGAGGAACAGCAGCACCTGATTGCCGGCGTCGATCTCCGCGCGCATGTGGCTGCGGAGCACATTGGAGAGGCCGGCGCGCAAGGGCTGGCGGCGGATGTCGAGCAGGGAGATCGCCGGCGGGCGCGCCTGTCCGGTGCGGTGCCTCAGGCGCAGCCAGGCGTAGCGATTGGCGCGCGCGTTGTGAAGGGTCTCTAGCGAGGGGGTGGCGGTGCCGAGGACGACCGGGCAGCTGGTGAGCTGCGCACGCCGCACCGCCAGGTCGCGCGCCGAGTAGCGGAAGCCTTCTTGCTGCTTCAAGGAAGGGTCGTGCTCCTCGTCGACCAGGATGAGGCCCAGACGCGGGAGAGGCGCGAAGATGGCGGAGCGGGTCCCGAGCAGCAGGCCGGCCTCGCCGCGGGCGGCCAGTTGCCAGTCGCGCTCGCGCTCGGTGTTGCTGCGGGCGGAGTGCAAGACGGCGATGGGGCCAGAGACGCGGCTGCTGAAGCGCTCGCGCAGCTGCGGGGTCAGACCGATCTCCGGGACCAGGACCAGCGCCTGTCTGCCTTGCTCGATCAGTGCCTGGACCAGACGGATGTAGACCTCGGTCTTGCCGCTCCCAGTGACGCCGTCGAGCAGAAAGGCCTGGAAGCGCCCGAAGGCTTCCTGAATGCTGGCCGTCGCCTCGGATTGCTCGTCGGTCAGCGGGTAGGGTGGCGGCGGGGAAGGCGCCGTCACCTGCGGGGCCGGCTCTCGCCGCTCCAGGGTGCAGCTGGCGATGAGTCCCTTCTCGCGCAGGGCGCGCAGCGCTGCGCGGCAATCTCCGATCTGGGCTCCGAGCTTGGTGAGCGAAAGCCCGGCCGGCGCTCTCTGCAGCAGCGCCAGCACCGCACGCTGCTTGGGTGCGCGTGCGAGATCGGCGAGGGCCGTCGCACAGCCGAGCGGCGTTGCCCGAGCGCCCGGCTCGTGCTCGTCCAGCAGGGGGGCCGAGGTGCGCAGGCGTGCCGGCAGGGCGGTGAAGACCGCCTCGCCGAGGGGCTGCTGGTAGTAGTCGGCGGCCCAGCGAACCAGCGCCAGGTCCTTGGGTCCAAGCAAGGGCCTGGGGTCGAGCAGCCGCTCCACGGCCTTGAGCTTGTCGCTGGGCTGCGCGCTCTCTTCGCGCACCTCGATCAAGATCCCGACCCGCTGGCGGTGTCCGAAAGGGACGAGCAGACGGGATCCTGGCGCCGGTGATGCATCTGCGGCGTCGATTGGCGGCAGATAGTCGAAGAGGGCTGCGAGCGGGGCATCGACCGCGACGCGGTAGATGATCATGAGGCGTGATGAAGGATCATGAAGAATCGCGCCCTGGCTTCGCCAGAGAGCCGCTTCTGTGCGCGCCCTGATTGCCACGGGGGCGAGCGGGATGAGAGGGCTCGGGTTGTTTCGTGGTCAATTGTTCACAATATCTGTGGATAACTCTGGGGATAGTCCTTGAGCAAGCGTCCCCAAGGCGCGTCCCTTGGGGACTCGTGCGGTTCTGGCTAAATGCTGACCACCTGGTCTCAAGGCTCGACGAAACAATAACTTACGCTATTTGTGCCAGTCCCGCTCTGCGTGGGGTTGACGAATTCGGTGAGGCGGCCAAGCCGCTGCGGTGGCTGTGGGTGGGGGATGACTTCAGGGTCTTGCCGCGACGTCCGTCGCGGCGCTCGACGGGAGCCGTATGGGAATTCGCCCCGCTCGGCATCCTGTTTCCGGAATGCATCATTCCCCAGTCTCGCTCCCTTGCGCCTTCGAGTTGAGCGTGTATGATTCCCGCAAATTCCGAGCCGTATCCAGCTATGTTGCCACTCAATCAACAGGTACTGCGAACGGATTTGGCAGGTATGCCCCTGGAATGGGTCGACTACCGGGCCGCCGCCCGTCTCTATTTCCTCGGGCAGGTCGCCTACTCCTGTGGCGACCAGCTGTTTCTCCTGCGCGGCGGGATCAACGCCGTGACGCGCACTCAGAGCCAGCTAGGAATTCATTCCATCATCGCCACTTACGGCATCCATCACGCCCTGAGCAAGCTGCAGGATGACTATGTCCCGCCGCTGTCGAATCGCACCCTGTTTCAGCGCGACGATCACATGTGCATGTACTGCGGTCAGCGATTCTCATCCAGGCAGCTCTCGCGAGATCATGTCCGCCCGACGAGCAAGGGTGGCGAAGACCACTGGAACAACGTCGTCACTGCCTGTGTGCGCTGCAACAACCATAAGGCCGGCCGCTCCCCCGAAGATGCGCGCATGGAGCTGCTCGCGGTGCCCTTCACGCCGACGCACGCAGAGTACATCTATTTGATGGGGCGCAACGTCCTCGCGGATCAGATGCAGTTCCTGCGCGCGCACTTTCCTCGGACGAGTCCACTGCATCGACGCATTGGCCGCGGGGCATCGAAATGACGCAGTGGGCGACGATCGCACAGGCGATCAGCACTGCGACGGGACGGCCTTTCGAGGTCCGCTCCAACCGGGCGGTTGGCGGAGGCTGTATCAATACAGCCGCGGTGCTCGGCGACGGCAGCCAGTCCTACTTCGTCAAGCTCAACGCGACGGACCGGCTGGATATGTTCGAGGCGGAGGCCGCCGGCCTGCGGGCGCTGGCCGAGCCGGGCGCCATGCGCGTCCCGGAGCCCATCTGCACGGGGTCCGCCGGAGGCCAGAGCTTTCTGGTGATGGAGCTGCTCGATCTCGGCGGTCGTCTCGACGGGGTGCCTGCCGGACGCCAGCTGGCCGAGCTGCACCGGGCGACCGCGCCGACATTCGGCTGGGAGCGCGACAACACCATCGGCTCCACGCCCCAGCGCAATACCCAAACGACCGACTGGGTGCGCTTCTGGCGGGAGCATCGTCTCGGCCGGCAGCTCGAGATCGCCGCCGCCAATGGCTACGGCGGACGCCTGCAGGCTGCCGGCGAGCGCCTCATGGCGCGCCTGGACGCACTCATCGACCATGCGCCGGAGGCATCCATCCTCCACGGCGACCTCTGGGGTGGGAATATCGGCGCGACCCGTCAGGGGGAGCCGGTGATCTTCGACCCGGCGGTCTACTATGGGGACAGAGAGGCCGATATCGCCATGACCGAGCTGTTCGGGGGCTTCGGGGGCGACTTCTATGCCGCCTATCGGGAGGCTTGGCCGCTCGATGCTGGCTATGCGACCCGCAAGACCCTCTACAATCTCTATCACATCCTCAACCACCTCAATCTGTTCGGTGGCGGCTACCTGAGTCAATCGCAAGGGATGATCGAGCGTCTGCTGGCCGAGACCCGCTGAGGTTACGCCAAAATGACGGATGTGTTAAAAACCTGCCATCATTGCACCAGCAGGTTCGCAACGCAGTTTGAGCTACGCTGATCCCTTCTTTTATATGCCTCGAGAGCTGCTGCTTCTCCGCCACGCCAAATCTGATTGGGACTCGGGCGCCGCGACGGACTTCGAGCGTCCGCTGGCCAAGCGCGGCAAGAGCGATGCGCCCAAGGTCGGCAGCTGGCTCTATCGCGAGGGTTTGGTGCCCGATCACGTCGTCAGCTCGCCAGCCGAGCGGGCGCGTCAGACCGCCGCCAAGGTCTGCAAGCGCATGGACTTCAAGAAGAAGCGCATCGTCTGGGACGAGACCGTTTACGAGGCCAGCCTCCCCGAGCTGCTGGACGTCTTGGCACGCTGTCCCGAGGGTGCCGCGACCGTCTTGCTCGTTGGCCACAATCCCGGCCTCGAAGAGCTGCTGCGCCACCTGGTCGGCGAGGACATCGAGATCCCGGAGGACGGCAAGCTGCTGCCGACCGCAACGGTCGCGCGCCTCGAGATGCCGAATGACTGGACGGCGCTTGGCTCAGGGACCGCTCAGCTCGTCTCCATCACCCGCCCGAGGAGTCTGTAGCTCGAATGCGGTGATTCGAACCGCAAGGCGCGAAGGGCGCAACGTGAATTGGAAGTTGGGTCGATGCGCTTCGGTCCACTACGTTCAGATCAGGATCAGCTGTACCACCCATTCTGCTCCTCTGCTCCTTGCCGTATCGGGGCAAGCCAAGTCAGGCTTCCGATTTCCCCAATGTCCCTACTCTGGGCTCCTTGCTGGCCCACACCCGCAGCGCGACCAGAATGGCGGCGAAGAGCCCGATGCTGCCTGCGATCCAGATCCCGGCCGAGAGGGGGGCGCGCTCGAAGGTCGCGGTCTGGTAGAAGACGGTCGCGGTCAGGAAGGCGATGGTCGTCGTCCAGAAGCCGACGAACATGGCCCAGGGCGCGCCCGCCTCACGCACGATGGCACCGATGGTGGCGATGCAGGGGAAGTAGAGGAGGACGAAGAGCAGATAGGCGAAGGCGCCGGCCTGGCCGTCGAAGCGCTCCGCCATGGCGCCGAAGGTGCCGCTTTGCACGCCCTGCTCGTCGGCGGCCGCGGCCTGGTCGCCGACTTCGCCGACGTCCAATCCCAGTGGGTCGAGCACCCGCGCCCCCAGGTCGGACAGATTCTCGCCGATCGAGGCGCCGGCTCTCCCGATGTCGCGCCAGAGATCGAAGGGCTCGGGCTCGCTGGTCGGGGCCTCCTCGGCCGCGAGTCGGCCATAGAGCGAGTCCAGGGTCCCGACGATGACCTCTTTTGCCAGAACGCCCGAGAAGACACCTAGGATTGCCGGCCAGTTGTCTTCGCGGATGCCCATGGGGGCGAACAGTGGCGTCGCGGTGCGGCTGATGCCCGCCAGGATGGAGCTGTCGCTCTCCTCGTTGCCCAGGCTGCCGTCGCTGCCCACGGTGGAGAGGACATTGAGCACCAGGACCATGAGCACGATCACCTTGCCCGCCTCGCGGAGAAAGAGCTTGACCCTGTCCCAGGTGCGCAGCAGGACGCCCTTGAGGGTCGGCAGGTGATAGGGGGGCAGCTCCATCAGCATGCCCGAGCTGTCGCCTTGGAGCAGGGTGTGCTTCATCGCCAGGCCGGAGAGGATGGCGACCGCGATCCCTGTCAGATAGAGGGCGAAGACCAGGTTCTGACCCGAGTGCGGGAAGAAGGCGGCCGCGAAGAGGGCGTAGACGGGCAGCCGCGCGCCGCAGGACATAAAGGGGTTCATGAGGATAGTGAGCTTGCGCTCGCGCTCGCTCTCCAGGGTGCGCGTCGCCATCACCGCCGGCACGTTGCAGCCGAAGCCGACGATGAGGGGGACGAAGGCCTTGCCGGGCAGCCCGATGGAGCGCATGAAGCGGTCCATCACGAAGGCGGCACGCGCCATGTAGCCGCTGTCTTCCAGGGCGGAGAGCACGATGTAGAGGCTGGCGATGATGGGGATGAAGGTCCCCACGACCTGCAGCCCGCCGCCGATGCCGTCCGCGAGCACCAGGCTGAGCCAGCCGGGTGCGTCCAGGCGCTCGAGCAGGGCGCCGAGGCCGTCGACGAAGAGCGCCTGTCCCAACAGGTCGAAGAAGTCGATGAAAGCGCCACCGATATTCATGGTGAACATGAACATCAGGTAGATCATCAGCAGGAAGAGCGGGATGCCGAAGAGCTTGCTCAGCACCACTTGGTCGATGCGGTCCGAGAGGGTGCGCTCGACGCGGCGGCTCTCGCGCACGACCCGCTGGGCGAGGGTATGGGCGTGGCCATAGCGGGTGTCCGCGATGTGTAGGTCCGTGTCCTCGCCCGCGCGCTCGGCGACCTGGTGACGGGCCTGCTCGACGAGGGTCATGACCTCGGGGCTCGCGACCTTCTCGGCGATAGGGTCTGACTCCAAGAGCTTGAGTGCCAGCCAGCGCGTATTGGCTTGCTCTGCGCTGTCCCCCAGCTTCGGGATCAGGTCTGCGACCGCCTCCTCGACACACTCGCCCTGAGCCAGCGGCATGCCGGCGGGCTCGCGCCCCTCGGCGACCGCGAGCAGGCGGGCCTGCAGCTCCGTCAGTCCTTCCTTGCTGACGGCGACCAGAGGCACCACCGGGCAGCCGAGCGCTTCGGCCAGCTGCTCGGTGTCGATCTGGATGCCGCGCTTGCGCGCCACATCCATCATGTTGAGCGCGATGACGATGGGCACGCCCATCTCCAGCAGCTGCACCGTGAGATAGAGGTGCCGCTCCAGGTTGCTGGCGTCGAGCACGTTCACAATCAGGTCGGCGTCGCGGCTGAGCAGGTAGTCGCGCGTGACGACCTCGTCGAGCGAGTTGGCGTCGAGCGAATAGATCCCGGGCAGGTCGATGACGCGGATGCGCCGCCCGTCCAGCTCCATGGAGCCTTCCTTGCGCTCGACGGTGACGCCGGGCCAGTTCCCCGTGGTCTGCCGGATGCCCGTGAGGGCATTGAAGAGGGCCGACTTGCCGCAGTTGGGGTTGCCCGCAACGGCGACCGTCAGCTGGGTACTTGGTCGGTCGTCCGCGGCCACGGGACCGGTGGCTTTGCCTGTCATCGTGAAGATCCGCCCCTAGCTCGTGACGCCCAGGTGGCTGCCGTCAGCGACCTGCTCGACCTCGTCCGACTCGCAAGGGGCGCAGCCCGCCTCGGGTGCCTCGGGCGTGACCCACAGCTTCTCCGCGATCCCGGCGCCGACGGCGATGCGTGCCTCTCCGCTCGCCAGCACCAGACCCTGCCCCCTGCGCTGGACCACGCAGAGCGAGCTGCCCTGCCTTAGACCCAGTGCCAGGAGGCGGCGCGTCAGGTGGCGGCCGCCACGGATCTCGGTGAGGCGGGCGGGCGTCTCGTGGGGAAGGTCTGAGAGTGGGATGAGCTGGGGCTGGTGAGACATCGTCTGTTACTGCTAGGGCCTTGGTCGGTCTCCGATACGAAGGATCCAAGCATAACCCGAAGCAGGCCGCTTCCGCAGATGAATTCGAGATCGATTCATGCTCGCATTTGGCCGCTCTTGCCAACGGGCAGGTGCCAAGGGAGCTAGCGTCTTTGGCTAGGCGGCTCGGAGTCGCTCTGTCTGGCCGAGGAAGCCCTGTCTGGCCGAGGAGGCCTCCCTGGATCTGGCATGGTTGCAATCGGTTGGCGCATCCCAAAACTTCCCCACCGTAGATCGAGATCACTGATAACCAATGCTCTGGAGGAGACGACGATGGACGGTGGATCCTTGGCTGCTGCCGAAATGATGGTCTTTCTCGGATTGGTCGGCTGGCTTCTCTATTACCAATTCATGAGCTCGGGACGCGACTCGAGCAGCTCCAGCTCCGAGGTCAAGCAGGAGTCTAAAGCCGACGAGTCGAATGGCTGAGACTCGGACGTCTCGGCCACTCGGCCAATCACTCGGGGGCGGCGCGTGATCAGCACGGGGACCTTGATGCTCGGCAAGGCGCTGCTGACCGCAAGTGCCGCCCTCGGGCTCTGCTTCTGGCAGCTCTGGGTACTGCGCAGGGACAAACGGCGGCGCGAGTCGGACTCGCGAGACCGCCCGGACGAATCACCGGCGGATCACAGTCGCTGAAGCACCTCGCGGCGAGGTCGCGCCCTGGCGCGCGAGCTGAGCGCCTCCCAATCCTGCCTTCGGCCCTCGCCATCCGCACTGCACAGCTGCGCTCAACGCAGCTCGAGCACCAGCTCGGATGCACTCCCGCCGACTAGATGCCGACTTCGTCGGCGATTCACGCTTGGCCTAACGCGCCAGCGTCTTATCGCATATCATGCGGCTGCGACAAGCGCGTGCCGACGCGCTTGGGCGCCCGATCGAAGCGGCGCTACCCCAGCCAAGACGAGCGACCTTCGCATGACGAATAAGAGGATGGTGTTTCGCGAGGAGCTGAGCGTGTCCTCGGACTATCTCCGCATGGCGGTGCCTCTGATGGTGCAGCGCCAGATCCCGCCGACGCCTTACAACTACGCACTCTGGTATGCGCACGTGCAGAACACGCATCCGGAGCTCAGCAAGGCCCTGTTGGAGCAGTTTCCGGGACCTGGAAGCTACGACCCGGACGTCAGCGAATCGCTGTTCTTCGAATTCTTCGTCAAGACCTATCTGCCGAACAGTCCGCAGGCCCAGAATCTCCTGGTCAACATCCTCACGCAGCTCGCGCGGTCGGTGTCCAAGAGCGCCGAAGGCACCGAGGCCTATGGCGAGTCGCTCAAGGATACCCTTCAGATCCTCGAGCAGCCGATCGATTCCGAGCGGATTCGAGCCGCCCTGAAGCGGCTCATGGAAGACACGGCGAGCCTCGAGGATCTGAACAGCCAGTTCCGCGACGAGCTGGCGGCAGCGAGCGCCGAGGTCGCGAAGCTCAAGAAGGAGCTGGAGGAGAGCCAGTATGACGCGCGCGTCGACAGCCTCACCAAGATCGCCAATCGTCGCGCCTTCAACGACGCCTTGCAGCAGGCGCTCAGCTCGGGCGATGAGCCGACCTCACTGCTCCTGCTCGATCTCGATCGCTTCAAACAGTGCAACGACACCTACGGTCATCTCATGGGCGACCGTATCCTGGAGATCGTTGGGGGCATCCTCGAGGAGATGCAGGACGACGCCACCTTCGTGGCCCGCTTCGGCGGAGAGGAGTTCGCGGTGATTGCCACCCGCCCCTTGGCTGCCGCAGCCGAGCTGGCCGAGCGGATCCGCCACAAGGTGGCGAGCCTGCGCATCCAGCGCAAGGGGTCGCAGAATGTCATCGGTGGAGTGACTGTGTCGGTCGGTGTCGTCGAGGCCGAGGGCGAAGAATCGCCCGAAAGTCTCATCGAGCGCGCCGATATCGCCCTCTATCGCGCGAAAGACGAGGGGCGCGACCGCGTCGTCGTGCTCAGCCAGCCGGCTGAATCCAGTCTCGACTGAGGCGCCGTCGGCACGGAGCGCGGCGAAGCGGCTCCGTGATGACCCAGTGACGTCCCCAGGGGGTCCGCGGGCCCTGTCGCTCACCACAGATCGAAGCGGTCGAGCTCCATGCTGAATTGGCCGCGTCCCTGGGTGAGGCTGCGCAGCGAGGTCGTATAGCCCAGCAGCGGCTCGAGCCCCGCCTCGGCGGCGATGGTCGCCATCTCGCCTTGAGTCGAGGTGCTCTGAATCAGCGCCTTGCGCGATTGGAGATCCCCCAGCACGGTGCCCAGATTGGGCTCGGGGACGATGACCTCGATGCGCATGATCGGCTGCATGGTGGCGGGTCTCGCCCCCTCGAGCGCCTTGCGCAGGGCCTTGCTGACCGCGGCACCAATGGCCTCGGGCGTCGATCCCTGACCGAACAGCTCGATCTCGACGACCTCGACACTGAGATCCAGCACCTCGGCTCCGGAGCGCGGGCCGGACGCGAGCGTGGCCTGTATCGCCTGCTCGATCGCGCTCGCTTGAGCTTCGCTGAGTGCGCTCCCCTCGGGCAGGACGCTCGGACGGACCTCGATCTGCTCGCCTTGGCCGCGCTTTGTCGGCGCGACCTTGACGACGGCTCGCGCCATCAGATCCGGCTGGCGCGGGTCTGGCGTCGGCGGTGGCGCGAACAGGGCCTCGGCGGAGGCCGTCGCGCAAATGGTCTCGCGCACGGCGACCGCGGGCTTGCCGGTCCTGACCGCCACCCCGAACTCGCGCGCGAGCCGCTCGATGACGATCTGCAGGTGCAGCTCACCCATGCCGCGCAGCAGGCGCTGCCCGGTCTCCGGGTCTTCCTCGACCACGAGGGTCGGGTCCTCCTGCTGGACCTTGTCGAGGACCTCGACCAGCTTCTCCTCGTCGGTGCCCGCGCCGGGCTCGATCGCGAGGCCCAGGACCGGGGAGTGCGTGATGATGCGCTCGAGGCTCAGGGGATTTCCAGGTGCGCAGAGCGTGTCGCCCGTGGTGGCGTGCCTGAGCCCGGCAAGCAGCACGATCTGCCCCGCCAGCGCCTGGTCGAGCTTGGACTTCTTGCCGGCATCGACGTCGAAGATGCGCGCGACGTGCTCCTGCTTGGTCTGCCCGTCGCTGCCTAGGAATTCCACGCTGTCGCCGGGCTTGAGCGTGCCGCGATAGAGGCGGGCGAAGACGTGTCGACGCCCGTCCCAGAGCTGGACCTTGAACGCCAGCGCCGCGAGCGGCCCGCCGCCGCCCATGACGATCTCTTCCGACCTTCCATCCGGTCGTTTCGCAAGCGATGGGGGACGATCCATGGGGGCGGGCAGGAAATCGACGATGGCGTCGAGAAGGGGCTGCACGCCGAGGTTGCGCAGCGCGCTGCCGCCGAAGCAGGGGAACAAGCTGCCGGCCAGGGTCCCTTTGCGCAGGGCCGCGCGCAGGCTTTCGGCATCTGGCTCTTCTCCGGCCAGGACCAGGTCGGCGAGCGACTCGTCGGCCTCCGCGGCGGCCAGGGCAAGTGATTCGCGCAGGTCGGCGCAGTGCTCCCAAAGGTCGGGCGGGCAGGGCTCGACGACGACGTCTTCGCCTTGCTCTCCAAGGAAACGAATCCGCGATCGATCGATCAAATGGATCACCGAGTGATCGTCCGGGAAGGGCAGGGTGATGGGCGCAGGCTCCGCCTTGAGCCGCGCGCGGATGGCGTCCAGGCTGCGCCTGAAGTCTGCGCCTGGGCGGTCCATCTTGTTGACGAAGAAGAGTGCGGGGAGCTTGAAGTGCTCGCGCTGGCGCCACACCGTCTCGGTCTGGGGCTCGACACCGCGGACGCCGTCGAGGACCAGAACGCAGCCGTCGAGCACGCGCATGGCGCGCTCGACCTCGATGGAGAAGTCGACGTGTCCCGGCGTGTCGACGACCTGGATCAGGTGCTCGCGCCAGGGTGCCTTGGTGACGGCGGCCGTGATGGTGATGCCATGCTGCTGCTCTTCGGCCATGTAGTCCATGTGCGCGGCGCCGTCATGGACCTCGCCGATCTTGTAAGACGCGCCGGTGTAGAAGAGGATGCGCTCGGTCAGCGTCGTCTTTCCGGCGTCGACGTGAGCGGCGACCCCGATGTTGCGAACGTGAGACAATCGCGACGGCTTTTTCATCGAATCTCAACCAGACAGGAGCGTGGAGAGTCTATGAGTGGTTTTGAGCTTGGCAAAGGTCGGGCGTGGCTGGCTGCCCTCATCGGTGCCTCCCTGATTGGCTTGGGTGCGTTGAGCAGTGCCCGTGCCGAGACGTTCCGACTCGATCACCCCGAGGATTCCGTCGTCGGTGTCACCTTCTATTTCAAGGCCAGAGAGAAGGATACGCTCTTGGATATCGCGCGGCAGAACAATCTCGGATATGCCGACATGCGTCAGGCCAATCCCAACGTGGATATGTGGGTGCCTGGTAAGGGAACCGAGGTCATCGTGCCGAGCATGTTCGTCCTGCCCAACGACGCTCCGCGCGAGGGCATCGTCATCAACCGCGCGGAAAAGCGTCTCTACTACTATCCCCCAGGCAAGCCGGACGAGGTGCAGGTCTTCACCATCAGCGTCGGGAAGGATGCGATGGGCACACCGCTAGGCTCCTTCAAGGTTATCGAAAAGCGCGAGAACCCCACCTGGACCCCTGGACCGAATGTGCGGGCTGCGCACGCGGCTTATGGCGACATCCTGCCAGCGGTCGTACCGCCCGGGCCCGACAACCCATTGGGGCGCTATGCCATGCGCCTGAGCAGGCCGGACTATCTCATTCATGGCACCAGCATGCCCTGGGGAATCGGGATGGAGGTGAGCGGCGGCTGCATTCGCATGTACCCCGAGGGCGTCGAGAAGCTCTATCCCCAGGTGAGCATCAAGACCCCGGTCAACATCATCGACCAGGCCTACAAGGTCGGCTGGCGCGGAGACGACCTTTATCTTGAGGTTCAGGCCGGCGAGAAGAGCGTGCGCAAGAGCGCCAGGGAAGCGATTCCGGAGTCGATCAAGAGCGACCCGAATGTGGTGATCGACTGGGGGCTGGTCGAGAAGGCGGTCGAGGAAGATACCGGTATCCCACAGGTCGTGGGATACCGGCGCGAGTCAGGCAATGCGTCTTATTTGCCCATGATCTTCTGATACATGCGGTCGAGGCGCTCGGTGTTGGAGTTGCAGCAAGCCTGGGCGCTGTTGGCGGTGTCCAGGGCCTGCTGGGCCATGTCGCGAGCGGTCTGGTCGGTGGTGCAGCCACCGAGCAGCGAGGTGGTCAGCAGGGCGGCAGCGGACAGGGAAGCGACTTTGACGATTTTGATCATTGGGCTAAGTCTCCAGATTGTTGGCCATTAGGCGCTGTTTGTATAACACAATACGGGGATCCTTTCCGAGTCATGCCATCTTTCGTCCCTGCGTCAACCATAGACGATTTCCAGGCTGGCGCCGGGGTTGACCCATGGCACAGCTCGTTTTGCTCCGCGCAACATCCGGCGATTTCGCTGATGCGTGCGGTCACGCAGAAGATTGGGGCAAAATCTTTTAGACATCAAGCCCACAAAGGCATGGATCGGCAGATTTCTTACCACGGCCGCCGCGCACTCCGCCGCCCGGTCCAGGCTCTGATCTGTCTCGTCTGCCCGGGGTGCGTTTGAATGTACTCAAGTTTCAATGAATTATGCTCCTTCACTGGCGCTCTCTCTTGCGTCCTACTCACCCTGTGACAACCGTGCACGCTGTCCTCGACGCCGTTCCTAGAGACGGTGGCAGAAGCGCTCGCTGCGTCGTCGTGGGGGTTTATGCAACACGTTGCGATGGCGCAAAGGGTGTGGTGAGGCGCCACGGCACGCCATGCGGCCGGGCGGGCATGCTCTCGGCGAGGGCTCGACGCGCCCGAAGCGCTTGCGGCCTGTGTCTGACGAGGGCGTCGGGGCAAAGGGTTGGGCCGGCTGTTTCCGCATTGCGGTTGAGGAAAGGCGATGCATAGGTATTACCGGCGGGCGGATCGCGCGCCTGCAGAGCTTCCCTTTCGCTGCGACGGGTTCGCGCGCGACGCATTGATCAGCTCGCCATCCGGGGAGCGTCTGGCGTTGAGCGAGCTTCCACCCTTCCTGCGCGCGCTCTTGGTCACAGATGGCACTGTGACCAAGATCCTCGAGGCCTATTTCTGGGAGCCGGTCGCTGTCGATACCGTCGAGCAGCGCTTCGAGGCGGCTCAGCAGCCGGTGTCCTGGATCTCCGTCGGCGTGGGCGATTGCTGCCTGATCCGCGACGCGCGGCTGTGCGGCGTCGACAGCGGCAGAAGCTTCGCGGAGGCGTTCTCATTGATCCGCACAGAGCTGATCCCTCCGGCGTTTCGTCAGCGGCTCATCGACCGGGAGATCGGCATCGGAGTGCTCATTCGCGACAGCGGGATGGAGAGCTACCGAGAGGTCATGGACGTCGGCCTCGACCGGACCGCGGATGGCGGGACAGCAGTGTTTCGGACCTATCGGATCATCATCGACGGGCGTCCGGTGATCCTGATCACGGAATACTTCCCGCTCAGCCTTTACCGTTGAGCGTCAGCATCGGTGATTCGGCGATCCGAGCAGAGGACATGCAGCCCAGCATCGATACCGTCCGCTTCAACGAGACACCCGAAGGCATCGACCTCGGCCTGCGCGTCGCAGGCCCAGTGCCGCGCGCCCTCGCACTCGCGCTGGATGGCGTGATTCGCGCGGGGCTCTACCTCATCCTGACCCCGCTGCTCATCCTCGCCGATTTCGGCCTTGGTCTCATGCTCCTCGCCTTCTTCGCGCTGGAATGGCTCTATCCCGTCGTGTTCGAGGTCTGGAAGGGTGCGACGCCCGGCAAGCGCGCGATGGGGCTCGCGGTCGTCCATGACGACGGCACCCCGATCGGGCTGCCCGCATCCATGATTCGCAATCTGTTGCGGGTCGTGGACTTCCTGCCCCTGCTCTATGGCGTCGGGCTGGTTGCCGTCCTGCTCGACCGCGATTTTCGCCGTCTCGGAGATCTCGCCGCCGGCACGCTCGTGCTGCGTGCCGATGGCCGCGCCCAGCCCAGGGAGGCCGTCATGGCGGGCCCCGTCGCGCCTCCTCTGGGACTCGGCCTGGAGGCCCAGCAAGCCATTTTGTCCTTCGCCGAGCGCAGTCAGCGACTCTCCGCGGCTCGTCGCATCGAGCTGGCCGAGGTCCTGACCCAAGAGCTCGGGGATCGCGGCGAGCTCGCCGTCGCACGGGTCAGGGGCTGGGCGAGCTGGCTCGCGCGGGGGCGGGCGCAGGAGCTGCCATGAGCCTCGATGCCCCTGCCGGACCGCGCCTCGCGCGCAGCGGCTCGACGCCCTGGCACCGCGCGCCTGTCTCCGACCGGGGCGATCTCCGCCCGCAGCCAGGGGCCTCCCTCTCCTCTTGGGCACAGCCGGCTCTCGCCTGGCTCGCGCGGTCGGACTGCCGATGAAGCAACAGCAGTTCGAGGCCGCCAATGCACCGACCTGGCGCCGATACCGCCTGCTGCTGGAGCAGCTGGAAGGCGACGCCAAATCCAAACGGCCTCCGGCTCAGGAGGATCCGCAGGGCTTCCCTCAGCTCTATCGCGCCGTCTGCGGGCACTATGCCCTGGCGCGGACGCGGGCCTACAGCCCGGGGCTGATCGCCGATCTCCATGACCTGGCGCGGCGCGGCTACCCTCATCTCTACCGCCGTCGTCCGCGGATGCTGCGCGCGGCACTCGGCTTCATGGCCGAGGATTTTCCCCGTACGCTCCGTCGCCACGCACTCGCCTTCTGGATGGGGATGGCGCTGCTCTTCCTGCCGATGCTCGCGATGGGGGTCGCTACCTATCTGGACGAGGAGATCGTCTACAGCCTCATGGATGGCCTCCAGGTCTCCAACCTGGAGGAGATGTACGATCCGGCCAACCGCAAGCCAGGCCGCAGCCATGGGCGGCAGGCGGATACGGACTTCGCCATGTTCGGCTTCTACATCATGAACAACGTCGGCATCGGCTTTCGCAGCTTCGCGAGCGGCCTGATCTTCGGGGTCGGCTCCGCCGTGATCCTCGTCTTCAACGGACTCCACATCGGTGCGGCCGCCGGCCATCTGACCCGCTTGGACTATGGCGGCACCTTTTGGACCTTCGTCAGCGGCCACGGGCCCTACGAGCTGACCGCGATCGCCATCTCCGGGGCGGCCGGACTGCTGCTCGGCAAGGCACTGCTCGCCCCCGGCCGGCGCACGCGGCTGGCGGCCCTGCGCACGAACGCGCGCGACGCCATCGTTCTGGTCGGCGGGGCGGCCCTCATGCTGCTGCTCGCGGCCATCGTCGAGGCCTTTTGGTCATCGGGTCCCGCGCCTGCACCCGTCAAGTACGGCATCGGCCTCGCCGGCTGGGTGCTCGTGGCCCTCTATCTCGCGCTGTCGGGGCGGAGCCGGCATGGAGCTTGATCGTGCAACGGCAGCCTTGCGCCCGCGCGATGGCTGGGAAGGGCAGGATCTCGGCTTCGCCATGGCCCGGGCCTGGCTCCTGCCGCTGTGGCTGCTGTGGTGGCTGAGCGCCCTGCCGATCGGCGTGCTCTGTCTCTTCCTGACCGGTTTTCGGCCGGACTTGTGGCTGCTCGCCCTCTGGTGGCTCAAGCCCGTCTACGAGGGGCCCTTGCTGATTTGGGCGAGCCGGGCACTGTTCGGCGAGCGGCTGGGGTGGTCGGACCTCAGGACGCTCTTCCGCGCCGGGGTGCCGAGACGCCTGCTGCCCTATCTTCTCTGGCGGCGCATCGGTATGCGCCGATCCTTCCTGATGCCGCTGACCCTGCTGGAGGGGCTCCAGGGCCGTGCCGCCCGGGAGCGTCGGCGGGTGATCAGCAACGGCAGCGGCGTGCCCTTCTGGCTGACCCTGGTCTGCTACCACTTCGAGATCATCCTCTGGGCCAGCCTCCTCCTGGGTATCTTCTTCCTCGTGCCGCAGGAGCTGCCGCGCCTCGACCTCATGGCCGCCGTCACGGACGACGCCTCTTGGGCCTATTGGATCAGCGCCATTGCCTACGTCTTCGCCTTCTCCATGGTGGCGCCCTTTTACGTCTGCGCGGGCTTCGCGCTCTATTTCTCGCGGCGTACCGAGCTCGAGGCCTGGGACCTGGAGCTGGCCTTCAAGACGGTGCGCGAAAGCGGGCCGAAGGGTGCCCGCGGCCTTTCGGCCATGCTCTTGATCGTTGGCGCCGGTTTGTTGACCGCGCCTGGCGTGGACGCGGCTCCCATGCCTGACCCCGATCGCGCCAAGGCCCTGATCGCAGAGGTCCTGGAGGACCCGGACTTCGGATCGGTCAAGGAGGTCGAGGTTTGGGTGCCGATCGAAAGCCCGGACGAGGAAGAGGATCCCGTCAGGCTCCCTGAGGGCGTCAAGGCGGTGCTGCTCATGGTCGCGGGCTCGCTCAAGTGGATCCTGCTCGCCTTCGCCGTCGCGGGAATCCTCTTGCTGCTGCTGAGAATCCTGCGCGACCGGCGTCGGCTGGGCTGGTCGCTGCGCCGGGTGCGCAGCCGAAGCCGGATGGCCGTCAGCGAGTCCGAGCCAATGGTCGAGGCAAGCCTTCCCAATGATATCGCCCAGGCCGTTCGTCAGCGGCTGCGTGATGGCGATCGGCGTGGCGCCCTCTCCCTGCTCTATCGCGCGAGCTTGGCGCACCTCGGGCGGCTCGGTGTCGAGATCCCGGAGGGTGCGACCGAGGGTGACTGTCTCCGCTTGGCCAGGCGCGCCCTGCCTCGAGCCGAGGTGGCGCCCTTCAAGCGGGTGACCCAGGCTTGGTGGGGCTTCGCCTATGCCCACCGCGCGCCGAGCGACGCCGGCGTCGAATCCTTGCTCGAGGCTTGGTCGCAATGGACGGCACAGGCGCGGGAGGAGGCGGCTTGATGGACGAGCGACGCGCCTTGAGCTTGGTGGTCGGCGGCCTGGTCCTGATCGCCGTCACGGCGATGGTGAGCTGGTTCTTCGCCAACTTCGAGCGCCGTACCGAGCGCATCCCCGTCGGCTATTCGTCCGAGGCGAGACGCAACGCCCTGCTTGCCGCGGAGCGCTTCCTCAAGGCGCTTGAGCTGCCCGCCGAGAGCGTCACGGGCCGCGATCGTCTGTGGCATCTGCCGGCGGCGACCGATACGCTGGTCGTGCTGGGGGTGGGGCCGATGAGCACCGAGCGCCAGGCGCGCCTCATGGCTTGGCTGAAGCAGGGAGGGCACCTGATCGTCGAGGCCATGGAGACCTGGGAGGAAGACACCCCGCCCGCGGGTTTGCTGACTGATCTCGGCTTTCGGCTGCGCTTCGACGCGGGCGAAGGGGCTGATGACGATGATGGCACCAGGATCGCGACCCTGGACCTGGCTGACGCCGGGCGACCTGTGAAGGTCGCCTTCCAGTCCGGCTACGCGCTGGAAGGGCGCGATGGGGATGAGATCCTGGCCGCTGCGGCGGGCCGTCCGCGGATCCTGCAGCGTCGGATCGGCGAGGGAAGGCTCACGGTTCTCAGTGATAGCGGCTTCCTCACGAACACCTCGATCGGCGAGCATGATCATGCCTACTTCGCGGCCCAGCTTCTGGCCCCGGAGAAGGGCGGCAGGATCTGGCTGCTCTACGACAGCGACATGCCTTGGCTGGGTGCGCTCTTGTGGGGCATCGCGCCCTATGCCTTGACCTCGGTCGCTGTGCTCGCGGTCGTCTGGCTGTGGTCCTTGGGGCGGCGGCTGGGTCCCCTGGTGACGGCTCCCGACCGGCGCCGGCGCGACCTGATCGAGCATCTCGATGCCAGCGGCGATTTTCTGTGGCGTCACAATGGGACCACCGCCCTGGTCGACTCCAGCCGCAAGCGGATCTTGGGGGATTGGCTGCGTCACCATCCGGATCTTGCGCAGCACGGGTCTCAGGCTCAGGCCGAGGCACTGGCCGCATTCACCGGCGAATCGGTAGAACGCATCTACCGCTCGCTCTTCGCTCAGCCCGATGACGCGCGCGGCTTCACCGAGCAGGCGATGCTGCTGCAGCAGTTGCGCCAGGGTCCGCGTCGCGGCAAGTTGAGCGCCCAGCCATAGCAACTCTGCCTTGGCGCAGGATCAACCTTGGGTATGACCTCCCCGAGAAGCTTTCCCGGAGCATTGGATGAATACGACAGGAGACCAGGCCGATCAGCTCGGCCTCGAGCAGGCGTCCGCCAAGCTCGAAGCCCTCGAGGCGATGATCGCCCGCGCGGTCATCGGGCAGGACCAAGTGATTCGCGAGTCCGTCGTCGCCCTCGTCGCGGCCGGCCATGTGCTGCTCGAAGGCCTGCCCGGGGTCGGCAAGACGCTTCTAGTGCGTGCCATGGCCGCCGCGCTGGGGGGGCGCTTCTCGCGCGTGCAGTTCACGCCGGACCTCATGCCGAGCGACGTCACCGGACACGCGATGTTCGACCTCAAGAGCGAGGAGTTCCGCATCCGTCGCGGCCCCATCTTCTGCAACCTGCTGCTCGGCGACGAGATCAACCGCGCGCCGGCCAAGACGCAAGCGGCCATGCTCGAGGCCATGCAGGAGCAGCAGGTGACCATCGAGGGCAGGGCGCTTCCGCTGACGCCCCCCTTCCTGGTGTTCGCGACCCAGAACCCCATTGAGCAGGAAGGCACCTACCCCTTGCCGCAGGCACAGCTCGACCGCTTCCTCCTCAAGGTCTTCATCGACTACCCGGAGGAGTCCGAGGAGATCGCCATGGTGCGGCAGGCGACGCAGGGCAGGGTTGGAGATCAGCTCGACACCTCGCGCGTCGAGCAGGTCCTTTCCACGCACGAGCTCCGAGGCATCCAGCGCCTCGCCGCGGATCTGGAGATGGACGACAGCATCCTCGACTATGCGGTGAGGCTGGTGCGTGCCGCGCGGGATTGGCAGGGCATCGAGACCGGCCCGGGGCCGCGCGCGACCGTTGCGCTGGTCCGTGCCGCGCGCGGACATGCCCTGGCGAGCGGCAATGGCTTCGTTACCCCGGACGACGTCAAGGCCATGGCCGCCTCCGTGCTCCGGCATCGCCTGAAATTGACTGCCGACCTCGAGATCGAGGGCTACCAGCCGGACGATGTCCTGCGCGATCTCTTGTCAGCCGTGCCGGCGCCGCGGGCCTAGGCGCAAGGTGCCCCCGACTGAAGCACGCAGCCGTCGGAGCCCTAGGGAACGGAGGCCTAGCGAAGCAGGATTCCCTCGCTCGCGCGCTAGTAGCAGCCGACCAATTCCGGTCACTGGCCCATCGGAATCCTGCGTCGCCTGCTGGGACCGGGCCATCGTTGGACTCAATGGGCTCGGTGACCACTCTGGGTGATTTTCGGGCATTCTTTCCCGCCCAGGCCGGTGCCCTATGGCGATTAGATTGATGGCTCCAAGCTGGACGACTCATCGAAATGCTTCGTGCTGGGGCTACCTTCCGATGCGCTGCCGTCACGCGATCGGTCAGCGACTGGTCTTCTCGAAGAGCCCTCAATCATAGGATTTGGCGACGCTGGTGCCCGGAAGCTGGCTCCGCAAGTCAGGATGTAGTCCCTCTGACACTTGCCCGTAGTCCTCAGCTGTGCGTCGCCTGGCTGCGGCCGCATGGGCGACTCGACGTGGACATTCTCACTCAAGCGTGGATTGCGGGCCTTGCGTCCATTTGGTCGATATTCGGCCTGCTTTCCTGGCGTGTGAAATTTTATTCCATTAAAACAATGGGTTGCTTTTTATCTTGCGGTGTGCTCGTCGTCGCCGAGTCAAGCGGGCGTTGCGCTGGCGGCCACAAAATGTCGGTCTTTAGGCTTGAGACCGCGCGCACAGCATCGACATACACACTGGTCGAGCATTGACCTGCGCTGAAAGCGCCGGCCACCTGCTTTCCGGCCGGCCAAGATGGATGAGCCAATCATCTCGAGCCCTGTGCGACCGGTTTCGGCGAGCTGCCGATCTTCGCGCCGCTCCACAGGGCGTCTAGCGCAAGGTGCCGAGCCTGGCTCGCTTCGCTCGGCACGTCCGCGGTGTTTCGTCGTGTCCCCAGACTCGCTTTGCGGATCAGGACTCGTTATCGAACGATACGGGAGGACAGGGAGAGGATGACCTCGAACCGCCTTCGCTCGCTCCTGCTGCTTTTCGTCCCCTTGGCTCTTATGAGCCTGCCGCTTGCCGCCGCGGATCTGCCCGAGATCAAGGCGAGGGGCGAGCTGCGCCATCTCGGGATCCGTTACGCCAACTTCGTCACCGGCGCCGGCGATGGCTTCGATGCCGAGCTGGCACAGGGATTCGCCAGACATCTCGGCGTCGATTACAAGCTGATCTACAGCGATTTCTATTCGGTCATTCGGGACCTGCTCGGCAAGGATGTCCTGCGCTCCGGAGACAGTGTCCGCCTGGAGGGGGACTATCCCGTCAAGGGTGACATGATCGCGACGGGATTCACCGTCCTGCCCTGGCGCGAGCAGATCTTGCTCTATTCCGAGCCGACCTTTCCGTCGCAGGTGATGCTGATCGCCCGCGCCGACTCGCCCATTCAGCCTATTGCCGGCAGCGACGATCTCAGCGCAGACATTCGCGAGACCAAGGCACTCATTGGCAAGCAGAGTCTGCTGGTCATGGAAAGGACCTGTCTCGACCCGGCCAATTATGGTCTCAAGGGCCGCGATCTCGAGCTGCGTGCCTACACCAAGAGCACCAACATCAACGAGATGGTCCCGGCCCTGCTCCAGCTGGATGCCGATCTGTCACTGCTCGATGTCCCCGACCTCATTCTCGACATGCAGAAGTGGGCGGGCGCCTTCAAGGTGATCGGCCCCATCTCCGAGGAGCAGGTGCTTGCCGCCGCCTTCCCCAAGGATGCCCCTCAGCTGCGCGATGCCTTCAATGCCTACCTGCGGAAGATCAAGGAGGACGGGGCCTACGATCGATTGGTCAGCAAGTACTATCCCGGCGTTCAGCGCTACTTCCCCGCCTTCTTCGCCAAGCAGGATTAGAGGGGAGCGACCGCCGTGCCATTCCTGCCCCTACGCCGCCATTGGATGGTGCTGGCGGCCGCCGTCTTGTCCTGCTATCTGGTCGTCCTCCTCAGCAACGCCTATAGGTCACAGAGCCAGCTCCGTGACGCGGCCGAGGCACGCCTGCTCGCAGAGTCACACCAGACGGCGGTCCTGATGGGGGACTTCCTCGAGGATCTGCGTCGCTTCGCCGCCGACCTGACCGAGATCCACGAGATCGAGACCTTCCTCACCAATCGGGCCTTGGGCATGTCCATGCGCTATGGCCTCAATGCCAACCTGGCCGCGCTCGAGGCGAGCTTCCAGGCCAAGCTGGCGCAGAAGCGGCTTCTCGGCGCGCCCGTCTACGCGCGCATTCTCTATTTCGACCAGGATGGGACGCTGCTCGCCGATACGCGGCCCGGGGCGCCCCTGGATCCGCATCTCGCCGCAGGCGCACCGAGCGAGCGCCTGCTGATCGACGAGGAGCACGGCAGGATCTTGGCCTCCGCGCCCGTCATGTATCGCGGCAATCCGAGCGGGAAGGTGGTGACCCTTTCGCGGCTCGATCTGCTCTCGCGCTACCTGACCTCTTCAGCGCAAGAGCTGGGTTTTCGCCAGCTCTTGGTCACCGCATCGGGAAGGCCGCTCAATCAGCCCGGCAAGGCGCTGCCAGATGCGTCCGGCTTGCTCAGCCTGACCGAGATCCCCCCGGAGACGCTGGTCTCCTTGGACGGCCTCCCGGCGCTCTCCGACACGGTGCTGTCGGAAGCCTTCGACCTGGCTCTAAGGGTACCAGTGGCCCAAGGGGTGCTGTCCGTCGTGACCCTGCTGCCGGGGTCCGTGCTTTACGGACACATCACCTCGCGCGCCTTTCTCTACTTCGCCAGCATGGTGCCGGTCATCCTGGTCGCCGTGGTGCTGGTGATCGCGCGCATGCGCCGGCGTGCCCGGCGGCTCGAGGCGGATGTCATCGAGTCCAACCGCAACCGGGCCGAGCTGCAGGGGCGCAATGATGCGCTGACCGCCGAGATCGCACGACGCAAGGCGCTCGAGACGCGGCTGCGCGAGAGCGAGGAGCGCTATCGCACCTACATCGAGCATGCGCCTGAGGGGGTCTTCGTCGCGGATAGCGCGGGTCGGCTCGTCGACGTCAATCCCTCGGCCTGCGACATGGTTGGCTATGCGAGCGCCGAGCTGCTCGGGATGAGCGTGACGGACCTGGCGCCGCCCGATGCCAGGCACGAGCATCTGCGCACGCTCGAGCAGGTGCTCGACAAGGGGCGCTATGAGCTGGAGATCGATCTGCGCCGCAAGGACGGGAGTCAGATCGTGGGCAGTCTGCGCGCCATCACCTTGCCGGGTCAGCTCGTCATGGGCTTCTGCGTCGACATTACGGAGCGCAAGCGCGCGGAAGAGCAGATCCACAGCCTCGCCTACTTCGATCCCCTGACCGGCCTGCCCAACCGTCGACTCCTGCTCGACCGCCTGAGTCAGCTGATGGCGGCCGGGAGCCGCAGGCAGGAGTACGGGGCGCTGCTGATGCTGGATCTGGATCACTTCAAGGATCTCAACGACACTCAGGGACACGACGTTGGGGACCGGCTGCTGGCCGAGGTCGCGCGCCGCCTCACGGCACGCGTGAGGGCCGACGATACAGTGGCGCGCATCGGTGGGGACGAGTACGTCATCGTCGCCGGAGAGCTGGGCACGGTCCAGGCGGAGGCCGCGCTGCAGGCGGAGCAGATCGCGGAGAAGATCCATCGCGTGCTCGATCGTCCCTATGCGCTGGTCGAAGGCCGCAGTCTCCACCACAGCGCGGCCAGCGTCGGCGTCGCGCTGTTCTGCGGACAGGAGCTGAGCGTCGACCAGATCCTCAAGCAGGCGGACGTCGCCCTTTATCAGGCCAAGAATGCCGGTCGCAACACGGTGCGCTTCTTCAATCCCGACATGCAGGCGGCGATCGAGGCGCGGGCCACGCTGGAAGCAGCCCTGAGGTGCGCCATCGAGTGCGACGAGCTCCAGCTCTACTATCAGCCGCAGGTCGACCGCTACGGCCGCCTCGTCGGCGCCGAGGCGCTGCTGCGCTGGCTCCCGCCCGATGGCGAGCCGGTCTCGCCGGTACGCTTCATCCCCTTGGCGGAGGAGACAGGTCTCATCATTCCGATCGGGTATTGGGTGCTCGAGCAGGCCTGTGCCCAGCTGCGTCTCTGGCAGGAAGATCCGCGTATGCGGGGGCTGACACTCTCGGTCAACGTCAGCGCCCGCCAATTCCACCAGCCGGACTTGGTTTCACAGGTTCGCGAAACGGTCGCCATTTCAGGCATCGACGCGACGCGGCTGAAGCTCGAGCTGACCGAGAGTGTCGTGCTCGATCGCGTGGAGCAGGTCATCGCCCGTATGCGCAATCTAAAGATGCTCGGCCTGGGCTTTTCGCTGGACGACTTCGGGACCGGCTATTCCTCGCTGTCCTATCTCAAGCGCCTGCCGCTCGACCAGGTCAAGATCGACCAGGCCTTCGTGCGCGACATCGTGCGCGACCACAACGATGCCGCCATCGTGCGCGCCGTGCTGGCCATGAGCCAGTCGCTCGGACTCAATGTCGTCGCCGAGGGCGTGGAAACGGTCGAGCAGCGCGATTTCCTTCTGCAGCACGGCTGCGAGCTTTTTCAGGGGTACTTATTCGGCAAGCCCGTGCCCATCGATGCGCTGTCGCTGCCGCAAGTCCCGCTGACGACGGACGGGGGAAGCTGGGCGATCGCCTCCTGCCAGTGAGCCAGTGCGGGCCTCGCTGATCCCGAATCGGCCTATCGAGCCGCAAAGGCGCGAAGGAGGCGAATAGAAACCAAGGTTTGGCCGATGCGCATCCATCAGGCTACAAATGGCCGCCAGCCGCCAGCCGCCAGCCGCCAGCCGCCAGCCGCCAGCCGCCAGCCGCCAGCCGCCAGCCGCCGGTGCACTCTTTAGGAGCCGTCCATGTCTTGTTTCCCGATTTGGGTCTCTGGTGACGCAGCTCCAGCTGCGTCACCCGCGAGACGAAGCTCCGCTTCGCGGGTCTGAGGGTAAGCCCTGCTTTCGGCCTGGTGCAGGGGCCGGAAGTGCTCGGCGTCGTGAAGCAGAGCTTCGTCGCCGAGGTCACGAAGCAGGAGCTTCGTGACCAGAACAGCGGGAGGCAGTTGACGGACACTTCCTTCGCTAATGGCTGGTAGCTCTCTTCACGACCATCCCAGAAAGCGCGGTCAGCCGTCACCCGCGAGAAGTCGCTCCAAATCGGCTGGGGGGAGGGGTCTCGAGAAGAGGTAGCCCTGGCCCGTCTCGCAGCCTTCCTCGATCAAGAAGTCGCGCTGGCTCTCCGTCTCGATCCCCTCGGCCAGGACCTCGAGCGAAAGACTCTCGCCGAGCGCGATGATGGCCTTGGCGATGGCCGTGTCATTGGCGTCCTCTGGAATGTCGGAGACGAAGGAGCGGTCGATCTTGAGCTTGGTGAGCGGTAGCTGCTTGAGATAAGACAGCGAGGAGTAGCCGGTCCCGAAATCGTCCATCGCCAGTTTCACGCCGAGGTCGCGCAAACGACCCAGGCGCGAGGCCGAGAGCTCCGGTGAGGCCATGACGCTGGTCTCTGTGATCTCCAGCTCCAGATTGGTGGGAGAGAGGCCGGCCGCCTCGATCGCATCCTGAACCTTGTCGACCAGGTCTTCCTGTGCGAGCTGCCGCGCCGAGAGGTTCACCCCCATGAGGGCGTCGTGGGGCAGTTTTCCGGACTGCAGCCAGTGCCCCATCTGGACGCAGGCCTCGCGCAGGACCCATTCGCCCATGGGCACGATCAGCCCGGTGGATTCGGCTAGTGGAATGAAGCGATCGGGCGGGACCAGTCCCATGCTCGGGTGCTGCCAGCGGACAAGGGCCTCGACGCCGCAGACCTTGCGGCTGGGGAGGTGCAGCTGCGGCTGGTAGTGGAGCACCAGCTCCTGATTGGCGATGGCGTCGTGGAGGCTGGACTCCAGCAGGATGCGCTCGAAGGCCTTGGCCGTGAGGTCTTGCGAGTAGTACTGAAAGTTGTTGCGCCCCTCGGCCTTGGCGCGAAACAGGGCGGCGTCCGCGTTGCGCACCAGGTCCTCCGTGGTCGTGCCGTGCTCCGGGTAGAGGCTGATGCCGATACTGGCGCCGAGAAACAGCCGATGGCCGCGGATCTCGAAGGGGCTCTTGAAGAGCGCCAGCATCGCGCGCGCCACCTTGGCGGCGTCTTCATCGTGCTTGATGTCGCTGAGGATGATGCTGAACTCGTCCCCGCCCATGCGTGCGAGTGTATCGGCGCCTCGCAGCAGGCCCTCCAGCCGCCGCGCCAGGGCGATGAGGACGGCATCGCCGTCGCTGTGATCGAAGCTGTCGTTGATTTGTTTGAACTGGTCGAGATCCAGGAAGAGCACCGCCAGCTTCGAGCGGCTGCGCTGTGCCACCTGGATGGCCTGGCTCAAGCGGTCCGAGAAGAGGAAGCGGTTGGGCAGCTCGGTGAGGGGATCGTACTGCGCCAGATGGGCATAGCGCAGATCCTGGGCATGGAGGGCCTCCAGCAGCTCCAGGTGGTCGGTGATGTCATGCGAGATCTCGATGACGCCCTGGATGGCCCCGTCCTCGCTGCGCAGCGGGCTGGCCGCGACCTCGTGCGTGCGCTCGCCGCCCATGCCGGTGATGGAGTGCAGCGTCTTGCAGGGCTTGCCGGTTTCCAGGACGCGATGCAGCGGGCAGCGGCGGGCATCCGAATTACAGGGCTCATGGCTCTGATAGAGCAGCTCATGACATCTGAGCTCGGAATGTGCGGCGGCGACCTGGGTGGCCTTCATCCGCGCGGCTTGGTTCATACGCAGGACGCGGCGGTCGCGGTCGACGACGAGGATGGGGTCCTCTATGCCGTCGATGACGTGCTGCAGGAAGGACCGCTCCTCGCGCAGTGCCTGCTCGGCCGCGCGCTGCTCGGTCACGTCGTCGCCGGAGGCGAGCGTGCCGATGACCTCGCCGTCCGTGTCACGAATCAGGCTGTTGTGCCAGGCGATGAGGCGTCGTTCTCCCTGAGCCGTGAGCAGGTGCCTCTCGACGTACTCCGAGGTCCGCAAGTCGCCATGCAAGAGGTGCCCACGGGTCGACTCGACCGCGCCTCTGTCCTCCTCTGGGATGAAATGCGCGATCCAGTCACGGCCAAGGATCTCGGACTCGGGGAGCCCGATGACCTCGCAGCCTTTCGGGTTGATGAGGGTGACGCGGCCAGTGCGGTCGAGCGCCAGAAGGATGCTGCCGGCGACCTCGAGATAACGCTCCGCGCGCGCACGCTCGGCCTCGATCTGACGCTGGGCACGCTTGAGGTCGGTGATGTCATGGGCGATCGAGAGCAGCTTCTTCTCGCCGCCGATCTCGATGACTTCCCCGTTGTAGAGGCAATCCATGACCCCGCCGTCCGCCCGGGTGAGCCGCAGCTCCAGGTCCCTGACGCGTCCGTCGGGTGAGAGCGCTGCGATCATGCGCTGGCGCTGCGTCTCGGCGATCAGGCCGAGATCGATGGAGCGGGCTCCCGTCGCCGCGTCGCGCGGGTATCCGGTGATCTCGACGAAGGCATCGTTCACGTGCTCGTAGGTGCCATCGGCGAGCGCGCTGATGCTCAGCATGGTCCCGGCGGCGTGGAAGGCCTTGGTGAACAGCGCCTCGGTCTCCCGTGCCTGGCGCTCGGCCGCCTTGCGCGCGCTGATGTCGACCGCCGTGAAGGTCACTTCGGGGATCTGGGCATCCTGGTCCACCAGGGTCGAGCCCAGGAGCACATCGATCAGCTGCCCATCCTTGCGCTGGAACCGCGTCTCGATCTCGCCGTGTCCGATTGCTCGAATGTCGGCGTATTTCTCGCGTCCGACCCGCTCGAACTCGTCGTCGTCAGGATAGAGGATGCGCGTGCTGCGGCCGATGAGCTCGTCGCGCGCGTAGCCGGTCATGGCGCAGAAGCCGTCGTTGACCTCTTGAAGGATGCGGTTGCGGGTGAGACCGATGCCGATGGGCACGGTGCGGAAGATGCTTGCGAGGATCTGCTCCCGGGCGCGCAGTGCCTCGGCGGTGCGTTGGCGCTCGCTGATGTCCTGCAGGAAGCCCGCGATCCGGATCGGCCGACCCTCGGCGTCGCACACGGGCTTGCCCCGGCAGCTCACCCAGCGCAGCTCGCCATTCGGACGCAGGATGCGATAGTCGAGCCGATGCTCGATGCCGCTCTCGCAGCACTGATTCAGGGAGCGCATGACGCGCTCCGTGTCTTCGGGGTGTAGGAGCGTCCGCAGTGTTTCCGGCGACGCCGGCGTCGCCGGGTCGATGCCGAAGATGGCGTAGATCTCCTCGGACCAATCCCCGCTCAGCGTCGCCACGTCGAGCGACCAGTAGCCGAAATGGGCGTAGCTCAGGGCGTCGCGCAAACGCTGCTCTGCAGTGCTTTCCTCCGAAGCCTCGCGGATGGCGAGCCAGGTGCCGGGTGGCGTGTCCTGGCTGGCGTCGATCTCCGTGATCTCGACCCTGAGCTCGCGGCCGTCCGCACGGCGCAGTCGCGCGGGCCTGCACGGCGACGCCGGGCCGCCGGCCGAACGGCTCTGCCAATGCGCCTGTGCGGCTTCGGCGCACTCGATCCCCGAGATGGGCAGCTGCTCGAGGGTTTCGACCGAATGGCCGAGCAGACGGGCGGCCGCGGCATTGGCCATGCGCACATGTCCGTCATCCAGGGCGACGAACAGGACAGGCGCTTGGAGCGCTTCGAGAAGATGCAAGCAAGACGTCATCGGTGGGATGGCTCCAGACGACCGCGGACCCTGGCGCTCAGCGGTCGGTGTCCGCGGCAATGCAAACGCGATTGCGGCCCTGATGCTTGGCTGCGTAGAGCGCCTGATCCGCCCGGTTGATCCATTGCGCGGCGGACTCGCCGGGCCGCCACATCGCCAGCCCGATGCTCAGTGTCATGGGACCCGCGGCCTCGAAGGGGCGCAGCTCGATGTCTCGCCGCAAGCATTCCGCGAGCCGCACCGCGCCGGCGCGGTGCGTGCCGGGCAGGGCTAGTATGAACTCTTCGCCGCCCCAGCGCGCGAGGAGGTCGTTCTGACGGATGCGCGCGCCGAGCCGGCCTGTCACCTCCTGCAGGACGCTGTCGCCAGCCAGGTGGCCGAAGCGGTCGTTGACGCGCTTGAAGTGGTCCAGATCCGCGATCAACAGCGGCAAGGGATGGTCGAGCCGATCGGCGGCCGCGATCTCGCGAATGAGGTAGCCGTCCGCGAACTGGCGATTATAGACGCCTGTGAGTGCGTCATGGGTGGCTTCGCGCTCCAGCCGCGTCCTTAGCTCGCGCTGGCGTGTCAGGTCCTGGATGGTCACGAACAGGAAGCGGTGCGGGCCGACGTGGATGATCTCGCCAGCGGCCTCGCCGAAGAAGGCGCGGCCGTTCTTGTCGGGGGCCTCGATCTCGACCGGGTGTGAGCGCCTTCCCGCGAGGATCTCTTGGACCAGTTGCCGCCGCGCCTGCTCGTTCGGGAAGAGCCCCAGCTCCACCATGGTCTTGCCGCAGATCTGCTCGTGGCGCAGCCCCATGCGCTCCAGCCAGGTGTTGTTGACGTCGATGAGCCGTCCCGACTCCGGATCGCTGATCGCCATGAGACTCGGGTTGTCGCGGAAGGCGCGCTCGAACAGCTCCTTGGCCTTGGCGAGCTCGATCTCGGCCTCTTGGCGGGCCGTGATATCGAAGCCGACCCCCTGGATCCGCAGCAGCTGTCCCGTCTCGTCGAAGAAGGCGCGATCCATCCATTCGTGCCAGACTGGCTTGCCGTCCTTGAGGACGGTGTGCTTGTAGGAGTTGGTTGGCTGCTCGGGCCTGAAGGAGGCGATCTCCCGGCGCACCGCAGCGACGGCTTCGGCCGGGAGGAAATCGAAGAAGCGCCGGCCGACGAGGGTTTTGGCCGTCTTGCCGAAATAGGCGCAGTAGGCGTCGTTGACATAGGTCAGGGTGCTGTCCGGCAGATACTCGCAAACCATGGCCGGCAGGTCGTTGCTGAGCGCGCGAAAGCGTGCCTCGCTCTGCGTCAGTGCGCGGGTGCGCTCGGCGACGCGCTGCTCGAGCACCTGCTGCTGCTCTTGGATACGCTGTCTCTGATCGCGCTCCTCGAGGATCAGGGCCAGGGTGGAGCAGAAGTTCTCCAGGTATCCCAGGTAGGGACTCAGTGCGTTTGAGTCGGCGACCTCGAGCTCGATGATGCCCCTCAGCGGCCGCTCGCCGACACGCAGCGGAAACTGCTGTCGGCTGGACGTGGCAGCGGCCTCGCCGTCGCGCACGAGCAGCGCCCTGGTCACACCCGGCAGCTCGCCCAAACCCTGGCAAACGAAGCCGAAGATGGTCTCGTCCGGCAGACCGATGACCGCGCTCTGCATCAGCAGGAGCTGTCCGAGGACGCGCGCGTCGAGGGTTCGCGTCGCCGTGCTCACCTTGACGCGTCTCGCTGGAGCGCGAGGTAGGTCTCAGGTGGGATGTAGAAGGGATTGCGAATGACGGCGCCTTGGACCACCGTCAAGGGGTGGACCTTGAGGATCTCGAGGATGTCGGCACCGCTGAAGGCGCGGCCGTCATATTGACAGACCGCGGTGATCGGGCATTCGCGCTGCAGCAAGGTGACGCGCGACTCGTACTCCAGCAGCCGGGTCCGTCCGGCGATATCCAGGACCTCGGGCAGCATGTCGCCAATGACGCGAGCGGCCGGGTAGCCTTGCTCCAGGCTTTCGCGATAGAGCCCGCGCAGCCTCCCGAGCATTCGGTCCGGATCGAAGTCGCCCGACTCGAAATAGACCTCGCGCACGCCGCCCAGTATCACCGCGCCGGCGCGCGAGACCTCCGCGTAGGAGATGCCATTGCGGCTCAGCTCCTGCGCGATGGCCTGCTCGTCGCAGTGCTCGGAGAAGCAGCTCGAGCGCTCGCCGCCTCGGACACCCGTCAAGAGGAATTTCAGCAGCGCGTTCTGCTGCTCCTGGTCATCGCCGTAGATGTGGCAGACGTGCACGCCCGGCTCGAATTGGTCGTTGGCGAAGCCGATGCTGCACCCATGGGCAGGGGGATTCATGGAGCCTCCGTCCACGAGCGCCCATGCTGAAGACGCCCGACCATCATGACTCGATCTCTCGTCTCCAAGAGCATAGCAGTCCCTCTGCGAGGCGAAACCCTGAGACTTATCTAGAGTTAGCTGGGGCTTCTAGCCTTGGTCGGGGCGTCGAAGGTCGTGGCATGGGCGGCAAGACGCGACGTCTCCGCGTCGCGCCCTGCTCTTGCGGGCTGCGGGCTGCGGGCATGCTACCTTCTCCCGTGGCCTTGGGTCGGACAGGCGGCCCCCGCGCGGACTCGACGCGGGGCAATCGTTCGACGAACGGTTTGCTGGCCTACATTGTTCCGGCGTCGTAAGATCGATATTATCGAATTCGCGTGCTAAATGGTTGCTTCGTGTCCATTTTGTGCCCGTTTTTTGGCCGATGCGCATGGTTATTTCCACGACTTGAGTCCAAGCGATGTCACCTGGCTCCGACGGCTTGCTGGCCGCCTTGCTCGCCCTGGATCGCCTTCAGGCAAGGACCCTTTTGCGTGACGTCCGCGCAAGGAGTGCGCCTCTGGACGTCATCGAGCGGCTCGTGCGGCCCGCGCTGGAAGAGATCGGCCGGCGCTGGGAAGCGGGAGACTGCGCGCTCTCCCAGGTCTACATGAGCGGTCGGATCTGCGAGGAGCTTGTCGAGGAGCTGCTGAGCGAGACCCGGCAGGACAGCGAGCCGGCCGATGCCGATCCAGGGCCGCAGGCCCAGGCGCCCCGCCTGGCGATCGCGGTCCTGGAAGATCACCACCTGCTCGGCAAGCAGATCGTGCGCACCGTGCTGCGCGCCGCCGGCCACCAGGTCATGGACTATGGCCGGCAGGACGTCGACGGCCTGGTCGCGCGGGTGCGCGAGGATCGCATCGAGATCCTTCTGGTCTCGACACTCATGCTCCCGGCGGCGCTGCGCGTGCGCCTGCTGACCGAACGGCTCTGTGCCCTCTCTCCAAGGCCGCGCGTGATCGTCGGCGGCGCCCCCTATCGGTTCGACGACGGACTCTGGCGCGAGGTCGGCGCGGACGCGGTCGGCCTCAGCGCGGGTGAGGTCCTGCCCATCCTCGGCAGACTCCTGGAGGCCGGCTCGTGAACGGCTCGACCGCGTCGCACGGCGACATGACCCCGATGCAGCGGCTGCTGACGTCGCTCGGCCACCAGGAGCCGGATCGGGTGCCGCTCTTCCTGCTGCCGGTCATGCAGGGCGCGCGCGAGCTTGGGCTGTCCATCGCCGACTATTTCGCGCGCCCGGAGCGGGTCGCCGAGGGCCAGCTGAGGCTGCGCGCGCGCTATCGGCATGATTGTCTCTATACCTTCTACTATGCCGCCCTCGAGACCGAGGCCTGGGGCGGCACCGTGCTCTACCGTGACGACGGGCCGCCCAACGCGGGCGTGCCTGTGATCAGGCGTCCCGAGGATATCGACCAGCTGACCGCGCCACGGGTGGAGGACTCGCCGGCCCTGCTCAGGGTGCTGGAGACCACCCGGCTGTTGGCCGCCGAGGCAGGCGGCGAGGTGCCGATCGTCGGTGTGGTCATGTCGCCCTTCTCGCTGCCGGTGATCCAGATGGGCTTCGGGCCTTATCTCGCGCTGATGCACGAGCAGCCGGAGCGGTTCGAGCGGCTGATGCGGCTCAACGAGGAGTTCTGTGTCGCCTGGGGCAATGCGCAGGTGGCGGCCGGGGCCAATGCCATCTGCTATTTCGATCCCGTCTCCTCCAGCACCATCGTGCCGCGCGAGCGCTTTCTCGCCACTGGCTTCGAGATTGCCCGCCGCACGCTGGCGCGGCTGCAGGCGCCCGCCGCCATGCACTTCGCCTCGGGCCGCGCGCTCAAGATCGTCGACCTGCTCCCGGACACGGGCGCCGTGGCGATCGGCGTCAGCCATCATGACGATCTCGGCGCGCTCAAGCAGGTCTGCCGGGGGCGCCTCTCGCTGCTCGGCAATCTCAACGGCATCTCCATGCGTCACTGGACGCCCGAGCAGGCCGAGGCCGAGGTCAAGGCGGCGATCGCCGCCGCCGGCCGTGGCGGTGGTTTTGTCCTTGGCGACAACCATGGCGAGATCCCCTGGCAGGTCCCGGACGAGGTGTTGGCCGCGGTCTCGGACGCGGTCGAGCGCTGGGGGCGCTATCCGCTCGATTGGTGCCGACGGGATTGAGCCGGGGCTAGACCCGGGCAGCGCTCATGGCCGTCTCATCTGCTTGCGCCGCTTCTGCTTGCACTGTCGCCTCGCCGCGACGCCCAAGCGCGGGCCAGGATGCCGGCGCGCGGGCGCACCTCTTCGTTTGCGCACATTTCGTCGCTGAGGTGCGGGCCGCGCTCGCGGACCGTCCCGAGCTCGCGGGTCTGGTCGCGCATGCCTTTCCGGCACACTGTGGCGCGCCGCCGCTCTCCGCTGCCGACCTCCAAGGGGCGCTCGACGAGATTCCCGCGGATGAGCCCATCGCCTTGCTCGGAGGCAGCTGTCTCGCGTCGCTCGCGTCAGGGCGCGACCATGGTGGGCCGCACTGCCTGGTTGCCGGCCACCGCATCAGGATCCAGCGCCTTCAGCAGTGCTTCCACCTGCTGGCCGATCCCGATTGGATCGACGCGCAGCTGCTTCAAGGCGCCTATCTCTGCACGCCGGGCTGGCTCGCCGGTTGGCGGAGGCACCTCGAGCGGCTTGGGCTCGGCGGCGCCGAGCTGGCCCGCGAGCTGTTCAAGGAGAGCTCGGAGTCGCTCCTGCTCCTCGACACCGAGCATGATCCCGCCGCGTCCGAGCGTTTCGCCGAGCTGGCGGCCCATCTGCAGCGTCCAGCGCGGCGGCATGCGGTCGGGCTCGGCTATCTCAGGCTCAATCTGCGTCTGATCGTGTCCGAGGCGCGTCGCGAGGCCGAGCGCCGCGACGCCCTCTCCCGGGAGTCCGTGGTACAGGCCCAGGTCGCCGAGACGGCCATGGCCATGGACCTGCTGAGTCAGCTCTCGCTGGCCCGCGGCGAGCGCGAGGTGCTGATTCAGATCCGTGAGATCTTCGTCGCCCTTTTCGCGCCGAGGATCTGCCTCTATCTGCCTTGCGACGCGGAAGGAAGGCCTCCGTCGCCAGTCGGCGCCGCGCCGCGCCCCGAGGCCGTCACCGAGGCGCGTACCTTCATGCGCGGGTGCGAGCCGACCGCTGCGACGGCGTCAGGGCAGGGCTTCCTGCTGCGCATCGCCAATGCAGGCGAGACCCTAGGCGTGTTCATGATCGAAGGCTTGGCCCTGGAGGGCTATCTCCCGCGCTACCAGAATCTCGCGCTGCAGATGGCCGGCCTGTGCGCCCTGGCCATCCAGCGCGCCCAGAGCCTGGATCAGCTCAGGCTCAGCGAGGTGCGCTATCGGTCGCTGTTCGAGTCGATGCAGGAAGGGTTCGCACTGCACGAGATCATCTTCTCCACCTCTGGTCAGGCCTTGGACTATCGCTTCCTGGACGTGAATCCGGCCTATGAGCAGCTGATCGGGCTGGAGCGCGACGCCTTGCTCGGGCGCAGCGCACGCGAGCTGTTCCCGGATCTCGAGAGCCAGTGGATCGCGCGCTACGGCGAGGTGGTGCGCACGGGGCGCGCCGTGCATTTCGAGCAGTGGGATCCTGCCCTGGGCCGCGATCTCCGGATCTACGCCTATCGGCCCATGCCGGGCACCTTTGCCGTCATCCTGTCCGACATCACAGAGCGGCGGCGCGCCGAGCTGGAGCTGGCGCGGCATCGCGAGCATCTCGAGAGCCTGGTCGAGCACCGCACCTCGGAGCTCTTGCTCGCCAAGCAGGAAGCGGAGAGCGCCAGCCAAGCCAAGAGTCTGTTCCTGGCGAACATGAGTCACGAGATTCGCACGCCGATGAATGCCATTCTGGGGCTCACCTATTTGCTGGATCGCGCGATCTCCCACCCAGATCATCGCGACAAGCTGACCAAGATCGACAGCGCGGCGAAGCATCTCCTCGGCGTCATCAACGACATTCTGGATATCTCCAAGATCGAGGCGGGCAAGCTGCAGCTGCAGACGGAGGCCTTTGCGCCCGAGGCCTTGCTCGAGGAGGTCTGTGGCCTGATGGCGGATAGGATCCAGGCCAAAGGCCTCGACTTCGGGCTCGAGGTCGACACCCTGCCCAGCACGCTGCTAGGCGACGCGACCCGCTTGCGCCAGGCCCTCATCAACTACCTGAGCAACGCGGTGAAGTTCACCGAGCAAGGACGGATTCGCCTGCGGGCACAGATCCTCGAAGAAGGCGACAGGGACCTGCTCATGCGCTTCGAGGTCAGTGACACCGGGATCGGTATCTCGGCCGAGCAGGGGGCTCGACTCTTCAACGCCTTCGAGCAAGGCGATGCCTCTTCGGTCCGCCGCTTCGGCGGAACCGGGCTAGGGCTCGCCATCACCAGGCGCATCGCCGAGCTCATGGGTGGCGAGGTCGGCATGGAAAGTACCCCGGGAAGCGGCAGCCGCTTCTGGCTCACCGCCCGTTTGGCGAAGCCGGCGGACACCCGGGCGGCGGCCCCGGCCAGCCTGCCGAGCCAGCCCAGCACGCAGGAGATCTTGGCGCGCGACTATGGAGACCGAAGGATCCTGGCCGCGGAGGACAACCGCATCAATCGGGAAGTGCTCTTCGAGCTGCTGAAGCAGGTCGGGCTGACCGCGGACCTCGCCGACACCGGCCGGGCGGCCGTCGCGCTGGCTGAGCGAGGGCGCTACGACCTGGTGCTGATGGATGTGCAGATGCCGGACTTGGACGGTCTGGAAGCGACCCGTCTGATGCGTCGCCTACCCGGCTGGGCCGAGATCCCCATTCTGGCGATGACCGCGAGCGCGCTCGAGCATGACCTCCAGCTCTGCTTGGCGGCGGGGATGAGCGCCCATATCGCCAAGCCGGTGGAGCCGGAGCTGCTCTATAGCGCGCTCTTGAGGTGGCTGAGCGCGACCGAGGTGCCCGCGCATGTGCGCGAAGTCGGTGACGCCCATAAAGGCCAGGCGTCATTGGACGCGGTGCCCGAGTGCGAGGCGGGCATTCGTCAGGTCGAGGGGTTGGATGTCGAATTCGGTCTGCGCTCTGTCCGCGGGAGCTTGCCGGTCTATCTGCGTCTGCTTCGGCGTCTCTGCCAGGACCATGGAGACGACATCCCCAAGGTAAGGTCCGCCTTGGCCGTCGGTGACGCGAACGCGGCCGGGCAGCTCGCCCATGCGCTCAAGGGCGCTGCGGGGTCCCTGGGCGCAACATGGCTCTACCAAGCGTCTGCGGACTTGGAAGCGGCCATTCGCGCGCGCAGCCCGAAGGCCGAGCAGGTGGCCGATCGCGTGCATCGCATTCAGCGGCAGCTGGCGGAGCGGCTCGATGACGATGGCTGATCTCCGGCGCACGGGGCACCTGGCCTGCGCAGCGGTTGCCCTAGGATGGGACGACGGGCTGGGTGCGCCGAGACCAGGCGCCAATCAGCGACGCATTCCACCGCTCACCGGGACGGCAAGATGACCGGAATTCGACTCGACGCCAGCATTGGTGCAATCCCCACCGAGACCGTCCGTGCCTACGCGGAGAACGCCCGCGAGCTGGCGGACCGGGTCTCGCACCTGGTGTTCCAGCACCCGAAGCTCGCGGCGCTGCTCAATGGCAATCCGGCGCGTCTGCTTGAGGTCAATCACCGCAATCACGCGGCCTTCGTGGCGGAGATTCTGCGCACCGGCAACTTCCCGCTCTTGGCCAAGACCCTGCCCTGGATCTATTTCACCTATCACAATCAAGGCGTCTCTTTCGACTACTTTCCCGTCGAGCTGAGCTATTGGAAGCAGGCGATCCGCGAGCGCCTGGCAGACGCCGACACTCAGCCGCTGCTTGCACTCTATGACTGGATGCTCGCGGCCCATGAGAGCAGCGTCGCTGCCGCCAGCGACTTTCGCTCGCCGTCTCCGGCGGTGCCTGAGAAGCTGCATGCAACCTACGCGAGGTTTGTCGAGGCCCTGGTCGCCTGCGACCACCTCACCCTGCTCGAGCTGAGCCGCGGCTTGCTGGCGCAGGGCGCTTCCTTTCCGCAGCTCCTTCAGGGGCTCTTCTTCCCGGCGATGGTGGAGATCGGGGTCCGCTGGGAGAGCGGACGGCTCTCGGTCGCGGGGGAGCACCAGGCCACGTCCACGGCCTATCTGGTGCTCTCCAGGCTCTACTCGGAGCAGCCCTTTCCAGCCAAGCCACGCGGTAGGGCGATCGTTGCTTCAGTGGCCGGCGAGCTGCACGAGCTCGGTGCCTGGATGGTCGCGGCCTGCCTGGATCTAGATGGCTGGGAGGTGACCTTTCTCGGCGCCGACTGCGACCAGGATACCCTGATCCAAGCGGTCGTCGCCGAATCCCCAAGGTTCGTCGCCCTCTCGATCAGCATGCTCAGCCACCTCGACGAGGCGCGTGCCACCATCGCGGCGCTGCGAGCGGCACTCGGCGATCAGGCCGAGACGCGCATCCTCGTGGGTGGTCAGGCCCTCCTGAGCGTCCCCTCGCTGGTCGAGGCACTCGGCGCGGATCTCTTTCTCACAGATTGCGAGGCCGCTGTCGTCTGGGCCCGCGCGCTTGATGTTTCGATGTGACCGACCGACCGACCGACCGACCGACCGACCGACCGACCGATGAGCATGAGCCAGACAGAATCTCTCGACTTGGATGCCTTGTGGGCCTTGCGCCAGCACGTCATGGAATCCGGACGTCTGTTGACGATCGAGCTGGACGATCGAGGTCTCATTCGCGACGCCAATATGGCCTTCCGGTCCCGCTTTGCAGGATTCGATCGCGTGAGCGGGGAGTCGCCTTGGCGGTTCCTGCGCATCGATGAGGAGGCACGAGACCTGTTGGCGAATCTCCCGCCGCGTACCCCGGTTGCGCTGATGCTGAGAGAGACCGAAGACGGGGAGGCCTATTGCTTTCATGCCTACCGGATCGCGGGGGGGACGCTTCTGATCGGCGAGATCGCGAGCGGCGTCGAGAACGAGATCGTCGAGCGCATGGGGCACTTGGCGATCCAGATGTCCCGTTTGGTGCGTGATCTGCACAAGGCCAATCATGCGCTGGCCCAGGCCAATGGGCTCAATGAGAAGCTCGCGCGCAGCGACTCCCTGACCGGGCTCGCCAACCGGCGCTACTTCATGGAGCGTCTGGACACCGAGGTGCGGCATGTCCGCTCGCGTCGGCGGAAACTCGCGCTGCTCATGATCGACCTCGATCATTTCAAGCGCGTCAACGACCAATTCGGTCATGCCGGGGGCGACGCCGTCTTGGTGGCTGTCGCCGACCTGCTCCGCTCGCAGGTCCGCGCCGCCGACCTGCCCGCGCGCCTGGGCGGCGAGGAGCTGGTCGCCTATCTGCTCGAAACAGGTCTGTCCGCAGCCTGTGAGGTGGCCGAGCGCATCCGCCTCGGCATTGCCGAGCTGCGCCCGATCGCACCGGATTACCGCGTCACCGCGAGCATCGGCGTGGCTGAGCTGAGGGACGAGGACGACCCGGAGAGCCTGCTCAAGCGCGCCGACGACCTGCTCTACCAGGCGAAGACGGGTGGACGAGACCGCGTGGTCGCTGCTTCGCCCGAGCGCGCGCCTGCTCGAGCGGAGCTGGCCACTCAGAGGCTGTCTGGAAATCATCGTCGAGACCCCTATGGACGGGTGTAGGGGCGACTTCAGTCGCCCACCCCCGCGGTTATCGAGGGCGGCTGAAGTCGCCCCTACGAGCGCCCAGACAGCTTCTCAGAGGTCCGTCTGCGAATAGGCGGGAGGGGCGGGCTGCGACCTGCGGATCGGCCCTAAAAAGCTGGCTGCTGAAGGCTGGTAGCTCTCTTCAGGTCTACAGCAGTCTGCCGCTAGCCTGAGCCCCGCAATGCCTCGCAGTCCCCGTACTTGGGGGCCTTTGCGTTGGCCAGCCCGAACTGCTCGTAGAGGGCCTGTGCATAGGCGTCGGCGATCGCCCGGGTGTCGTCGCCGACGTCGTGATTGGCGGCGATCCAGCGCTGGACGCCCACGATCTCGCTCAGCTGCTCGAGATTGAAGCGGGAGAGGGTGACGCTGCTTGGATGGCGGCGATGGTCGTTGAGGGCCCTGGGCGAAAAGGTGATGGCGCCGCGCTTGAGGAGCTCGACATAGACCACCCAATCCCCGGCGACCTTGTAGCTGCGGATGTCGTCGATGTGCGCTTGCAGGACGTCGAGGAGCGCCGCGCGCCGGAAGACCGCGCCGCTGACGTTTGGGATGCTGTTCTTGACCGCGAGGACCTGGCCGATCTCCTCTTCGCCCGGGCAGCGATAGGGCTGGCGCCAGCGGTCGCGGGAGATGTCGGCGACATAGTCGAGATAGTCGCCGCAGAGCACCTCGCCGTCGGGATCGATCTGGCGCGACTGGGTGAAGCTCAGGACCACGTCGGAATCGGCGAAGCCGCGCATGGCCTCGTCGAGGAAATCCGGGGCCGCGAGGTCGTCCGCCTCCGCGATCCAGACGTAGTCGCCGCGCGCGCGGCGCACGCCCTCCAGCCATTGGACGAAGACCGAGCCCGAGTTCTCTCTGTTGAGCACGACCTGGGCCTCTGGGGCCAGCCTTGGCAGCTCCTCCGCCAGCCATTCGCGGCTGCCGTCGGTCGAGCAGTCGTCGAGCACGATGAGCTCGTAGACGGGGAGGCTCTGCTCGAGGATGCTGCGGATCCGCGCGGGCAGATAGCGGCGGTAGTTGAAGCTCGGGACGACCACCGAGATCCTTGGGACCGGGCTGGTCGTCTCCGCGAGCAGGTCGAGCAGGTAGCGCTCGAAGCCGAAGTCGCGCGCGACCAGATTGTGGCCTTGCAGTCCCGCTTCGTGGCGTGCGGCCTCGTCATCAAGCAGCCGGGCGATCTCTGTCGCGAAGGCGCCCGAGTCCTCGGCGGGCGCCAGCCGGATGGCCCCGGTCGGTGCCAGCTCGCAGAAGCCGCCCGCGCCCTCGAATGCCACCACTGGCACGCCGACCGCCAGGGACTCGAGCACGACCGAGGGGAAGGGGTCTTCGCGCGAGGTCATGGCGTAGATGTCCGCCCCCGCGTAGAAGGCGTCCGTGTCCGTGGTGTGGCCGGGGAAGATGAAGCGTCCTTTGACGTCCGGGTCTACCGCGGCGAGCAGCCGGTCGGCCGCCTCCTGCATGGCCGCATCGAGCTTGCCCACCCAGATGCAATAGACCTCTTTACGCTCCCCGGCGAGGGCCAGCCCCGTCCGCACGAAGAGATCGACCCCCTTACGATGGTCGCCATAGCCCACCCCCAAGACGATGCGGGCGTCTGCGGGAAGACCGAGCCGGTCGCGGAGCTGGGCGCGGATGGCCTTCGTCCTCTCCTGTCGAAAGAGGGCGTTCTCCTTATAGAGGCCCTGTGGCCGGATGCGCGCCTGGGCCTCAGTCACCTTGGCGAATTGGGCGAAGCCATCGCGCACCATCCCGGCGGGAAAGACCACCACGTCCGCGGACTCGCCGACATACCTGGCATGCGGCTGCAGCGCATGGCGGCGGATCAGCTCCGGGAGCTCATGGACCAGTGCGATGGTGCGGAATCCAGCGGCCCTAAGGCTGGGCAGGAAGCGCCCGGAGGCGGTCGA
Organism: Thiorhodococcus minor; assembly: GCF_010820565.1. GTDB lineage: Bacteria > Pseudomonadota > Gammaproteobacteria > Chromatiales > Chromatiaceae > Thiorhodococcus > Thiorhodococcus minor. Next base: position 6,096 of record NZ_JAAIJQ010000003.1, on the reverse strand, counting down.
ATTCACCAAGGCGCTGTCGAGGCCGCGCTCGCGGAGCATCTTGGCCAAGCGGCGACCAGGGCCACGGTCGGCCTCGTCGCTGTCGAGCCTGTGCACGTCCGCCACGGCGGCGTAGTCGGCGAGCAATGGGCCTGGGCCGAGCACGACCATGGTGACCCGATAGCCGAAGCGCTCGGTGAGGCGCTCGGCCATGCGCAGCGCGAGGTATTGGGCGCCATGCGGATAGGCGTCATGGGCGACTAGCAGGATCTCGCGCCGCACCGCCACGCGGGATCTCAGTAGGGCGTCGCGGGTCGCCTGCAGATAGGCGTAGCCATGGCGGTCGTCCGGCTCAAGGTGCGCGCCCTCGGCCCACTCGTTCCAGGCGTTGATGAAGACCAGCCGCTCCGATGGCTCTGAGATGCGCGCGAGCGTGTCGCCGATGGCGTTTTCGAGCCATTGCCGATAGCCCGCGGGGGTGGAGCCGAGGAAGACAGCTCCGCGGCCGCGCCGGCGTGCCTCGTTGTCCCAGGACGGATTGACGCCACGGAAGAGCCTGTAGTCGCAGGGCTCGTAGTGCCGGCTGCGCTCGGGGTAGATGGTCCAGTCGTAGATGGTGCCCTTGAAGTCGGGGCTGCGGTCCTGGATCTGCTTGGTGATGTCGACGGGGTGGCTGTTGTTGGGCGGGAACTCGACGGCCGCGTCGAAGCCGTAGTCCTCCGGTGGCTCGGACTCGAAGGATTGGGTGTAGGCCAGGTAGATCTCGCCGATCCCATTGTCGCGGCACCAGCCGCGCCAGCGCCGCGCGGTCGCCGCTGGGTCGGGCAGCAGTGCCGGCCGGTAGACCATGAGCAGCGGCCGTGCGCCGACGCGGATGTAGCGCCGGTCGCGCAGATACCTGGCGATGGCCTGGATGAAGGCCAGATCGTCCTCGGGCGAGTGCTCCTGTGCCATGAGGATCTGGTCGTCGCGGCCGTCCCAGCGCCGGCTCCAGTTCTCGTTGGCCCAGCAGAGACAGAAGGGGAGGTCCAGGCTGCTGCTCAGATAGTCCTCGAGTGGGCGCTCCAACAGCCGCTTGCCGGCGAACCAGTAGTAGTAGAAGGCGAAGCCGCCGATGCCGTAGAGCTTGGCAAGCTCGACCTGGCGGGCCATGACCTCGGGAGCCCGCAGGTCGTAGAAGCCCAGCTCGCCGGGCAGATGGGGCTGGTAGTGGCCGGGGAACTGGGGGCGTCCGCGAACGACATTGGTCCACTCGGTGAAGCCTCGGCCCCACCAGGCGTCGTTCTCGGGGATGGGATGGAATTGCGGGAGGTAGAAGGCGATGAGGCGCGCCGGTAGCGAGGCCGGCGGCCGGGCATCCAGCAGTGGGACCGCCTGGAAGCTTTGATCCTCCAGCGTTCCGCCCATGCCTCGCCACAGCTCACCGCGCTGGCGCGCCTGCTCGAACGCCTTGAAGCCCGGGTGCTTGCGGAACAGGAATGGCAGGGTCCGGAAGAGCCGGCGCTGCATGCGCTGCCGGGCCGGGATGTCCAGGGGGAGGAGGCGCCACAGGGGGCGTAGCAGATTGAAGACCATGATGCCGTGCCGATGCCTGCGCTGTCCGCTTGCCGAGCGAGCGCGTGACGCGGCTGGAAAGCTCGGGTGGACCCAAGGTGTGCGCGGTGGAAGTGCGAGGCCGGGCCCGATTCCCGGCGAGATGGCGTGGTATAGTACCCGGATTATCAGCTTCGCGGGTAACACCGGTGCCTCTGGCTGAGCCCTGTTGTCCCTCCGCCGGCGCGACTGCCGCCTCTTCGTCAAATCCTGGATTGGAATCTCTCTGATGTCGTCTGAGACCCAAGTCGGCGAGTCGCCGCTCCTGAGTCAGTTCAGGCACGGGCTGCGTGCGGAGCAGATCCAGCGCGCCCTGAGGGACATCGCCGCGGGCTGGGAGCGTCGCGAGCTGTGGATGACCCTAGGCCTGCACGATGTGCGGCAACGCTATCGCCGCTCCAAGCTGGGGCCCTTCTGGATCACCATCTCCATGGCCGTCATGGTGCTCGCCCTGGGGCTGCTCTACGGCCAGATCTTCCGGCAGGACCTGCACGACTACCTGCCCTTCCTCGCGGCGGGCTTCGTCATCTGGGGGCTCATCTCCAGCATCGTCAACGAGGGCTGCCAGTCCTTCATTCGCTCGGACGGCATGATCCGGCAGCTGAACGCGCCGGTCTCCATCTATGCCTACCGCATGCTCTGGTCCAACTTGATCGCCTTCGCCCACAATGTTTGGGTCTTCTTCGGCGTCGCGCTTTGGTATGGCGCGGATCTGAACTGGAACCTGCTGTGGGTCCCGGTGGCGCTCTTCGTCATCCTGCTGAACGGGCTCTGGATCTCGCTGCTCTTCGGGCTCTTGAGCGCCCGCTTCCGTGACGTGCCCTTGATCGTCGGCAGCATCGTGCAGGTGCTCTTCTTCATCACGCCGGTCATCTGGAAGCCGGAGATGCTTCCGGGGCGCGCCCTGCTGCTGGACCTGAATCCCTTCTACCATCTGGTCGAGATCATGCGGGCGCCAATGCTCGGTCAGCCCGCGCAGCTCGAGCATTGGCTCGCGGTGCTCTCCATCCTCGTCGGCGGCTGGGCGATCACCTTCTTCTTCTACTCCGCCTATCGCTGGCGCATCGCCTACTGGGTATAGGGGACGCGACTGTGGCTTCGATTCAACTGGAAAACGTCTCCGTCTCCTTCCCCGTCTACAATGCCGCGACGCGCTCCATCAAGAACCGCATCATCCAGAGCGCGACCGGCGGGCAGATCCGCTCCGATTCGACGTCCCAGCGCATCTCCGTGGTTCAGGCCCTGCAGGACATCAATCTGAAGCTCGAAGATGGCGATCGCCTCGGGCTGATCGGCCACAATGGCGCCGGCAAGACGACGCTGCTGCGGGTGCTGGGCGGCATCTACGAGCCGAATTCCGGGCGTGTCAGCGTCGCTGGGCGGACCGTGCCGCTGTTCGACATCAGTCTCGGCATGGATCAGGAGAGCACTGGCTACGAGAACATCATCCTGCGCGGGCTCTTCCTCGGCCTCACGCGCCGGGAGATGAAAGCGCGGATGGACGAGATCGCCGACTTCACCGAGCTTGGCGACTTTCTCGATCTGCCCATCCGCACCTACTCGGCCGGCATGCAGATGCGGCTCGCCTTCGCCGTGTCGACCTCGGTGGTCCCGGATATCCTGCTGCTGGATGAAGGGATTGGCGCTGGGGACGCGGCCTTTCTGCATAAGGCTCGCGAGCGCCTGGCGCGCTTCACCGAGAAGGTCTCGATCATCGTCCTCTCCTCGCACTCGGACGAGCTGGTGCGCAACATGTGCTCGAAGGCGATCCTCATGGAGCATGGCCAGGTCGTGCATGCCGGCCCGACCGAAGCTGTGCTGGAGCGCTACAAGGCGATGCGGGGGTTCTGAGGGCAATGCGCGCATCCTTGCTCCAGCCGAAGAGGTCTCGGCTCATCTGTCAGCCGATCATGCGAGCGTCCGCCTGAATGCAGAGGCTGCGCAGCTCCCCGACGGACGCGACGCCTTTGTCCCCTCTCTCTTGTCCCTTGTCCCTTGAGCCTTGGTGCACCTGCCATCGCGATGCTCTGGATGCCGCACTCCTTCGACCCCAGACACCGAGGTCCATCGGGAATCTTCTTCGGCAGTGCTGGATTCCCCAAGCCGCTGGGCTCCAGGTCGAGCGCCTTCTTGAGGAAGGCCAGGCCGTGTCAGGTGAAGAATAGGGTGCCATCCCAGCCCACGACGGTTGCACGGAGCAGCCCACCCAGGCTGTTCTCGCTCAGCGACTTGATCTGCGAGCCCCGGCTTTTCGAGCGATTCATGTCGGGCGCTCAACCGTTTCACTATGCCGTTGGCCTCGCACGCCACCTCTGGCCTGCGAGGCTATACTGCTTGAGAAGGGGTTGGTGTTACTCCATGCGCACTGAATTGGCCACCAACGGAGGATGCTGTGATGAGCCGAGCGATCATTTGCTGCGTGCTGTTTGCTGCCATCTCGTTCGCGGGGCTGAGCTCGGGCTGCGGCTCGGATGTGACCAACACGAAGCCCGCCAGTACGATGACGGCCCACGACGCGATCAACGCGAAGATCGAGGATGGTACGATCAACGTCAAAGGAGAGACGGATACGGCCCCGCTCCCCTGATTGCCGTCGACAGGGTGATCCGAGCGCGCCCGGGTGCTTTTCGCGCTCGCGCCGCGGGCACAGGGGTCGGGTCAGCCGGCGACTGAGCGCCCCTCAATCCGGATTCGCAGTGGCTTACTCGGGTCCAAGTGTACGTCCCACTGCGGGAACGCAATGCTCAAGCCCGCGGCTTCACAGGCGGCGTTGATCGCCCTGTTCAGCTCCGTGACGGTGCCCAGGGGCACGTCGATGGAGCTCACATAGGCGCGCAGGGTTAGTGTCGGGGCGTTGTCACCGAAGGTGTCGAAGGCTGCGAACTGGGGCGGGTCGTCGACGACATGCTCGTGCTCCCCGGCAAGACGCTCCATGATGGAGATCGCCGCCTCAAGGTCGCTGCCGTAGACGTCGCCGACAACGAGCTGAATGCGGGTGACCGGGTCCGACAGTGTCCAGTTGAGCAGGCGGCTGGTGATGAGCTCCTTGTTCGGGGCCAAGAGCTCCTTACGGTCGAAGTCGCCGCGGATACGAATGCGGGTGTCGACGCCGTCAGTGTCGCCCAACGTGACCGTATCACCGACGCGGATCGGTCGCTCGAACGGATGATCAGGCCACTGATGAAATCGGCGACGATTTCCTGCAGGCCGAAGCCGATGCCGACGCTGAGCGCAGCGGTCATCCACTGCAGTTGGCTCCAACTTGCCCAGCGTGCCAAGCACGAGCATGATGCCGACGGCGCCGACGACATAGCTCCACAGTGCCGTCACCGCGTAGCGGTCCGCGGCAGACATGCCATATCGCCTTAGCAGCAGGATTTCCAGCAGCGCGGGTAGGCGCTTCAGCAGCACCAGGGTGCCCGCGGCGAAGAGTAGGGCCAGGCCCAGATCCAGAAGGGTGATGGCGCGCAGCTGCGCCTCACCGTCCACCATGACGGTCGTGCGCCTCTAGCGGGCGCCGCCGACGATGCCACTCGCATCTCGGGCAGCCCTGTCGGCGCGGGCGGCGCCGTCTGCCGTGGATTGGGCGTTGACTGGCATCGTCAAGGTAAGGGAAATCCCCAGCCCGGCGATGGCCAGCAGGTTGCGATTCACTCCTCTTGGATACATTAGCGATCTGCTGCCTCTGGTCTTCTTCCCGTCCAGGCCGTGCGTTCTCGCCAGGCAGCCGTTGAGTCGCTCTCTAGTTCGGTCGCTTCTCCGCTTTGGGCGCCCTCCAGGTCTTCATCTTCTCCAGGTCCGGCTCGTAGATACGCAGGACGATGTCCATGTCTGCGTCCTTTCTTTCGATCGGCAGCCAGTTCTCCTCGGGCACGCCCTCGGGCTTGTCGGCGGCCACGCCATCCCCGGCTCGCACCACACGCGCCTGAGCGAGAAGACGATCGAGGCCTGGTACTACGCCTGGCAGCGCGGCGGGATCGAGGCGCTCGCGCCCAAGGCGCGCGCGGACCGGGGGCAGTCGAAAATTCCCCCCGCGATCCAGGAGGCGATCCTGGCGGCCAAGCGCGAGCATCCGCGCCGCTCCATCGACCGTCTCTGTCGTCTGCTCGAGCGCCGGGGTCAGGTCGCGGCCGGAGCGCTCACGCGCTCGGCCGTGCACCGGCTGTTACAGGCCCACGGGCTCTCACGCCCGAGCGGAGCGGCGAGCGAGCCGCAGGAGCACCGTGCCTTTGTCGCCGAGCACGCCGGTGACATCTGGTATGGCGATGTGATGCACGGCCCGCGCGTACCGATCGCGGGCCGCCTGCGCAAGGCGTATTTGGTCTCGCTGATGGACGATGCCTCGCGCCTGATCGCCCATTCGGCCTTTCGTCCCGGCGAGACGGCCCTCGATATCGAGGCGGTGCTCAAGCAAGCGGTGCTCAAACGCGGGCTGCCGGTGAAGCTGGTGATCGACAACGGCCCGGCCTATCGCGCCAAGACGCTGCAGGGGATCTGCGCCCGACTGGGCATCCACTTGGTCGA
>NZ_JAAIJQ010000039.1 GCF_010820565.1 Thiorhodococcus minor | reverse complement strand
CTTACTCGATGATCTTGGAAACCACACCAGCGCCGACGGTACGACCGCCCTCGCGCACCGCGAAGCGCAGACCCTCTTCCATCGCGATCGGCGCGATCAGCGTGACGGTCATCTTGACGTTGTCGCCAGGCATGACCATCTCGATGCCCTCTGGCAGCTCGCAGGCACCTGTGACGTCGGTGGTGCGGAAGTAGAACTGCGGACGATAGCCGTTGAAGAAGGGCGTGTGACGCCCGCCCTCTTCCTTGCTCAGCACGTAGACTTCGGCCTCGAAGTGGGTGTGCGGCGTGATCGAGCCGGGCTTGGCCAGAACCTGACCGCGCTCGACGTCTTCACGCTTGGTGCCACGCAGCAGGGCGCCGATGTTGTCGCCAGCCTGACCTTGGTCGAGCAGCTTGCGGAACATCTCGACACCTGTGCAGGTGGTCTTGGTGGTGTCTTTGATGCCGACGATCTCGACCTCTTCACCCACCTTGACGATGCCGCGCTCGACACGACCGGTGACGACGGTGCCGCGACCGGAGATGGAGAAGACGTCCTCGATCGGCATCAGGAAGGCACCGTCGACGGCACGCTCGGGCTCGGGGATATAGCTGTCGAGCGCCTCCATCAGCTTGTCGATGGACGGACCGCCAATCTCGGACTCGTCGCCCTCGAGCGCCAGCTTCGCCGAGCCGGTGATGATCGGGGTGTCGTCACCCGGGAAGTCGTAGCTCGAGAGCAGCTCGCGCACTTCCATCTCGACCAGCTCGAGCAGCTCGGCGTCGTCGACCATGTCGGCCTTGTTCAGATAGACGACGATGTAGGGCACACCGACCTGACGCGAGAGCAGGATGTGCTCGCGGGTCTGGGGCATGGGGCCGTCGGCCGCCGAGCAGACCAGGATGGCGCCGTCCATCTGCGCCGCACCCGTGATCATGTTCTTGACATAGTCGGCGTGACCGGGGCAGTCGACGTGCGCGTAGTGACGATTGTCGGTCTCGTACTCGACGTGCGCCGTGGCGATGGTGATGCCGCGCTCGCGCTCTTCCGGGGCGTTGTCGATCTGATCGTAGGCGCGCGCTTCACCGCCAAACTTCTTCGCCTGGTGAATGGTGATCGCCGCCGTCAGCGTGGTCTTGCCGTGGTCGACGTGACCGATGGTACCGACGTTGACGTGTGGCTTGCTACGCTCGAATTTTTCTTTGGACATCCCGCTCTACCTAAATCACTCGATTACTGTTTCTTGGAGACCGCTTCGGCAATGCTGGCGGGCACCTCGTTGTACTTACCGAACTCCATGCTGTAGGTCGCGCGACCCTGGGTCGCCGAACGGAGGTCGGTCGCGTAACCGAACATCTCCGAGAGCGGGACCTCGGCACGGATGATCTTGCCGGAGGGCGCGTCTTCCATACCTTGAATCATGCCGCGCCGGCTGTTGAGGTCGCCCATGACGTCGCCCATGTTCTCTTCGGGCGTCACCACTTCGACCTTCATGATGGGCTCGAGCAGCACTGGCTTGGCCTTGGCCGCCGCTTCCTTGATCGCCATGGAGCCCGCGATCTTGAAGGCCATTTCGCTCGAGTCGACCTCGTGGTAAGAGCCGTCGTAAAGCTCGATCTTGACGTCGACCATGGGGAAGCCAGCCAGGATACCGTTCTGCATGGCCTCCTGAATGCCTTTGTCGACCGCAGGAATGTACTCCTTCGGAATGGCACCTCCGACGATAGAGTTGACGAACTCGTAACCGCCGCCGGCCTCCATTGGAGAAACCTTGATGTAGACATGGCCGAACTGACCGCGACCGCCCGACTGACGGGCGAACTTGGTTTCCTGCTGGACGCTGCCGCGAATGGTCTCGCGGTAGCTGACCTGAGGAGCGCCGACGTTGGCCTCGACCTTGAACTCGCGCCGCATGCGGTCGACGATGATCTCGAGGTGAAGCTCGCCCATGCCGGAGATGATGGTCTGACCGGACTCTTCGTCGGTCCGCACACGGAACGACGGATCCTCCTGAGCCAGCTTGGAGAGGGCGACGCCCATCTTTTCCTGGTCGCTCTTGGTCTTGGGCTCCACCGCGACCGAGATAACCGGCTCGGGGAACTCCATGCGCTCCAGGGTGATCACCTTCCCGAGATCGCACAGGGTGTCGCCAGTGGTGACGTCTTTCAGACCCACGGCCGCCGCGATGTCGCCAGCGCGCACTTCCTTGAGCTCTTGGCGGTCGTTGGCGTGCATCTGCAGGATGCGACCGATGCGCTCCTTCTTACCCTTGACTGGGTTGTAGACAGAGTCGCCCGAGCTGAGCACGCCCGAATAGACCCGAAAGAAGGTCAGGGTACCGACGAAGGGGTCGGTCGCGATCTTGAACGCGAGCGCGGCAAAGGGCTCGTTGTCGTCGGAGTGACGCTCCGCCTCGGTCTCGTCCTTGTCGTCCAGGATGCCCTTGATCGCGGGGACGTCGACCGGGGAAGGCATATAGTCGATGACCGCGTCCAGCATGGCCTGCACGCCCTTATTCTTGAAGGCGGAGCCACACATCATGGGGACGATCTCGGTCTTGAGGGTGCGCGCACGGAGACCAGCCATGATCTCTTCTTCGCTCAGCGCCTCGCCCTCGAGGTACTTCTCCATGAGCTCTTCGCTGGCCTCGGCCGCGGCCTCGACCATCTTTTCACGCCACTCTTCGCAGGTCGCGACGAGGTCTTCCGGGATATCACGGAGCTCGTACTCGGTGCCGCGCGACGCCTCGTCCCAGAAAATGGCCTTCATCTTCACGAGGTCGATGACGCCCTGAAAGTCCTCTTCGGCGCCGATCGGCACCTGGATGGGCACGGCGTTGCCGCCAAGGCGATCCTTGACCTGCTCGACGACACGGAAGAAATTGGCGCCCATGCGGTCCATCTTGTTGACGAACGCAATGCGCGGGACGCCGTATTTGTCGGCCTGACGCCAGACCGTTTCGGATTGGGGCTCGACGCCGCCAACAGCACAGAAGACGGCGCAGGCACCATCGAGCACGCGGAGCGAGCGCTCGACTTCGATGGTGAAGTCGACGTGCCCGGGGGTGTCGATGATGTTGATTCGGTGCTCAGGGCGCTCGCGACTCATGCCCTTCCAGAAGCAGGTCGTCGCAGCGGACGTGATGGTGATACCACGCTCCTGCTCCTGCTCCATCCAGTCCATGGTGGCGGCACCGTCGTGCACCTCACCGATCTTGTGCGAGATCCCCGTATAAAAGAGGATGCGCTCGGTCGTAGTGGTCTTCCCAGCATCGATGTGCGCCATGATGCCGAGGTTGCGATACCGCTCGATGGGTGTGCTACGTGCCACGACTAAATCCGCCCTGATGAATCCGAAAAATAAAGAGCTCGACAAACAATGCGCCCGCAGGGCGCAGCGAGAGACTTACCAGCGATAATGCGAGAAGGCCTTGTTCGCCTCGGCCATGCGATGCGTATCTTCCTTCTTCTTGACCGCCGTGCCACGCGCATCCGCGGCATCCATCAGCTCGCCCGCCAGCCGCTGCGCCATGGACTTCTCGGAGCGCTTGCGGGCCGCATCGATGAGCCAGCGCATCGCCAGCGAGTTGCGACGCGTCGGACGCACCTCGACCGGCACCTGATAGGTCGCACCACCAACGCGCCGCGACTTGACCTCGACGGCGGGCCGCACATTCTCCATCGCCTGCTCGAGCAGCTCGATAGGCTCGGCGCCCTTCTTCTCCGCAACCTGATCCAAGGCCTTGTAGATGATTCGCTCGGCAACGGACTTCTTGCCGTCTTCCATCATCATGTTGATGAACTTGGTCAACAGCTCGCTTCCGTGCTTTGGATCCGGAAGGATCTGGCGACGGGCGGCAATGCGTCTTCTCGGCATGTTCTTTAAGGCTCCGACCTGACTCGTTGGTAACTGATCGCTTCAGCGCGAAATCACTTCTTCGGGCGCTTGGCGCCGTACTTGGAGCGACCTTGACGACGCTTCTCGACACCAGAGGTATCCAAGGTTCCACGCACGGTGTGATAGCGCACACCCGGCAAGTCCTTCACACGACCGCCCCGAATCAGCACCACGGAGTGCTCTTGGAGGTTGTGCCCCTCACCACCAATATAGGAGGCGACCTCGTAGCCATTGGTCAAGCGCACACGCGCAACCTTACGCAGCGCAGAGTTCGGCTTCTTGGGCGTCGTGGTATAGACACGCGTGCAAACGCCACGACGCTGCGGGCAGGCCTCAAGCGCCGGCACGTTGGACTTTGCCACGTTCCGCTTGCGAGGCTTGCGGACGAGTTGGTTGATCGTTGCCATGCAAAGAGTCTCCAGCGGCGCCCTCGCGCCATAATCTCTGATAGAGCTAAACGAAGCCTGCACGAAATCGCGCCAGCGCTGGTAAAGCGCCAGCCGTCGCGCACGAAGCGATCGCCTACTCGGGGACCGGGCGATAGACCCAGACCTAGGAACCGGATATTCGAAAATGAGACTAGCCGGCAGAGTGCCGGCTAGCTGAGACAGAGCAGTATAGGGACCGACCTAGCCGATGTCAACAACCATCATGCCGGCCAGGTAGGTCCCGAAGTAGCCCTATTCCGTCTCTGAGGTATTGAGCGCCTTCTTCAAGGCCTCTTCGAGATCCTCGGCCGCCATCTCGACCTTGGCCCCGCCCTCGCTTTCCAGACGCTGACGCCGCCGCTCCTGGTGATAGGCGAGTCCAGAGCCTGCCGGGATCAGACGACCGACGATGACGTTCTCCTTCAGTCCCGTCAGACGATCCGTCGAGCCGCGCACGGCGGCCTCGGTGAGCACGCGCGTCGTTTCCTGGAAGGAGGCCGCGGAGATGAAGGACTCCGTCGCCAGCGAGGCCTTGGTGATCCCCAGCAGCAGCGGATCGAAGAGCGCCGGCTGCTTGCCTTCGGCCGCAGCCCGATTGTTCTCATCGAGAAGATGCGAGTGCTCGACCTGCTCGCCACGCAGCAGGGTCGTGTCTCCGGGCGCCGTGACCTCGACCTTGCGCAGCATCTGGCGCACGATGACCTCGATGTGCTTGTCGTTGATCTTCACGCCCTGCAGACGGTAGACGTCCTGGATCTCCTTGACGAGATACTCCGCCAAGGCGGTCACGCCCTTGAGACGCAGGATGTCGTGCGACGACAGCTCGCCATCGGCGATCACCTCACCGCGCTCCACGCGCTCGCCCTCGAAGACATTGACGTGCCGCCACTTCGGGATCAGCTCCTCGACCGTCTCACCATCGTCCTTGGTGATGATGAGACGCTGCTTGCCCTTGGTGTCCTTACCGAAGCTGACCGTGCCGCTGGCTTCGGCCAGGAGCGCCGGCTCTTTCGGCTTGCGCGCCTCGAAGAGGTCGGCGACCCGCGGCAGACCACCCGTGATGTCACGGGTCTTACTGGACTCCTGCGGAATACGCGCGAGGATGTCACCCACGCCGACCTCTGCCCCGTGGGAGACGCTGACGATGGCGCCCGAGGAGAGGGCGTAGCGCGCCGGCAGGTCCGTGCCGGCGATATTGAGCTCATTGCCGTTCTCGTCGAGCAGCTTGACCATGGGGCGCAGGTCTTTGCCGGAGGCCGGACGCTGCTTGGGGTCGATGACGACCAGCGAGGTCAGACCTGTGACGTCGTCGACCTGTCCCTGAACCGTCACGCCCTCGATGAAGTCCTCGAACTCCAGCTTACCGGCCACCTCGGTGACCACCGGGTGGGTGTGCGGATCCCAGTTCGCCACCACGTCGCCCGGCTTGACGGCGTCGCCGTCGGCGACACGCAGCGTCGCACCATAGGGCACCTTGTAGCGCTCCTTCTCCATGCCGCGCTCGTCGACCACGGTCAGCTCGCCGGAGCGCGAGACCGCGACCAGGTTGCCGGAGTGGTGCTGCACCGTCTTGATGTTGTGCAGCCGCGCCGAGCCGCTGTTCTTGATCTCGATGCTGTTGACCGCCGCGGCTCGGGACGCCGCGCCACCGATGTGGAAGGTCCGCATCGTCAGCTGCGTGCCGGGCTCGCCGATGGACTGCGCGGCGATGACGCCGACGGCCTCGCCCATGTTGACGCGGTGCCCACGCGCGAGGTCGCGCCCGTAGCATTGGGCACAGACACCGACCCGAGACTCGCAGGTAATGGGCGAGCGCACGCGCACCTGGTCGATACCGACCTCCTCGAAGCGCTCGACCCAGCCCTCGTCCAAGAGCGTACCTGCCTCGCAGACCAGCTCATCCGTGCCCGGACGATAGACGTCGATGGCGCAGACGCGCCCGAGGATACGCTCGCGCAGCGGCTCGACCACGTCGCCACCCTCGATGATGGGCGACATCAACAGGCCTTCGTCGGTGCCGCAGTCCTCCTCGAGCACGACCATGTCCTGCGCGACATCCACCAGACGGCGCGTGAGATAACCGGAGTTGGCGGTCTTCAACGCCGTGTCCGCGAGGCCCTTCCGCGCGCCGTGGGTCGAGATGAAGTACTGGATGACGTTCAGACCCTCGCGGAAGTTCGCGGTGATCGGCGTCTCGATGATGGACCCGTCCGGCTTGGCCATGAGGCCGCGCATACCCGCTAGCTGACGAATCTGCTGGGCCGAGCCTCGCGCACCTGAGTTGGCCATCATGTAGATGGAATTGAAGGAGTCTTGCTTGCGCTCGGCGGCGATGCGCGACTTGCCGTCCTTCAATCCGTCGGCAATGCGATCCTTCGCACCCTGGGCCTTGATCTGCTCGAGATCGATGTGCTCCAGCACCTTGCCGCGATAGCTCTCGGTCAGGGCGTCGACCTTGGCCGCGAGCTCCTCCTCCGCCATGCTGCCGGCAGCGAGCAGAGAGCAGACTCCCTTCAGCTCGCCCTGCCAATCGCCGAAGATGCCGCGCATGAGGTCGCGCTTGTCGTCCTCTATCACGCCCATCACGGCCTGGCGATACTCGCTGACGAGCCGCTCGGCCTCGTAGGCGACACTGGCGCCCGCGGTGTCGGTGCCGAGCTTGGCCATCATGGCCTTGGCGACCTGGTCGTTGGTGCGCGACCAGATGTCGACCACCTTGTTGTAGCGCTCGCCGTTGGTGACGAGACCCGAGGCGTATTGCTCCTGGATCTCCTTGACCTCGGCCTCGGCCGCCGCGAGCAAGGCGCCCTTGTCCATCTTCATGTCGTGCGCGTCGGTCGGAACCTCCATGTCCTCCAGTCCGATGGAGACACCGGCCTTGGTGGCCATGCGGAAGCCCAGATACATGATCTGGTCGGCGAAGACCACGGTATCCTTGAGACCCAAGCGGCGGTAGCAGATGTTGATCAGCAGCGAGATCTGCTTCTTGCCCATCGGCCGATCGACCAGCTCGAAAGGCAGCCCCTTCGGCACGATCGCGTAGACCAGGGCCCGCCCCAAGGTCGTCTCCTTGACGCTGGTGACCTTGCGCACCGAGCCGTCCTTGTCCTTGATCACCTCGCGGATGCGCACCCGGCAGCGTGCGTGCAGATCGGCCTGCCCGGTCTCGTAGGCGCGGCGCGCCTCGTCGATGTCGGCGAACAAGCTGCCCTCGCCCTTCGCGCTCACGCGCTCGCGGGTCATGTAGTACAGACCCAAGACCACGTCCTGCGAGGGCACGATGATGGGCTCGCCGTTCGCGGGCGAGAGGATGTTGTTCGAGGCCATCATGAGCGCGCGCGCCTCGAGCTGGGCCTCCAGCGAGAGCGGCACATGCACGGCCATCTGGTCGCCGTCGAAGTCGGCGTTGAAGGCAGTACAGACCAGCGGATGGAGCTGGATGGCCTTGCCCTCGATGAGCACGGGCTCGAACGCCTGGATGCCCAGACGGTGCAGCGTCGGCGCGCGGTTGAGCATGACCGGGTGCTCGCGGATGACCTCCTCGAGGATGTCCCAGACCTCGGCCGTGCCGCGCTCGACCATCTTCTTGGCGGCCTTGATGGTGGCCGCCTGGCCGCGCAGCTGCAGCTTGCTGAAGATGAAGGGCTTGAACAGCTCTAGGGCCATGCGCTTGGGCAGACCGCACTGATGCAGCATGAGGGTCGGACCCACCACGATGACCGAGCGGCCCGAGTAGTCGACACGCTTGCCGAGCAGGTTCTGACGGAAGCGCCCCTGCTTGCCCTTGATCATGTCGGCGAGCGACTTGAGCGGGCGCTTGTTGGTGCCGGTGATGGCGCGGCCACGGCGGCCGTTGTCCAGCAGGGCGTCGACCGACTCCTGCAGCATGCGCTTCTCGTTGCGCACGATGATGTCCGGCGCGACCAGATCCAGCAGCCGCTTGAGGCGGTTGTTGCGGTTGATGACGCGACGGTAGAGATCGTTCAGGTCCGAGGTCGCGAAGCGCCCGCCGTCCAGCGGGACCAGCGGACGCAGCTCGGGCGGGAGCACCGGCAAGACCGTCAGGATCATCCACTCGGGCTTGTTGCCGGACGCGAGCAAGGACTCCATCAGCTTGAGCCGCTTGGAGAGCTTCTTGATCTTGGTCTCGGAGTTGGTGCCCTCGATCTCCTCGCGCATCTTGCGGATCTCGGCCGCCATGTCGATGGTGCGCAGCAGCTCGAAGACCGCCTCGGCGCCCATGCGCGCGTCGAACTCGTCACCGTTGGCCTCGAGGGCCTCCAGGTACTGTTCGTCGTTGAGCAGCTGGCCGCGCTCGAGATCCTGAACCAGGCCGGGATCGATGACCACGAAGGACTCGAAGTAGAGGATGCGCTCGATGTCGCGCAGCGTCATGTCGAGCAGCAGACCGATGCGCGACGGCAGCGACTTGAGAAACCAGATGTGCGCGACCGGGCTGGCCAGGTCGATGTGGCCCATGCGCTCGCGGCGCACCTTGGCCAGCGTGACCTCGACGCCGCACTTCTCGCAGACGACGCCGCGGTGCTTGAGGCGCTTGTACTTGCCGCAGATGCACTCGTAGTCGGTGATGGGTCCGAAGATCTTGGCGCAGAAGAGCCCGTCCCGCTCCGGCTTGAAGGTGCGGTAGTTGATGGTCTCGGGCTTCTTGACCTCGCCATAGGACCAGGAACGGATCATCTCGGGAGAGGCAAGTCCGATCTTGATCGCGTCGAACTCGAGCGCCTGGCCCTGTTGCTTGATGATTTTAAGTAGATCTTTCAAGACCTTAATCTCCTGCCTGGGATAACCGGCTTGGGATGGGTAGAGCTGTGGCGACACCCATCGCGGCAACGTATGAGCTTCGGCGGTCCCGGGCATGGGTCATACGGCACCATGCCCGGACGCGCCCGCTAGTCCTGTTGAAGCTCCACGTTGATGCCGAGCGAGCGGATCTCCTTGACCAGCACATTGAAGGACTCGGGCATGCCCGCCTCCATGCGGTGGTCGCCGTCGACGATGTTCTTGTACATCTTGGTACGACCGTTGACGTCGTCGGACTTGACGGTGAGCATCTCCTGCAGCGTGTAGGAGGCGCCGTAGGCCTCGAGCGCCCAGACCTCCATCTCCCCGAAGCGCTGCCCGCCGAACTGCGCCTTACCGCCCAGCGGCTGCTGCGTGACCAGACTGTAGGGACCGGTCGAGCGCGCGTGCATCTTGTCGTCGACCAGGTGGTTCAGCTTGATCATGTACATGTAGCCGACGGTGACGGGCCGCTCGAACTGATCGCCGGAGCGCCCGTCGAAGAGAATCGTCTGACCGCTCGGGACACCTTGGGCTGTGTTGTCGCGCTCGGCCAGCTTCAGCATGGCCTTGATCTCTTCCTCGGTTGCGCCATCGAAGACCGGGGTTGCCAGGGGCACACCCTTGATCAGATTGCGCGCCAGCGTGATCACCTCGTCGTCCGAGAAGGAGGCCAAATCCTCTTGCTTGCCGCTGGTGTTGTAGACCTGCTCCAAGAAGTCGCGCAGCTCGGCGACGGCAGCCTGCTGCTTGAGCATGCGATTGATCCTGTCGCCAAGCCCGTTCGCCGCCCAGCCGAGGTGCGTCTCCAGGACCTGCCCCACGTTCATGCGCGATGGCACACCGAGCGGATTCAGCACGATGTCGACCGGGACGCCGTCGGCGGAGAACGGCATGTCCTCCACCGGCACGACCTTGGAGATGACACCCTTGTTTCCGTGACGGCCAGCCATCTTGTCACCGGGCTGGATGCGGCGCTTTACGGCCACATAGACTTTGACCATCTTGAGCACGCCGGGCGCAAGGTCGTCGCCGCTGGAGATCTTCCTCTTCTTGACCTCGTAGCGCTCGCGGAATTCCTCGCGCTGCTGCTTCACCTGCGCGGCAACGGCCTCGAGCTGCGCGGCGATCTCCTCCTCCTGCATGCGGATCTCGAGCCAGGCGTCGCGCGAGGACTTGGCCTTGAGCTCGTCCAGATATTCCTTGGTGATCGTCGAGCCCGGGCGCAGATTGGCCGGGCCGCCGTCCGCCACCTTGCCAATCAACATCTTTTCGACGCGATCGAAGGTGTCGTTCTCCATGATGCGCTGCTGATCCGCAAAGTCCTTACGGACACGATCCAGCTCCATCTCCTCGATCTGCAGGGCACGCTTGTCCTTCTCCACGCCGTCGCGCGTAAAGACTTGAACGTCGACCACGGTGCCGCTCATGCCCGAGGGCAGACGCAGCGAGGTATCCTTCACGTCCGAGGCCTTCTCGCCGAAGATGGCACGCAGCAGCTTCTCTTCCGGAGTCAGCTGGGTCTCGCCCTTGGGCGTGACCTTTCCGACCAGGATGTCGCCATCGCGCACCTCGGCACCGACGTAGACGATGCCGGACTCGTCGAGCTTGGAGAGCGCGGACTCGCCGACGTTGGGGATATCGCCGGAGATCTCTTCCGGACCCAGCTTGGTGTCCCGCGCCAGGCAAGACAGCTCCTCGATGTGGATGCTGGTGAAGCGGTCTTCCTGCACCACGCGCTCGGAGATGAGGATGGAATCCTCGAAGTTGTAGCCGTTCCAGCACATGAAGGCGACACGCAGGTTCTGCCCCAAGGCTAGCTCCCCCATGTCGGTCGAGGGGCCGTCAGCCAAGACGTCGCGGCGCGCGACCACATCACCCGGCTTCACCAGCGGGCGCTGGTTGATGCAGGTGTTCTGGTTCGAACGGGTGTACTTGGTCAGGTTGTAGATGTCGACGCCAGGCACTTCAGGCGTCTTCATCGCCTCGTCGTCGTTGACGCGCACCACGATACGGGCGGCATCGACCGACTCGATCACGCCGCCGCGCCGCGCCACCACGCAGACCCCCGAGTCCTTGGCCACCACGCGCTCCATGCCGGTGCCGACCAGTGGCTTCTCGGCGCGCAAGGTCGGAACCGCCTGGCGCTGCATGTTCGAGCCCATGAGGGCGCGGTTGGCGTCGTCGTGCTCGAGGAAGGGGATGAGCGATGCCGCGACCGAGACGATCTGACGCGGCGAGACGTCCATGTACTGGACCTCTTCCGGCGGACGCATGGTGAACTCGTTCGCGTGCCGGCAAGACACCAGGGCATCGCTGAGCACGCCGCCCTCGTCGAGGGTCGCGTTCGCCTGGGCGATGACGTAGTTGCCCTCCTCGATGGCCGAGAGGTAGTTGATCTCATCGGTGACGCGACCACCCTCGACCTTGCGGTAGGGCGTCTCGAGGAAGCCGTAGGAGTTGGTGCGGGCGAAGACCGCCAGCGAGTTGATCAGGCCGATGTTCGGACCTTCAGGGGTCTCGATCGGACAGACGCGGCCATAGTGCGTCGGATGGACGTCGCGCACCTCGAAGCCGGCACGCTCGCGCGCCAGACCGCCCGGACCCAGCGCCGAGACACGACGCTTGTGGGTGACCTCGGACAGCGGATTGTTCTGGTCCATGAACTGGGAGAGCTGACTGGAGCCGAAGAACTCCTTGATCGCCGCCGAGACCGGCTTGGCGTTGATCAGCTCTTGCGGCATCAGGCCCTCTGACTCTGCCAAGGAGAGGCGCTCCTTGACGGCGCGCTCGACACGCACCAGACCGACGCGGAACTGGTTCTCCGCCATCTCGCCGACACAGCGGATGCGGCGGTTGCCGAGGTGGTCGATGTCGTCGACCGTGCCGCGTCCATTGCGCAGCTCGACCAGCACCTTGAGGGCATCGATGATGTCCGAGACACCCTCGCCCTGCGCCTCGAGCAAACCCTTGGAAAACTCATCCGTGCGGCCGCTGAAGTAGCGCCCGTCATAGATGACGCCCGGCCCCTCTTCCGTCGGACGCCCCAGCCGGCGATTGAACTTCATGCGGCCCACGGCCGAGAGGTCGTAGCGGTCGGGCGTGAAAAAGAGGTTGTGGAAAAGGTTCTGCGCGGCCTCCTTGGTCGGAGGCTCGCCCGGACGCATCATGCGGTAGATCTCGACCTGCGCCTCGAGATCGTTGGTGGTCGGGTCGATCCTCAGGGTCTCTGAGATATAGGGGCCCTGGTCGAGATCGTTCACGAAGAGCGTCTCTAGGGTCTCCACTCCCTTAGCGAAGAGGGCTTCCAACAGCTCGGCGGTGATCTGCTCGTTGGCCTCCGCGAAGACCTCGCCGGTATCGGTATCGACATGCGCGTGGGCGAGGGTGCGCCCGATGAGGAACTCGGCAGGCACTTCCAGTCGCTCGACGCCAGCCTTCTGCAGCTCGCGGATGTGACGCGCCGTCACGCGGCGGCCAGATTCGACCAGGAGATCGTCGCCGATCTTGACATCGAAGCCGACGGTCTCGCCACGCAGGCGCTCGGGCACCAGGTCGAGCCTGACCGTGCGGTCCTTGATGCGGAAGGTATCGGTCTCGAAGAAGCGCCCGAGGATCTCCTCGACGCCGTAGCCGAGCGCGCGCAGCAGCACGGTTGCCGGCAGCTTGCGCCTGCGGTCGATACGCACGAAGACGTTGTCCTTGGGATCGAACTCGAAGTCGAGCCAGGAGCCGCGGTAGGGGATGACGCGCGCGGAGAAGAGCAGCTTGCCCGAGGAGTGGGTCTTGCCCTTGTCGTGATCGAAGAAGACGCCCGGCGAGCGATGGAGCTGGGAGACGATGACCCGCTCGGTACCATTGATAATGAAGGTACCCGTCTCGGTCATGAGCGGCAGCTCGCCCATGTAGACCTCTTGCTCGCGGATGTCCTTGACCACCTTGGAGCCGGCAGGCGCCTCCTTGTCGTAGATGACCAGACGCAGCAGCACGCGCAGGGGCGCCGCGAAGGTCGCGCCGCGCAGGTGACACTCGCGCTCGTCGAAGACGGGCTCGCCGAGGCGGTACTTGACGTACTCGAGGACAGCATTGCCCGAGTAGCTCTCGATCGGGAAGACGGACTGGAAGGCGGCGTGCAGCCCCATGTCCGCACGATCCTTGGGCGCGCTATCGGCCTGCAGGAACTCTTTGTAGGAGTTGATCTGCGTCGCCAATAGAAACGGCACGTCCAGAATACTGGGACGCTTGCCGAAGTCTTTGCGAATGCGCTTTTTTTCGGTGAACGAATAGGCCATTATGCCTTCCCTCGAGGTGCTTGCGTGGGTCCCTGACAGGACGCGGACACGGGTGCAGATTGCGGACGGCTTGGAACGAGCATCGATCCGGTACCTCGGTCGGCGCGGCTGCCGCCCCACCGCCCAAGGCAGAATTCCTTGCTGAGCTCGCCGAGCCCAGCGGGAAAAGGCCGGCGGCTCTCAGCCGCCAGCCTCTTCGCTTGGTCGAAAAGCTTGCGACGCAATGCGCCGTTACTTGACTTCGACAGTAGCGCCAGCCTCTTCGAGCTGCTTCTTGGCCTCTTCGGCCTCTTCCTTGGAAACGCCTTCCTTCAGCGTGGTCGGAGCGCCTTCAACGGCGTCCTTGGCCTCCTTCAGGCCCAGACCCGTAATGCCGCGCACGGCCTTGATGACGCCAACCTTGTTGGAGCCGAAGGACGCGAGCACGACGTCGAACTCGGTCTGCTCTTCGGCGGGCGCGGCGTCGCCACCGCCAGCGCCAGGCGCGGCAGCGACCATTGCGGCAGCGGCGGTCACGCCGAACTTCTCTTCCATCGCGCTGATGAGGTCGACGACCTCGAGCACGGTCATGTTGCCAATCGCTTCGAGAATCTCGTCTTTCGAAACGGCCATGGTCTTCTCCTAGAACTTAAGACTATAGATCGGATTGCTGATGAATGGAGACTGCCGATTAGGCCGCCTCTTTGGCATCGCGAACCGCGGCAATGGTGCGGACGAGCTTGCCCGGCACCTCGTTGATGGTCGCTGCGAGTTTTTGCACCGGAGCCTTCATGGTCGCCATCAGTATGCTGATCGCCTCTTCGTAGGTCGGCATCTTCGCGAGATTGCCGATTTCGGAGGGGTCCAGCAGCTTGCCGCTCAAGGCGACGAGGCGTACCTGAAACTTGTCGTGCTCCTTCGCAAAGGCCTCGAGGACGCGTGCCGCAGAGCCCGGATCCTCCTGCGAGAATGCAAGGATCATGGGGCCGGTGAGCCCCTCCTGCATGCAGGCGAAATCCGTCCCTTCCAGCGCGCGCCGCGCCAGGGTATTCTTGACCACGCGAACATAGACACCAGCATTGCGCGCTTCGACGCGAAGCTTAGTGAGCTGCTCGACTGTCAAGCCCCTGTACTCGGCCCCGATGGCCGAGTAAGCGGTCTTAGCGACTTCCGCGACTTCGGCGACGATTGCTTCTTTTTGCGCGAAATTAAGCGCCATAGTCGTCACCTCTTTCACATGTAGCCCGGCGAGTGCCGGGCGGTGGAGAGACAGCCGCATCCAGCGGCGGCGCCTCCGTCTGAGTCGTGCACCTTCATCAGCGTTGGATCTGAATCCGGAGCACCGTCTGCGCAGGCGTAACCTCGATTAAGCCATAGCACCCCTGTCCCTCTGGGCGCTATGGCACCTGCGGTCTTTGACGGCCTCCAGCCATTGCCGAGACCTCAAAGATTCAGGCGGCCCATCTTATCGAGACCGCCTGCAACGCCCAGCCCCAGTCATCCCAGCACCGGGGCGAACGAAAAAGACTGGGAGCTGTGCCAGAAGTATCCGCGTCGACACCGCTCCACACCCGGCGCGACGCGCCGGCAATCGCCTTAGAAGCCCTAGCCTTTAGAAGGTCAAGGCCGAATGGTCGACGATTACCCCGGGCCCCATGGTGCTGGAGACAGTGACCCGCTTCATGTAGACACCCTTCGCCGCGCTCGGCTTGGCCTTCATCAGGTTCGCGAGCAGGGCCTCGAGATTTTCACGTAGCTTGTCCGGGTCGAAATCGGCCTTGCCGAGCGGACAGTGGATGATGCCTGCTTTGTCGGTCCGGTAGCGCACCTGACCGGCCTTGGCGTTGTTCACTGCCTGAGCCACATCAGGCGTGACCGTCCCGACCTTGGGGTTCGGCATCAAGCCGCGCGGACCGAGGATCTTGCCCAGCTGACCCACGACTCGCATGGCATCTGGAGCGGCGATGACGACATCATAGTTGAGCTGACCCGCCTTCATCTCCTCCGCCAGATCCTCGAAGCCGACACGATCGGCGCCAGCCTCGGTCGCGGCATCAGCCGCGGCACCCTGGGCGAATACGGCGACACGTACCGTCTTGCCGATACCATGAGGCAAGACGGTCGAGCCCCGGACGACCTGGTCCGACTTACGGGGATCGACGCCGAGATTGACGGCCACGTCGATGCTCTCGACGAACTTGACCTGAGAGACTTCCTTGAGAAGCGTAAAGGCCTCTTCCGCCGGATACAGCTTTCCAGGCTCCAGACGCTCACGAATCGCACGAATGCGCTTGGATAGAGCTGCCATCAGTTAACCCCCTCGACATTCAGACCCATCGCACGCGCGCTGCCGGCAATGGTGCGCACTGCCGCATCCATATCCGCCGCAGTCAGATCCGGCATCTTAGTCGTCGCGATCTGCTCGAGCTGCTCGCGCGTGACCGTGCCGACCTTGACCGTATTCGGAGTCGAGCTGCCCTTGGCAATACCGGCCGCCTTCTTCAGAAGAATCGCCGCCGGCGGAGTCTTGGTAATGAAGGTGAAGCTACGGTCGGAGTAGACCGTAATGACCACTGGGATGGGCATCCCCTTCTCGAGCTCTTGCGTGCGCGCATTGAACGCCTTGCAGAACTCCATGATGTTGACGCCATGCTGACCAAGCGCAGGACCGACGGGCGGACTCGGATTGGCCTCGCCGGCCTTCACCTGCAGCTTGATGTAGGCAGAAATTTTCTTTGCCACAATGTTTCTCCAATGGGTGCTAGCGCCAGCGCATGCGCGGACTGGCTCCCCATACAATGAACCCACTCGGGGCTATCAAATCAGCCAGACCCGGCTCAAGAGATCTGGCCGCGAAAACCTTTGCGTGTCACGGGGCGAGGGAAATGCCCCGGAGAGAGATCAGCCTTTCTCGACTTGCGAAAACTCGAGATCGACAGGCGTCGAGCGACCGAAGATGAGGACAGACACCTTGACGCGGCTCTTGTCGTAGTCGACATCCTCGACGACGCCATTGAAATCCGTGAAGGGACCATCGGTGACCCGCACCACCTCCCCTGGCTCATAGAGAACCTTGGGCTTGGGCTTCTCCCCACCTTCCTGGAGACGCTGCAGAATGACCTCGGCCTGGGAGTCCGGAACAGGTGCCGGCTTATCGCCAGTACCGCCGATAAAGCCCATCACCCGAGGAACACTCTTCACGAGATGCCAGGTCTCGTCGGTCATCTCCATCTGGACCAAGACATAGCCGGGGAAGAATTTACGCTCGCTCTTGCGCTGCTGCCCACCACGGACCTCGACCACCTCCTCGGTGGGAACCAGGATCTCGCCGAAGCAATCTTCGAGACCGGCCCGGCGGACGCGCTCTTCCAGGGATCGCTTGACTTGACCTTCGAAGCCGGAATAGGCGTGAATCACATACCAACGCTTCGTCATTCTCAGCCCCCCTGGCCGGTCAAGAAGCGCAGAATCGACATCAGCACCATATCGAAGAGCCAAAGCACGATGCCGACGATCAGCACCATGACGACAACGACCAGGGTCGTTTGAAGCGTTTCCTGCCGCGAAGGCCAAACGACCTTACGAACCTCCATGCGCGCATCGGCGACGAACTGCCACAGCTGACGCCCGCGCTCCGTTTGGAACGCGACGGCAGCGGCACCAGCACCGATC
This sequence comes from Thiorhodococcus minor, assembly GCF_010820565.1. Classification (GTDB taxonomy): domain Bacteria; phylum Pseudomonadota; class Gammaproteobacteria; order Chromatiales; family Chromatiaceae; genus Thiorhodococcus; species Thiorhodococcus minor. The sequence continues at coordinate 37,161 of NZ_JAAIJQ010000039.1, read as the reverse complement.
ACCAAGAGACCCACGACCCGCAGCAGGGTCGAGACGCTCGAAAAGTAATAGAAGGCAAAAATGCCAGCGACGAGCAAGAATATGGCGGCAGCCAGCTTGACCGTATCCAAGCTGGCGCCACGGGCCTCTGCACGTAAATTCATGGAATCGCCTGTTGCCGAAGCGATGGATTAAATGGCAGGCCAGGAGGGACTCGAACCCCCAACCTGCGGTTTTGGAGACCGCTGCTCTGCCAATTGAGCTACTGGCCTAAAAACGAAAGGACTCGCGGTGCGGGGAGGCCGAAGGTGCGCCCCCGCGCACCGGATAACACCTACAACTTACTCGATGATCTTGGAAACCACACCAGCGCCGACGGTACGACCGCCCTCGCGCACCGCGAAGCGCAGACCCTCTTCCATCGCGATCGGCGCGATCAGCGTGACGGTCATCTTGACGTTGTCGCCAGGCATGACCATCTCGATGCCCTCTGGCAGCTCGCAGGCACCTGTGACGTCGGTGGTGCGGAAGTAGAACTGCGGACGATAGCCGTTGAAGAAGGGCGTGTGACGCCCGCCCTCTTCCTTGCTCAGCACGTAGACTTCGGCCTCGAAGTGGGTGTGCGGCGTGATCGAGCCGGGCTTGGCCAGAACCTGACCGCGCTCGACGTCTTCACGCTTGGTGCCACGCAGCAGGGCGCCGATGTTGTCGCCAGCCTGACCTTGGTCGAGCAGCTTGCGGAACATCTCGACACCTGTGCAGGTGGTCTTGGTGGTGTCTTTGATGCCGACGATCTCGACCTCTTCACCCACCTTGACGATGCCGCGCTGGACACGACCGGTGACGACGGTGCCGCGACCGGAGATGGAGAAGACGTCCTCGATCGGCATCAGGAAGGCACCGTCGACGGCACGCTCGGGCTCGGGGATATAGCTGTCGAGCGCCTCCATCAGCTTGTCGATGGACGGACCGCCAATCTCGGACTCGTCGCCCTCGAGCGCCAGCTTCGCCGAGCCGGTGATGATCGGGGTGTCGTCACCCGGGAAGTCGTAGCTCGAGAGCAGCTCGCGCACTTCCATCTCGACCAGCTCGAGCAGCTCGGCGTCGTCGACCATGTCGGCCTTGTTCAGATAGACGACGATGTAGGGCACACCGACCTGACGCGAGAGCAGGATGTGCTCGCGGGTCTGGGGCATGGGGCCGTCGGCCGCCGAGCAGACCAGGATGGCGCCGTCCATCTGCGCCGCACCCGTGATCATGTTCTTGACATAGTCGGCGTGACCAGGGCAGTCGACGTGCGCGTAGTGACGATTGTCGGTCTCGTACTCGACGTGCGCAGTAGCGATGGTGATGCCGCGCTCGCGCTCTTCCGGGGCGTTGTCGATCTGATCGTAGGCGCGCGCTTCACCGCCAAACTTCTTCGCCTGGTGAATGGTGATCGCCGCCGTCAGCGTGGTCTTGCCGTGGTCGACGTGACCGATGGTACCGACGTTGACGTGTGGCTTGCTACGCTCGAATTTTTCTTTGGACATGAACGGCTCCCCGCATGATTCAAATCGACTGAATGCGCCTCGGCGCACGCGAAACCCGAAATACTGGAGCCCATGACCGGAATTGAACCGGTGACCTCACCCTTACCAAGGGTGTGCTCTACCAACTGAGCTACATGGGCCAAACATAAAACTTCTACAGCAGCGCCACGATCGCGCAACGTGGAGCGGGTGATGGGAATCGAACCCACATCATCAGCTTGGAAGGCTGAGGTTCTACCATTGAACTACACCCGCAAGATCAAAATCCGCAAGATCACACTTGCGCCAATCCTTTTGCACAGCCGAGCCAAGCGATGCCACAGTACGCACCTAAGCTTCAAGCACGGAGAGCCGAGACCGGATGCACTTCCGTGATTTGGTGGAGGGGGGAGGATTCGAACCTCCGAAGGCTGAGCCGTCAGATTTACAGTCTGATCCCTTTGACCGCTCGGGAACCCCTCCAAATGAGCGGCGCAGTATAGGGGCGCAGAGAGGGCCCGTCAACATCTTTGTGCGAATCCGACGCGCAAGGCCCAACGGCTTCCAAGCCTCCCCCCCCGGACGCTCATCCCGGCATCCCCATCGCCGCAATCGAAACGCAATGCCAAGCTGCTAAGATGGGCGATCGACTTGAAAGAACCCTCGTACTCGGAGAGATCAGCGAACGATGGATGTCACGATTTTTGGCAGTGGCTATGTTGGACTCGTCACCGGAGTCTGTCTCGCGGAGGTCGGCAACAACGTCCTCTGCGTCGATGTCGATCCCGGAAAGATCGAGCTGCTCAACAGCGGCGGCGTCCCCATCTACGAGCCCGGCCTGGAGGAGATGATCCATAGAAACCGGGAAGCGGGCCGCCTCAGTTTCACGACGGACGCCGAGGCGGGGGTCAAGCACGGACTCTTCCAGTTCATCGCCGTCGGCACACCGCCGGATGAGGACGGCTCGGCCGACCTGCGATACGTCCTCGCCGTCGCCCGCTCCATCGCCGAGCACATGGATAGCTATCGCATCCTGGTCGATAAGTCGACGGTCCCGGTCGGCACCGCGGACAAGGTCGCCAACCAGGTGCGAGAGTCGCTCTCGGAGCGAGGGGCCGACCTCGAGTTCGATGTCGTCTCGAACCCGGAATTCCTCAAGGAAGGCGCCGCCATTGAGGACTTCATGCGACCGGACCGCATCGTCGTCGGCACGGACAACCCGCGGACGGCAGAGCTGCTGCGCGCACTCTACGCCCCATTCAACCGCAGCCACGACCGTCTCATGCTCATGGATGTCCGCTCGGCCGAGCTGACGAAGTACGCGGCGAACGCCATGCTCGCAACCAAAATCAGCTTCATGAACGAGCTTTCCAACATCGCCGAGGCCGTAGGCGCGGATATCGAGAAGGTCCGCGTAGGCATCGGCTCCGACCCTCGCATCGGCTACCAGTTCATCTACCCAGGCTGCGGCTACGGCGGCTCATGCTTCCCGAAGGATGTGCGCGCCCTCGAGCAAACGGCCCGCTCGCTCGGCTACGAGCCTCAGCTGCTGCACGCGGTCGAGGCCGTGAACTTCCGCCAGAAGGCCGTCCTGTTCGACAAGATCCAGACATGGTTCGACGGGGATCTGAGCGGCCGAGCCTTCGCGCTCTGGGGGCTGTCCTTCAAGCCCAACACCGACGACATGCGCGAGGCATCCAGTCGCGTGCTCATGGAGCAACTTTGGGATGCCGGGGCGAGCGTACAAGCCTTCGACCCGGTCGCCACGGAGGAGGCACGGCGCATCTATGGCGAGCGCCCCGACCTCACCTTGACCACAGACGCCATGTCCGCCGCGGAAGGTGCCGACGCCCTTGTCATCTTGACCGAATGGTCGGAGTTCCGCAGCCCTAATTTCGACGCCATCCGAAGCGCCCTCAAATCGCCGGTCATCTTCGACGGCCGCAACATAGTCGACGGAGAGCTCGCGCGAGCGGTCGGGCTGAGCTACGTCTCCATCGGACGCGCACCCCTGATCCCCAGCCATTGAGACGAAAGCATCCGAGCGGCCGACTCATGGCGAACCGCTGCCCGCCAGGGGCCGATCATCCGAGACTGGCGGCTCGATAGAGGTCGAGCCGCATCCACGGCAAAAGGGGCGCATGTGCGCCCCTTTTTCATTCCCCGAGACCCGGCCTCGGGAGCGGCGAGGTCTCGACTAGACCATCTTAAAAGCTGTGGCTCCAGCTGACCGTGATCTCGTACTGCTCCATGTAGAGACTGCCGGTCTGAGTCTGCGTGAGCGTCGGACTCGTTCCGTCGTAGGTCTCCTTGGGCATATAGGCAAACGCCAGCGCAAACTCGTCCGTCTTCGTGGCTTGATAAGCCGCGCCGAGCGTCCAGTGCCAACGCACCGTGGCAGGGGCCAGGACATTGAAAAGGCCCTGACGGTCGCTCCTCAGAAAGTCCGTGTTATAGCTGACACCCGCCATCAGGCTGAGCCGGTCATTGGGGTCGTAGCGCAGACCGAGCTTCAAGACGTCCATGCTCTCCCAGCCAAATCCGACACCACTGTTACCCCCAAGGCAATAGGAGGGCTTCTGAGAGGTGCCCTGGCAGGCCGACAAATCGACGTCGTTCGAGTTGGCGATCGAATGGCTCTCGTCGTAGAAGATGTGCTGATAGTCGAACGCGAGCGTGAGATTGGGCTGCGCCTTGTAGGCCACTCCAAGATTGAACATCGCCGGAATATCAAAAGATCCGCCATCGGCGAAGAGACCGGCGTAATCGTCGAAATCCGTCATCCAGATCGTGGTGCGGTAAGACGCACCGAGAGCGAGCTGATCGCTGACCTGACCGTACCAGCCGAAGTGCAGGCCCGCGCCATAGCTGTAGTCCATGCCATTGTTGGTCACCTTGTCCGGCCGGACCGACAGCTGCTTGAAGGGCTCCAGACCTGTCGCCTCGAATCGCTGAATGGCAAAGACAGGCGCGATACCGATCGACTGAGCACCTCCCCCAAGCGTCATCGTGTACGGGATCTCGATGAACAACTGCTCCAGATTGATGCCGGTGGGCGTCGTTGCCGTGAAGATGCCGTTGGGATTGCCATTCACCGTCCCCTCGACCTCCGCCGTCACCGGCATGGGCGAGCCCGACGAGAAATCGAAATAGGGCCCAGTGCTCCCGTCCGGATAGGCGCCTACCCGCTGATTCGGATAAACGGCGAAGTTCTCGAAAACGGCGCGGTCCTTGTACTTGGTATTCATACCGCCGTTGCCGAACACCGTAATACCGATGGTGCTGTTCGCGCTCAGCTGATGGTTGTAGCCGAAGCTCGGAATCAGAAACCAATCACCGCTGCTGTCGTACTCCCCCGGGGTCACGAACCCGCCAGCCGGCAAGGTGAAGGTGCCGCTTTCGGTCTGAACCTGCTGAGTTGCGTAGTCGTTATTGGCCTCGTAGCCGCGCGGTGTCGGGCTGAAGAAGGAGACGCCAACATCCAAGCTATTCCCGATGAAGGCCATTCCCGCCGGGTTGGTGGCACTCACCAGGGTATCCTGGGGGAGCGCGGTCGCCACGCCCGCCATCGCCTTCGAGCGAGTACCCCAGCCATGCGAGAAATAGCCGTTGGTCGCAAAGACGCTGACCGGGATGGCGCTCGTGGCAGCAACTGCAACGACGAGCGAGCGCTTGATTCTTGTACTCATACGAATGAAATCCCCTCCTCAAATCAGCTCTCAATGGGCACATAGACCCTACTTATTTATTGCTGGCCGGACCGGACCAAGGCACGAGACCTAAACGTCGCGCATGTACACACCTGAGTCAATGGCTAGAAACACCTAGCAGGAGGTTGGCCTCTCCAATCCAATTGACCCTGGACCCTCCAAGCACAGGCTTGCGAGTCACGCACCAATGGCAGGCCACACCAGGCGCAATTCAGTACAGCCCTTCAATGCAGAAGAGCCGCAGCCGCAGCCGCAGCCGCAGCCGCAGCCGCAGCCGCAGCCGCAGCCGCATCGCGATGTTCTGCCTCGAAAGCATGTGTGTCAAAGAAAATCGATCTACAGAATATTTAAATATTATTCTTCTCTAATGCGTATAGAGAAGAACGACAGCCGCTCGAGCTTTGAAACCCTAGCCGTCAGTCGGACCGGTAGGGTGGACGAGCGAGAGCGAAGTCCACCGAATCCCGCGCCAGCATTGGCGGACCGCGCTGTGAGACTGAAGAGAAATTCTACATAGAAGGTTGAGCTGAGGTACGACGCCCAACATGGCAACCGGCTTAAGGCGGTCAAGCGAAACGATGATCGAGGCCAGCTCTGACTCCAAAGGAGGAGAGGCTCGCGCGACGGCGCTGCCCAAACTCTAAGCAGGAAGCAGGAAGCAGGAAGCAGGAAGCAGGTCTAACCGCAGACTTTATATGCTCAACGCTGACTGTGGAGGCGATTCATCGCCAACTGGAACTGCCCGGCGATCAGATCCGGCAGCGTCCGCTCCGCATCGTCGAGCGCATTGCGGATGAGCCCGTCGTCTTCCTTCGAGGGGCGACCTAGCACATAGCCCGTCACCAGGGTCTTATCGCCAGGGTGGGCGATGCCGATACGCAGACGCCAGAAGTCGCGGCTGCCGAGCGCCGCGATGGTATCGCGCAGACCATTGTGGCCGGCGTGCCCACCACCCTGCTTCAGACGAACGGAGCCGACAGGGAGATCAAGCTCGTCATGGGCGACCAGAATCTCCTCGGGGGGGATATCGAAATACCGCGCGACGGCAGCAATCGCGCGACCACTGCGGTTCATGTAAGTCGACGGCTTCAAGAGCCTGAGGTCTGCGCGACCGACGGTTACCCGACAGAGATCGCCGTGAAACTTTGATTCGGAGCGAAACGACTGATGACAGCTGGCGGCAATCGCATCGACGAGCCAGAAGCCAACGTTGTGACGCGTCTGCTCATATTGCTCGCCCGGATTACCTAGCCCGACAACGAGACGAATCCCCGCTTCTGCCATGTCGCCGCCTCTTGCGCTCCTTCAGAAAGCCGATTTGCGGGCGCGAAGACAGGGGACCGAAAGCTCACCCCACCCGCGCCCGCTCGAGCCGTCAAGCCTCGGTCTCTCCGCCCTCTTCGGACTCTTCCTCATCACCGCCAGCACGCGCGCCATGGACAACGACCACGGGCTCGTCTGGGTCGGGAGCATGGGCCAGCTCGACCCCCGCCGGCAGCTGCAGCTCGGAGAGGTGGACGATGCCACCAACCTCCAGCTCAGTCATGTCGACCTCGATGAACTCGGGCAGATCCCTCGGCAGACAGCTGATCTCGACCTCGGTCAGGCTGTGCGAGACGGAGCCTCCCGCCTTGACTCCCTTGCACTTGGCTTCGTTCACGAAGTGCAGCGGGACGATCATCTTGATCTTCTCGTCCTGAGACACGCGCATGAAATCGACGTGCATGATGAAAGGCTTGGCCGGATGACGCTGCAAGTCCTTCAAGACAACCTTGGTGCTCGCGTCGCCGACCTTGAGATCCAGGACGTGCGAATAGAAGGCCTCATGCTCGAGGTGCTTGAGAATCTCGTTGTGGGGCACCGAGATCGCCTCCGGCTCCTTATGGGCACCATAGACGATTGCCGGCACCAGACCCTCGCGACGCAGGCGGCGGCTCGCACCTTTCCCTGCAGCTTCGCGCGGCTGCGCAACGACTTCGAAATCCACGCTCATTGGCGTTCTCCAAGATGTGATTGAAACGAAACGCGCCGAAATCCCGCGACCAGGATTTCGGCGCTCTAGATCGGACTGCCGATGACGTCAGCCTCGCCGCGCGCGGTCACGGCGGCGCCAGGATGCGCACCACCGAGCGAGCGCGGATCAGTCCACGAAGAGCGAGCTGACCGACTCTTCGTTCGAAACCCGACGCATGGTCTCGGCGAGCAGCTCGCCGATGCTCAGCTGTCGGATCTTTCCGCAGGCCCTGGCCTGCGGACTCAAGGGAATCGTGTTGGTCACGACCAGCTCGTCGAGCTGGGAGGACGCGATGTTGTCCACTGCCGGGCCGGAGAGCACCGGATGCGTGCAATAGGCCGCGACTAGACGCGCGCCGTGCTCCTTCAACGCCTCGGCCGCTCGACAGAGCGTGCCCGCGGTATCGACCAAGTCATCGATCAGGACGCAAGCCCGGCCACGCACGTCGCCGATGATGTTCATCACCTTGGCTTCGTTGGCGCGCGGGCGGCGCTTATCGATGATCGCCAGATCCGCGTCATCGAGCCGCTTCGCCAATGCCCGAGCCCGCACCACACCGCCGACATCCGGGGAGACGACCATCAGACCGTCGTACTTCCGACGCCAGACACCGCCCAACAAGATGGGGGAGGCGTAGACGTTGTCGACGGGGATATCGAAAAAGCCCTGGATTTGATCGGCGTGCAGATCGACCGTCAGCATCCGATCGGCGCCGGACTGACCGATCATCTTCGCAACCAGCCTGGCCGTGATCGGCACACGGGCCGACCTGGGACGCCGATCCTGGCGGGCATAGCCGAAGTAGGGGACTACCGCTGTGATGCGCTTCGCCGACGCCCAGCGCAAGGCGTCGATCATCACCAGCAGCTCCATGAGGTTGTCGTTCGTCGGCGCACAGGTCGACTGTACGACGAAGACGTCTCGCCCCCGCACGTTTTCTTGAATCTCAGCCATGACTTCGCCGTCACTGAACTGGCCGACGACGGCCTTGCCCAGTGGAAGACTGAGATGAGCGGCGATCTCCGCCGAAAGCTCCGGGTTGGCATTCCCGGAAAACACCATCATGTGGCTGGCAGGCACGGGGGTCATTCCTGTCTGCGCGGTCGATCTAGCGCGGGAAGTTGGCTGGGGTGCCAGGATTCGAACCTGGGAATGCCGGGATCAAAACCCGGTGCCTTACCACTTGGCGACACCCCAATGTTTGAAATTCAGTTTCGCTTCACTACAGATGCGGCCATCGTGGTCGCGAGCGCGCGGCTAAGGACCCGGCAGCCTCAGACGGCCGTCTGAGCCGCGACACGGTCCAGCAGTGGCGAGCGATTCCGCCCTCGAGCCACGAAGCCGCCAAGCTCGGCAGGCATGCGACCGAGTGCGGCCGAAGCCTCGCTTTCGCTCGGGAAGGCCGCAAAGACGCAAGCTCCGGTCCCTGTCAATCGCCCACCCCAAGGGTCGAGCAGACCGAGCGCGGACCTCACCTCCGGGTACTCGCGACGCACGACGGGGAGACAGTCGTTGACCGTATCCCCGTGCATGAAGTCCGCTAGTGTGATGAGTTTGGAATCCCTTGTCAAATCAGGGTGTGAAAAAACGTCTTTCGTCGAGACGGAGCACGCCGGAGTCAAGACCAGATACCAAGGCTCAGGCAGCTCCACGGGATCGAGGCGCTCCCCGACACCTTCCGCCCAAGCGGCACGCCCCCTGATGAACACAGGCACATCCGCCCCCAAGGGCAGCGCGATCTCGGCGAGCTCGTCTTCGCTGAGTCCCGCCGACCAGAGGGCATTCAGCGCGACAAGTGTGGTCGCCGCATCCGAGCTGCCACCGCCGAGCCCACCGCCCATGGGGAGATGCTTCTCGCAACGAATGTCTGCGCCGAGCGCGCAGCCGCTCGCCTGCCGCAAGGCCAATGCGGCACGGACGGTCAGATCGGCCTGCTCGGGGACGCCCTCGAGGTCGCCGACACGACGGATTCGACCGTCATCTCGAACATCGATCCAGAGCCGATCGCACCGATCGATGAGCTGAAAGACGGTCTGGAGCTCGTGATAACCGTCGGCGCGCCGACCAACCACCCGCAGCATGAGGTTGAGCTTGGCGGGCGCGGGCCAAGCCTCGCCCCAGCCGACACCCTCGCCCCAAAGGGCATCCCCGGAATCCGCCCTCCCGAGCATCGTCATTTGCCCTCACCGCGCGCCGCGGGCGCTGCCGCTGGATCCTCCCGCACGGCATCCGTCCGAGAGACCCGGTAGCGCCCCACCACGGCCTGCAGGTAGTCGTGGCCGGGATGGGCCTGGAGCGCCTTGTCCCATACCGCCAGGGCATCGGCACGCCGGCCGAGCGCCCACAGAACCTCGCCCAGGTGCGCCGCGATCTCACCGTCGTCCAGCTTCTCGAAAGCGCGCTCGAGATAGTCGAGCGCCGTCTCGAGATTGCCGAGCCGGTAGCTCACCCAGCCCATGCTATCGAGAATGGCCGGCTCATCCGGCTTGATGGCATAGGCACGCTCGATCAGCGCACGCGCCTCCTCGTAGCGCTTAGTGCGATCCGCAAGCGTGTAGCCGAGCGCGTTCAAGGCATCCGCATGATTGGGCTCGACCTCGATGATTCGCCTCAGATCCTGCTCGCCCGCCGCGATGTCCCCCTGCTTGACGCGATAGAGACCCCGCGCGTAGAGGAGATTCGTATTCGCCGGATGACTGCCGAGCGCGGCATCGTAGACCGCCAAGGCATCCTCCGGCAGCCCAACCTCGTCGAGAATCTCGGCCTCGACCATGAACAGCGGGATCGCGTTGTCGGGTGACTCGCTGCGCAGCCGCTGCAGGATCTCGCGCGCCTGCGCAACCTGCCCCTGCCTGGCCTTGAGCAGGGCAATGCGGACATGCGCATCGTCGCTGTTCGCTCCGTCGACACGGCCGTACCACTCGAGCGCGGCGGAAACGTCATCGGATTGCTCCGCTGCCTGCCCCAGGTAGAAGGCAGCCTCACCCTTGCGCTCTCCGGTCTCGTACAGCCGCTCGAAGTAGAGTCGGGCCCCCCCGAGATCCTCGAGCTGGAGCGAGAGTATGCCGACCGCGAAGAGCACGTCGGGCTCCTTGGGCTGATTGCGCAGCATCCGCTCGAAGACATCGCGCGCCGTCGTGAACTCCTCTTCCTCGACAAGGAACTGCCCATAGAGCATTCGCAGCGCATGGTCATCCGGGCTCTCGTTGACGAAACCCTCGAGCAGAGCACGCGCGTCGTCACGCTTGTCCTCGGAGATGAGCAGGCGAACTAGGAAGAGGCGCGGCGCATTCCAGCCCGGCCGCAGCGCCATCGCCCGGCGCGCTGCTTGCTCGGCCACGTCGATCTGCGAGGCGCTAGCCGCGACCATCGCCAGTGCATTCTGCGCCTCGGGAAGGTCGGGGTAGCGCTCCGCGAGCGCCTGCATCATGGAGACACGCGTCTCCGCGCTCGGGAGACGCGCCAAGATCGCCGCCGCCTTCGCGAACGCCGCCTCTAAGCGGGGCCCCGACAGATCGACGAGACGTCCCAGGTGAATCAGGGCCCCCTCCTGATCACCGGCCTTGATCCGCACGAATGCCGCGACCTGATGCGCCGACGGCGACTCCGGCTCGATATCCAGCCACAAGCGGATGCCGCGATCCGCAGACGCCAGATCGTCCCCGGTGATCGCCGCCCTAACGGCGAGCTCGGCCATTTCCACCGACCGCGTCAGCTCCGCCGCACGATAGTAGTGCTCGAAGGCCGTCACCCAGTCCCCACGCCGACCGGCGATCTCGCCCACCAAAACCGAATAGACCTGATCTGGGCGCAGCCCTCGCACAGCTGAGGGCGGCGCCGGCCGCTCGCCCACCGGCGCCGCACTGACTGTCGACGACGGCACGGACTCGGTCAGCGCCAGAGGGCTTCCCGCTGCAAGGAGCAGCGCGAGAGCCAGTGCTAGCGACGGTGAAAAGCGAGGTGATAGAGCCATGGTGTTAGATCCGGAGATGAGTGGCACCTAAGTATTGATGTGCGTCCTGGGAGCTGGTCTGCGTCCTGGGACATCGAGTTGCGACCGAGGGTCAATTTTGCATCCGATGAGATTTTTCATCCGAGGATTTAGGGCCACCGATGGGCGAGCATGCACCCGCATCGAGTATACCCAGAGCGCTCGACGGCCTTCAAAACATCCCCGGACCGGGCGCGGCATCCAGGACGCGAAAGCCAAGCGCCCCTACCACCGATCCGGGACTGCGGCTGAGCCAGATCAAGTGTCTGCCGCTTTCGAAGCCAGGCCCAGGGTCATGCTAGGCATCATTCCAGCAAAAAAATTGGTAGCATTGCGCTGTTTTGCATCCTTAAGCCCAGGCTCAAGCGATTCATATCGAATCATGACGGCCCGAGTCATGACGGACGCTCGGCAGGATTATCGGCTGGGAAACCCGAATCTCGCACCCCGAAAGAAGCGGTGCTCGTCGACGCCGTCACATCACTGAAACCTCAGATCATCACTCAAACGAATATGAAGCTGATTGTTCTCGGACTCAACCACAAGACCGCCCCGGTCGACATCCGCGAGCGACTGGCCTTTGGTCCGGACATCATCGCTGGCGCGCTAAGGGACCTCACGGGCTGCAATGACGTTTGCGAAGGCGTCATCCTCTCGACCTGCAACCGGACCGAGATCTACGCCGCCGTGCAGGACGGCGCGGAGGAGGAGATGCGCCGCTGGCTGAGCGGCTTCCACGGCCTCGAGCACGAGCGGGTCAATCCCTTCCTCTACGCCCACGCGGAGCGGGATGCAGTCACCCACCTTCTGCGCGTCTCGAGCGGCCTGGACTCGCTGGTGCTTGGCGAGCCGCAGATCCTCGGACAGGTCAAGACGGCCTACCAGACGGCCGTCGACTGCAACGCGACCGGCAAGCTCCTCGGCAGGCTCTTCCAGCACACCTTCTCAGTCGCCAAGACGGTGCGCACGGAGACCGCGATCGGCAGCAGCCCGGTCTCAGTGGCCTTCGCCGCCGTCAACCTAGCACGTCAGATCTTCAGCGACTTGTCCGAGCAGACCGCCCTGCTCGTCGGCGCCGGCGAGACCATCGAGCTCGCCGCACGACATCTCCACCACAACGGCGTGGGCCGCATCATCGTGGCCAACCGCACGGTCGAGCGCGCGCATGACCTCGCCTCGCAGTTCGATGGCTTCGCCATCTCCTTGACCGAGATCGCCAACCACCTCCCCGAGGCCGACATCGTCATCGCCTCCACCGCGAGCCCACTGCCGGTTCTCGGCAAAGGCACGGTGGAGCGCGCCCTCAAGAAGCGCAAGCATCGCCCCATCTTCATGGTCGACATCGCCGTTCCACGCGACATCGAGCCCGAGGTGGGCGATCTGAGCGACGTCTATCTCTATACCATCGACGACCTGCAAGAGGTCATCGACGAGAGCCTGCGATCGCGCCAAGCCGCCGCCGAGCAGGCCGAGGAGATCATCGCCTTCCATTCGGGCGAGTTCATGGCCTGGGTCCGCTCCCTGGACGCCGCCGGGCTCATCCAGGACTATCGGCAGCGCGCAGAGGAGCTGCGCGACGAGGTCTTGGCCCGCGCCCAACGCCAGATCGACGCCGGCAAGCCGCCCGCCGAGGTTCTCAACTTCCTCGCGCATACGCTGACCAACAAGCTGCTGCATGCCCCCAGCTCGCGACTGCGTCAAGCGGCACGCGATGGTGACGCAAGCATTCTGGAGGCCGCCAACGAGCTCTTCCAGCTCGAGCAGACGCGCACCCACGCCAATCCATGAATCCATCCATCCGGGCCAAGCTGGAGCGCATCTCGGAGCGCTTCGGCGAGGTCATGGCATTGCTGGCGGAGCCCGAGACACAGGCCGACTCGGATCGTTTTCGCGACCTCAGCCGCGAATACGCCCAGCTCGAGCCGCTCATCACCTGCTATCGGCAGTACCTCGCCGCGGAAGCGGACGTCGCGGCCGCCGAGGAGATGCTCGGCGACCCCGAGATGGCCGCGCTCGCCAAGGAGGAGGTCTCAGTAGCCAGCGCGCGGCGCGCGCGGCTCGAGCCCGAGCTGCATCAGCTTCTCATCCCACCGGACCCTAACGATCAGAGCAACGCCTTCCTCGAGGTCAGGGCCGGCACCGGGGGCGCCGAAGCGGCGCTCTTCGCCTCAGACCTGCTGCGCATGTACATGCGCTATGCCGAGCTGACGGGCTGGCGCACCGAGCTGCTCTCCGAGAGCCCGGGCGAGCTCGGCGGCTACAAGGAGGTCGTCATCCGCATCAGCGGCAACGGGGTCTATTCGCGACTGAAATTCGAGCCTGGCGCCCACCGCGTGCAGCGCGTCCCCGAGACCGAATCCCAGGGACGCATCCATACCTCCGCGTGCACAGTCGCCGTCCTGCCGGAAGTCGCCTCGATCGACAGCATCGACATCAACGCCAACGACCTCAGGATCGACACCTACCGCTCCTCGGGCGCGGGCGGTCAGCACGTCAACAAGACGGACTCGGCGATCCGCATCACCCACCTCCCCTCGGGCATCGTCGTCGAATGCCAGGAGGAGCGCTCGCAGCACAAGAACCGCGCCAAGGCCATGGCGCTGCTGCATGCCAAGCTGCTCGCCGGCGCCCGGGACAGCCAAGCCTCCGAGCAATCCGAGTCACGCAAGCTGCAGGTGGGCAGCGGTGATCGCTCCGAGCGCATCCGCACCTACAACTTCCCGCAGAACCGTCTCACCGATCACCGCATCAACCTGACGCTCTACAAGCTCGACGAGATCATGGCCGGCCAGCTCGACCAGGTGATCGAGCCACTGCTCGCCGAGTACAGGACGGAGCAGCTCGCCGCCATGATGCAGGCTTGATGACAGGGACAGCGACATCGCCCGCGGCGGTTGCGCAGATCCTGAAGGACGCGGCTCGACGCCTGAGCCAGATCCCAGAGAGCACTCCCAGGCTCGAGGCCGAGCTCCTGCTTACCGAAGCGACCGGCTGGTCTCGCACGACACTGATCGCCTGGCCCGAGCGGACGCTCTCCCAAGCCGCAGCGAGCAAGTTGGAGGGGCTGATTCAACGCCGCCTCGCCGGCGAGCCGATCGCCTACATTCGCGGACGGCAGGCCTTCTGGACCTTCGAGCTCGAAGTCACGCCGGCAACCCTGATCCCGCGTCCCGAGACCGAGCTGATCGTCGAGACAGTGCTCGAGCTGCGCCGCGAGTATGCGGCGCTCCAGGTCGCGGACCTCGGCACAGGATCGGGCGCCATCGCCGCCGCAGTCGCAAGCGAGCGGCCCGACTGGAAGGTCATCGCAACCGACCGCTCGGCCGAGGCCCTGGGCGTTGCCAGGAAGAACCTTCGCGCGCTTGGCTTAGGCAAGGTCAGACTCGCGCGCGCCAATTGGCTCGATGCCCTGGCACCTGCGTCTCTAGACGCCATCTTGAGCAATCCGCCCTATGTCGCCGAAGGGGATCCGCACCTTCAGCGCGGCGACCTGAGATTCGAGCCTGCGGACGCGCTCTGCCCGGGTGGCGACGGCTTGGATGCGATCCGCGCCATCGCAGGCACCGCTCACCTCTGCTTGCGCCCCGGCGGCCTCGTCGTAGTCGAGCATGGATTCGATCAGGGCGCCAGGGTGCGCCAGCTCTTCGAGCAGCACGGACTCGAGCATGCGGAGACGCGCGCCGACCTTGCAGGCCTCGACCGCGTCACCCTGGCCTGGCGCTCGCGCGAGCGATCCGCAGCGCCAGCCTAACCAGCCTTCCGCTCGGTCTCGCCGAGCTCGGCAAGCGCGTCTCGAATCCACTGCTCCGTCTCGGCGATGAGCGCCTCGGGACCGGCCTCGCAGGCGATCGGCGGGCCGATCCTGAGTCGAATCCGCCCCGGCCGCCGCAGGATCGAGCGCGCCGGCCAGCAGTGCCCGGCATCGTGCGCGATGGGCAGGACGCGGCGGCCGGCATGACAGGCCAGCTTGGCTCCCCCGGCATTGAACCTGCCGATCCGACCCGGCGGCTGGCGTGTCCCCTCCGGAAAGATCAGGACGCTGATGCCGGCGTCGAGGCGACGCTTGCCCTCGCGCAGGACAGTCTTCATGGCTTGCACAGGCTTGCCACGATCGATCGCGATGGGCTGCAGCAGCGCCAGGCCCCAGCCGAAGAAGGGCACCCAGAGCAGCTCGCGCTTGAGGACGGTCACCTGAGGGAAGACGAGCAGCTGGAGATAGAAGGTCTCCCACTGGCTCTGATGGTTCGCCATGACGACGACCGGCTCGCCCCGCGGGATGTGCTCGTGCCCCGAGACCTCGATCTCCACGCCGTTCAGCCTGCGCAGCAGCCACATGCTCGCCCGGGTCCAGAGGTTGACGAAGCGATGACGCCCCTCGAAGCGCATCAAGGGCGCCAAGAGGACGCTGACGAGACTGTGCACAATGCCCATGACATTGTAGAGCAGGAAAAAGAGTAGACTTCGTACCCAGATTCCAGGGGTGACTTCAGATCGATACATGCTTGATCAGGTGACTCCCTTGACTAAGGTGACTCCGTGGAGATTTCCGGTCGGCCGGCCTCGGCCAAGCGCGCAAGTCGGCGCAAAACTATAGCCTTCCGAAAGTGCACGAGTTTTGTCAATACTCGAACCGGACCGGAGAGATACGGATTGATTATTTCCCGCTCCGGATTAGCATGAAACCGCTATGGACATTTCCGACTCAGAGCACATCCGACAGCGCATCATCGCGTTTCAGGAGATCCACCCGAATCCCAACCAGGCGGAAACAGCTGCGCTCTTCCTGGTCGAGGTGGATGGCATCCTCAACGCATCACCTGTCTCACCCGTCTTGCTCCATGTCCATTACGACGTCCTCAAGACAACACTCCACGAGATCGAGGACGCCCTCACGGAGCTTGGCCTTCACCTCAATACCGGTCTCTTCAACAGGCTGAAGCGCGCCTTGCACTACTACACGGAGGAGACCGTGCGCGCGAACTGCGGCTGCGAATGCTGCGAGGTCAATTGTACCGCCAAGCTCTTCGCGAAGCGCTACGAGCTCATCGAGCACGGCTGCCGCGACGAGCGCCCCGAGCACTGGCGGCGGTATCTGTAGCCGCCAGCCGCCAGCCGCCAGCCGCCAGCCGCCAGCCGCCAGCCGCCAGCCGCCAGCCGCCAGCGTATTGGATCCGCTACCAGCGAGCCGCGCAAACGTCTGAAGAGAGCGCCATCCGCCCCACGCCTGTGCCACAATGAGTTATCCTTATCCCGCCTAAACGTCAGGCATTCAGCCTAAAAAAGCTGTTGAGCCGTAAGCGGTTAGCCCCCTCCCGCAGCGCTATCATCCTGATATATGAAATTATTCTCGCATATCCGGAATGTGTAATTTTGAAGCCGAGAGGGGCGCGCACGAAGAAACAAGGGCTTATGGTGGGGTGATCGGTGAAATCCACGAAGTGAGTGCGCCGTAAGTCTTCGAAATATCAGCCGTTAAGGGGGCTAAACGGCTACGTTGAGCCTCAAGACCCACGAACAACGCATAGGATTTCAAGCAGCCATGAATGGGCGTCGATCATCGATCGGTCCGGCTTCCCGCTGTTAGGCAAGCGCAGCGCAGTCCAATAACGCCGGCGCGGGATTCGGTGGACTTCGCTCCCGCTCGTCCACCCTACCAGCTCGACTGACGATGGCGGCCCACAACGGCGATGGCGCCGCCGCAGAGGTGAAAGCCGCGAATTGGAGAGACCTTTATCCTTGGCGTCCTTCGCACCTTTGCGGTTCGAATTACCGAATCTAGGCTGAGATCAATAAGATAAAGCGCCAGCCGCGATCCGCTGGTAGCTGGTAGCTGGTAGCTGGTAGCTGGTAGCTGGTAGCTGGTAGCTGGTAGCTGGTAGCTGAGAAAAGATGACTGACGACGAGCTCCTACGCTATAGCCGACAAATCCTGCTGCCCCAATTCGGTATCGAGGGACAGGAGCGGCTGCGCGCCTCCAGCGCACTGGTCGTCGGGCTCGGCGGCCTAGGATCGCCGGTCGCCATGTATCTGGCTGCGGCGGGGATCGGCCGGCTCTTGCTCGCCGATTTCGACGCCGTCGATCTCTCGAACCTGCAGCGCCAGCTGCTGCACAGCTCGGAGCGGATCGGACAGCCCAAGGTCGATTCGGCGATCACCGCCCTGCACGCCCTGAATCCCGACGTCGAGCTGGTCCCCATCAAGCCGAGCTTGAGCGATGAAAGCCTGCCCGAGCTCGTCGGCCAGGTCGACATCCTGATCGACGGCAGCGACAACTTCCCGACCCGCTTTGCCGTCAACCGGGCCTGCGTCGCCGCCCGCGTGCCACTGGTGTCTGGGGCGGCGATTCGCATGGAAGGCCAAGTCGCCTGCTTTTCAGGCCAGCCCGGCGGCCCCTGCTATCGCTGCCTCTACCCGGAGCACGGCAGTATCGACGAGACCTGCTCGGCCAACGGTATTCTCGCCCCCGTCGTCGGAATCGTCGGCAGCATTCAGGCGACGGAGGCGCTCAAGATCCTGACCGGCGTCGGCATCCCGCTGTTCGGGCGCCTCCTCATCCTGGATGCCTCGACCATGGACTGGCGCAGCATCCGCGTGCCCGCCGACCCGGCCTGTCCCGTCTGCGCAGGCTAGCACGGCATTCCGCCTGCTATCGCAGGAAGGGGTGACGCTGGGAGTGCTGGCCTCCAGGCCAACAGGCGTCGACCTGTAGGCCGACACGCCCAGCACTGATGGCGCCGACATCAATGCTGGCATAGCAACTTGAGCGTGAAACGCGGTTCTCGTCACCCCGGCCCTTGCCACTCCGGCCGACCACGCCCCCACGATCAGTCGTTCCTTCCAGCTCCATCGTCAACAACTGATGCTAGCCGCGCGCGATTGCTATATGGTGACCTGCCAGTCACCACTGGGAGCCGCCGCCAATGCGCTTCGAAGTCAGCCCGGCCGACATCAAGAAGGCCAACGTCCCGCACGAGATCTTCCTGACCAACCTGATCGGCAATCACATCCTCATGGCGGTTGGCCTCGGCGGACTCGCCGGCAGCTTTCCCTGGATCATGGCGATCGTGCCCGCCGTGTCATTCACCCTTCTCCTCTACACCCTGTGGCGCGCGAGACAGTCGATCGGGCGAGATCCCTGGTATGTCATGTGTCATTGGCAGATCTGCGCCCGCCGCAGCCGGATCTTCCTATTCATGCTCGGACTCCTGCTGACCGCCGTTGTGCTCGGCTGGGTCTCCTACACCTACGGGGGCATGATGAAGGAGGCCGTGTGGGCGCTCGTGGCGGGGACCGGCATCCTGCCGGTCATGGTCACAGTCCTGGTGCTCGTCATCGTCGAGTCAGACGCGCTCTATCATGCAAACCAAGCCAAACTGCCGCAATGGGTCGTGGCGCGTTTTCCGAATCCGGACGCGCGCGTCATCCATGACGAGGAGCCAGCGCTCCACGCGTCATGATCCGGACTGAAGCTCCTGCTCCAGCAGGGTGTCCAGCACCTCGAACATGCGCGCCTGCCCCCCGGCCTGACTGGGTCCCGTGCGGTACTTGCCATCGATGATGATGGTGGGGACGCTGTCGATGCCGTAGCGCGTCGCCATCTCCTTGGCCTTGCGGAGCTGGGTCTCGACCAGAAAAGACGCGTAATCCGCGCGAAACTCGGCTTCATCGAGACCTGCCTCGCCGGCAAGCCCGGCCAGGTCGTCCTCGGTCATCAGCTCGCGCTTCTCCTCGTGAATGGCACGAAAGAGTGCCTTGTGGAAGACATCCAGCTTCCCCATGGCCTGGGCCGCATAGAAGGCACGCGCATGGGCATCCCAACGCCCGCCGGTCGCGGGCATGCGGCGAAACGCGGCACCTTCCGGCAGGGACTCGAGCCATGCGTCCAGCGCGGGCTCGAGGTGCCAGCAATGCGGACAGCCGTACCAGAAGACCTCCAGCACCTCGACCTGCTCGCCGGTCTCGGTCGGCTGCGGCTGCACCAGGCGCGTGTAGTCGATCCCTTCGTCGAAGGCCCAAGCCTGCGCCACCAGCATCGAGCCGAGCAGGACAGGCGAGAGGAGCCAAGCAAGCATCTCAGGACTCCTGTCGATAGGGCACGAGCAGCACCCCGTCGAGCCAACCCGCGCCTCAGCCCACGAAGGCGTAGTCAAGAATCAGCCCGACGAAGACCGCCATACCGAAATAATTGTTGTTCAAGAACGCCTGAAAACAGAGGGCTGGCTCGCGGCTGCGAATGAGGTACTGCTGATAGACGGCAAAGCCGGCCGCGACCAAGAGCCCGAGGTCATAGAGCATCCCGCGCCCGGCCTCCCGGCCGATCCAATAGAGCATGGCGAGCATAAGGATCTGCAGCAGCCCGACGACCAGCCGGTCCCAACGGCCGAACAAAATCGCCGTCGACTTGATGCCGATTTTGAGGTCGTCCTCGCGGTCCACCATGGCGTACTGGGTGTCGTAGATCAGCGCCCAGATCAGCGTCGCGGCGAAGAGCACCCAGGCGTAGAAGGGGATGGACCCTGTGACGGCCGTGAACGCCATGGGGATCGCCCAGCCGAAGGCCGCCCCGAGAAAGACCTGCGGCACGTGCGTGAAGCGCTTCATGAAGGGATAGATCATCGTCAGCAGTGCGGCGACGACGGACAGCGCGACCGTCTGCCAATTCAGCTGCAGCACCAGCGCGAACGCCAGCAGGCAGAGCACGACGAAGACGCCCACGGCCTCCTTCGGCGTGACCTGCCCGGTCGCCAGGGGACGCTGATTGGTGCGGGACACATGGCCGTCGAAGTCGCGATCCGCGAAGTCGTTGATCGCGCAGCCGGCGGAGCGCATCAGCACCACGCCCAGGACGAAGATGAGCACGACGCTCCACGGCGGCGATCCCGCGCCGGCCAGCCAAACCGCCCAGAGCGCCGGCCACATGAGCAGGAAGATCCCGATGGGCCGATGCAGCCGGACCAGCAGGTAGTAGCCGTAAAGGCGCTCGCGCAAGGTCAGGGGGCGTTGCGATGGTTGGACTTTCAGCTCGGGAACGCTCATGCCGCTCTCTTGGGGAAATCGATTGATTGGAGATGGGCTCGAATGGCCGGAATTATCGCATAGGCCCGCCTGGATGACCCGAGCGACCATTCGCGGGCCAGGTCTCGACCGTCGGAGACCCGGCTCCGCCGCCGCTTGCGAGACCGAGCGATGCAGCGCCTGGCCCACCGAGACCGAATGGCACCGACCTGGAAGCCGACACTCCCAGCGCGAGAGCAACCTGCCCGGTTAGACCTGGCCGTAGAGCTCACGGGCACCGAGCCAGCGAGCGATCAGGGGATCGACCGCCTCCGGGTGGTGCTCCAGGATGCGATCGGCCGCGCGCTGTGCCGGCGCGGTCAGCCGCTGATCACGGACGGGATCCGCCACGCGAAATTGAATCGCGCCGGTCTGGCGCGTCCCAAGCACCTCGCCGGCACCACGGATCGCAAGGTCTCTCTCGGCGATCTCGAACCCGCTGGTCGAGGCGCGGATGATACCGAGGCGCTCGCGCGCAATCTGCGACAGTGGGGCGTGATAGAGCAGGAGGCAATGGCTCTCCACGGCACCGCGTCCGACGCGCCCGCGCAATTGGTGGAGCTGGGCGAGCCCCAAACGCTCGGGGTTCTCGATGATCATGAGGCTCGCGTTCGGGACGTCGACGCCGACCTCGATCACCGTCGTCGCCACCAGCAGATCCAGCTCACCGGCGGCGAAGTCCGCCATGACTGCATCGCGCTCCGTCGCCTTGAGCCGCCCGTGCACCAGCCCGACCCTGAGGCCAGGCAAGCCTTCGCGGAGCTGCCGGGCCGTCTCCTCCGCGGCCTGACACTCCAGGGCCTCCGACTCCTCGATCAGGGTACAGACCCAGTAGGCCTGCCGCCCCTGCCGGCAGGCCAGCATGACGCGCTCGACGACCTCGTCCCTGCGCGTGTCCGGCACCGCGATGGTGGTGATTGGGCTGCGCCCGGGCGGTAGCGCGTCGATGACAGAGAGATCGAGGTCCGCGTAAAGGGTCATTGCCAAGGAGCGCGGGATGGGCGTCGCGGTCATGATGAGCTGGTGCGGCGCGGCACCCTCGCCATCACGCTTCTCGCGCAGCTTCATGCGCTGATGCACGCCGAAGCGGTGCTGCTCGTCGATGATGGCGAGCCCGAGATCCTGGAAGACGACCTCATCCTGGAAGAGCGCATGGGTCCCGACGACGAGCCGAGCCGCCCCCGAGGCGATGGCCTCCAGCCGCTCCGCGCGCTCCTGCCCCTTGTGGCGACCGGCAAGCCAAAGCGGCTCGATGCCCAATGGCAGGAGCCATGCCCTGAGATTGCGCAGGTGCTGCTCGGAGAGCAGCTCGGTCGGCGCCATCAGGGCGACCTGGAAACCGGCCTCCAGCGCCTGCAGCGCGGCGAGCGCGGCCACGACCGTCTTCCCTGAGCCGACATCGCCCTGGAGCAGGCGCTGCATGGGGCGAGGCCGCGCCATATCCGCGGCGATCTCCCGCACGACACGCCCCTGCGCCTCGGTCAATTCGAATGGCAGGGCCGCGCGCAGCCGCGCGCGCAGGCGGCCATCGCCTTCCAGGATCGGCGCCGAGATGCGCTGCTGCGCGAGCCGAAGCCGCCGCAGACTGACCTGATGCGCGGTCAGCTCCTCGAAGGCAAGCCGCACGAAGGCCGGATGACGCCGCTCGAGCAAGTCCTCCAGGCTCGCCTCGAGCGGCGGGCGATGGAGGTCGCGCAGCGCCTCGCAGAGGCCGGGCAGGCCCTGCGGTCCGATCACCGCGCGCGGCAGCAGATCGAGCGGGCGCAGGCGCTCCATGAGCGCGAGCGCCTGCTCGATCAGGCCACGCCAGGTCGCCTGCTGCAGGCCCTCGGTCGACGGATAGATGGGCGTCAAGCCAGGCTCGGCCTCATCGCCATCCTCAGACTGGACCCGATATTCCGGGTGAATCATCTCGAGCGAGACAGGGCCTTGCCGGACCTCGCCATAGCAGCGCAGCAGCGTCCCGGACTGCAGCGCGGCGGCTTGCTGCCGGGAGAAGTGGAAGAAGCGCAGCAGGATCCGCCCTCCCCCTGCGTCGACCAGAGATACCTTGAGCGAGCGACGGCGCCCCATGGCGATGCTGGCATCCTCGACGAAGCCCTGGATCAAGGCCTCGCTGCCCAGGCGCAGATCCGCGATGGGGGTCAGGCGTGAGCGGTCCTGATAGCGGATCGGCAGATGGAAGAGGAGATCCTGAACGGAGCGGATACCGAGCTTCGCCAAACGCTCGGCAACCCGCGGACCAACGCGCTTGAGCGACTCGACCGGAAGCCCATCCAGTCCTGGCGTATCCGGCGCTGCTTGCGCCAACCCGTGTTGTGTCAAGGTTTTGGTCTTTGCTCTAATTCTGCGAACGGCCGCAACCGGCGCCGACCCGGCGGAGAGGAATCAGACACATGATCGTTCAGCACGGCTTGACGGTCCAGACACGTGGACGCGGGACCTATGACATCACCCGAGAGGTGCGCGAGCAGGTCCGCAGCGCCGGCATTCGTGCAGGGCTATGCCATGTCTTCGTCCAGCACACCAGCGCCTCGCTGGTCCTGTGCGAGAACGCCGACCCCACAGTCCGGCGCGATCTCGAGGCCTTCATGGCGCGTCTCATCCCGGATGGCGACCGGCTCTTCGACCATACCGACGAGGGGCCCGACGACATGCCCGCGCATCTGCGCGCCATCCTGACCAACATGGACCTCACGGTCCCGGTGCGTGATGGCGACTGCGTGCTCGGGACCTGGCAGGGCATCTATCTCTACGAGCATCGCGCGCACCCGCATCAGCGCCGGATCATGCTGACGATCACGGGTGAATAGGCCGCTCGTACCGCGTTTCACCCTAGGTGATTTCCGGGAAACAGATTCCCCGTAGACAGATTCCCCGTAGGATGGGCAAAGCGCAGCGTGCCCATCGACCAGGCGCCTAAGCGACCTGGGTGGACACGCCCCACAAAGGTCTTCCCCATGCGCGCCGGCGTGCCAGGGGCTTTGCCCATCCTCTGGAGGCGCTGTCTGGGTAGGATCATTTCAGGAAATCACCTTAGGCGATTTCTCGAGCTCTTCCTACCAGCCTTTCACACTCAGGAAATGCGTGACGGGATGGGGGCAGGATGCTCTCCGCCAGTCATTTTCCCCGCCTACGCCCCAGGATCGCCCGCAAGCGGGCTCCTACGGCGCCGTCTTCGTAGGAGCCCGCTTGCTAGCGGCTCGAGGACAGCCGCACGCCACTGGACCCTCCCTTACGCGCACGGATCGCCTGCGCCAATTGGTGAACCGCCATGGCGTAATAGGTGCTGTGGTTGTAGCGCGTGATGACGTAGAAGTTCTTCAAGCCGATCCAGTATTCGTAGCCGCCGCGCGCGTCCAGCCTCAATAGGCTCAACCGGCCGGAGCGTCCCGGCGAGGCGACAGGTGAAATACCCTGGCTCTCCAGCTCGCGGAGCGAATAGTCGGACTTGTAGCCAGCTTTCATCACCTTGGCGGTCGTCGGCGAGGCGACCCGCGCACGCACGGCGACCGCCTCGCCGGGCTGCCAGCCATGTCGCACGAAATAGTTGGCCACGCTCCCGATGGCGTCGCCTGGGCTCCAGAGGTCACGATGACCGTCTCCCGTGTGATCTACGGCATAGTCGCGGAAGCTCGACGGCATGAACTGACAGAGCCCCATGGCGCCCGCGAAAGACCCCCGCGGCGCGAAAGGATCCAGTCGCTCGTCCCGCGTCATGATGAGGTAGCTCTCGAGCTCGCCCGTGAAGTAATCGGCCCGGCGCGGATAGGCGAACGCCAGGGTCGCCAGGGCATCGACGATCCGGGTCTTGCCCACGAAGCCCCCATAGCGCGTCTCGACGCCGATGATGGCGACGATGTATTCGGCCGGGACGCCGTAGCGTCTCGCCGCGCGGTCGAGTGCCGCCTCGTTGCGGCGCCAGAAGCTCACCCCCTTGGCGATGGAATCGTCCGTCAGGAACTTCGCGCGATAGCGTGTCCAGGCGCCCGTGGGGCCCTTCTTGCGGCTGGGCGCCTGACGATCCATGAGGTCGATGATCGACTGCTTGCGCTGGGCGCCCGAGATGATCGCGGCGGTTTGGCTCGGGGGAAATCCATGGCGCTCCATGCGCCGAATGAAGGCACTGACGCCAGGCGCTCCCGAAAAATCGCCACTGACACGCGAAGTCGCCGACGCCGGGATGGCGCGGTAGGCGTATTCGGGGGCGTCCCTGGTGGTGGAGGATCCGCAGCCGGCGAGGACCAGGAGCGAGCCGAGGACGAGCAAGGTCGAAAGGATGCGCATGAAGAGACCGCCAAGTCGTTGAGTGCTTGGCTCGGCATTCTAGGACAACAGCTCAAGAACGCAAACCAAGCTGCTCATTTACCTAGAGGTTTCCCGCACCCGGCAACCTCCCACTGGCGAGGGTTTTCCGGGTAGAGCCGGCATGTTGGGCCTCGTACCTCAGCCCAACCTTCTGCGCAGAATTTCTCTACAGTCTCGGTCTCGCAGCGCAGTCCACCAGCACCGGAGCGGGATTCGGTGGGCTTCGCTCTCGCTCGTCCACCCTCAGGGTCCGACTGACGACCCGGCACTTCTGCCCCGGTCAGTCGTCGAGCACCATGAGGGCATCCATCTCGACGCGCGCCCCCTTTGGCAATGCCGCCACGCCGATCGCCGCTCGCGCCGGATAGGGCTCCTGAAAATAGTCGGCCATCACCTGATTGACGAGTGCGAAGTCGTTCAGATCTGTGAGAAAGACATTCAGCTTGACGATGTCCGCAAGTCCCCCGTTCGCCGCTTGGGCCACTGCCTTGAGGTTGTCGAAGACGCGCCGAATCTGCGCCTCCATGTCGCCCTGCACCAGCTCCATGGTCTCGGGCACCAGGGGGATCTGGCCCGAAAGGTAGACGGTATCGCCAGCCCGGACGGCCTGCGAGTAGGTCCCGATGGCGCGCGGGGCCTGGTCGGTGCGAATGATCTGCTTTGTCATGGCCTGTTGCTCCTTGGTTATGGCGGGCGGGCTCGACGAGAATCGGCCGAGTCGCGCGGACAGAAACCCGCTTGAGAAGGCTCAGGACGCCAGGGCAGCGTCACAATCAGCCGAAGATGCGCCGCCACCAGCGCTGGCGACCCCTCGGCGGCCGGGTCGCTGGGAGATCGCACGGCGGCAGCAGGCTCATCACCCAGCCGGGCAATGGGGGATTGTCGCTGAAGCCGCAGGACACGCCCAGGTTGTTGGGGTCGTAGATCTTGATCAGGCGCGGCGCGCACGGATCGTCGGCGTAGACGATGCCGCAATAATCTTCGTCATGCTCGGCCCGCAGCAAGGCATCGATCTCGGCGACGAAGGCCAGCACCTGATCGCGCTCCGCCGGCGCGCTCGGCGGCAGCTCGCCGACCGCATAGAGATACCATCCGGCATCCGCTCGCGCGCGCACGCCCTCCCACAAGGCATCGAGCTGGGGCCAGCGCAGCGCCGAGGTAAAGCTGCCGCGGAAGGCTTGGAGAAAGGGATCTGGGCGCTCGGGCGCGGCAGTCATGGCTCGAAACTGAGGACGGGCTCAAGCTACAGTGGACATGAGTCGATATAATCCCAGCCTTGTCGACACCGGATCAACCTCAATGTCTGCCCTGTACGAATCAAGCATCAAGAGTCTCCCCCTGATCACCCGCGGCAAGGTCCGCGACATCTACCAGGTCGGCAGCGACCATCTGCTCGTCGTCACCAGCGACCGACTCTCGGCGTTCGATGTCGTGCTCCCGCAGCCGATTCCTGGCAAGGGGGAAGTATTGACCCGGCTCTCCAAATTCTGGTTCGACCGCACCCAATCGCTGATCCCCAACCATGTCGCGGACGTCCCCGTCGCGGCCGTGGTCACGGATGCGGCCGAGCTCGCGCAGATCGGCGAGCGCGGGATGGTCGTTCGCCGCTTCGCCCCGCTGCCCGTCGAGGCCATCGTGCGCGGCTACTTGATCGGCTCCGGCTGGAAGGACTACCAGCGCACTGGCGCCGTATGCGGCATCGCCCTGCCCAAGGGGCTGCGGCAGGCCGACCAGCTCCCGGAGCCGATCTTCACGCCCTCGACCAAGGCGGATATCGGCGCCCACGACGAGAACATCGACTTCGCCAGGACCGTCGACCTGATCGGCGCCGAGCTCGCGGAGCGCGTGCGCGCCGTGAGTCTTGCCATCTACAGGGACTGCGCCGCCTATGCCCGCGAGCGCGGCATCATCATCGCCGATACCAAGCTCGAATTCGGCTTGGACGACCGAGGCCGGCTGCATCTCATCGACGAGGTACTGACGCCGGACTCCTCGCGCTTCTGGCCCGCCGACCAGTACGCACCTGGAACCAGCCCACCCAGCTTCGACAAGCAGTTCGTACGCGACTATCTGGAGACGCTGGACTGGGACAAGACACCACCTGGCCCGGAGCTGCCGCAGGCGATCATCGACCGCACCGCGGCCAAGTACCGCGAGGCCGAGCAAAGGCTCACCGCCCCGTCATGAGCCAAGACACGCCGCCGGGTCGATCCGGACCGACCGACCTCGCGCCTCCGAATACGGAACATCGGATGCGCTTGACAGACATGGCTCCGGGGATGCGTCTCGCCAAGGATGTCTATGACCCCAACGGCAACGTCCTCATGCGCTCGGGGACCGTCGTCACGGAGCGCCTCGTCAAGGCCCTGCGCTCCTGGGGAATCGACGAGGTCACCATCGAGGCCGACGCCGAGGACGCCGCGAGCGCGATGCTCGACCCCAAGACCGCGGCCGAGATCCGCGCCCTGCTCGATCAGCAGTTCAGCCTGAGCAACCGCGATCACCCCGTGATTCAGGCGCTGTACGGCCTCTGTCTCGAGCGCGCTCTGGGCAATCGGTAGGCGGCGCGCATGATGGAGACCAAGGGGGATCTTCTCGAACGCCTGGACGAGCTGCCCAGTCTCCCCGCGGTCTACCATCGGGTGCGCCAAACCTTGGAGAATCCCGACGGCTCTCTCGAGACCGTCGCGGCGATCATCGAGGCGGATCCCGCTCTCGCCGCCCGTCTGCTGCGCGTCGCCAACAGCGCCCTCTACGGGCTAGCCACCAAGGTCGACACTGTGCTGCGGGCCCTGACCATCATCGGCGCCGCGGAGACGCACAACCTGGTGCTCGCGACCACGCTCGTCTCGGTCTTCCGCGACCTCCCGCTCGGCGCCGTCTCCATGCGCTCGTTCTGGGAGCACAGCATCGCCTGCGGCGTCGCGGCACGCGTGATCGCCCGGGTCGGCGGACGCGCCAGCCCGGACCGCGCCTATCTCGCCGGGCTCCTCCACGACATCGGACGCCTCCCGCTCTACATCCTGGAGCCGCACATCATGGGCGCCGCGCTTCAGGCCCACCGCGACCGTCAGGGTCACCTGTTCGACCTGGAGCAGCAGTTCTTCGGCAGCTCGCATGCGGAGATCGGCGCGGCCCTGCTGCGCGGCTGGGCGATTCCGGAGGTGTTCTGCGCGGCGGCCGCGCACCACCACAGGCCAGCCCTGGCGGAGCACCCCGCCCCCGAGATCGCCGTCACCCATGTCGCCGATCTCGTCGCCAACAGTCTGAGAATCGGCACCAGCGGCGCCCGCTGGACGCCAATCCTGGACGATCTGGCCTGGCGGGCGACGGGCCTCGAGACAGCACAGCTTCGCGCCGTGGTCGAGACCACCATTGCCACCACGCGGGATGTGACATCCGCCTTCCTGGAGCACTGAATGAACTTGGCCCTGCATCCGCGACTCCTCAGTCCCGCCGAGACCACGGGCGAGCTGTCGAAAGGCGGCGCGGCGACCCTCTTCCCGCTGGCGCTCGACGTGCTGCGCGAGGCGATGGCACAGCTCCCCGCCTGCCGCACCTTGACCGAGCTCTTCAGTGTCCTCAACGCCTGCTCGCGTACCCTGGTACCGACGGCGAAGACCGCCACCCTGCTGCGTCAGCCGGACGCCTGTTTCGAGCTGGTCCAATGCTCGCCGCGCGCCCTCGAGGCGGAGCTGCGCGAACAGGCCGATGCCATGATCGAGTCCGGCCATTTCGCCCAGGCGCTCAAGCAAGGCCTTTGCTACCATCGCGAGCGCCCGGATCGAGCCAGCCTCTTGCTGCGCATCGCAACGCCGCGCCGCATCTATGGCGTCGCGCTCTGGACCAGCCATCACATCCCGGAAGACGCTCGCCAGGCCCTGGGGGCGCTCACGGATCTGGCCGCCATGAGCCTCGAGCGTTTCCAGGGTGGGGCCGAGAGCTTTCTCGTGCAGACCCACACGGACCGGCCAAGTGTCGGCGGTATCAGCATCGCGGAAGACGTCGCCATTCCAGCCGACCAGCTCACCGGGCTTGCGCATCGCACGCACTTCATTCGCTTTCTGCAACGAGCCCTCGAGCAGCGCACGCCGAGCACTAGCGTCGGCACCCTCCTCTTGGACATCGACGGCTTCCACCGCGTCAATCGCGAGCTGGGCTGCGACATGGGCGACCAAATCCTGCGCGATGTCGCCCTGCGGCTGGACAGCGCCCTGCGCTCACGGCTGTTCTTCGAGACCCTGGGAATCGCCGAGTGCGATCTGTGCTTTTCCCGCACCGGGGCGGACGAGTTCGGCCTGGCGATCGCGCGCCTGCGGACCCCGCAGCACCTCGACGAGATCGCCGCACATCTGCACAGCCACGTCGCCGAAGGCTTCTTGCAGGGCGGCTCGCGACTGCATCTCTCCCTAAGCATTGGGCTGGCCGACTCTGGCCAAGACGCGGACGCCTCCTCGCCCCAAGCCTTGCTGCGCAACGCGGACACGGCGCTCAAGAAGGCCAAGCTGAGCGGGCGCAACAAGCATGCCATCTATACGCCGGACTGGGACGAGAGCGGCTCGCCCCATCTGCGCACCGAATCCCTGCTCCAGGAAGCCCTGCGCCAGGACAGATTCTCGCTGCACTACCAGCCACTCTTCGGTTTGACGGACATGCGGCTCGTCGGCGCCGAGGTCCTGCTGCGGCTCGACATGACGGACGGCTCCCCCATCCCACCCTCCAAATTCATTCCCGTCGCCGAGAGCACGGGACAAATCGCCGAGATCGGCGAGTGGGTCACGCGCCAGGTCTGCCATCAGATTCGCGCCTGGGACGCCCTCGGCTACGCGCGCATCCCCTTTTCCATCAATGTCTCGGGGATCGAGCTCAGCCTGCCCAGGCTGACCGAGCGCTTCGCGCGCATCTTGGCGGCCGAGCAGGTGCCCCACCGGCGCATCCATGTCGAGATCACGGAGACCGCCATCGCACGCAACGAGAAGCAAGCACTGGCCAACATTCGCGAGCTGCGCGAGGCGGGCTTCGAGGTCTGGATCGACGACTTCGGCACCGGCTACTCCTCCCTCAAGTCCCTCAAGAACTTTCCGATCTCCGGCATCAAGCTGGACCGCGAGTTCGTCAAGGATCTGGTCGGAGACTTGGCCGCGGAGGGCATCGCCATCTCCATTCTCGAGATGGCGCAGCGGCTGCGCTATCCGGTGATCGCAGAGGGTATCGAGACGGCCGCGCAGCTCGCCTTCCTGCGCGCCGAGGGCTGCGCCTCGGGGCAAGGCTTTCATCTCGGCCGCCCGGTGCCGACGGACGACTTCCAGAAGAGCTACTTCGCGCAGACCGAAGCGGACTCTGGGCAGTCTGCCTGAGCTACTTCCCGGCCAGCCGGGGTGCCGGCCTGAGCTTGTCGAGCAGATGCCCAAGGCCGAGAATGGGGTGGCGCAGCAGCATGCGCGGCCCGGCATAGCGCATCACCGCCTTGACCTGCTCACGCATCTTTCGACTGTAGCAGTGCACCTCGCAATGATTGCACGCGGGCTTGCCGGCTCCGAAGGGGCAGACCCCGAGCCGCCGATGCGCATAGTCGAGCAGGGTCTCACAGTCTTCGCAGAGCCTGCCCGCCCCATCGTGATGGTCCCGGCAATTGATCCGGGTCATGGCGCGGATAGTCCGCCGCTCCCTTCTGATTCGCGCTGGCAGGGTCGTCATGGAGGAGGTCTCATCAATCCGGGTGTGCCGTCGAGACTCTTGCACGGCGGGAAACGGCGCCTTGACCCGAGTCAAGTCAGGGCCTGAGCGACCCGAGCGTCCCGATTGAGACGGGACCGGGCTCGAGCCGCTCTTGCAGCTCACCGATCGCCAAGAGGGCATCTGGATCGAGAATGGTGAGCGTCGTGCCCTCCATCCGGATGACCTCCTGGGCGGTGAGCGACTTGATGACGCGCGAAAAGGTCTCCGGCTGGACCGACAGGCGGGAGGCCAAGACGCCCTTGCGCACATCGAGCGCGAGTGTTCGCTGCCCCGGCGCCAGCTTGGCGGCGAAGTAGCGCGCCACCCTGCTGGTGGCGGTATGCAGGGTGAGATCGTCGATCTCTCCGATCAGACCGCGCAGCCGCTGACTCAAGGCGCCGAGCAGGACGAAGCAGGTATCGACGGACTCGCGCAGCATCGCGGCGAAATCATTGGCATCGATCGCCAAGAGTCTGGAGGGCAGGAGCGCGGAGGCGCACACCGGATAGCGCGGGGCATTGAGGAACATCAGAGCCTCGGCGAAGGTCTGCCCCGGACTGACGATCTCGATCACCTTCTCGGCCCCCTCGGGCGAGAGCCGATAGAGCTGCATCTGGCCGGCAAGGAGCAGATAGAAGCGCTCTGCCGCATCCCCTTGGCTGAACAGCAGCTGCTCTGCGCTCAACGTCACCCGTTGCGCGTGCAGGGCGACCCGCTCGAGCTGGTCCGCTTCCAACCTGGATAGCAAGGGCGCACGGCGTAGCTCATCGATCATCTCTGCACTGACTCCTGGGAATATCCGCCGAGCGAAGGCAAGGCGCATCAAGGTCGCTATGCTATCTTAGCCACTGCCCCCGACAACGCGTGCGAAAGCGCGGATTTCGCTCGGCGAGCCGCGTCCACCCCACAGCTCGAGCCCGCCATGTCCGCAGGAGATGCGCCCCGCAGCGCTATCTGGCCCAGTGCCGATTACCACCGCCAGGTCGACCGCCTCCGGGCAGCCATCGGCAGCACCATTCACATTCTGGAGATCGAGGCCACGGACACCCATCTCTGCATCCGGCATCTGGGCAAGCCCTATGTCCTGCTGGACGTGCTCGAATTCCCCCGCCCCGATCCAGCACGCGGCATCGCCCCGCACCTCTTGCTGCTCGACGACGGACGCGGCGTCAACCTCGGACGGATTGCCCGCGTGAGCCTCGAGCGCGCCTTCGGCCCGTCACCAGATCAGATCCTCTACCAGGACGAAGAAGCCGCGAAAGGCTTGCTCTTCCGCGACCGTCAGCTCACCAAGGAGCGCATCGCGGAGCGCTCGAGAGCCATCGTCGGACAGATGCTCGGCAGGCCGATCGAGGAATCGGCGGAGCATCTGATCTCGGACGAGCAGCCCGCCGACAGCGACGATCCCCAAGCCCGCGACCGATGAGCCGGACAAAGAGCCCCAGCCGCCTGCGACCAGCGCTTGGGAATCGGCAGAGCCGGCGCATGTCAGACGCTCGATCCCTGGGAGCGCCGTCCTGGCGCGACATTGCCCACTTCAATCATCCTAAAAAGAGCATTTGAACCGCAAAGGCTCAAAGAGCACAAAGAAATCAAAAATGTTGTCCGCGAAGCAATGCCCCCAGAGGGTGAGGGTGCGACCAGAACTGATGCGTACCAGGCCCCCTGTAGGCTGGGGTGAGGGACGAACCCCAGCTTGGCGCCGACCGTGGATGCTGGGGTTCACTCTCGTTCACCCCAGCCTACGCCTGACATCGGTTGTGGTCGCACCCAGAGGGTGAAGCGACGCCCCAAAGCAAGCCTCTGTTTTTCTTTGTGTCCTTCGCGTCTTTGCGGTTCCAATTGCCGAATCTAGGATCATTTCAGTCGCGGCGGGGCGCCGCTCCCACGCGATACGCGCATGGCGACGCAGATGGAATCGCGCTTGATCAGAAGACGTTCGGAAACCGGCCAATCAGTGACGGCTGCCCGCGCTCTCTCGAATGGAGCAAGATGGAGGACAGAAGCGACAACTCACTCGGGCCTGCGCAGCTCATCCCATCGGGCCAGCCCACGAGTATCGCGTTTCACTCGAAGTTGCGATCCCGGCATTGATGTGGGCGCCACAGGTGCTGGGAGTGTCGGCCTCCAGGCCGACACCTGTTGACCTGGAGGCCGACACTCCCGGCGTCACGCCTTCCTGCAAGGATGAGAGGGAGCGCGTACTCGCCCATCCCGCACAAAAAACGCCGGCCCGCGCATCGCGGACCGGCGTCCATTACTCTAGCAGCTGCCAGAGCGCACGCGAGCGCTCGGGCTAGGCCTCCTGATGGTAGCCCAGGATGCGCTCGACCTCGTTCTTGGAGCCCAGGATGACCGGCACGCGCTGGTGCAGGGATTCCGGCTGAACGTCGAGGATGCGCTCACGCCCCGTAATGGCCCCACCGCCGGCCTGCTCGACGATCATGGACATGGGGTTCGCCTCATACAGCAGTCGCAGCTTACCGCCCTGCCCCTTCGCCTCCATCTTGGAGTCGAAGGGATACATGAAGACGCCACCGCGGGTCAGGATGCGATGGACCTCGGCGACCATGGACGCGATCCAGCGCATGTTGAAGTCCTCGCCGCGCGGACCCTCCTTGCCGTCGAGACACTCCTGGACGTAGCGCTTCACTGGCTCCTCCCAGAAGCGCATGTTCGACACATTGATCGCGAACTCGCGCGTGTCGGCGGGGACGGTCATGTTCGGATGCGTCAGAATGAACTCGCCGATGTTCTGGTCCAGCGTGAAGCCGTTCACGCCATTGCCCGTGGTCAGCACCATCATGGTCGAAGGCCCGTAGAGCGCGTATCCGGCGGCCACCTGCTGCACGCCGGCCTGCAAGAAATCGCGCTCGGTCGGCTCCTGAACACCGCCAGAGACCCGCAGGATGGAGAAGATGGTCCCCACGGAGACATTGACGTCGATGTTGGAGGAGCCGTCCAGCGGATCGAAAGTCAGCAGATACTTGCCGCGCGGGTACTTGGCCGGGATGGGATAGATCTCGTCCATCTCCTCGGAGGCCATGGCCGCCAAGTGGCCCGCCCACTCGTTCGACTTGATGAACACCTCGTTGGAAAGAACGTCGAGCTTCTTCTGCGTCTCCCCCTGCACGTTCTCGGTGCCCGCGCTCCCCAGCACTCCAACCAGGGCCCCGTGGTTGACCATGTTGCTCAACACCTTACAGGCCGTGACCACATCGTTGAGCAGCGACGTGAAATCGCCCGTCGCGCCCGCGATGTGGCGCTGCTCCTCGATGATGAACTGGGTAATCGTCGTACCGTTATGCATGTTGTCCTCGTCTCTTCAACTTGAGGTCGCGAACTGTTGAGATCGCTTTTGTTAAGCCAAGCCTGCAAGTATAGGCGCTCTGTAGAGCCCAACCAAACTCTAGCGAGGCTTCGCCTCAGACTGACGAGCCGTGAGGAATACTGCGCCGCAACAACTTGACTTACATGCAAGGGTCTTGGCCCTTCAAGGAACCTAGTCGCAACTTACCGACCAAAACCGGGCCCCAGGCTCGCCTCGCAAATGTGCGCCAAGTCTCGGTCCAAGGAGAGCATATCGCCTAGGCTCATCACCTAGAGCGTCCAGCGGCTGAGCCGACGGGTTTCGCACACAGAATTTCGACGCGTAACAGGGCCGAACGCAACACGCCTGGTGCTGCGCTGTTCACTAGCGTGGCTCTTGCAAGCTAGTCGAGCCGGCTCACGCTGAGGATCCTGCGTGCGCACCGCACACGGCAAGAGATTCCAGGCACCATGCCGTCAAGCGAACGCAGACACAGAAACAACCCGCAGACTAGGCTCTGCGGGTGCGCCCAAGAGTGAAGACAACACAGATGCAAGACCGGATCAGAACGTCACTGACGAGCTTCTCAGTACCGTCAGGAGCTAAGCAAGCAACCCACGCGCTAGCCGGCTTCACACTGATCGAGCTCCTCATCTCGATCGCAATGCTGTCCATTCTCTTGACCGTTGCCGTTCCTAGCTTCACGGAGCTCGTCAAAAATAACCGGATGTCTTCAAATACGAACGAACTACTCGCAGCGCTTCAATACGCACGCTCGGAAGCTGTGACTCGAAAATCTGCGGTTGCCATCTGTACGAGCAATACAGGCATGGAGTCTGATAATCCCGCCTGCATCGACACTGTCAACTGGCACAGTGGATGGATCATTTTCGTTGACGCGAACAACGACGGTTCTCGCGACACGAGTTCGGGAACTGGGGAAATACTTCTGCATGTCCGCGAAGCGCTTGATGGCGGTGATGTTACGGCCGTTGGAGAAACCGCGATCGCGCACGGGATACGCTTTTTTTCAGACGGCACGGCAAGCTCCGGTGGCAGAATCAGTGTTTGCGATAACCGAGGAACATCAAAGAGCAAGACCGTCAGTGTTGAGCGCTACACCGGCCGCACCTTCGCCGAAAGCGGCACAGGATCCTGCCCATGATCAATTCCGCCTGTATCGGAGCATCACGGCATGCCGGCGCAGAGAAACGCGCACGCCAGCAGCTCGGCATGACTCTTATAGAAGTGCTTGTCGCAGCAATCGTGATGGGATTCGGACTTCTGGGGGTTGCCGCACTTCAACTTTCTACCTCAAAGATCAGCACCGAGTCGCTCTCACGCTCTCAGGTTGTGATGCTAGCCGAGTTCATCGCCGATAGGATCCGTGCCAATACCGCAGGAGCAGCTAGTTATGACGGCCTTTCCTGCGACGCCTCAGGCTGCAACCGAACTACAACGGCTACATGCGACACAAGCTCCTGCTCCTCGAGTGAAATCGCGGCCAAGGATGCTGAACAGTGGCAAGAAGAGCTCGCGGGAAGCGCTTCTCACTTAAGCGCGGTTACGGGCACTCTTGCACTAGACGCAAATAACATATGGACAATACGAATATTCTGGAACGATAGCAGGATGTACGGTGAAGACGCACTGAATCGCCATTCGGCATCTGATCTCAACTGCACACCTCAAAGCGTCTCGAATAAGGATTCACTGCAGTGTTATCAGATCCGATTAGTACCCTAGACCAATCAATTTTTCAATGAGATGCCTAAGACAACTCCACTTGTGAAAGCTCGCGGATTCTCAATCGTCGAGCTTCTCGTTGCCATGACGATCGGCCTCTTCTTGGTCGGTGGTGCGATTCAGATACTCACCCAGGGCAAACACGCCTACAACCTCATCTCAGAGACACTCAACATCCAGGAGTCCGCTCGATTTGCCTCACGCCGAATCGGAAATCTACTGCGCATGGCAGGTCATCGTGGCGGCGTTCTCATGACTCAGGTCGATCACAACTTCAGCTCATTGACAGGCGACGGCGTTTGCGAGAGCAAATGGCTTGTCGACAACTTCGCCGATGAACCGGTGCGCGCCTACGAAAATGGCACGGGAATCGTTGACACCGGCCAATGTGCCACACAGGGCATCACTGACGTAAACCATGTCGACAATACTGATGTACTCGTAGTTCGGCATAGCGAAGCTAAGCACGAATCAAACCCAGGAAACACCGACAACCAGAACAGGATTTTTGTCTACACCATAGTCAGCCTTGGAGCAAAAATCGGGCTAGGAAGCGACATAGCAACTGACTGGTCCACCTTCTCTGGGCAGCCAGAGAAGGTCTATGGGCGCTTCGTTTACCCCTACTATACGGATGTCTACTTCGTCAGACCCTGGACACGCAACGCGTCCGAGACTCCAGCCATACCGGCCCTAGTGCGGCAGCGAATGGACGGAAGCTCGGTTGAAACCGAGGTCATGGTCTCTGGTATCGAACTGCTCAAGGTAGAGCTCGGAGTCGACTCCAACGACGATTCTCAGGTCGACAAATATCTTGCTCCGTCAGCTGTTACTAGTTCGGAATGGTCAGATGTCATGCTTGCCAGAGTCGCCATAGTGGCACGTAGCATGAGCCGGGACCAGATCGA
This sequence comes from Thiorhodococcus minor, assembly GCF_010820565.1. Taxonomy (GTDB): domain Bacteria; phylum Pseudomonadota; class Gammaproteobacteria; order Chromatiales; family Chromatiaceae; genus Thiorhodococcus; species Thiorhodococcus minor. Next base: position 912 of record NZ_JAAIJQ010000039.1, on the reverse strand, counting down.
AGACACAAATACTTACATCCTGCTTCCCGGAGAAAACGAGTACTCTTACACGCCTTCGACCAGCGTCACTCACTTCTCACGAATGCTCTTCGAGGTAAGCATCAACCTACGCAACACTGTGCCGATCCGAACGGCCGGTTAGGAGCAGCGGGTATGACTCATTCCCATTCGCCGCATAGATCCCGTGGTGTAGCGCTTATCGTTGTGCTGATCTTCCTCGTCGTCCTCACTCTTGTCGCGATCACGGTGACAAAGCGAAGCGGCACCGACATGAAAATAAGCACAAATCAGGCCTACGAGTTTCGCGCTTTCAGCAGCTCCGAGTCCGCCCGAGCCATGGTGCGCAGACTTCTGGTTGATCACGCGGACAATGACGGCGTCTGGACAGGCGTCACCTTCCCAACCGGAGTATCGAGCACATCTGCAGGCGCGAATCTTCTCGCCAATTCTGAGCAGTCTAGCTTGACGCCTGACCAAATGATGTCGGTATTGCAGGACTTGAATCATTGCGACCTGTCCTCCCTCGACACGGACTTACAGGTCCGGTACGACGGTGACACAACCGACTCGACCACCGACGGGACTGCTGAGTCCGACATATTCGCCGACATCAAGGTCGTGAAACTTTCACTCGCCGGCCTTACACCCGGGACCGGAGGAGCCCAGGTCGAAGGTTACTCCGGAATCGGGCAAGGCGCGGCCTCCGCCGGCGCCGGTTACATCTACTTCGATATCCGCAGTATCGGGCACTACGGGGATGCCAGGGCGGTTACTGCCGCAGATTTTCGAATTCGAAGGTAGCGTCTTGCCTTCGTGATTTGTCCAGCCAACTTCTTGGCTCTCCCGTTTGCTCTGGGGTTGTGATATCTTTAAAATCAATGGCTTGCCTGCTGCTTTCCGCTAGAACCCTAT
>NZ_JAAIJQ010000389.1 GCF_010820565.1 Thiorhodococcus minor | reverse complement strand
CCGGAAGATCCCTCTGTCTACGGCCTTAACAAGAAGGAGGGCTGGTACTGGCCCAACTGCGGCGAGATCGACATCGTCGAGCATCTCGGGCACCAGCTTGGCGTCGCTCATGCTGCGGTTCACAGCAAGGACGCCTACTTCAAGAACGGCGGCGAACGGTCGGAAGCAACCGAGATCGCGGCCCAATGCCATGGACTTAGCGCCTAAAGCTATGATTATGTTACAATAATGCGTCTTCACAGGAACCTTGTAGGAGCATGCCGATGAAGCGTTGCAACGCTATCAGTCTCAACACCGAAGA
>NZ_JAAIJQ010000388.1 GCF_010820565.1 Thiorhodococcus minor | reverse complement strand
CCCAGCGAATGCTGGTCGACTATGTGCGCATCTCCGAGTACGTCGGACCCGACAAGGAGGCGCTGTTGGCCGATGGGCATCGGCCGTGATCCTTGCCGGGGCTGCCAGCTTTCCTCTGAGTTGATCATCCTTCGGGCCAGTCGTCTGCTGTGGGTGGACAAGCGCAGTCCACCAACGCCAGCGCGGGATTCGGTGGACTTCGCGCTCGCTCGTCCACCCTAGCGCTCCACCTGATGACCAAGGCCGCTTCCTCTTTTCATCGGTCACACAAGCGACGCTTTCAGCGGCCCCATCTCAAAGGCGCCGC
>NZ_JAAIJQ010000038.1 GCF_010820565.1 Thiorhodococcus minor | reverse complement strand
AGAAGCTGTCTGGAAAAACGTGTAGGGGCGAATTCATTCGCCCAACCGCCGGACCAGGGGCGAATGAATTCGCCCCTACAAATGTCTCGACCATGATTTCCAGACAGCCTCTCAGGCGCGTATCCATGGCTCTCAAGGGCTTTGCGCTTGCCCTGGGCTTGTGTTTCCGCGGATTCCCGCAGGTGACCAGGGCCGTCGGTCCTCGGGCGTCTTTGCGGAGCTACAGATCGATGGGCGTCGGCTCGATATCCCAGATGTTTCTCGCATATTCGCGAATCGCGCGATCGGACGAGAAATAGCCCATGCGCGCGACGTTGAGTATCGACATGCGGACCCAGTGCTGCTGGTCCCTGTAGGCCTCGCTGACGCGGTGCTGGCATTCGATGTAGGCGCGATAGTCGGCCAGGACCATGAAGGGGTCGTGGTTGATGAGGTTGTCGGTGAGCGGACGGAAGAGCTTGGTGTCGCCGTGCGAGAAGAGTCCGGAGTTGATGAGGTCGATGTCGGCCTTCAGCTCGTGATCGCCGTGGTAGTAGTCCCAGGGGCGGTAGCCCCCCATCTGCTTTTCGTGCACGTCTTCGGCGGTCATGCCGAACAGGAAGAAGTTCTCCTCGCCGACCGCGTCGCGGATCTCGACGTTGGCGCCATCCAGCGTTCCGATGGTCAAGGCGCCGTTCATAGAGAACTTCATGTTGCCGGTCCCTGAGGCCTCCTTGCCCGCGAGCGAGATCTGCTCGGACAGGTCGGCGGCCGGGTAGAGGCGCTGCCCCGTCTTGACGTTGAAGTCGGGCATGAAGACGACGCGCATGAAGCCGTTGACCTCGGGGTCGTTGTTGATAACGTCGGCGATGGCATTGATCAGCTTGATGATGAGCTTGGCGAGGAAGTATCCGGGCGCGGCCTTGCCGCCGAAGATGAAGGCGCGCGGCACGGGATCTCTCACCAGCCCCTGCTTGAGTCTTTGGTAGCAGCGCACGATGTGCAGGGCGTTGAGGTGCTGGCGTTTGTACTCGTGAATCCGCTTGGCCTGGACGTCGAACATGGCCTCGGGGTCGAGCGCGACTCCCGTCGCCTGCTTCAGCCAGGCCGCGAGATCGCGCTTGGCGGCCAGCTTCGCCGCTTTCCATTGCGCCTGCAGGTCGGTGCTCTCCGCATGCGACTCCAGCTCTCTGACCTTGTCGAGGTCCCGAATCCAATCGTCCTGACCGCAGCAATCGCTGATCAGGCGCGCGAGGCGCGGGTTGCTGACCACGATGAAGCGGCGCGGCGTCACGCCATTGGTGACGTTGTGGAACTTCTCCGGCCAAAGGTCGTAGAAGTCTTTGAAGAGGGTGCTCTTCACCAGCTCCGAATGGAGCGCCGCGACCCCATTGACGGCCTTGCTGCCGATCACGGCCAGGTGCGCCATCCGCACCCGGCGCTCGCCGTCCTCCGCGATCAAGGACAGGCGTCGGACGTGATCCTCGTCCCCCAGGAAGCGCATCCGCACCTCGTCGAGGAAGTGTCGGTTGATCTCGTAGACGATCTCCAGGTGGCGCGGCAGCAGGCGCTCGAAGAGGGCGACCGACCAGGTTTCGAGCGCCTCCGGGAGGAGTGTGTGGTTGGTGTAGCAGAAGGTGCGCCGGGTCGTCTCCCAGGCGTCGTCCCAGGTCATGGCGTGGTCGTCCATGAGCAGGCGCATCAGCTCGGCGACCGAGAGGGCCGGGTGGGTGTCGTTGAGCTGGGCGACGAACTTGTCGGCGAAGGTGTCGAGCGGGCCAACCGTATTGAGGTGCAGCCGGATCATGTCCTGCAGCGAGCAGGAGACGAAGAAGTGCTGCTGCTTGAGGCGCAGCTCCTTGCCGGCCTCGGGCTCGTCATTGGGATAGAGCACCTTGGAGATGGTCTCGGCCTCGATCTTGGCATGCACGGCGCCATAGTAGTCGCCCACGTTGAAGGCCTGAAAGTCGAAGGATTCCGAGGCCTCTGCCTTCCAGAGCCGCAGCAGATTGACGTTGCCGACTCCGTAGCCAAGGATGGGCGTGTCATAGGCAACCCCATCGATCTCCCAGGACGGCACCCAGCGCATGCGGGTCTGCCCGTTCTGATCGCGATACTGCTCCGTATGGCCCCCATAGAGCACCGGGAAGCGGATCTTGGGGCGCGGGATCTCCCAGGGGTTGCCATTGCGCAGCCAGGTGTCGCTCTTCTCGACCTGCCAGCCGTCCTCGATCGCCTGATCGAAGATGCCGAACTCGTAGCGGATGCCATAGCCGATGGCCGGGATCTGGCAGGTCGAGAGCGAGTCCATGAAGCAGGCCGCGAGGCGTCCCAGGCCACCGTTGCCCAGTCCCGGCTCTTCCTCTTCCTCCAGGATGGCGTCGAAGTCCAGGTCAAGCTCCCGGCCCGCCTCTTGGGCCGTCCCGGTGATGCCCAGATTGACGAGATTGTTCGCCAGGTGCGGCCCGAGAAGGAACTCGGCAGAGAGGTAGCAGAGGGTGCGCGCGTGCAGTGTCTTGAAGGCCTGGGCCGATTTGACCCAGCGCTGGAGCAGGCGGTCGCGCGTGGTATAGGCGGCGGCCATGTAGAGGTCGTGCGGGGCCGCGACCTCGCGAAAGCGTCCTTGGATGTAGAAGAGGTTGTCCAGGAAGTCCTGCTTGAGGGCCGCCTTGGACATGCCCGTGCGGGTGTGCTCGCGCTCCGCTGCCTTTGGGCTGGAGGCTTTCGCCTTGCTCATTGGGGTACCTCTTGAGCGGGTGATCGGGATCGAGGATGAGAAAGCTCTGATCCAAGGTATAACTGGAAAGTCGGTCCCCCGCTAGCGGGGCGATACGCAGAGCGGGACTGGAAAGATCAGTGCTGGACGCAGACTCCATTGGTCGCCCCCAGCCGCGGAATCTCACGGCTTGGGGCGACGATGAGCGGGGGCCTGCGCGGCGTCAGAACGGCCAGGTCCAGTCGTCGACCTCGGGCTTGTCGATGCCGTGCTCATGGGCGTAGTTGCGGCAGTCGATCTGCATGTCCTTGAGCTTCTCCTTGACGTGCGCGCCGGCCACCTGGAGGCGTGGCACCCGGTTGATGACGTCGATGGCCAGGCTGAAGCGGTCGATCTCGTTGTTGATGGCGAGCTCCAGCGGGGTGTTGATATTGCCCTTCTCCTTATAGCCGCGCACGTGCAGATGGGCGTGGTTGGTGCGGCGATAGGCGAGGCGGTGGATCAGCCAGGGATAGCCGTGGAAGTTGAAGATGACCGGCTTGTCCTTGGTGAAGAGGCTGTCGAAGTCGGCGTCGCTCAGGCCATGCGGATGCTCGCCGGCGGGCTGGAGCTTGAAGAGGTCGACCACGTTGATGAAGCGGATCCGGATGTCCTCGAAGTGCTCGCGCAGCAGGGCCGTGGCCGCGAGCGCCTCCTTGGTCGGGATGTCGCCGCAGCCGACCAGCACGGCATCCGGCTCGCTGCCCTGATCGTTGCTGGCCCACTCCCAGATGCCGATGCCCTTGGTGCAGTGCTTGATGGCGGCGTCCATGTCCAGAAACTGCAGGTGATTCTGCTTGTCGGCGACGATGACATTGATGTCGTCGCGGCTCTGCAGACAGTGGTTGACCGTGGAGAGCAGGGTGTTGACGTCCGGCGGCAGATAGATGCGGGTGACTTCCGGGTTCTTGTTGACCACGACGTCGAGGAAGCCCGGATCCTGATGGGTGAAGCCATTGTGGTCCTGGCGCCAGACCGTCGAGGTGATGAGGAGATTGAGGGAGGAGATGCGCGCGCGCCAGGGGATCTCTTCGCAGATCGCCAGCCACTTGGCGTGCTGGTTGTACATGGAGTCGATGACATGGACGAAGGCCTCGTAGGTGGCGAAGAAGCCGTGGCGTCCGGTCAGGATATAGCCTTCGTACCAGCCCTCCAGGGTGTGCTCGGAGAGCATCTCCATGACGCGGCCGTCGGGCGCGAGCTCGCCGCCGTCGGCGTCTTCCGGCTTGTAGTCGCACAGCCAGAGCTTCTTGCTGACCTCGTAGATGGCGTCGAGCTTGTTGGAGGTGTTTTCGTCTGGGCCGAAGACGCGGAAGTTGTCCCTGTTCTTGGCCATGATGTCGCGCAGCAGGGCACCGACCGGCTTGGTGTTCATGGCGCGCAGCTTCCCGGGCTCCGGGACCTCCTGGGCATAGTGCCGGAAGTCGGGCATGCGCAGGGCGCGTCGCAGCAGGCCGCCGTTGGCGTGCGGACTGGCGCTCATGCGCAGATCGCCCTCGGGGGCCAGCGCCTTGATTTCGGGGAGGAGGCGGCCGCTGGCGTCGAAGAGCGCGTCGGGACGGTAGCGCTTCATCCAATCCTCGAGCTGCTTGAGATGCGCGGGGTTGTTGTGCATCCCCGAGAGCGGCACCTGGTGGGCGCGCCAGAAGCCCTCGACCTTGTGACCGTCGACCTCGTCCGGTCCCGTCCAGCCCTTGGGCGTGCGCAGCACGATCATGGGCCAATGGCAGCGCGTCGCCTCGCCGCTGGCGCGCGCCGCCTCCTGGAAGCCGCGGATCTCGCGGTGGCAGGTGTCCATCGTCTCGGCCATGCGCTGGTGCATGGCCATGGGGTCGTCGCCCTCGACGAAGTGCGGGGTCCAGCCGTAGCCGCGGAAGAGGTCCGCCAGCTCCTCGTTGGGGATGCGTGACAATAGGGTTGGATTGTTGATCTTGTAGCCGTTGAGATGGAGGATCGGCAGCACGGCCCCATCGCGGATGGGGTTGAGGAACTTGCTGGAGTGCCAGGAGGTGGCGAGCGGGCCGGTCTCGGACTCGCCGTCGCCGACCGCCACGGCGACCAAGAGGTCCGGGTTGTCGAAGGCGGCGCCGAAGGCGTGCGAGATGGAATAGCCCAGCTCGCCGCCCTCGTGGATGGAGCCTGGGGTCTCGGGCGTGCAGTGCGAGCCGATGCCGCCCGGAAAGGAGAACTGCTTGAAGAAGGCCTTCATGCCTTCCTCGTCCTCGCTCTTGTTCGGATAGATCTCCGAGTAGGTGCCTTCCAGATAGACGGGGGCGAGGACGCCGGGCGCGCCGTGGCCTGGGCCAGCGAGGAAGATGGCCGCTTGCCGGTGGGCCTTGATGATGCGGTTCAGGTGTACGTACATGAAGGAGAGGCCGGGGCTCGCGCCCCAATGGCCGAGCAGCCGGTTCTTGAGGTGCTCCTCTTTGAGCGGCTCTCTAAGCAGCGGGTTGTCGCGCAGATAGATCATGCCGACGGCGAGATAGCAGCAGGCGCGCCAGTAGGCATCCAGCTTGCCGATCTCCTCGGCGGATAGCGGATCGGTCGAGCGGGCTTGGGAGGCGGGTGTGGTCGTCATGAGTGCTCCTCCAGCTTGGCGATGGGGCTGAAATGGGCTTGCGCCAGGGATGCATCGAGGCTCTCGGCCTGCGCAAGCGGTGTGCGACCCGATTGGTCGCTGCGCTTGATCCTAGAAAGAGCTACCAGCTACCAGCAGCCAGCTTAGAGCTTTGTTTCGGGGCTGCTTTCAGGTTTTCTCCGAGTCACCCAAGGGGTGAGCGGCTGGTCCGCCAGACAATCCGGCAACTGTATGAGTTTCATCCGCTGGCGGCTGGCGGCTGGCGGCTGGCGGCTGGCGGCTGGTAGCTGACTGCTCCAACTAGGTTGATGCGTCTTTCAGGGGCCAGAATGGTCCCGGGCTTCCGAGTCGCGTTTTCGCGCTCACAGGCTAGCGGGAACATGGGTCTGCGGGATGACGAGGACATGACGATTGCTGTCGGCATCGTCCGGTATCGCCGGGGCTGGGCGCTAGGGGCCGAAGAGATCTGGGCGCAGCATCCCGGAAAGGCGGGCATAGGGAATCAGGACCGACTGCGGCCCGGCCGCATAGGGCGCAACCGCATAGGGGGGGAAGGTGACCGTCAGACCCTCGGGGCCGGGGAAGAGCCACTGATAGTTCTCCGCCTTTGGCGCCGTGCCGGACTTGAGCCAGTCGGTGTCCGCCGAGACGAAATCCTGGTCCTGGAGCTCGTCATAGCAATAGCCAGAGAGAAACCCCAGCCAGTCGCTCCCCGGGAGGAAGAGATCCGCAGGGGAAAGCTGCTGCCCGCTTGGCCGCGCGAGCACCAGCGGGGCGATGATCGGCATGCCGTGCGCCCCGCCGCGATAGTCGTAGCCGTTGAAATCGACCGCGACGTAGTGCGGGGCGACATAGGGCGGCGCATAGGTGATCTGGAGGGACCAGGGCGGCACTTCGAGCTGGGCATCCGCCGCCTCCTCGTTTGCCAGCTCTTCGAGGAAGGGCTGGACCAGGGACTCGACGAAGCGGCGGACCTCGGGATTGACCTCGGCCAGCGCGGCGTCCGTGAAGACGGGGTAGAGGGCGGACAGGGAGTGGCGGGGACCTGTGTCCGTGATGCGGCCCTCTGATACAGCTGGGGCGGCTTGATCTCGAGCACCCGGGGCCCTTGTCCTCAGGGCCTGGATCCGGGCCTCGTAGAGGTCGTGCAGGCAGGTGATATTGCTGCAGCGGTTGCGCCGCTTCAGCCAGGCGCGCTGCTCGGCGAGCAGCGAGTCCGGATCGGACGCAGCTTCGCGCGCTGCCCGAAAGCTGTCCGCCATGGTCTCGTCAAGCGCGCCGAGCGAGGCATCCCGGCAGAGGGTCTTTTCGACCCAGGTGGCGGCCTTGCCGCAGTCGAAGCTCGTCGCTTGGGAGGCGGGCGCGACGCCAATGAGGAATGCGGCGATGAGGCTGCGGACACGCATGACGGGGTCTCCATGTCGCCAGATCAGTCGATGCGCCGATCTCGGGTAGCTCAACCGACTGCCATGCGGCAGATCTACCTCAAGCTCAGTCCCGCGATTGGCGCCGCCGGCTAGGACCTGTAGCCGCCGTGCGCCGATTCCAAGGTCGTTCGCGATCTTTGCGCGATCCTGTGCCGACCTGGCTGCCGGTCCCCGAGTCCCGCGCTTCGCTCCAAGCTGCGATTCCAGCATCGATGAGGGCGCCATCAGTGCTGGGAGTGTCGGCCTCCAGGCCGACTGGTGTTGACCTGAAGGTCAAGACTCCCAGCGTCACGCGTTCCCGGAACATGAGATGGAGCTGAGTCCTAGCCGAGCTCCACGTCTTCGTAAACGGCCTCGAGCTCGGCGGAGAAGCCGATGGATGCAAGCTCCAGGGGCTGTCCGGCGGTGAAGGGAAAGAGGACCCATTGATCCATCTCGTTGCGCCTGAAGACGTCGATCGACAGGCGCTCGGGGTCGATGAGGACATACTCGCGCATGGAGGGCAGCTGGCGATAGTGCGCGAATTTCGCGCCGTGGTCGAAGGCGGCGGTCGAGGCTGACAGTACCTCGACGATGAGCGTCGGATCCCGCTTGACGTAGGTCTCGGCGGCGTCGGTCCCACTGCAGGTGACGAAGACGTCGGGGTAATAGAAGGCGTCCGCCGCGTCGACGCGGACCTTCATGTCCGCGATGTAGACGCGGCAGGGGCTTCCGCGGACGTGCGCGCGCAGCAGGGCGAAGAGGTTTCCGGCAATGGTCGCATGTGCCTCGCTCGCCCCGGCCATGGCGAAGACCTGTCCCGCCAGGTACTCATGCTTGATGGGGGACTCCAGCTCGCCAGCCAGATAATCCTCATGCGTGATGTGAGCTTGCTCCGCCGTGTTTCCCATTTGCCCTGTCCTCTTCGTTAGGCGCCGCGTCAGCGCTTCTTGGGGGGCATCAAGTCCGTGATGGACCCGTGCGCCATCTCAGCCGCCAGACCAATGGTCTCGTTGAGTGTCGGATGTGGGTGAATGGTGAGGCCGATGTCCTCCATGTCCGCCCCCATCTCCAGCGCCAGAACCGCCTCGCCGATCAGCTCGCCGGCGTTCGGTCCCACGATGCCGGCGCCCAGGATGCGCTTGGTCTCCGGGTCGAACAGCAGTTTGGTCATGCCCTCGTCGCGGTGGATGCCCAGCGCGCGGCCGCTCGCGGCCCAGGGAAAGACGCCCTTCTCATAGGCAATGCCGTCTTCCTTGGCCTTGGTCTCGGTCAGGCCCATCCAGGCGACCTCCGGATCCGTGTAGGCGACCGAGGGGATGGTCAGGGGGTCGAATTGAGCGGGCAGTCCGGCGATCACCTCGGCTGCGACCTTGGCCTCGTGCGTGGCCTTGTGCGCCAGCATGGGGCCGCCGACGACGTCGCCGATGGCGAAGATGTTGGGCACATTGGTGCGCATATGGGCATCGACCTTGATGAAGCCCCACTTGTCGACCTTGACGCCGGCCGTCTCGGCGTCGATCAACTTGCCGTTGGGCAGGCGGCCGACGGCGACCAGGACCTTGTCGTAGGTCTCCTCGCCCGGGTGCTTGCCCTCGAAGCCGACCTTGATGCCTTTCTTGCCGGCGCTCATGCTGGCGACCTTGGTCTCCAGCATGATCTTGTTATAGCGCTTCTTGATGATCTTCTCGAGGCTGCGTACCAGGTCGAGATCGGCGCCTGGCATGAGCTGATTCTTGAGCTCCACCACGTCGATCTGCGTCCCCAGGGCGCTGTAGACCGAGGCCATCTCCAGCCCGATGATGCCGCCGCCGACGATCAGCATGCGCCCAGGCACGTCCGCGATCTCCAGCGCGTCTGTCGAGTCCATGACGCGGGGATCCTCGTGCGGGAAGCCTGGGATCTTCATGGGGGATGAGCCGCAGGCGATGATGCAGTGGTCGAACTGGATGCGCGTGCGGCCATCCTTGGTGTCGACGCCGATGCGGTTGGGTGACTCGAAGCGGCCCGTGCCCTGGACGACCTGCACCTTGCGCTGCTTGGCGAGCGCAGCCAGGCCGCCGGTCAGCTTGGCGACGACCTTGTTCTTGCCGGCGCGCATCTTGTCGAGGTCGATCTTCGGCGGCTCGAAGGTGACGCCCATGCCGCCGAGGGTCTTGGCCTCTTCGATGATGGCGGCCGTGTGCAGGAGCGCCTTGGACGGGATGCAGCCGACGTTGAGACAGACGCCGCCGAGGCTGTCGTAGCGCTCGATCAGAACGACCTTCTTGCCCAGATCGGCCGCCCGGAAGGCGGCCGTATAGCCGCCGGGGCCGGCGCCGAGCACCACGACCTCGGTGACGACCTCTGTTGTCTCGACCTCCGCGGCGCCCTGAGCCTGGCCCTTTGGCGGTGCCTCGCCGCCCTCAGCGACCGCGAGCGTCAAGATGGTATCGCCTTGGGAGACACGGTCTCCGACCTTGACGCTCAGGGCCGCGACGGCTCCGGCCTGCGGGGCGGGAATCTCCATGGTCGCCTTGTCGCTCTCGAGCGTGATAAGCGAGGCCTCCTGATCCACCTTGTCGCCGGAGGACACCAGGATCTCGATGACCTCCACATCCTTGAAATCCCCGATATCCGGGACCTTGACCTCGATGATGTTGCTCATGATGTGCTGCTACTCGTTGGCCGCGCGGAGCGCGATCTGCTATGTGATTGATTGAGCCTGAGAAGAGCTGTCAGCTCCCAGCCTCCAGCGGCCAGCTTGCCGCGATCAGCGATTTGGCCATCCAGTGGGGCTCTCCTAGACTCACCTGGCGGGCGAAGGCGTCAGCCGTGGAGCGGCGGTGCTAAGCAACCGCTGGAAGCTGGCCGCTGGCGGCTCCTTCTAGGTTGAGCGCAATGCTAAACGATCGGGGCGGATAGGCGAAGTCGGCGTCGGCGGAGGCGGAGGCGGAGGAATGGTCACGGCGGTCGATGCGGACGCGGCCGGAGTGGCGGGGCGATGCGCAGGCTGACCGGTATCGGGCAGTCGGTCCGCGCGGTCTGTTGTTTGCCGATGCCGCGCCAAAGCTCAGCGCCGGCGCGCTGTCCCTGGGTGTGGCCCGGGCATTGCGCCCGGGCCACGCGTCTTGCGCGGTTAGAGCAGAAGGGTGCGGATGTCGCCCAAGAGGCGGCGGAGCAGGCTGGTGAAGCGCGCGCCGTCCGCGCCGTCGACGACCCGATGGTCGTAGGACAGTGAGAGCGGCAGCATGAGACGCGGCTCGAAGTCCCTGCCGTCCCAGACCGGCTTCATCTCCGACCTGGAGACCCCGAGGATCGCGACCTCAGGGGCATTGACGATGGGTGTGAAGGCCGTTCCGCCGATGCCGCCCAGGCTCGAGATGGAGAAGCAGCCGCCCTGCATGTCGCCCGGCAGCAGCTTGCCGTCGCGCGCCTTGCCGCTCAGCTCGACCAGCTCGGTGGCCAGGGTGTAGAGCCCCTTCTTGTCGACATCGCGCACCACGGGCACCACCAGGCCGTTGGGCGTGTCCACGGCCACGCCGATGTGCGTGTAGTGCTTGTGGACCAGCCGCTCGCCGTCGCTCGTCAGTGAGGCCTTGAGCACCGGCATCTGGTTGAGTGCCGTCGCGACCGCCTTCAGAAGGAAGGGCAAGAACGTCAGTTTGACGCCGTGCTTCGCCGCCTCGTCCTTTTGCTGCTTGCGGAAGGCCTCCAGCTCGGAGATGTCCGCCTCGTCGAACTGGGTGACATGGGGAATCCCGACCCAGCAACGATGCAGATGCCGGCCGCTGATCTTGCGGATCCGCGGCAGCTCTTGGGTCTCGACGGGACCGAACTTGGAGAAGTCGACGTCCGGCGCGGCGGGGAGCTGGAAGGCCGAGGTCGCACTGGTGTCGCTTGGCTTCCCCTGGGCGAGCGCCTGCTGGACGAAGGCCTGAACGTCGTCCTTGACGATGCGTCCCTTGCGGCCGCTGCCCTTGACCCGCGCGAGGTCGACGCCCAGCTCGCGGGCGAACTGGCGCACCGCGGGACTCGCGTGCGCCTTTCGTCCCCGCGCGATGGCGGCCATGTCCTCGGGTCTGGGAAGCACTGGGGCTTGGCGCCGCTCGGCCTCGCCAGGGGCGCGCTGAGCGGGCGTCTCGGCCGCTGGCTTGGCGTCGGGCGTCTTCGGCGCGGCCTGCGGCGTCTCTGGCTCGGACTGCGACCCCGCGCCCTCGGTGTCGGCGGCTCCCTCGACGCTCAGCGTCAGGATGAGATCCCCGGCGTTCAGCGTGTCGCCGAGCGCGACGGCCAGCCCTTCGACCACACCGGCTTGCGGTGAGGGGATCTCCATGGTCGCCTTGTCGCTCTCCAGCGTCACCAATGACTGCTCGGCCTCGACGCGGTCGCCGGGGGCGACCAGGATCTCGACGACGGGCACGTCGGTGAAGTCGCCGATGTCCGGGAGCACCACAGAGACAGATTCGGCTGCCGCGCCCGAGCGCGCCGGATGCTCGGCTGCTGCGGGCTTGGCGGGCTGCGGAGCCGGTGGCTCCGGCTCGCTTCCTCCGGTGCTCGGGGCATCTGTCGACGCCGGGGTGCCTTGTTCGGCTCGCTCAAGCTCCAGAAGGGGATCACCCTCGTTGACGCGGTCGCCGACCTTGACCTTGAGCGCCTTGACGGTTCCACCCTTGGGGGATGGGATCTCGATGGTCGCCTTGTCGCTCTCCAGGGTGAGCAGCGACTGCTCGGGCTCGACCTGGTCGCCCTCTGCGACCAGGATCTCGATGATCTCGACATCGGAGAAGTCCCCGATGTCGGGCAATAGAATCTCTTCGACGGTTGCCACGCGATGTCCTCCTAAGCCTATTGTCCCGCTGCCTTACACCGTGACCGGATGCGGTTTTTCCGGGTCGACGCGGTACTTGGCAATGGCCTCGGAGACCATCGACGTTGGGATCTCGCCCTCGTCCGCCAGCGCCTTGAGTGCGGCGACGGCAACATAGAAGCGGTTGACCTCGAAGAACTTGCGCAGCTGACTGCGCATGTCGCTGCGCCCGAAGCCGTCGGTGCCGAGCACGACGTAGCGTTGTGGCACATAGGGACGAATCTGATCCGCATAGGCGCGCATGTAGTCCGTCGCGGCCACGACGGGGCCGCGCGATCCCGCCAGCTGCTCTTCGACATAGGTGGTGCGCTGCTCGTGCTCGGGGTGCAGCAGATTCCAGCGCTCGACCTCGATGCCCTCGCGGCGCAGCTCGTTGAAGCTGGTGACGCTCCAGACCGCCGAGCCGACGTCGAAGTCCTTCTCCAGCAGCTCGGCGGCCGCCAGGACCTCGCGCAGAATGGTGCCTGCGCCGAGCAGTTGGACGCGATGGCCGCGCTCCTCGCCGCGGCGGACGCGGTACATGCCCTTGAGGATGCCTTCCGCGCTGCCCTCCGGCATGGCGGGCTGAGCATAGTTCTCGTTCATCGCGGTGATGTAGTAGAAGCGGTTCTCCTTCTCCTGATACATCCGCCTCAGGCCGTCCTGAACGACGACCGCCATTTCGTAGGCATAGGCGGGGTCATAGGCAACACAGTTGGGGATGGTCGCCGCCAGGAGCGGGCTGTGTCCGTCCTGGTGCTGCAGGCCCTCGCCCGCGAGCGTGGTGCGGCCGGCGGTGCCGCCGATGAGGAAGCCCCGGGCGCGCATGTCTCCCGCCGCCCAGGCCAGGTCGCCGATGCGCTGGAAGCCGAACATGGAGTAGTAGATGTAGAAGGGGATCATGCTCTGGCCGTGATTGGCGTAGGCCGTGGCCGCGGCGATCCAGGACGACATGGCGCCGGCCTCGTTGATGCCCTCTTGGAGAATCTGCCCCTTCTTGTCCTCGCGGTAGTACATGACCTGATCGGCGTCGACCGGCTCGTAGAGCTGGCCCTGGGAGGCGTAGATGCCGAGCTGGCGGAACATGCCCTCCATGCCGAAGGTGCGTGCCTCGTCCGGCACGATGGGCACCACGTACTTCCCGATCTTCTTGTCGCGCACGATCATGGTCAGCAGGCGCACGAAGGCCATGGTGGTCGACATCTCCTTGTCGCCCGTGCCCTCGAGCAAGGCCTGGAAGGCGTCCAGGCCCGGTACCTCCAGCGGCGGCGCCTCGTCGCGGCGCGCCGGCAAAAAGCCGCCGAGGCGCTCGCGCGCTTGGTGCAGATACTTGGTCTCCTCGCTGTCCGCCGGCGGTTTGTAGAAGGGCGCGGCGCCGATCTGGTCGTCCGAGATCGGGATGTTGAAGCGGTCGCGGAAGGTCTTGAGCGCGGCCTCGCCCATCTTCTTCTGGGAATGGGTGATGTTCATGCCCTCGCCGGCGTTGCCCATGCCGTAGCCCTTGACCGTCTTCGCCAGGATGACGGTGGGCTTGTCCGTGGTCTCCATGGCGGCCAGGTAGGCGTTGAAGACCTTGATGGGATCATGCCCGCCGCGGTTGAGGCGCCAGATGTCGTCGTCCGTCATGTTGGCGACCATCTCCTTCAGCTCCGGGTATTTGCCGAAGAAATGCTCGCGCGTGTAGGCGCCGCCCTTGGCCTTATAGGTCTGGTAATCGCCGTCGACACACTCTTCCATGCGCTTGAGCAGTAGGCCCTGGGTGTCGCGGGCGAGGAGGGGATCCCAGTAGCGTCCCCAGACCACCTTGATGACATTCCAGCCAGCGCCGCGGAAGACGGCCTCCAGCTCCTGGATGATCTTGCCGTTGCCGCGCACCGGGCCGTCGAGACGCTGCAGGTTGCAGTTGACGACGAAGACCAGGTTGTCCAGGCGCTCGCGCGCGGCCAGCGAGATGGCGCCAAGGGACTCGGGCTCGTCCATCTCGCCATCGCCGAGGAAGGCCCAGACCTTGCGCCCGGCGGTGTTGACCAGGCCGCGGTCGCGCAGGTACTTCATGAAGCGGGCCTGATAGATCGCCATCAACGGGCCGAGCCCCATGGAGACCGTCGGGAACTGCCAGAAGCCGGGCATGAGCCAGGGATGGGGATAGGAGGAGAGGCCGTTGCCGTCGACCTCCTGGCGGAAGCTGTAGAGCTGCTCCTCGCTGATGCGGCCCTCGAGGAAGGCGCGGGCATAGATGCCGGGCGCGGAATGGCCCTGAAAGAAGACCAGGTCGCCGCCGTGGTCCTTGTCCCGCGCATGCAGAAAGTGGTTGTAGGCGACGTCGATCAGGGTCGCCGAGGAGGCGAAGCTGGAGATGTGTCCGCCCAGCTCGGCCGAGAGCCGATTGGCCTGAACCACCATCGCCATGGCATTCCAGCGCACGAAGGAGCGGATGCGCCGCTCCATGGCGAGATCACCCGGGAAGCGCTCTTCCTGGTTCATCGGAATGGTGTTGAGATAGGCGGTGTTGGCGCTGTAGGGCAGGTAGGCACCGGAGCGGCGGGCCTTGTCGATCAGGCGCTCCAGGATGAAATGGGCGCGCTCGATGCCTTCGTTCTCAAGGACGGCCTCGAGCGAATCGAGCCATTCCTGTGTCTCTTGCGGATCGATATCAGGCTTCTTCGTCATGTCGCTTCCAGGGATACGTCCAAAGCGGATTCGGTTCGGGCAAAGCCGCCATTATACAATGTCTGTGAGGCGTCTAAATACTAAGAATTCATTTGCGCAATGCATGGATGTCCGATCTCGGCCGATCCGATTTGCAGAGGAGCGAGGGAGGCAGCGTCATCGAAGTGGCGGTCGCCAGGTCTAACAAGGCCGCGCCCGAGCCGAGCAAGTGATTGATCACGAAAGGTTGTTGTCGACTAGCCGCGGTGCTTTCGGTGTCGGCGCCTGTGCGCCAGCAGGCCGACTCCAGCCAAGAAGATCACTGCGGCGATGACGACGACCCCGCCGAGTGCGCTCAAGTCCGCTACACGCTCGAGCAGCTCCCGCACGCCGAATCCCCAGACGACGATCGCCAGATAGGTGCCCGCGAGAACGGCCCCGAGGTTCAGGTGCATGGGCAGTCCGATGATGAAGCCGATGGCGCAGCCGACGACCGGACCCGTCATCCAGATCGGCGACCAGACGAAGATGAAGAGTCCCGCGAGCCCGTAGCGGCGGACGCTGTCTTGGTTGCGCTCGGCCGCGGTCCGCACGGAGCCGAGGTAGCGATGCAGGCCCTGAACCTCGACGAGCTGGCGCCAGCTGAAGACGAAGAGCGGATAGAGCACCAGCACCAGGATGGTCTCCATCAGCAGATTGGGGAGAATGACCGCGACATGATTCAGCCCGAGCGCGAAGCCGAAGGACATGGCGGCGACACGCCCGAAGACGAGGTTGGTCGCGGCGACGGCGAGCAGCCGTCTGGACAGATCGGGCGACCAGAGTGCGCCGATCAGCAGCGCGGTCAGAGAGATCAGGGTCAGCCCGATCCCCGCAAGCAGGACCATCCCCTCGGGGGTGCGCAGCAGAGACCGCCAGATCGGCGGCAACCTCGGCGGCTTGCGGCCGGCTAGACGAGAGCGTGGATGCCGAGCGTCGCTGCGCATTGACTCGATGCCCGAATGGTGCCGGTGGGCGGATCTTGGCGGCTGGCCCTGCTCGAGGCAAGCCTGCGCCCGCCGGGGCCGCAGAGCCCCGGCGGGCGCGCCAGCGTCAGTCCTCGGCCCTTTGGTAGGCGTCGGTCATCTGCTTCTGGATATTGCCCGGCACCGGATCATAGTGGCTCAGCTCCATGCTGTAGGTCGCCTCGCCTCCCGTCATGGCCTTGAGCCTGGCGTCATAGCCGTCGAGCTCCGCCAGCGGCACCTCGCCTTCGATGACGATGCGCCCGCGGCTCTTGGACTCGCTGCCGTTGATGCGGCCGCGTCGGCTGGAGAGATCGCCGGCGATGTCGCCCATGGAAGAGTCCTGTGCCGTGATGCGGATCTTGACGATGGGCTCCAGGATCACCGGCTGCGCCTTGGATACGGCCTCGACGAAGGCCTTGCGCCCGGCGGTCGCAAAGGCGATGTCCTTGGAGTCGACCGGATGGTGCTTGCCGTCGTAGACAGTGACCCTGACGTCCTGCAGCGGATAGCCGGCGACCGCCCCTTCGTCCAGGACCTGACGAATGCCCTTTTCGATCGAGGGGATGAAGTTGCCTGGAATGACGCCGCCGACCACGGCGTCGACGAACTCGAAGCCGGTCCCGCGCTCCTTGGCCTCGACGCGCAGATAGACCTCGCCGAACTGCCCCGCGCCGCCAGTCTGCTTCTTGTGTCTGTGGTGTCCTTCCGCCCTGCCCATGATGGTCTCTCGATAGGGAATGCTCGGCGGGTGCGTATCTACCTCGACGTGGAACTGCTCGGACAGGCGGCGCAGCAGCACCTTGAGGTGCAGCTCGCCGAGGCCGCGGATGACCGTCTCGTTGGTGGTGGCATTGTGCTCGACGTGGAAGCAGGGGTCTTCCGACTCCAGCTTGTGCAGTGCGTCCGTCAGTTTCTGCTCGTCGCCGCGCTTGGACGTGTTGATGGCCAAGCCGAACAAGGGGACGGGGCACTCGAGCGTCGAGAGGTGGAAGTGGTCCTCGTCGTGCGAGTCGTGCAGCACGGCATCGAAGTGGATGTCGTCGACCCGCGCCACGGCCAGGATGTCGCCCGGCACACCCTCATCGACTTCGACCTGCTCCGCGCCATTGAGCCGATAGAGGTGACTGATCTTGAAGGGCTTGCGGGCATCGCCGATGAAGAGCTGGCTGGATGCCGTGATGCGGCCCTGATGGATGCGGAAGATGCCGAGCTTGCCGCGGAAGGGGTCGTTGATGACCTTGAAGACATGGGCCACCGCGTGCAGCGATGGGTCCGGGCTGACGCGCACTGGCTCCATGCCCGCGCCCTCGCCCTTGAGGAAGGGCGGTGGGTTGCCCTCCGCCGGGTTCGGCATCAGGCGCTCCATGATCTCGAGCAGCTCGGGGATGCCGGCGCCCGTCTCGGCGGAGACGTAGCAGATGGGGATGAGGTGCGCCTCGCGCAGGGCCGCCTCGAAGGGGTCATGGAGCTGCTCGGGCTTGAGCTCTTGGCCCTGCTCCAGATAGACCTCCATCAGCTCCTCGTCGACCTCGACGACCTGATCGATGATCTGGCTGTGCGCCTCTTCCACCGAGGAGAAATCGGCGCCTTCGCCGCTTGGCTGGAAGAAGCAGTCGATCACGCGCTTGCCGCCGTCGGCGGGCAGGTTGATGGGCAGGCATTCCGGGCCGAAGGTCTCGCGGATCTGCTCGGTCAGCTCGGCGAGGTCGATGTCTGCGGCGTCGATCTGATTCACGATGATCAGACGACAAAGGCCGCGGTTGTCCGCGGCCTTCATCAAGCGTGTGGTCATGGGCTCGATGCCCGCTTGGGCATTGATGACGAGCGCGGCCGTCTCGACCGCTGGCATCACCGAGATGCTGCGCCCGAGGAAGTCCGGATATCCGGGGGTGTCGATGAGATTGACGTGCTTGCCACCGGCGTTGAAGCTGGTGATGGCGGCGTCCAGTGAGTGCTGCAGCTCCTTCTCCAGCGGATCGAAATCGCACACGGTCGTGCCTTTGGTGACGTCGCCGGGGTTTGGGATGACCTTGGTGGCGGCGAGCAGCGCTTCCACCAGGGTGGTCTTTCCGGAGCCGGCATGGCCGACCAGGGCGATGTTGCGGACGTCTTCAGCATTGTAGTCAGACATCTTTGATCCCGTCGTGGCGCTTGAGTGGAACGCAGGGCGCCTCTTCAACGCCCTCATGATTCGTTTTGATGAGCCGAAATTATACTGTAACGCCGGCGTCACTCAGGACCTCAGCATAACGAAATCCGGGGTGGCTGCGTCAGGTCAAGGGCGAGGCGATTGTCGCGAGCCCCGACTCGAATGAGCAGGATCTCGAGCCGTCCGCCTTGGCCTGATCCGGCGCTCCGCGTGCATCGCCGCTGCGCGCCGGACTCCTGCGCTGCCCTCGGGTCGGCTCAGGGAAGCGGGCGGATGTCTCAAGGTCATCTGACGGCGAGGTCTCTCGCCGCTCGCTGAGCATCCTGGGCCGCGACAATGATTGCGGCGCCGCTCGGGTCGTTTTTCCAGGGTGATGTATGCTTGGGCTTGGAGCGGCCGAGAGGGAAGGGAGGCTGCAGTGGGGGCGGAGTCGAAAGAATAAAAAACGGCGGCCAGGTGGCCGCCGAAGGACGCACAGCTAGGGAAAGGAGGAACCTTTCAAGACGTCGAGAGACTCCCAATGTCGATAAAAACGTTAGCACATGGCTGGAGGGCACAAGATGGCACTGGTTCTCAAATCGGATGCTTTCGTCGACGGTAGTGAGATTCCGCGCCGCTATACCTGCGAGGGCGACGATCTCTCGCCTCCGCTCGCTTGGGAAGGGCTTCCGAAAGGGACGCAAAGTCTGGTGCTGATCGTCGATGACCCGGACGCTCCGGATCCCGCCGCGCCGCGGATGGTGTGGGATCACTGGATTCTCTACAACATTCCCGCAAGCTGCGGAGGGCTGCCCGAGGCTGTGGCAGCTGCCGAGCTGCCGGAAGGAGCTGGAGCAGGGATCAACAGCTGGGGGCGGACCGGCTATGGGGGGCCTTGTCCACCGATCGGCAGGCATCGTTACTTCCACCGTCTCTACGCGCTGGACGTCTGTCTGCCCGCCGAGCTTGGTGAGACCGGCAAGGACGATCTGCTGCTCGCGATGGAGGATCACATCCTCGCCCACGCCGAGCTGGTCGGTACCTATGTGAAGGAGACGCTGCGGGAGGCGGTCTGAGCAGAGCGCTGATGCGCGCGAAGACGCTGGTGTGGGGAAGCGGCCCGTGCTGCCGGGCCGCTCCTGCGGCTGGTGCTAGGGTCGAACCTGATCGATCCTGATGCTGGCTTGCGTGCGCGCTTCCAGGGCTAGCGGGCCAGCCTCCCCGAAGAGATCGCCGCTCTGTGGCATGGCGTTGCCGGATTTCGAGACGCGGGCCCCCACCACCACGGTGTCGAAGGCGGAAAGCCGCATTGCCGGCGTCATCGCCATGCTGTCGTCGAGGGTGATCGACTTGGGCAGATCGCTGACCTTGATTCTCTGCACCGCCAGCGGCATGGGCGGGCCTTCCGCCGCGCGCGCGAAGACGAAGACGGTGTCTTCCGGCGCCGCTCGGTCCGCGATGCTCCCATCGAGGCTCACCTCTACTTGAATGGCGGCGTCGCTCGCCGGCGGCGCTGGGGGCGTCGCCTGAGGCTCCGGCGCGGGCGCTTCGGCGAGGCTTTCGGCTGGGTCTTCAGGTGGGGCTTCTGCCTGCATGTCCGCTCGGTCCTTTGCCTCGGCGATCATCTCCCTTAAGTTGGCTGCTTCCTGACCCTCTGGGTCCAGCTCCGCGAGAATCCCCTCCCAGGTATCCAGCGCGGACGCATACTGACCCTTCTGGAATGCGATCATACCGCTGAGCCAGCGTGCGATCGGGTTGGTCGGATCCTCGTCGAGGACGGCTCGAATCAGCTCCGCCGGCTTGCCTTCCAAGCTCTTGGTCGGGCTTGCGGCGGCGAGCGCTTCGGCATAGGCGAGCTTGACCTCGACTTGGTCCGGGGCCAGCGTGTAGGCCTTCTCGATGGCCGTGAGACCCTGCTCGGTCTTGCCGGTCGCAAAGTAAGTGCGCCCCAGCATCAGCCAGCCGTCGAGATCCTCCGGATTCTCCTGCAGGCGCTCCTCCAGCCGAGCGACCAGCTCGTCCAGCGAAGCGCCGCTGCCCTGACCCGACTCCTCCGCCGCCTGCACGGCCGCCGCGACCTGCAGCGGGTCGGCAAGGCGCGGCTCGCCGAGCTGGAGGTAGATGAGCACGGCCGAGACGGGGGCCAGAACGACCAGGGCTGTGCCGACCAGCCAGCGGCTCGCGGCGGAGGATGCGGCCGCTTGCGCGGGTGCTTGCCGGTCGGCGTCGACGTCATAGAGCAGCTCGCGCTCGAGATCGTGCCTGGCGGCGGCGTAACGCTCTTGATCCAGGAAGCCCGCCTCGAGGTCGGCGTCGAGCTCCTTCATGCGCTGGCGAAAGACTTCGAGGTTCAGCGCGTCCTGCTCGACCAGGTCCTCTTGGGGGGCGGCTTGAAGCAAGGGCGCGACGATGAAGATGAGCGCCAGGACCAGGAGGCCCCCAGCGAGAATCCAGAAAATGATCATGGGGCCTTAGTCTTTCTTGTTGGTGTCGGCGAGCAGCTGTTGCAGGCGCGCGCGCTCCGCGTCGCTGAGGTCTTGCTCGGGCTCGGCCTTCTTGCGCTGGATGGCGCGCATCAGCAGAAAGCCGCCGAGCGCGAAGAAGATGAAGGGGCCGAACCAGAGGAAATAGGTGGATGGCTTGATCGGCGGCTCGTAGAGCACGAAGTCGCCGTAGCGCGCGACCAGGAAATCGACAACCTCGTCCCGCGTCTTGCCTTCCTGCATCATCCGGTAGACCTCGTTGCGGAGATCCTGGGCGACGCTGGCTTGGGAGCCGGCGAGGGATTCGTTCTGACAGACCAGGCAGCGCAGCTCGCCGATCAGATCGCGGAACTCGGTCGTTTGCGAGGGATCCTCGAAAGTGAACTCCTCGAGTGTGTATGCGTGCGCGGTGCCGAGCGTCAGTGCGCCCGCCAGGGCAAGCGCTGCCGGCATGAGCTTCGGGGTGCGGGCCGTCATGATTTCTTCGCCTGATATTGCTCGACGATGGGGCGGATCTCCTGCTCCCACACCTGGGCGTCGATCGGACCGACGTGCTTGTGCCGAATAATGCCTTCGGCATCCACGATGAAGGTCTCGGGCGCACCGTAGACGCCCCAGTCGATCCCCGAGTGGTTGTTGGGGTCGTAGATGCTCACCGCGTAGGGGTCGCCGAACTGCGTGAGCATCTGCAGTGCCTCGGGCCGCGTGTCCTTCCAGTTGAAGCCGACGACCTGAATGCTCGGGTTGCGTCGCGCAATGCGCATGAGCTCGCCATGCTCCTGCCGGCACGACGGGCACCAGGAGGCCCAGACGTTGACCAGCGAGACCTTGCCCAGGAGGACGTCCTTGGTGAGCGTCTGACTCGGGTCCTTCAGCGATTCAAGGGTGAAGTCGGGGGCCGGCTTGTCGACGAGCGGCGAGGGGATCTTGCGCGGGTCCAATTGCAGCCCGTAGAAGAGCAGGGCCGCCAAGGCGAGGAAGATCCCGAGCGGGATGAGTGCGCGAGTGGCAGATTTGTTCATGTGTCCAATGATCTTCTTGAGAAAACGTCCGTCTTTCAGCGGCAAGTACCCTAGTCCGGCGTATCGGCTCGAGCAAGGCTCTCCGCCTTGATACTCAGGGCTTGAGTCCTGGGAGTGCCGGCCTCCAGGCCGACACGCGTCGACCTAGAGGCCAAGGCTCCCAGGGTCGCTCTCCGAGCGATGCCGGTCCGCGTCAGGCCGTTGCCGCACCGCGAGGGACGGGGGCGGTCGCTGCCCGGCGCGCGAGCCGGTAGCGCCGATCCGTCACGGCCAGCAGGCCGCCGATCGCCATGAAGATGCAGCCGAGCCAGATCCAGCGAACATAAGGCTTGTAGTAGACCCGCAGGGCCCAGTCGCCCTGGTCTCCCACCGGCTCGCCGAGCGAGATGTAGATATCGCGCAGCAGACCGGCGTCGATCGCGGCCTCGGTCATGGGCATGCCGCCGGAGAAGTAGTTGCGCTTCTCCGGGTAGAGGCGTGCGATCTCGCGCTCGCCCTCGTAGACGGTGAAGTCGCCCTGGAAGGCGTTGTAATTGGGGCCTTGCACGGCCTCGACGCCGTTGAACTGGAAGCGGTAACCAGATTCCTCATGGACATCACCAGGCGACATGCGCACGTCGTTCTCGTTACCGTGGATCGAGACCATGGTGACGCCGACGATGAAGACCGCCAGTCCGACGTGGGCCAGCCACATGCCGTAATAGCTGCGGCTGTTGCCGGCGAGGTCCGCCGCGAGCCCCTTGAGCCCATGCTTGTGCTTGAGGCGGTCGAAAAGGCTCGCGAGGTGGCTGCCGAGGACCCAGGCCGCCATGCCGAGTCCGAAGCCGACCGCGAGATTGCCCGCCGAGAAGATGGGCAGCGAGGCCGCCAGGAAGGTCAGGATGCTCAAGGCGAGCGCCAGCCAGAGCGCCTTCAGGAGCCGTGTCGGCGCGTCGTGCTTCCAGTGCGCAAGCGGCCCGATGCCCGCCGCCAGGACGAGGAAGGGCGAAAGGGTGACGAACATCTTGTTGAACCAGGGGAAGCCGACCGAGATCTTGCCCCAGCCCGCGGCCTCGTAGATCAGTGGCGCCAAGGTGCCGAAGAGCACCAGTACCGCCAGCGTTGCGAGCAGCAGATTGTTGATCAGCAGAAAGGTTTCGCGCGACACCAGATCGAAGCGCCCGCCGCCGGAGATCGAAGGCGCGCGCCAGGCGTAGAGCGCCAGCGAGCCGCCGATGACGATGCAGAGGAAGAGCAGGATGAAGCTGCCGCGGGTCGGATCAGTCGCGAAGGCGTGCACCGAGGTGAGGACGCCCGAGCGGACCAGGAAGGTGCCGAGCAGCGAGAGCGAGAAGGCGGAGATCGCGAGCAGCACGGTCCAGGTCTTGAAGGCCGCGCGCTTCTCGGTGACCGCGAGCGAGTGCATGAGCGCCGTGCCGACCAGCCAGGGCATGAAGGAGGCGTTCTCGACCGGATCCCAGAACCACCAGCCGCCCCAGCCCAGCTCGTAGTAGGCCCACCAGGAGCCGAGCGCGATGCCGATGGTCAGGAAGACCCAGGCCACCGTGGTCCAGGGGCGGGACCAGCGCGCCCAGGCGGAGTCCAGCTTGCCGCCAAGCAGCGCCGCGATGGCGAAGGCGAAGGCGACGGAAAAGCCGACATAGCCCATATAGAGCATCGGCGGGTGGATGGCGAGCCCAGGGTCTTGGAGCAAGGGATTGAGGTCGCGCCCCTCGAGCGGCGCCGGGAAGATGCGCTCGAAGGGATTGGAGGTGAGGATGGTGAAGAGCAGAAAGCCGATGGCGATCATCCCTTGCACCGAGATGACGCGCGCGATCATCGCCAGCGGCAGACCCTTGCTCAGCGCCCCCACGGCGGCGCCCCAGCCCGCCAGCATCAAGACCCAGAGCAGCAGGGAGCCTTCGTGGGCTCCCCAGATCGCGGAGATCTTGTAGGGGAGCGGCATCAGCGTGTTGGAGTTGGTGGCGACGTAGACCACCGAGAAATCGTCCGTCACGAAGGCCAGCAGCAGGCACAGGAAGGCGAGCCCGATGAATGTCAGCTGTCCCCAGGCGAGCGGGCGGGCCATGGACATCCAGCTGCGGTTGCCTGTGTAGGTGCCGACCAAGGGCACGCTGGCCTGAATGACGGCCAGTACCAGCGCGAGGATGAGGGCGAAGTGGCCGAGCTCCGGGGCCATCAGTTGGGTGCCCCGCTGCCGGCCGCCGCGTCGGCGACGCCCTCCGCGTGCGCCGTCTTGAGCGTGCTGGCCACCTCTGGCGGCATATACTCTTCGTCATGCTTGGCGAGCACCTCGTCGGCGTAGAAGACGCCGTCGGACCCGAGTCGGCCCCTGGCAACGACGCCGCTCCCTTCGCTGAAGAGGTCAGGCAGGATGCCAGTGTAGGCGACCTTCACCGTCTCGGCATTGTCGGTGACGTCGAAATGCACCGTCAGCCCGTCCTCTTGACGTTGGATCGTGCCCTCGGTCACCAGCCCGCCGAGTCGGAAGACGTGGTCCGGCGGGGCCTCGTTCGCCGCGACCTGAGACGGGCTGAAGAAATAGGAGATGTTGCCCTTGAGGGCCGTCAGCGCCAGTGCGGAGGCGGCGCCGACACCAAGGATGGCAAGGCCGACGAAGGCGAGGCGTTTCTGTCGAGCTTTCATTCTGTCGCTCCGGTGTCGCGCATGCGGCTCAGACGGCCGAGCCGGGCCAGCAGAGTGCGGCGTTGCGCGCGAAGTTGCAGGATCTCTATGACCAAAAGAGCGGCGACCATTCCGTAGGCGCCCCAGACGAAGAAGGCGAAGCCGCCCTGCGAAAAGAACTCACTCATGCTCGAGCCTCCTTGGTCAGGATGTCTTGGACCCAGGCGCTCTCCGCTTCGCGCGTCAGGATGATGCTGCGCAGCCGCATGAAAGTGGTCGCGAAGGAGTACATCCAAAAGGCCAGCGTCATGATGAGCATCGAGAAGAGGATGTTGCCCTCGATACGCATGAGGTTGGAGCGCTGATGCAGGGCCGCGCATTGATTGGGATCCGGGCAGTTGATGGACCAGAAGATGACCGGGACCATGATGAGCCCGACGATGGCCAGCAGGGCCGAGGCCCGGTCGGCGCGGCGGGTGTCGTCGATCGCCGAATGCAGCGCGATGTAGCCGATGTAGAGGAAGAACAGCGCCAGCTCGGAGGTCAGCCGTGGATCCCAGTCCCAATAGGTGCCCCAGCTCGGCCGGCCCCAGAAGGCGCCTGTCCAGAGCGCGAGGAAGGTGAAGATGGCGCCCGTTGGGGCGACCGCGTTGGCCATCATGAAGGAGAGCCTGGTGTTGAACACGAGGCCGATGGCGGCCCAGCCGACCAGGATCATGTAGAGCCACATCGACATCCAGGCCGTCGGCACGTGGATGAAGATGATGCGGTAATACTCCTTCTGCGGGTTGCTGCCGCCGAGCTGGTCGGCGGTCTGGAAGAAGCCCCAATAGAGCCCGACGGCGAGCAGCGCCAGGGTCAGCACCCAGAAGACCGGAACCAATCGGCCGGCGATCGGATAGAAGGACGCGGGTGAAGCGAATTTGAACCAGTTCAATGCCATGCGCTTGCGGATTGCTGTTGTGTTTGTCTTGGGTGCTCAGCGGCGCGCCGATTCGTACAGCTCCTCTGAGACAACGCTTGTGGCTCAGGGTTTCATGAGCCGACTGGATTCGTGACCAGCTTGGTCATCAGTGCATGCGTCCCTAAGCGCCAGGGCGGCTTAGGGAGCCTGCCTGCGCGCCGATCTCCATTCGACGCACCTGGGATCACTCGAGCGAGATTCGCAAGGCCGCGGACGAGGCGACGGGGGCGAAGATCGCGGCGACCATGAGAAAGGCCCCGAGCAGCGCGACATAGGGCTGAGTGTCCGCGATGGCGATGTCGCTGACCTGTACCGCGCCAGACCCGTAGACGAGGATGGGAATATAGAGCGGGAGGATCAGCAGCGACAAGAGGATGCCTCCGCCGCGCAGGCCGAGTGTCAGGGCCGCGCCGATGGCGCCGATGAGACTCAGCACGGGCGTGCCCAGCAGCAGCGAGAGCATCATGACGCCGATCGCCGCGTCGGACAGATGGTACTGCATGCCGACCAAGGGCGCGATGAGCACCAATGGCAGGCCGGTCAGGAGCCAGTGGGCCGCGACCTTGGCGAGCACCAGCAGAGAGAGCGGCTGGGCGGTCAGCAGCATCTGCTCCAGGGTCCCGTCTTCGTAGTCGGCCGCGAAGAGGCGCTCGAGCGCGAGCATGGAGGCGAGCAGGGCGGCGACCCAGACCACGCCGGGCCCCAGCGTCGCTAACACCTTCCGCTCGGTGCCGACACCGAGCGGAAAGAGGCTGACGACGATGACGAAGAAGAAGAGGGTGGTCAGCACGTCCGTGCGACGCCGCATGGCGAGCGTCAGGTCGCGCTTGAGCACCGTCCAGAAGACGCGAAACATCTCGGCTTAGGCCCCCAGGTCCAGCCGCTCGACCTGTCCGGAGGTCAAGGGGACTTCTTGGTGCGTTGTCAGCACGGCCAGGCCGCCGCGCTCCACATGCTCGGCGATCAGTCGCTGCAGCAGGGCGACGGCGTCGACGTCCAGGGCTGTGAAGGGCTCGTCGAGCACCCAGAGCCTGGCGCCGCTCAGAACGAGCCTGGCCAGGGCGACACGCTTCTTCTGGCCCTGAGAGAGCATGCGCGTGGGCAGATCCTCGAAACCGCGCAGTCCGATTTGCGCCAGCGCCTCCCAGATCGCATCCTCGGAGATGCGGTCGCCGTCCAGGGTTGCGGCGATCGAGAGGTTCTCGATGCCCGTCAGCTCGCCCTTGATGCCGTTGAGGTGGCCGAAGTAGAGCAGCTCGCGGCGATAGTCGTCGCCCAGCGCGCGGATGGATTCTCCGCGCCAGCGGATGTCCCCGGACTCTGGCGTGAAGAGCCCGCAGAGACTGCGCAGCAGGGTGGTCTTGCCCGTGCCATTGCGCCCGCGCACGTGCAGCAGCGTGCCGCCGTCGAGCGCGAAGCTGAGGTCGGAGAAGAGGCGCCGGTCGCCGCGCCGGCATTCGAGCCCTTGGACTTCGAGCATCGCGTCAGGCGCTTCCCGCCCCGAGGATGCGGGTGGGTCCAAGGATTGAGCAGGGCGGCGCCAGTGCCCAAGAGGCTTGAGCGAGGGGCGTCATTTGGCGTGGTACCGAATCATCCAGCAGCTGTGGATGCGCGGGTTGCGCGCGAAATCGCGCGGCAGGGTGTCGGGGCCGATGTCGACGACGTTGAGTGGGGCAAGTCCTTCGGTATCGATGCGAAAGCGCCGCAGATTGTTGGAGAAGATCATCATGCCGTCCGGCTCCAACAGGCGCATGGCGGACTTGATCAGGGCGACATGGTCGCGCTGGATGTCCAGGGTTCCGTACATGCGTTTCGAGGTCGAGAAGCTGGGCGGATCCATGAAGATGAGGTCGTAGCGGCGGCGCCCGTTCATCATCTCGATCCAGCGCACGCAGTCGGCATGGATCAGCTCGTGCTCTGGGCCTTGAATGCCGTTGAGCGACAGGTTGCCCGCTGCCCACTCGAGATAGGTTCGCGACATGTCGACCGTGGTGGTCGAGGTGGCGCCCCCCTTGGCGGCGTAGACGGTTGCGGTGCCCGTGTAGGCGAAGAGGTTGAGAAAACGCTTGCCATTCGCCATTGCCCCGATCAGCCGGCGAATCTCGCGATGATCGAGGAAGAGACCCGTATCCAGATAGTCCTCGAAGTTGACCAGGAACTTGTGGCCGTACTCCTCCACTCGGTGGAAGTTGCGCGTCTCGGCGAGCTTTTCGTACTGCGCGCGTCCTTTCTGCTGGCGCCGAACCTTGAGAAAGACCTGCTCGCCCGGCACCTCGAGGACCTCGGGGATGAGTCCGAGTGCTTCGCGGATGCGGTGGCGTGCCTTCTTGGGGTCGACGCTGGGCGGAGCCGCGTATTCCTGGATGTGCACCCAGCGCTTTTCGCCTTGGTAGACATCGATGGCGAGGGCGTACTCAGGTATGTCCGCGTCATAGATGCGCAGACATTGAATGTGCTCCTGCCTTTGCCACTTGCGCAGTGCCTTGAGGTTCTTGGTCAAGCGGTTGGCGAGCATGGCCGCGCCCTCGCTGCGCTCTTCGGGAGGCAGCGGGCGCGGATGATTGCTGACGAAAAAGCGTGGCTCGACCTGGAAGTGGAGCAGGCGGCACTCGATCGGGCCGTTGTAGAGGCTATTGAGCTTGACGGCGCGTAGCCCCATGGCCTTCCCAAGCTCGGCGTCGGCGGTGAACACAGCGGCGCGCCAGCCGACGAAGCGCTCCTTGAGGACAGCTCCGAGGTGGCCGTAGAGCTGCGGCAGGTCGTCGTTCGCGCCCAAGCGCTCGCCATAAGGTGGGTTGACGACCACCAGCCCCTCGTCCTCGGCCTTGCCTGGGCGGCAGTCTGACAGCTCGCGGCGCTCGAAGTGCGCCAGTCCCGCGAGTCCGGCGCGCTCGAGATGATGCAGCGAGGCGCGTATGGCGTTGGGATTGACGTCATAGCCGCGCATCGAGCCCAGGCGCTCGATACCCGCATCGCGGCGAATTCGGGCCTCGCTCAGCAGGCGCTGCCAGACCTGCTCGTCATGCTGGGTCCAGCCGTGGAAGCCGAAGCTTGCGCGCAGAAGACCCGGGGCGATGTCCGCCGCGAGGAGCGCGCCTTCGATCACCAGGGTGCCCGAGCCGCACATGGGGTCGAGCAGCGCGCCGCCTTCCGCCGCGATCTCCGGCCAGCCGGCTCGCATGAGGATGGCGGCCGCGAGGTTCTCTTTCAGAGGGGCGGCGGAGCCTTGGTCGCGATAGCCGCGCTCGTGCAGCGAGCTTCCCGACAGGTCGATGCTGATGCCGGCCTGATTCTGCTGGCCGTAGACGTGGACCCTGAAATCGGGCGTGCGGGGGTCGACGCTCGGACGCCTGCCCATGCGCGCCTGAAAACGGTCGGCGATGGCGTCCTTGACCTTGAGCACGGCGAACTGGCGATTGTTGATGCCCGTCAGGCTGCCGTCGAATTGGACCGCGAAGGTCCTATCCGGCGTCAGGTGGTCTTCCCAGGGAATCTCGTGGGCGACGGCGTAGAGCTCGTCCGGGCTGTTGGCGGGGAGCTGGACGATGGGCAGCAAGATGCGGCTGGCGATGCGCGACCACAGGCAGGCGCGGTAGCCGTCCTCGATGCTGCCGACGAAACGGGCGCCGCCGCGCGTCTCCGTCGCCTCTGCCATTCCGAGCCGCGACAGCTCCTCCGCGAGGAGACTGCCCATGTGCTTGGGGGCCGAGGCGAAGAAGATGTGGTCGGGCATGTGGCTGTCCGGCTGAGAGGGCTGGTGATGCGTCGGGAGGTGAGTCTAGGACGGCCGATCAGCCATGATTGGGCTCCCTCGGATGGCGGCTCGGGACCGCGCGCTAGGACCATGCCGTGACGCCGAGAGGGTGATGGCGAGATGCTTGCCGACCTATTCCTTCTTCAGTAGGTCCGCGAGTCCCTCGAAGGGGTTGTATGTGGTCTGTTTGCCGGCACCGTCCTTTCGCTTGCCGCTGCCGGATGCCAGCGAGGCCAGATGCTCCTCATGCTTCTGGTGCTCGTTGTCGTGACAATAGACGCATAGGAGCTCCCAGTTGCTTCCGTCCGGCGGATTGTTGTCGTGGTCCATGTCCTTGTGATGGACCGTCAGCTCCCTGAGGTTCTCGCGCGTGAACGTCCGGGCGCAGCGACCGCAGACCCAGGGGTAGAGCTTGAGGGCCTGATCGCGGTAGCCCGCGGCACGCTCGTCGCTGGCCTTGCGGGCTTGGGCGACGACGCGGTCGAGCTTGTCGGTGTTGATCGCCTTTCCGGTCTTTGCATGGCGCGGGCCGTTGCTCTGTGCCATGTGCCGTATCCTCTGTCGGGGCTTGCTCGGGCCGTTCCGAAGGCGCCTGTCGATGCCTGGATACGGCTGGGTCGGTGTCGCGAGAGTCTGGTGCGCGAGGGGGGACTTGAACCCCCACGGATTGCTCCACTGGAACCTAAATCCAGCGCGTCTACCAATTCCGCCACCCGCGCGATCCGGGCATTTTACAGTGCTTGCGGGGAAAGGGGTATCGGCAGAGGACAAAAGCGCGCGAGGCGCCCGAAGGCGCCTCGCGGATTGGATGGACTCAGCTGCTCGAGCGTCAGGGCTTGACGATGGTCAGGCCGACACTGACCCAGTCCTGCATGCCGCCGCGATACCACTTGAGCTTGTGGACCGGGTAGCCGATCCCGATGAGGGTATGGATGTTCATCGATGACTGCGGGCACCAGATGCCGTTGCAGAAGAGCACCAAGGTCTTGGCTCGACTGAAATCCCAGCCCGCGCCATCCGGCTTTTTGTCGACCCCGAGCTCGTCCTCGAGGATGTGATGGAAGCTATCCGCCTCGGATGGCGTTTCAAAGGTGCCGGCTGTCTCTCGGTTGATCTTGTTCCAAGGGATATTGACGGATCCGGGGATGGTCCCGCGCATGACCCAGTCGGGCGTACGCGAGTCGATCACCATGAGGTCATCCTCACCTTGCGCCATGCGCTTGAGGTAGCCGAGCAGCTCCAGCTCGCCAATGGTCTCGACACCATCGGCGATGATGATCGGCTGAACGCAGAAGGGTGGGCAGCCGCGGTCGGTCTTCTGGAAGATCTCCGGTAGCTTGGCATCGCGGTCGTGACCGCGATAGACGGTCACTGGTTTGCCGTCGTGCATGACCTCGACGCTCTCGAGGTTTCGCGCGATCTTGTTCTCCGTTGCGGAGGCCCCCAATGGCAGGGCGAAGGCGGCAACCAGGGCGAGTAGGATCTTGGACGTGGCTCTCTGTGTCATCTTGAGATTCTCCTGAGCGAGCGATTGAGAGGGGCTATTGCTTCCTGGCGACGTAAGAGGGGAAGTCGGCATCCTTTTCCCTCATCGCCTGCTCGTAGCCCAGCTCGCCCTGTCGTTCGGCCTTGTTGGCTAGCGCGATGGACTCCTCGAATTTGCCTGACTTCGCCAGGCCCTCCGCTTCTGTGATCATCTTGGCCGTATCGCGCCATTCCCCACCCACGGAGGCCGCCTTTTTTCGCGCTGCCTCCGCCGCCTCGATCACCTGGGTGGCGCGGCGACTCATGGCGACGTCGCCTTGGTCATCGCTTGTTGCCCGCTCGTAGGCGTACTCGTCTTGCATCCGTGCCTTGGTTGCGATTCCCTTCGCCTTGGTGAACTGGCGCGACGGCATGAGCTTCTCCGCGCGCTCGATCATCTGCTGCGTCTCGAGCGAAGCGGCTCCCACCTCTTGAGCCTTCTCGTGTGCGGCCTTGGCCTCGTCGATAGCCTTCTCCGCTTCGACGCGGTGCGTCGCCCAAGCGCTGCCCAGCGGCAGCGCAACCATCAGGGCGGCGATCAAGGCCCTGCCGAATACTTTGCGAATCTTCATTCTCTCTCAACTCCTCTCGTCTCTATCGGTCGAGCCGAGGCGGCTGCTGTGGCGCGCCTCGTTATCGCTTGGCTCGAGGTGTCCGGTAAGGATCACTTTCGCGCGCCAGGGCCGTTCAGCTCAAGACCGTTGTTCATGTACGTGAAGAAGAACTCGAGATTCCGATATTCCTCGCCTTGAGGTTTGAATGGCTTGGCGCGGACTTGCTTGTTGCAGCCGGAGAAGCGGCGGTGCAGCGTGCCCATGGCTCCCCATTTCGAGCGGTAGACCGGAAAGTGCGTCGTGTGGCCGTAAGCCGGACTCAGGATCTCGGTCCGCAGCGTGGTGCCGGAATTGCCCATGTGACAATGGGCGCAGGAGAAATTCAGCTGCCCACGGCGAGCGAAGTAGAATTGCTTGCCGCGCTCGTAAGCCTCCAGCGCCCGCGGGTCGTCTTCCGGGATCTCGACATTGGTGACTTGGCCGCGCGACTCGTAGGCGATGTAGCCAACGATGTCCGCGATGGGTCCCTTGGCGTACTTGAGCGGCTTCTCCTTGTTCTCTTCCCGGCACTCGTTGATCGCCAACGGCAAGGTTATCACCATGCCGCGCTCCCGGTCCCAATAGGGGTACTTGCCGGCGATGGCGGGGCCGTCCGGAAAGCAGTCCTTGTAGGTCTTGCCGTTTTCGAAGGGCGTCTCCCACATCTCCTCGCCTTTGCTGATCGCGGTTTCGTAGGGTGGGAATTCTTCGATGGCCTCCCAGTTCTCCCGTCCGACCGGGTCGATGGCATAGGCGCCGTTGACGAAATCGTCTTCGGGCACATTCGGGAAGCGTGACTCGAAATAGGCCTGAAAGGTCTCCTTGTCCTGCTCGGGCGTTGCTAGCGCCGTCGGCAGGCTCAGGGTGCAGGCCAGGCTGGCTGCGATCAGGGTGATTGTCTTCTTCGTCATGACTTAGGCTGCCTCAAGGTGTTCGTCGCTTTAGATGCGCCGCCGCGCGATGGGCTTCCGCGGGCTCGCGGAAGGGACGGTGGGCACGCGGCGCATGGGCCATGGCGAGCTGACTGCCGCGGCCATGCTCGGCGGACAGGGCTCGACCCATGGCTAAAGCGACCAGATGTACTCGACGACGTCCACGAACTCCTTGTTCGTAAGGATCTCGTGCTTGCCGAAGGGCGGCATGACGGCCTCAGGATTCTTCGTTGTGGCATCCCAGATCTGCCGGGCGAGCGCCTTTTTGGTCGGGAAGCGCGTTTGCACGGCGACCAGCACCGGGCCGATGGCGCCAGGGCTTTCCGCCCCAGGCATGGCGTGACAGGCGACGCAGTTACCTTTTGCGCGGTCGTTGGCCACGAGCTCGCCTGCCTCTGCGTCTCCGTTCAGCTGGATGTTCGGTGGCATATCGGCCGCGAGTGCGGGGCCCGCCGCGAGCGTCGAGACGCCGAGCGACAGCGCAAGCAGGCCTGGCCTGGATGAGCGGAAGAACAACATATGCGAAACCTCCTCGGTACTCTATTTTTCGACTCGTCTAAGCCTGCGCGACTCGTCTGAGTCTGCTTGATTTGCCTGAGTCCCTCTCGGTCTAAGAGCGAAAGGTCATCCGCCTTTCAGTGGGTGGCCCGTAGTCTTGTTATCGTGCTGTACTGCGTGCGTCTCGGCCACACCTGGTGTCGAATCCTAGCATGGGTTCCGCCATCAGATGCCAGCCCTGCGATCGAGGCGACGCGCGTCTCGGAGCGTCGTCTGCGTACCGCTTTCAGGGCGGCGGACCGTCGGTTGGTAAACGCTCGACTCGGCCGAACATAGAAGCGGGCGCGCCAGCTGCAATTGCCCGACGAGATCGAAAAGAATCCCAATAGCAAGCTCGTCTGAACGAGCACATCGGAGGATCATCCGTTAATGTCCCTATCCCGACGCGAATTCATCAGACTCATGAGCCTGGCCGGAGCCGCCGGAATGCTTCCCATGTCCGCGCGCGCGGCGCAGAAGAAGCCGTCTGATCTCTACGAGATTCCCAAGTTCGGCAACCTACGCCTGCTCCATATCACGGATACCCATGCGCAGCTCAACCCGATCTACTTCCGCGAGCCAAACGTCAACATAGGGATCGGCCCGGCGATGGGCAAGCCACCTCATCTCGTCGGCGAGCATCTGCTGAAATACTTCGACATCCCGCCTGGCGGAATCGAATCGCACGCCTTCACCTACCTCGACTATGTAGCGGGCGCGGAGACGTTCGGCTCGGTCGGGGGTTTCGCGCACCTCAAGACGCTGGTCGATCGGCTGCGCGCGGGTGCTGGCGACGGCAATAGCCTGCTGCTCGACGGTGGCGACACCTGGCAGGGCTCGGGCACCGCCTATTGGACGCGGGGCATGGACATGGTGGGCGCCTGCAATCTGCTCGGCGTCGACGTCATGACCGGGCACTGGGAGTTCACCTATCGCGACGACGAGGTCATTCGCAACGTCGGCGCCTTCAAGGGCGATTTCGTCGCCCAGAACGTCAAGGTGCGCGAGGAGGCGCTGTTCGACTATCGCTTCGAGGATTTCGCCGGCTTCGACGAGGATCGCGGCCTGGCGTTCGAGCCCTACACCATCAAGGAGATCGGCGGCGTCAAGGTCGCGGTCATCGGTCAGGCCTTCCCCTATACGCCCATCGCCAACCCGCAGCGCTTCATCCCGGACTGGACCTTCGGTATCCAAGACGGGCGCATGCAGGAGATCGTCGACGAGGTCCGCGGGAAGGAGAGCCCGGCGCTGGTCGTGGTGCTCTCGCACAATGGCATGGATGTCGACTTGAAGATGGCCTCGCGCGTGACCGGCATCGACGTCATCTTCGGCGGCCACACCCATGACGGCGTGCCTGCGCCCAGTGTGGTGGAGAACCCAGGCGGCAAGACCCTGGTCACCAACGCCGGCTCGAACGGCAAGTTCGTCGGCGTCATGGACCTCGACGTCAAGGACGGCAAGCTGCGCGACTACCGCTATCGGCTGCTGCCGGTCTTCTCCAACCTGCTCGAGCCGGACGCGGCCATGGTCGATTACATCGCCGGCGTTCGCGCGCCCTACAAGGACAAGCTGGAAGAGAAGCTGGCGACCGCCGATGAGCTGCTCTATCGGCGCGGCAACTTCAACGGCACCTTCGACCAGGTCATCTGCGACGCCCTGCTCAAGGTCCACGACGCCCAGATCAGCCTTTCGCCCGGCTTCCGCTGGGGCACGACCGTTCTGCCTGGCCAGGCCATCACCATGGACAATGTGATGGACCAGACCTGCATCACCTATCCGGAGACCTATCGGCGCGAGCTGAGAGGTGCCGAGATCAAGGCCATCCTGGAGGATGTCTGCGACAACCTCTTCAACCCGGATCCCTACGTCCAGCAGGGCGGCGACATGGTGCGGGTGGGTGGTCTCAACTACGTGTGCGATCCGAGCGCGGGCATCGGCGAGCGCATTCAGGACATGACGCTGGATGACGGGACCGAGATCGAGCCGGACAAGACCTACGTGGTCGCGGGCTGGGCCACGGTCGGCAGCCAATCGCCGGGCGAGCCGATCTGGGAGACCGTCGCGACCTACTTGCGCGACGTCAAGACGGTCAAGATCACCCGGCTCAATACGCCGAAGCTCAAGAACGTCTCGGGAAACCCGGGCATTTCTGACTATCCGGTGACTGTCTGAGCGGTGCGGCTTGCGGGTCCTGAAATCGGTGATTTGAGCCGCAAAGGCGCGAAGGAGATTGGGGCGACGGGTGCGGGCGCGTTCGCTGCTGAAGGACCATGATCGCCGTCGCAGGGCGTCCTCTGGTTTCGCGCTCTTCGCAGCTCAGTTGGTCATTACAGGCTAGAACGAATCCGGGGCCTTGCGGCCCCGTCGACTGGCTTCCAGGCGACCCTCGGCGAGCGTTGCCTCGCCTCGGGCCTGTCGGATGATGGCGGCGGTCGCCTAGTGCGCCGTCGCACCCTCCGCGCCAATCCCAGTCTCACACCTGACCTTCTGTGCCTCGAAGGCGATGCGCTCACGCTTCGCGCGCTCCGAGCTGTCCGTCAGGGATGCGATCCAGATAAAGGCGAATGCCAGCGGCATGGAGATGATCGCCGGGTTGTTGAGCGAGATGAGCCCAACCGCCACTTCCTTTCCATCGATCATGGCGGTGTGCCCCAGCACGTCGCCCCAGACCGCCTTGGACAGGATGGTCAGCACCACGGCCGAGATCAGTCCGACGAAGCCGCCGACCAGTGCGCCACGGGTGGTCATCTTGCTCCAGAAGATCGAGGCGGCCAGGACCGGGAAGTTGGCGCTCGCCGCGATCGCGAAGGCGAGGCCGACCATGAAGGCAACATTCTGGCTCTCGAAGGCGATCCCCAGACCGATGGCGACCAAGCCCAGCATGAAGGTTGCGATCTTGGACACGCGGATCTCGGTCTTCTCATTGCTCCGCCCGCGCGCGATGACGCTGGCGTAGAGATCATGCGAGATGGCGGACGCACCGGCCAGCGTCAGACCCGAGACGACGGCAAGGATGGTGGCGAAGGCGACGGCCGAGATGAAGCCCAGGAAGAGATTGCCGCCGACGGCCTCGGCCAAACGGATGGCGACCATGTTGGTTCCTCCGTTCAGACCGGCAATGAGCTGCCCCTTGATGATGCTACCGTCCGCGGCGATGGCTTCGGGCTTGTAGAACTCGGGATGTTGGAGCAGCAGCACGATGGCCGCGAAGCCGATGATGAAGGTCAGAATGTAGAAGTAGCCGATGAAACCAGTCGCGTAGAAGACCGATTTCCGCGCCTCCTTGGCATCCGGCACGGTAAAGAAGCGCATCAGGATGTGCGGCAGGCCGGCGGTTCCGAACATGAGCGCCAGTCCCAGCGAGATGGCGTTGATCGGATCGGTGACGAGCGAGCCGGGCGACATGATGGCGGCGCCCTTCGGATGCGCCTCGACGGCCTGACGGAACATCTCCTCGGGCGAGAAGCCGAAGGTGGCGAGCGCGGCGATGGCCATGAAGGTCGCGCCGGACAGCAGCAGCACCGCCTTGATGATCTGCACCCAGGTGGTTGCGGTCATGCCGCCGAAGATGACATAGACCATCATGAGACCGCCGACGATGACTACGGCGATCCAGTAATCCAGGCCGAAGAGCAGTTGGATCAGCTTGCCGGCACCCACCATCTGCGCGATGAGGTAGAAGGCGACCACGACCAGCGAAGAGATGGCCGCCATGGTGCGGATCTCGGTCTGACCGAAACGGTAGGAGCTGACGTCGGCGAAGGTGAATTTGCCCAGGTTACGGATCTGCTCGGCGATGAGGAACATGATCACCGGCCAGCCGACCAGGAAGCCGATGGAGTAGATGAGGCCATCGTAGCCGGAGGCGAACACCAATCCGGAGATACCCAGAAAGGAGGCCGCCGACATGAAGTCGCCGGCGATGGCAAGGCCGTTCTGGAAGCCGGTGATGCCGCCGCCGGCGGTGTAGAAGTCCTTGGCGGAGCGGGTGCGCTTGGCCGCCCAGTAGGTGATGCCCATGGTCCCGGCGACGAAGATCAGGAACATGTAAATGGCGGTGTAGTTGATCGCCTGTCTCTCGACGGCGCCGCTCAGGGCCGGCGCGGCCATGAGCATGAAGGGTGTCAGCAGTGCGAGCAGCACGCCCCAGGTCGCATAGCGCCTCATTGCAGCTCCTCCCGGACGGCCTTGGTCAGAGCGTCGAACTTGCTGTTGGCCTTGGCGACATAGATGCCGGTCAGGACGAAGGCGGCGACGATGATGATCACGCCGATGGGCATGCCGATGGTGGTGGTCGCGCCTTCGACGACGGGCGTTCCCAGCCAGGAGGGGGCGAAGGCGATCGTCAGGATGAAGCCATAGTAGATGGCGAGGATGATGATCGTCAGCAGCCAGGCGAATCGCTTGCGCGAGCGCACGAGCTCCTGGTAGCGCGGGCTTGCCTTGATGGCATCGACCGACTCTTGTTGCATGGAGTTTCCTTCGATTGATTAGGGCCGATTGACTCGGACCTGTTGATGGGCGCCGAATGCCTGCGTGACAGGGAGCCAGCGAGGTTGTCTTCGCTCTTGTACAAAGGCGCACACGCCATTCGCCCCGGCCAGGGTTGGCGGGGTATTGCCGTTCGTTGCGTGGTCAATGCGCGTGCGGGGCGTCGAAGCGCTGGGATTCTTCAGTGCGCGCCGATTAGCGTCAATTGTGCGCCGATTAATTCTTTCAATGTCTTAGATTGCTTTGAGGGCCAGTCGCGCTGCGAGGGCAGCATCCCGCGGCGAGGTGCTGCGCCGCTCTGGTCCTTCGGGGGCAGGCGGCTCGGACATTGAGGCGTCAGGTGGAGGGGGGGAACGTGCCTGGGGTAGGCGGGGTCTCGCTCGCTCGCGGGCGAGCTCGAAGCGGGCGCGTCTGGGGCCGTCGTTGAGCTTGGAGACTGTATCGACAAGCCAGCGGCCGGCGGCTGACTGCCCTCCTGGGGCTCATTGGGTGGGGAAGATGCGCGACAGGTGCTCTATTGGAGAGCGATACCCCAGAAGCGCCTGCCGCGCGGCGTCCGACTTGCGCCGCGCGGCAGCCCGCGCTCGGGTGAGTGCCGAGCCAATCGCCAAGGCGGTTAGGCGTAGGCCGGCGCGAAGGCCTTCTCTGGCTCCTCGACCGGGCCGTTCTCGCCCCAGTAGGGCGAGAGCTTGCGCAGCTGGGCGACGATGGGCGGCACGGCCTCGATGACGCGCTCGACCTCGGCCATGGTGTTGTAGCGCGAGAGCGAGAAGCGGGTGGTGCCGTGCGCGGCCGTGTAGGGGATGCCCATGGCGCGCATGACGTGCGAGGGCTCGAGCGAGCCTGAGGTGCAGGCCGAGCCGCTGGAGGCGGCGATGCCGAGCTTGTTCAGCAGCAGCAGGATGGCCTCTCCCTCGATGTACTCGAAGGCGATGTTGGCCGTGTTGGGCAGGCGGTTGCTCGGGTCGCCGGTGACGAAGCTGTGGGGCACGGCGGCGATGATGCCTTCCTCCAGCCGGTCGCGCAGGGTGCGGACGACGGTCTGCTCGTGGTCCATGTGCTCCATCGCCATCTCGCAGGCCTTGCCGAGTGCGACGATGGCGGCGGTGTTCTCGGTCCCGGCGCGGCGGCCGCGCTCCTGATGACCACCGCGCAGCAGCGGACGGAAGCGGGTGTTGCGGCGCAGGTAGAGGACGCCGACGCCCTTGGGGGCATGCAGCTTGTGGCCGGACAGAGAGAGCATGTCGATGGACGAGCGCTTGAGATCGATCGGCAGCTTGCCGACCGCCTGCACCGCATCCGTGTGGAAGAGCACGCCGACGGCCTTGGCCATCTCGGCCATCTCCAGCACCGGGAAGAGGGTGCCGGTCTCGTTGTTCGCCCACATGACGGAGACGATGGCGACCTGGTTGGACAGCAGGCTGCGATAGACATCCAGATCGAGCCGACCCTTGTCGTCCACCTCCAGGTAGTGAACCTTGTAGCCTTCCTTCTCCAGATGCTCGCAGAGTGCCAGGACCGCGGGGTGCTCGACCACCGTGGTGATGATCTCCTTGCGATCCGGCTGGGCCTTGAGCGCCGAGAGGATGGCCGTGGAGTCCGACTCGGTCCCGCAGGAGGTGAAGACGATCTCCGAGTCATGCTCGGCGCCGAGCAGCGCCTGGACCTGCTGGCGCGCCTGCTTGATCGCGAAGCCGACCTTGTTGCCGAACAGGTGCATGGAGGAGGGGTTGCCGAACTGCTCGGTGAAGAAGGGCAGCATGGCCTCGACGACTTCTGGAGCCACCATGGTCGTGGCATTGTTGTCGAAGTAGATCCCCTGGGTTCCGGTGTCAGTGGTCATTGCTCTGGCCCCGCTGAAATAGGTGTGATTCAAGCTCGTTCGTCGAACCGCAAAGGCGCAAAGCGCGCTAAGGACTTTGATGCGTCGTTTCCAAGACGTGACTCGTACCCTCTATGGGTATCGTGACCGAGGCGCCAGCATGATTCCCGGTCGCGCCTCGAACTGCGGAGCTCACTCTGAGCCCAGAAGGCAAATCCCTTTGCGTCCTTCGCGCCTTTGCGGTTCCGTTTCTCTCTTCGAACTCAGCCGCCGGCGCGCTGTGCGATGGGCATCAGCTCGGCTGGCATGACGCGGACGAACTCGCCCAGCGCATTGATGATGCACTCCTGGATGCCTTCCAGCGTCACGGCGGCCATTTGGCAGCCGGCGCAGGCGCCCGTCATCTTGACGTAGACGT
Organism: Thiorhodococcus minor; assembly: GCF_010820565.1. GTDB lineage: Bacteria > Pseudomonadota > Gammaproteobacteria > Chromatiales > Chromatiaceae > Thiorhodococcus > Thiorhodococcus minor. The sequence goes on along the minus strand of NZ_JAAIJQ010000038.1, from coordinate 16,825 downwards.
TCTTGCCGTCGACGTCGATCAGCTCGACGTCGCCATGGTCGCGGTGCAGGTTCGGGCGGATGGTATCGAGCGCCTCCTCGATCTTGCGGATGCGCTGCACATTGGTCATCTTGATCGGCGCGGTCGGAACGGCAACCGCGACAGGTGCGGGCGGCGCCGGCTGGAAGGTCTGACCGGCCTCGGCCATCACCTTGGTCAGGATCTCCTCGACCGCCTCGTGACAGGCCGAGCAGCCGCCGCCGGCCTTGGTGTAGTTGGCGACCTCTTCGACCGTGCTCAGCTTGTTGTTGCGGATGGTGTCTTCGATGAGGACGGAGTCGACGGCGAAGCACTTGCAGACCAGCGCGCCTTCCTCGTGATCGTCCTTCCACTCCTCGCCGCGATAGTTGGCGACGGCGGCCTGGAGGGCCTCGCGCCCCATGACGGAGCAGTGCATCTTCTCGGGCGGCAGGCCGTCGAGATAGTCGGCGATGTCCTGATTGGTGACCTTGAGGGCCTCGTCCAGGGTCTTGCCCTTGATGATCTCGGTGAGCGCCGAGCTGGAGGCGATGGCGGAGCCGCAGCCGAAGGTCTGGAAGCCGGCATCCAAGATGGTCTCGGTCTCCGGGTCGACCTTGAGGCTCAGACGCAGTGCATCGCCGCAGGATAGGGAGCCGACGTCACCGACGGCATTGGCCTCATCGACGGCCCCGGCGTTGCGGGGGCTGAAGAAGTGTTCTTGGACCTTTTCCGAATACTCCCACATGGCGTGTCTCCTGCTTTTTTGGCTTGTGCGCGCTCCGATGGCCGGGCGCATGGCTTAAGTTTTGCTGCGAAGAGCTGGCAATGAATCTGCAAAGCCTATGCCAGAGACTGGGATGCAGTAATCACGCGGGTTCATTGATAATTTTCAACGCACGACCGCCCTTTTTGTCGACTCTGGAACAGGCAAAGACGGTCGTCTAGTGATAAACCCGACAATGGGAGTCCCCGAATGGAATTGACCCAGCTCAACCCCGGCGACATGGTTCTCGCCGCCCAAGACATCTTCAACGACGGGGGTATTCCGGACATGCCCGAGGACGCCCTCATCGCCAAGGCGGGGACGCGCGGCGTCATCGTCAACGTGGGGCACCTGGAAGAGAATCCAGACAAGGAGCTTTTTCTAGTGCGCTTCGAGGGAGAGGACCTGGTCCTCGGCCCCCCGACCGGCTGCTGGGCCGAGGAGCTCAAGGCACCCGAGCTTGCCTAAAGGCAGATGCCTCGGGTGGACGAGCGAGAGAGACTGTGAGAGTCATCCAAGCGCACCGCGAAGATCGCAGATTGGTGTAGGTTGGGCCGACGCAGGAGGCCCAACAATCAAAGCGTTAGGCTAGCCGCCATGTTGGGCTTCGTACCTCAGCCCAACCTATGCAGAATGTCTTCACCGTCTCGAGAGCGCAGTCCACCGAATCCCGCTCCGGCGTTGGTGGACTGCGCTGCGCTTGTCCACCCTACGGGATCATTCGTCTGAGATGGAGACGTCCTTGCCTTCGGACGTCAGCTTGGCCGTCTTGGCGTTGATGTAGTCGAAGGGGTCGTTCGGGTATTCCTCGTAGTGCCGCTCGCCGACGTACTCGAGCAGTCCGAGGAAGTGGTAGCGGTAGAGCATGCTCTCGATGCGTAGGATCTCCTGACCCTTGTCGTAGAGGACCAGCGTCGGCTCATAGGTGATGCCGAGCGTCTCGGCGAGCGCCTTGGGTGTGGTCTTGGTGCCGTCGGGTGCCGTGATGGGCTCGTCCGATCGATCATCCAGCCGCACGACGACGAACCCCTTCAGGGCCTCGTTGACCTTGGGGTCCCCCAGGTGGCCGTCGTGCAGCGCATCGCAGGCGACGCAGGCGGCGTCCTCGAAGAGGAGCGCGAGCGGCTTGTCGCCGACGCTGCTCAGGTCGTCGATGTCCCGGAACTGCGGATGGTCGCGGAAGCTATAGCTGGGCTGGGTCTTGCGGGTCTGCAGGTACTGGGCGAGCGTCTGTGACGCATAGGCCTTGGCTGCCACATAGTCCAGCACGTCCTTGAAGTCGTCCGGGTTGCGGTAGCCGTTGATGCGTGCGACCGGGTCGTTGGACTGGTTGAGGAAGACGACGGTCGGCGTGTAGCTCACCCCGAGCTGCTGCGCGAGCGCCTTCTCGGTCAGGCTGGTCTCGGCGTTCAGGGCGACCTCGCGATCACCTAAGACGTTGAGCGCGATGACGTCGAACGTCTCCTGAATGAAGTCGCTGTAGGGCGCACCCTTGAAGTTCTCCTCGATCATCTTGAAGCAGTAGGGGCAGCCGTTCATCTCCAGGAAGAGGATGACGTGCTTGTCGTCTTCTGCCGCCTCGTCGACGTCCTCGGCGATGTCCAGGAAGCTCTCCTTGAACCAGTCCGGGTGGGTGGACATCTTGCCGCCTGTGACCTTGCCCTTGGGGGTATCCGCGGTCTGCGTCGCCTCGCCCGCGTCCTGCGCGAGCGTTGGCATGGCGAGTAGGGCGCCGAGGGCGAGTGCGGTGAGCTGTCTGGGGGTGCTTCTCATTCTTCGAGTCCTCCATCCTTCGGGATCGTGGTAGCCGTCTCCGCTGGAGGCTCCAGCGTCGGCTGCGTGCCGTTCTCAGCGACCATGGTGTGGTGTCCGACCCTCAATCCATCAAGGCCACGGCCTTGACCTGCGCGAAGACCCGCTGACCGACCTCTAGCTTGAGCCGGTCGCGCGAGTGGCGCGTGATACGCGCGAGCAGCGGTGTTTGCTCGTCGACGCCCGTGCAGAGCTTCACGAGCACATGCGCATGCGCGATGTCGCGCATCTCCAGGATCCGCGCCGGCAGCACGTTGAGGATGCTGGTCGCCCCTGGGTCGTCGAGGGCGACGCTGACGTCCCGGGCATGGATGCGCACCCGTGCCAGCTCGCCGACGGCCTGAGTCAGCCTCGCGACCGTCAGCTTGCCGCCCGCGATCTCCAGCCGCGAGAGCTGATAGTCGTCGTCATGGCCGAGCACCGTCCCGTCGATGATGGAGCTGGCCTCGGCGTCCTGGGCCAAGGGCAGGTCCAGGCGCGAGAGGATTTCGGTCGCCGAGCCCTTCGCCTGAATGTGCCCGTCCTTGAGCATGACGATGCGGTCGGCCAGGCGCGCGACCTCGTCGGGCGAGTGGCTGACGTAGAGCACCGGGATTTGCAGCGTGTCGTGCAGCCGCTCCAGGTAGGGCAAGATGTCCTGCTTGCTGGTGTGGTCGAGCGCCGAGAGCGGCTCGTCCATCAGCAGCAGGCTCGGGCTGGTCAGCAGGGCGCGTGCGATGGACACGCGCTGGCGCTCGCCGCCCGAGAGCCCCGTCGGGTCGCGGTCGAGGTGCTTGCGGATGCCGAGCAGGTCGACCACCTCGTCGAAGCCGACCTGACGCTGCTCGGGCGGGATGCGCTTGAGCCCGTATTCCAGATTGCGCCGGACCGACAGGTGGCTGAAGAGACTGGCCTCTTGAAAGACATAGCCGATGGGCCGGCGGTGCGTCTTGAGGAAGAGCCCGCGGCCGTCGTCCTGCCAGGTGTCGCCGTTGAGGCGGCAGTGTCCGGCCGCGCGCTCCAGCCCGGCGACGCAGCGCAGCACCGTGGTCTTGCCGCAGCCGGAGCGGCCGAAGAGTGCGGTGACGCCGACGCCGGGCGCCTTGAAGGCCACGTCCAGCTTGAAGCCGCCGCGGTCGAGCTGGAAGGCGATGTCGAGATCGTTCATATGCATCTTGATTCGGAATTGGAGGCGCAAAGGCGCGAAGGACGCAAAGAGAAATAAGGAGCTGGGTTTCGTGCAGTCTTCGCGCGCTGAGTGAAGACCGTGACTCCCTCGGCGCATTCTTCTGGTCACGAAGCTCCTGCTTCGCGACCTCGGCGACGAAGCTCTGCTTCACGACGCGGACCACTTCCGGTGCCTGCACCAGGTCGAAAGCAGCGCCTACCCGCAGGCTCGCGAAGCGGAGCTTCGTCTCTCTGGTGACGCAGCTGGAGCTGCGTCACCAGAGAAAGGCGCGAAGGACGCAAAGAAGAACACGTGCTTGGCCGGCGATCGGCCTCCAGCTGTTGGTCTGCCGAGCGCTGCGTCCGTCGACGCCTTCGGCCATTCTTCTGGTCACGAAGCTCCTGCTTCGCGACCTCGGCGACGAAGCTCTGCTTCACGACGCGGACCACTTCCGGTGCCTGCACCAGGTCGAAAGCAGCGCCTACCCGCAGGCTCGCGAAGCGGAGCTTCGTCTCTCTGGTGACGCAGCTGGAGCTGCGTCACCAGAGAAAGGCGCGAAGGACGCAAAGAAGAACACGTGCTTGGCCGGCGATCGGCCTCCAGCTGTTGGTCTGCCGAGCGCTGCGTCCGTCGACGCCTTCGGCCATTCTTCTGGTCACGAAGCTCCTGCTTCGCGACCTCGGCGACGAAGCTCGTGCTTCACGACGCGGACCACTTCCGGTGCCTGCACCAGGTCGAAAGCAGCGCCTACCCGCAGGCTCGCGAAGCGGAGCTTCGTCTCGCGGGTGACGCAGCTGGAGCTGCGTCACCAGAGAAAGGCGCGAAGGACGCAAAGAAGAACACGTGCTTGGCCGGCGATCGGCCTCCAGCTGTTGGTCTGCCGAGCGCTGCGTCCGTCGACGCCTTCGGCCATTTTTCTGGTCACGAAGCTCCTGCTTCGCGACCTCGGCGACGAAGCTCTGCTTCACGACGCGGACCACTTCCGGTGCCTGCACCAGGTCGAAAGCAGCGCCTACCCGCAGGCTCGCGAAGCGGAGCTTCGTCTCGCGGGTGACGCAGCTGGAGCTGCGTCACCAGAGAAACTGAAACCGCAAAGGTGTGAAGGATGCAAATAAAAACAAGGGGTTGTCGTTCGCGCAGTCTTTACGCTCCTGGTCGAGACTGTAACCTCGGCAGCACGTTGAAATCCTTCGTGCTCTTCGCGCCTTGGCGGTTCAACTGACCTCATCTTCAAACCTTGCGCATCCGCTGGCCGAGGACGTTGATCGCCAGCACCACCAGGAAGGAGAAGAGCACCATGCCGCCGGCGAGCCAGTGCGCCTGGGTCCACTCCAGGGACTCGACATGGTCGTAGATGGCGATCGACAGCACCTTGGTCTCGCCCGGGATGTTGCCGCCGATCATGAGGATGACGCCGAACTCGCCGACCGTGTGGGCGAAGGCCAGGATGGCGCCCGACAGCAGACCGGGCAGGGCGAGCGGCAGGGCGATGTTGAAGAAACGCTCCACAGGTGATGCGCGCAGCGTGGCGGCGACCTCCAGCGGTCGGCCGCCGATGGCCTCGAAGGCGTTGTAGACCGGCTGCACCAGAAAGGGCATGGAATAGATGACCGAGCCAACTACCAGTCCGGCGAAGGTGAAGGGCAGGGTGCCCAGACCGAGGGCATCCGTGAGCTGTCCGACCGGACCCGCCGGCCCGAGCAGCAGCAGGAGATAGAAGCCCAGCACCGTGGGCGGCAATACCAGCGGCAGGGCGACGAGCGTTGCCACCACCTGCTTCATGCGCGAGCGCGTTTGCGACAGCCACCAGGCGATGGGGGTGCCGACCAGCAGGAGAACCAGGGTCGTGATGGTGGCGAGCTTGAGCGTGAGCCAGAGCGGCTCGAGATCGAGGTTCACTGCGGGAATTCCACTGCTAGCAGGTTTGCGAAGAGATTGAGCCGGAATCGGGAGATTCGAACCGCGAAGGCGCGAAGGACGCGAAGAAAGGCAATGGCTTCGCTCGTTCCCACGCTCCGCGTGGGAATGCAGGCCGGCCGCTCCAGCGGCCCGTGGCGCGGGCCTTTCTTGCGGGGTTGGCGGCCTAGTCGACGCCGTAGCCATACTTCTCGATGACCGCCTTGGCCGCGTCGCTCTTGAGATAGTCGATCAGGGCGGCAGCGGCCGGGCTGTCCTCACCCTTCTCCAGTCGCACCGCGTCCTGGCGGATGGGGCTGTAGAGGTCCTGAGGCACGTCCCAGCTCGAGCCGCTGGCGTCGAGCGCGATCTGGGCCTTGGCGACGAAGCCGAGCGCGGCGTTCTTGGTGGCGACGAATTGGTAGGTCTGGGCAATGTTGTCGCCCTGGACCAGCTTGGGCCCCAGCATCGCGTCGACCGCGAGCGCTTTCATCACCTCGACGGCCGCCGCGCCATAGGGAGCGGTCTTGGGGTTGGCGATGGCCAGCTTGTCGAAATCCCCGCGACTTAGGGCTTTGCCGCCGTCCGTGACCATCTCGGGATCGGCGCTCCAGAGCACCAGCTTGCCGATGGCATAGGTGAATGCGTCCGTCGCCTTGCCTTCCGCGACCAGTCGTTGAGGGCGCTTCTGGTCGGCGGCCAGGAAGACCTCGAAGGGCGCGCCATTGTGGATCTGGGTGTAGAGCTTGCCCGTCGAGCCGAAGCTGATCTGAGTGCTGTGCCCCGTCGCCTTCTCGAAGTCCTGCGCGATCTCCTTCATGGCTGCGGTGAAGTTGGCGGCGACGGCGACCTTGACCTGGTCGGCCAGCACACCGGCGCTGGCGCTGGAGAGGAGGAGCAGGGCGAGGATGGGCTTGAATGACTGCATTGTGGATCTCCTTGTCGGGGTTGGATTGGATGTTTGGGTCAGCGAAATATTCGTCTCGATATAACGGTATGCGCAGTCGCCAGCCGCTCTTCCCCGGATCACTCGCTCACGGCGAGGATGATATGCGGCGCCTTGATTAGCGCGCAGGCACGCTCGCCTGTCTTGAGGGCAAGCTCGCTTGCGCTCTCGTTCGTGACGATGGAGGCGATGCGCGCGCCGCCGTCGAGGGCTAGGACCACCTCGGTATTCACGGCCCCTTCGGTCACGCGCTCGATGGCGCCGCAGAGCCGGTTGCGCGCCGAGGTCTTGAGCCCGCCGTCCTCGGTGCAGAGGATGACGAAGGAGGCCTTGATGAGTGCGAAGGCCTCGCTGCCCTCGGCCAGTCCGAGGGCCGCCATGCTCTCGTTGGTGATGATGGCGACCAGGGACGCGCCGTTGATGTCTAGCGTGACCTCGGCGTTGACGGCGTCCTGCTTGATGTCGGTCACGATGCCGCGAAGATGGTTGCGCGCGCTGACCTTCATGTTGAGCACTCCCAGCAGCGAGTTGAATCGGTCGAAGTCCTTGATGCTCTTGCTCAGCCGCGCGAGGAAGCGACGGTGCTCCTGCTCGGCCGCCTCATAGACGGCGATCAGGCGTCTGCCCTCGGCCGTCAGCTCGGTTCCGCCGCCATGGCGCCCGCCCGTGCGTCTGCGCACCAAGGGCTCCGCAGACAGATTGTTCATGGCGTCGACCGAGTCCCAGGCCTGCTTGTAGGACATGCCGATGGACTTCGCCGCCTGCGAGATGGAGCCCGTCTCCGCGATGCGCCTGAGCAGGCCGATCCGCCCTTGTCCCGCGAAACGGTTGTGGCTCAGCTCGAGCTGGAGCTTGGCGGTGGTGTCCAGGTCTTTGTCGATGCGATGCGGCATAGCTGGCTGGCCATCTCGTTGGCGGGTCCGCGTTATATCGCAGATGATATAGCGACTTTCAGGCCAAGTCCGCATCCGGACAGGGCGCATGTGCCCGGGATCAGGCGGCTGAACCTATGTCCGGGTCAATCCAAGTCACTGAATGTTTTTGTGTTTTCGGCTGGATGCGGCGCGTGGAAGCGCCTTTCCCCAAAGCGCCGATGATGTGGGGGCGGCATCCAGCATCCGGCATCAATCCCCGCCGGACCTTGTCAGATTGTCGACAAGCCGTCGGCCGAGGAGGCACAACGGACAACCGCGAGACTGTCCCGCGTCAGCCCAGGATGCGCTCGTAGGCGAGCCGCAGCAGTGCGAGCTCGACCTGTGGCAGGGCGCGCGCCTGGGTCAGGTCGATGAAGCTCGCGCCGGAGGCTTCGGCCGCGTCGAAGGGGGGATCCATGCCGGTGAAGCGGGCGAGGAAGACTTCGGTCGAGCCCCCTTCCGTCGTGACCTTGCAGCGATAGCCGCTCTCGGCCTCGAGGCTGCCGCTGGGCAGGCCCAGCCGAGTCTCGGCGTCGCGCAGCAGGAACGCGGGATGGGAAACCAGCTTGCTGTCGTCGAGGGTCTTCTCGGACAGCCCGGCCTCGGCCGGTAAGGCCTCGAAGCCACAGACGCCGCCATGGTCGAGCTTGAGGAAGCGTGTGCGGGCGCTGGTGGGATGCTTGTGATACATGATGAGGCGTGGATCGGGCATCGTGGGACCTCGCGTGTCTTGTGTTGCTCGGCGAATACCGCGATCCCAGCAATATTTACGCCATTGGAGTGTGGTTATCCGGCCCGCACGCGGGCGGCTCCCCCGAGGGCCGCTTCAGTCGAGCCGTGAGCCAGAAGGTGCTGCCGATGCCGGGCGTGCTTTGAGCCCCTGCTGCGCCGCCCATCAGCTCGGCCAGACGCTTGGTGATGAAGACGCCCGCGCCGACGCCGCCAAACTGCCGGGTCGTCGAGCTGTCGGCCTGCTCGAAGGCCACGAACAGACGCCCGAGATCTTGCGCCGAAATTCCGATCCCGCTGTCTTGGACCTCGAGTCTGAGGACGACCTGCGCGGGCTCCTGATGCTCGATGCGGGCGCGAATCAGAATCTCCCCGCGCTGCGTGAACTTGACCGCGTTCGAGACCAGATTGGACAGCGCCTGGCGCAGGCGCAATGGGTCGCCCACCAGTGTTTGAGCCACGCCCGGCCCCGTCTCGACCGTCAGCCCCAAGTCTTTGTCGCTTGCCGAGGCGGCGGCTTCGGCCGCGACCTGCTCGATGACGTCGATCGGCCGGAAGGGTACCTCGTCGAGTGCGAGATTCCCGGCCTCGAGCTTGGATAGATCCAGCACGGAATCCATCATCGCCAGCAGACGCCCACTGGCCGTGTCGATGCGGTCGAGGCGTGCCCTTTGGTCCGGTGTGAGCCCCGATTGGCGCAGCAGGTAGGACATGCCGGTGATGGCATTCAGCGGTGTCCTGAATTCGTGGCTCATATTCCCCAGGAAGGCGCTCTTCGCTCGGTTGGCCGCCTCCGCCTGCCCTTTGGCAAAGGACAGCTCCGTGGTGCGGGCCGCCACCAGCTCCTCCAGATGCTCATGGTGATTCTGCAGCTCCTGATTGGCCTCCAGCAGCTGGAGGCGGGAAAGGCCCATCTCGCCGATGGTCCGCGCGAGACGGGTGAGGAAGTCCGTCATCGCGCGCACCTGGCGCTCGGTGAAGATGGGCGCCTCCGACAGCGCCTCGAGATAGTCCCGCTCGTCGAAGCCAAAGGCTCTGGCCTGCTGCCGGAAGTGCTCGATGTCCGGCGGCTCGAAGAAGAACTGACCGGTGAAGAAGTTGGCGACGTGCTCACCGCTGACATGAATGGGGACGGCGACGTCGACGAGGCCATTCTGGCAGCGATAGACGTTGTAGGTCTCCCCCTCGCCCAGGCGCCCGGCGAGGAAGGTATCGCTCTGGCGGCAGCGCGATGCCGTCTGCGGATTCACGCGGTGGAACTGGGTACAGATCCGCTGCCATCCCGTGGCCACGAGAATGGTGCCCTCTAGGTCCAGAATCGCCGTCACCGCACCGGTCAGCGCGGTGAAGCTCTCGCAGAGCTCACGCAGCTTGCCGATGTCGACCAGGTCTACAAATCTCATCGTGCTCTCGCGAAGGGAAATCTCGAGGCGCCGGTGCAATGGCCTGCGGCCTGGTGGACTCCGTCCCAGACAACTGACAAGTCTAGTCCGCTACCTGGGTTTGTCCTCGCGGGGCGCGGACCCGCGCGCCGCGCCGGCTCGGCGCTCGGGAGAGCTTGAGGGCGCGGGCCTGGGATCCTCTCCGACCTTATTCTCCTCCGCGCCCGGCCTGCTCACCACCCACGCAAAGATTAGGGTAATCTTGCGAATTGTCGTTGAATCGGCTTCGCGGGCTGGACTATTCCTCCGGGAAGCCGGAAACCGAACGTCGAAGGACTACCGCTGTGTCACCCCTTTCTTCCAGCCGACTCTTTGGCGAGCTCGCCAAGGATCGACAGGTCTTTGGTCGGATTCTCGATGACCGAGTGCTGTCGATGGAGGCGTTCGCCCAGATCCACGCCCAGACCATCTCGGATTATCACCGCCGCCGTGGTGTGGCTTTCCGCGACCCTGACCGCGCGGTCGAGGCCGCGGAGGCCCTCTGGAGGTACGTCCGGGCCCTCTATGCCGGATACGGCCTTTGCGCGTCGCCAGAGTCTCCCGTGGAGGCCGCGCCTGCCGCGGCGACCTTCCGTGCCTCCGCGCTCGTCCATCTCATCTATGTAAGCACGGCCACGCAGCCATTGAGCGCGGCGGAGCTGGAGAAGGTCCTCGACGCGTCGGTCCGGCACAACGCGCCGCAGGGCGTGACAGGCATGCTGCTCTACGCCAGCGGGAGCTTCATGCAGGTCCTGGAGGGCGAGGTAGCCGCGATCGACGAGACCTTTTCGCGCATCGTCGAAGACCCGCGGCATACTGCGATCATGCTGCTCCATCGCGGCCCGCTCTCAGCGCGTCGCTTCCAGAGCTGGAGCATGGGATTCCGCCACCTCGGGGCCGAGGACGCGGCGGCCCATCCGGAGTATGCCCCCTTCTTCCAGCAAGGCTTCAACGCGAGCCGGATCGATGGGCGCCCTGGACTCGCGCTCGACATGCTGGCGCACTTCCGCCCCGAGCCGCCTGGCCACTGACCTCCGGCAAGGGCGTCGGCGATGGGCCGATGCGGCGAAGCTGGGTCCGGGCAGTCCGTTCTGGCTAGGCCGCGTGCGCCTGCGTCCGACGCGAAACCCATCGCCGTACTCTCCGCAGACCGCCCAGCAAGTCGTCGGTGACGGTGAAGACGACGGGAATGACCAGTAGGGACAGCACCGTGGACGTCAGCAATCCGCCGATGACGGCGATGGCCATGCGCGCGCGGAAGCTGGGCTCCGCGCCGAGCCCGAGCGCCGTCGGCAGCATGCCGGCGACCATGGCGATGGTGGTCATGAGGATGGGCTGGGCGCGCTTGCGGGAGGCGTCGAGCAGGGCGTCGCGGCGCTCCAGGCCGCGCTCGCGCCTGGCCTTGACGGCGTACTCAACCAGCAGGATGGAGCTCTTGGTCACGATGCCCATGAGCATGAGCAGGCCGATGATGGACGGCATCGAGAAGCTGTTGTGCGTCAGCAGCAGGGCGGCGAAAGTCCCGCCGACCGACAGGGGCAGGGCGGCGAGAATGGTCGCCGGCCGCAGGAAGTCGTGAAAGAGCAGCACCAGGACGAGATAGATGCAGAGGATGACGGTCGGCGTGGCCGTGCCGAAGCCGCCGAAGACCTTGGCCATGCGCTCGGCGTCGCCGGAGGCCGGCTGATGCCGGCGGCAGACGCAGCAGTGACGGCAGCTGGTCGATCTCGGCCATGACGTCGCCGAGCGACTGACCCGCCAGCTCGATCTCCATGGTGACATCGCGCGCGCGGTCCAGCCGGTCGATCTGCGCCGGGCCGCTGCCGAGGCTGACGTCCGCGACCGCGCCGAGCGGCACCTGGCCCGACCAGGCTGGCAGTCGCAGGTTGGCGATGGCGTCGAGGTCGGTGCGCAGCTCCGGATCGAGCCGCACGCGGATGGGGATCTGGCGCTGGGGCAGGTTGAGCTTGGCAAGCTGGACCTCGAAGTCGCCCGCGGTCGCGACCCGAATGGCGGTGGCGATGGCCGAGGTGGTGATGCCGAGGTCCGCGGCGCGTGCGTCGTCGACGTCCACATGGATCTCCGGGCGCTGCAGGCTGGCGTTGGAGCTGATGTTGCCGAGGCCGGGCAGGGCGCGCCAGGGGGCTCGATCCGAGCGCTGTCTCGGACCTTGCCCGATGGAGGGACGACGGCGCCCGGCAGTGTCAGTTCCCGAGGAAAGGGCCGCCTTGTTTGCTGGACCAGAAGGAGCCGGAGGGGGAGCGCCGCTGTGGTCTCGAAACCTTGGCCTTGGAACGCTTGCGCCGCACCGTTCGCTTCTTCGACCTTGATCGCGATTTCTTGGCGACGGGCTTCGCTGCCGCCTTGGTGACCTCTGTCGTCGATGTGACCGCAGCGGCTTCGGGAGAAGCCTCGGCGGTCGTTTCTGTCTCAGCGGTTGTCTCGGCCTCAGTGTTGGATGGCGATTCCGGGTCGTCGTCGGCCGCGCTTGCCGCAGCCTGGCCGGACGTCTGCTGAAGCTCGGCCCGGCAGATCAACAGCTCATCGACCAGGGCATCGCGCGGCAGCCCGCTCAGCATCGCGTCCGGCGCTTGGGTGCCTTGACCGATCGCCATCGGGGTTTCTCTGCGGAGATCTTGCGAGACGGCTGCTCGCGGCTCTGCGACGGGCGCCGGATCTTGCTGGGATGGGTGCTCCAGCCGGGGTGTCAGGCTCGATCCCAATAGCCAGCCAATTCCCAAGGCCAGGCCGGTGCTGAGGAGCCATCCGGGTGTTGGTCGCCAACCCCTGGGCCGAGATGCTTCGGGAGCCTCGGCGGCCGGCCCCGAGCCTGTCGTGTGCAGCGCCTCGGACATTTCCCGATTTGCCTCCATCGCGGCTTCACCCAGCGTGCTTGGGCCTGTCGAGCCCGGTTTCTCCCAGCCTGGCCGGTCTGGCTCAGTCCTTCGTTGAAATCGCAGGCGAATCTTCATGGCGTCGAGCGATCGGGGAAAAGGCCGATGACCGGGATCACCCAGGTGCCGCCAATCACCGACGCACCCTCTGCGTCAGTCTAGAGGCGGATGTGGCCGCACCATTCATGGCTCAGCTGCCGCTCGTGCCGTCCACCGGCGAGGCGCAGGCCTTTTTAAGCCGCTGTCTGTGGCGCTCACGCGTCTCCTGGATCCATTCCTCGCTATGATTTTCAATGGTTCCACCAGCGATCTCGTAGAGCAGGTCCATCAGCGCATCGCTGCAGGTGCTGGCGCCTTCCAGCAGCTCGCGGGCCTGGCAGGAGGCCAGCACATCCGCGACGGGCTGCCCCTGGGTCATGGCCTCTTGACTCTTGCTGAGACAGGACCTCAATGGCTGCAGGAAGCGAGCGCGGAACTCGGTCTTCACTCGGGCGCGGAAGCTATAGTAGACGTCCGGCGGCAGGACCTCCCGGGCGGCGGTCAGGGCCGGGCTGGTCTCGGTGCGCCAACGGATGTTGGCGGCCTGATAGAGCTCCGCGAGCTCGGAGAGGTCCTTCTGTGTGTTGCCGCCCTCAAGGGCTGTGATGAGCTGCTCGGCGCGGGCGATCTGCTCGGCATTGAGTCCGGTCAGTTTGATGACGGCTTCCTTGCGGGCCAGAACCTGTGCCTGGATGCGGGCGTCCTCGGCGCGTTTGGTGGTGTAGTAATTGGTCAAGGCACCGCCAAGAACGCCCGTGAGCAGGAAGCCGATGATGACGTTGGCCATAGGATGCTTGAGGGCATCGGCGAGGGATTTCTTTTCTGGCTCCGACATCGTTGGCTTCCGGAAAGTCGATAGGGATTACTTCTGCGGCTCGCTCGAGGGCGGGAAGACCTGGCTCCAGTCGCGCTTCATCGAGACCAAGACCCAGCCATTGGATTCGGCGTCGTCCAGACCCTTGTCGAGTCGCCCGATATGGCTGTCGCGATCATAGGCGTATTCGCGCGCCTTGTCGTCATGGTGCAGGATGAGGCCCAGGCGCTTGCCGGCGCCCGCCGTGGTCCATTCGAGCATCTGGTAGTCGCCGTCCGAATTGCCGAAGGCCAGGATGGGGCGGCGCCCGACGTGGCGCTGGATGCCGACGGGCTTGCCCGCCTTGTCGTCGACGAAGGCGATCTCCGCTTTGCGCAAGATGGGGTAGAACGAGCAGTTCTGTCACCAGCCGCCATTTCAGCCTAGACCCGACGCGAACGGCCTCCGAGATGTCCTGAATCCAGGTCGTCCCGGGCGCACGGCAACGCTGGCGGCGACGCCACCCGGCGTTTACGAAAGGTTGGAACCATGAAAAAAATGTGGGAGTGTCGGTACTGAGCCGGTAACCGTGCGTTACTATCGGGACGCCCCGCGCTCACGCCACCGATGGATCCATCACGCATCGCACGACTCGGCCGCTGCGATGGGCTTTGACAAGGAGGTGCGCCGACGTGCAGAGGGTCCGATCGCTCATGCGCCTCGTCGCCGTCGCGCTCCTTGTGCTCCTGCCTGGCCTCGCCGCGCCGGATGTCTACCAGTATGACGCGGCCGGCCGCGTGAGCCGCATCATCGCACCGGACGGCAGGGTCACCCGCTACGACTACGATGCCCTCGGCGTAACCGTTCAGAGACCCCCCATTGGGGCCGGCAGCGCAGCGGCCGGGCGACCAGCGCGGCGCTCGGCAATCACGCCGGCCAGATAAGGCCAAGGCAGATGACCACGCTTGCGGCAGGTTTCGATCACGCTGGCGAGCAGGGTGAAGGTACGCGATCCGGCCTCGCAGCGGGTTCCCATCATGATGCTGCGCGCAATGATCCAGTGGCGCAGCGCTTGCTCGGCGTCGTTATGCCGCGTCCTTGGCTATGCCGCGCGAGGGCGTGAAACCGGCGTCGCCACGCGCGCCGAGATTGTACTACGCGGCATAACGCGGTCGGCTCTCAGGTCTGGCAACAACGCCAGATCAGCGGAGAGACGCCATGTCCGGGCAGCCAATCCCTCTAGGATCTTCCTGTGACCCCGACCTCGATCAGCACCTCGCGGCCTTCCTTGCCTCCCTGGCTCAAGCCGGATACGCGGAGAAGACGCGGCGCGACAAGGCACACCGAATCGCGCCCTTCATCCAATGGATCCGTGACAACGAGGTCAAGCTAGGCGAGATTGACGACGACGCTTGCATCGATGCCTTTCTCGCCTGTCCGGCGCGGCGTCGTTACAACCACCGTTGCGCCTTGCAGGCTTTCTTAGCCTACCTGCGCGCAGTCGAAATCCTCCCGCAGCGCCGTGTCGAGCCATCGCCGCCCGCTGCCCTCTGTCAACGCTACCTCGCGCACCTCAGCGCTCAACAAGGTCTCAGCGCCCACTCGATTGCCGCCTATGCGATCAGCGCGCGTGGCTTCATCACGGCCATGCAGCTCCCGGAGCAGGCGGCCCACGTGGATGCCTTGGTCATCCGCCGCTACATTCTGGACGTCAGCCAAGATCATGCCGTGGCCACGGTGAAGCTGTATGCGGCGGGACTGCGCTCGTTCTTGCGCTTCTGTTTCCTGCCGGGCGTGATCGCGCGCGATTTCTCCCCGGCGGTGCCACCCATCGGGCACTGGCAGCGCAAGCCCATGCCGGCGGTGCTGACGGACGAGGCCATCGAGCGCGTCTTAGCGACGGCCGAGCGATCTGGCGCGCGTGGCTGGCGTGATTTTGCCATCTTGCAGCTCTTGGCGCGCCTGGGCTTTCGGGCGAGTGAGGTGCTTGCGCTGCGCCTGGAGGATCTGCACTGGGAGAGCGGCGAGCTCCTGGTCCGCGGCAAAGGCAACCAGCTCGAGCGCCTACCACTGCTCGAAGAGGTGGGCGCATCGATCGCGCAGTACCTCTGCAGAGGGCGTGGCGAGAGTGACTCGCGCCATCTGTTTCTGAGCCTCAAGGCCCCACGGATCGCGCTGCAAGATCCTTCCACGGTCAGCGCAATTGCGCGGTGCGCCCTCACGCGTGCCGGCGTGCTCCCAAGTGGCCGCGTGGGCGCACACATCTTCCGATACAGTCTCGCGACACGGATGCTGCGCCATGGGGCTTCGTTGGCCGAGATCGCCCAAATCTTACGGCACCGCCGCATCGATACGACCCAAGGCTACGCGAAGGTCGATCTTGCGGGCTTGCGTCGCATCGCCCAAGCCTGGCCCGGCCTGGAGGTGGTGCAATGACTGACCTGCATGCGGCTCTTAGCGAGTATTTACACACGCGTCGCACACTGGGCACGCAGCTGAAGTGGCCAGAGTCGTGTCTGCGCCAGTTCGTCGAGCTCGTCATCGCGCAGGGCGGCGATGTGGTGACGACCGCCTTGGCCTTGCGCTGGACGTTCCAGCCCATCGGACTGCAACCGGCGACCTATGCGCGCCGACTCGGCCTCGTGCGCGCGTTTGCGTGCTGGCTGCACGCGAGCGATCCGCGCACCGAGATTCCACCACCGCGCCTGTTGCCAGCACCACACCGGCGGCCAACGCCCCACATCTACAGCCACGACGAGATCTTGGCATTGATGGCTGCCGCCAGCCAACGTGATGGTGATGGACTGCAAGGCGCCACCTTCGCCACCCTGATCGGACTGCTCGCCGCGACTGGGCTGCGTCCTGGCGAGGCGCTCAAACTCGACGTGGACGACGTCGATCTACGCGATCATGTACTGACGATCCAAGGATCGAAAGGTGGCAAATCGCGCCTGGTCCCGTTCACGCCGTCCACCGGCGTTGCGTTGGCGCAGTATGCCGAGCGGCGCGATCGCCTCGTGCCGAATCCCAGCACGCCGGCCTTTCTGGTGACGGCCAACGGCACACGCGTGCCCGGCGATCGGGCGCGGCGGACGTTCGCGCGGCTATGCCAGCACGTCGGTCTGCGCCCGCGCCAGCCCAAGCGCAGCGGGCGAGGCCCGCGCCTGCAAGATCTTAGGCACACCTTCGCCACGCATCAGCTCATCGCCTGGTACCGCGCGGGAGTGGACGTGAATCGGCAGTTGCCACAGTTGGCGACCTACCTGGGACATGGCAGTCCCAGCGAGACCTATTGGTACATTCAGGCGGTTCCGGAACTGCTCGCGCTGGCCTCCGAGCGTGTGATGGCCCCCGAGGGGGGAGATCGACCATCAATGCCATGGACTTAAGCCGTCCGGCAGTACGCCGGGTGGAATCCGGGCTTGAGCTTGCCGGGATTGAGGCGTGGAAATTGTCGGTCTGGCCGTACCG
>NZ_JAAIJQ010000387.1 GCF_010820565.1 Thiorhodococcus minor | reverse complement strand
CGCCGGTGAGCTGTGGATGAGCGATGTCATGCACGGACCCGCTGTGGTGGTCGGCGAGCGCGTCAAGCGTAAGACCTCTCTGATCGCCTTCATCGACGACGCCACGCGGGTGATTCCCCATGCCGCCTTTGCCCTGTCGGAGAACACCGCCAGCTTTCTGCCGGTGCTCGAGCAGGCGATCCTGCGTCGCGGGCTGCCACAGAAGTTGTTCGTCGACAATGGCGCCAACGACCGCTCCAAGCACCTCGCGCTCGTTTGCGCCAAGCTCGGCATCGCCCTCATTCATGCCCGGCCCTATCAGCCCCAGGG
>NZ_JAAIJQ010000386.1 GCF_010820565.1 Thiorhodococcus minor | reverse complement strand
TGCTCCTACAAGGTTCCTGTGAAGACGCATTATTTTAACATAATCATAGCTTTAGGCGCTAAGTCCATGGCATTGGGATGGAGCCCAGGCTCGGCATAGAAATCGCGGATCTCTTCCGCCGAGGTGGTGGAAACCGCTACCAGAGCGATCACGAAAGGAATGAAAAATCGCTTGCGGAGTCTTGACATGGTTAAACGCGCCTCGGATGGCATCCTGCGGTTGCGGTCATCACTGACAGGTGCTGCGGCCTTCGCTGACCGCTTGCATGTCGCAGTCGTGCAGCGTGCGCAGTGCCGGATCGGATGCGGGC
>NZ_JAAIJQ010000385.1 GCF_010820565.1 Thiorhodococcus minor | reverse complement strand
CGCCCGGCCTTGCCGCCCGTGAGCTCACCGCCGAGATAGACGTCGTCGACCTGGACGTCGCCACTGAGCGCATAGGTGCGCTCACGCTCGGTCATTGCCTGCATCAGCTTGTGCTGGATCAGCCAGGCGGTTGGGTAGCTCACGCCCAGCTGACGTTTCAGGGCAAGAGCAGAGAGCCCGGTCTTGGCCTGGCTGATCAGGTAGATCGCCAGAAACCAGAGCGTGAATGCCAGGTGAGTGCGGTCAGCGAATTTGATGGTTACACGATCGGGCTAGCTGATGGAAGTCAGCGCTGAGCGGCGTGTTGGTCG
>NZ_JAAIJQ010000384.1 GCF_010820565.1 Thiorhodococcus minor | reverse complement strand
ACTGACTGTCCGGTTTCGATCGGAACGACTGTCCGCTTTCCTTCGGACTGGGTGTCCGGTTTCACTGGAATACGCACGAAGGTGCGCGAATTCCTCTTTGACTGGCTGGGGCTGTCGCTCTCCACGGCCACCATCAACCAGTGCGTTGATGAGGCCGGGCGTGCGCTTGAGCCAGTGCTCGAGGCGGAGATCCACGCGGCGGTGCGCGATGCCGAGGTGCTCTATGCCGACGAGACTAGTGCCTGAACGAAAACCCCGTTCAATTCAGTGGCACACTCTGCCCTGGAATTAAACGAGGCAGGATCGACTTCGA
>NZ_JAAIJQ010000383.1 GCF_010820565.1 Thiorhodococcus minor | reverse complement strand
AGATCGCTCATGGGGGTGACCGACACCCCGGGTAGACGTTTGGGTAGGAACACCCGCCCGAACCAAACGGCAAAGGCGCGGCGCAGGCTGCTTTGCTCGGGCTCTTTGAGCCAGTCGACCAGTGCGCGCACGATGGCCAGGGCGTCCTCGGCACTGCGGCTGGCTTCGAGGCGAAAGAGCGCGGCGCTGAGATTGCGTGTTGGCCGCTGTTCGGCCTTCGCCAAGCGTTGCTCGTCAAGCAGCAGATAGGCTTGCTGAGGACGATAATCGGCCAGGACGGGTGGCGCGGGCTCGATCAGCGGCTCGAGGGTCTC
>NZ_JAAIJQ010000382.1 GCF_010820565.1 Thiorhodococcus minor | reverse complement strand
AGCGTCTGGGCAACCCTCTCCGCCTTCGGCGCAGATGCCAAGCGCTTGGACGGACAGCTCGGCATGACCGCGGTGCTGCATACTTGGGGGCAGACGTTGACGCGGCATGTGCATCTGCACTGTTTGGTGCCCGGCGGGGCCGTCTCGGCCTCGGGGGAGTGGCACCCGGCGAAGAGCACCTATCTCTTTCCCGTCCGCGCGCTGTCGCGGCATGTCCGCGGCGGCTTCGTCAGCCGTCTGCGCCAGGCCATCGCGGCCGGACGCCTGCCGCGGCTGACGGACCCCAAGGAGATCGCGCGGGTGCTCGACAGCCT
>NZ_JAAIJQ010000381.1 GCF_010820565.1 Thiorhodococcus minor | reverse complement strand
CTGCTGACGCAGGCTGTACTCGCGCTTTCCGATGCCGTCGAGGCGGTACGGCCAGACCGACAATTTCCACGCCTCAAGCCCGGCAAGCTCAAGCCCGGATTCCACCCGGCGTACTGCCGGACGGCTTAAGTCCATGGCATTGGGTTCGTGGCTAGCGCTGGAGGCAGACAGATCCGACTTTCCGTCTGAACTGGGGCAAAACTGTGGCACAACGAAAAACGGCTTAGACGGTGATCGCCTAAGTGAGTGCGGTCAGCGAATTTGATGGTTACACGATCGGGCTAGCTGATGGAAGTCAGCGCTGAGCGGCGTGTTGG
>NZ_JAAIJQ010000380.1 GCF_010820565.1 Thiorhodococcus minor | reverse complement strand
GCTGTTGCGATTTGGCTCGCACGCGCTTGGCCAGCCGCATGAGCGCGGGAACGAGCCACGGACCTTCAGCTTCCTCGGCTTCACCCACTACGTGGGCCGAAGCCGTCGCGGGCGGTTCGTGGTCGGGCGCAAGACCGACGGCAAGCGCCTGGGCAGGAAGCTCAAGCAGCTCAATGAGCGACTGCGCGCCCTGCGCAGCCAAGGTGGCGCGGCCATGCTGGCCTATCTCACTCGCCACCTGCGTGGGCACATCCAGTACTACGGCGTCAGCGGCAACAGCCGCGCCCTGGCCGGGTATCTCTACCAGGCCACGCGACTG
>NZ_JAAIJQ010000379.1 GCF_010820565.1 Thiorhodococcus minor | reverse complement strand
CCGCCGGCTCACGCGGCGGACGCCTCCAGCGAGGCATCAGAAGGACGTAGGATGGGTAGAGCGCAGCGAAACCCATCGCCACCCGCGCCGATCTGCCAGGCCCGCACCCAAACAAAAACGCCCCCGGTTTCCCGAGGGCGTTTCAGTATGACATCCGTGTCAGTGGCTCGATGGGTTTCGTGACCAGTCGGCGTCCGTGCCAAGCGGCAGCGTCATAGCGTGGTCACTCTACCCATCCTACCTTGCTTATTCCATCGCGCCGTTCGCCAAGGCATTTACCCCGCCGATTGGCCCGTCGGCGGCAGCGCGCCATTCGACATCCCCG
>NZ_JAAIJQ010000378.1 GCF_010820565.1 Thiorhodococcus minor | reverse complement strand
GCCGAAACTTCGACCATGGGGTCATATTTTAAGCCATTGTCCCGTAAGATGAAACAGACTTTTCGGCCAGGCACTAACTAAGCTCAGCTCACCCAAGCGCCGATAGCGCGACAAACTACTGATTTTGTGTCGATGAGCCCCCAGCGAATCCGAGTGATCAGGCTGTTGGGGGCGCTGACGCACCTGCGAAAATCACGCAGGCACTACTATCGCGAACAAAGGCAACAATATCAGTGGTATATGGAAATCTACTGGCTCTCCCGGATTTCGGGGGGTCTAGCGATTCATTTTAAAACAAGCATTTAGTGGCGATTTGGGCGTACACGC
>NZ_JAAIJQ010000037.1 GCF_010820565.1 Thiorhodococcus minor | reverse complement strand
GGTCAGGATTCGGGGCCGAGGCAATACTCTAACGGATCTCCTCAGCCAAGGCTGCCACGACTTATTGAGAAGTTACTGCAAATCCCTTTAAAGGGTTGATCTTGAAAGAGAAATACTGGAAACCGGAACATTGACAAAAAGCGAAAGCAATGCTAGAGAAAATATCTTTTTTCTGCCGAAAGCAGATTTATTCTTTAAAAATAAGGCGTTACGCCAATATCTCTGCCAGCCTTTCATTTTTTCCTGATAAAATTCAAAGCATTACGCTCTTGATGAGCGATGAGTTGCGGGTGCTTCAACCGTGTCGGCCGCCGCCATGACCGCGAATCGTTGTCGCCTATTTGGCGCGAGCATTTCCCGGCAGCCGCCGCGTCGCGATCAAGGTTAACGTGCTCAACGTCCTTTCGTCGAGCGGGCCGCTGTCCTACACCACAGACACCAGTTTCATCCTTACCGCAAAATGCTCCCATCCTAGACAATCACGCCGATTTCGGTGGGAGCACGTGATATAGGCTGCCAGCGGGTGGCTCTATCTTTCTCCGCGATAGCGGCTCCGTCCAACAACAGCCCCCATAGCGGCAGCAGATCGAGCAGGCGTCAGCACTTCTCCGTCGGCTCGCGGTTGTAGCGATCCTCGAACCGGACGATGTCATCCTCCCCGAGGTAGCTGCCGGATTGCACCTCGATGACCTCGAGCGGGATGCTGCCGGGATTCTCCAGTCGGTGCGTCGCGCCGACTGGAATATGGGTCGACTGGTTCTCCGTCAGCAGGAAACTGCTCTCGCCACAGGAAACACGCGCCGTGCCGGACACGACGATCCAATGCTCCGCGCGATGATGATGCATCTGCGAGGAGAGCGATTCGCCAGGATGGACCACCAGCCGCTTCACCTGATAGCGCTCGCCCCGGCCGATCGACTCATAGGAGCCCCACGGCCGATGCACGCGCTGGTGGTGCATGCACTCATCCCGCTGCTCACTGTGCAGGAACTGGGTGACGGCCTTCACCTCTTGGGCCGCATCCTTGGTCGTCACCAGAACGGCATCGGGCGTTTCGACGACGATGAGGTTGCTGACACCCACGGCAGCCACCATGCGCGACTGCGCGACGATGAGGTTGTCCGCGGCATCATGCACGAAGGCGTCACCATCCAGCACATTGCCGGCCGCATCCTGCTCGCGCACCTCCCACAGTGCCGACCAGGCCCCAACGTCCGACCAGCCGACATCCAGCGGGACGACCACGGCCACGGGCAGCTCTTCCACGCCCCCCGCCTGTCGAGTGCCGGACAGACGCTCCATCACCGAGTAGTCGATGGAATCACTCGGGCAAGCCTCAAAAAGACCTGTGTCCAGGCGCAGGAAGTCGCCATCCAGGGTCGCGCTCGCGAAGGCATTGCGGATCGCGCCAGCGATATCCGGACGGAAACGCTCGATCAAATCCAGCCACACGGACGCCTTGAGCACGAAGATGCCGCTGTTCCAGGCATAGCCTCCGTTCGCCACATAGACCTCCGCCGTGGACGCATCCGGCTTTTCGACGAACTCGTCCAGGACGAACGCCGCATTGGAAAGCTCCGCAGCGGGATAAGCCGCCCCTTGCCGGATGTAGCCATACCCCGTCTCCGGCTTGCTCGGAACGATGCCAAAGGTCACGACCGCGCCCTCGCGGGCGAGCACGCAGGCATCCGCGACCGCGGTGCGAAACGCGGCTTCGTCGCGGATGGTATGGTCTGCGGGCATCACCAGCAGAACGGGGTCCTCTCCCGACTCCGTCGCAACCTGCGCGGCCAGAGTCAGCGCCGGCGCCGTATTGCGACCGCATGGCTCCAGCACGATGCGCGCCGCCCCGCGCCCGAGGCCCCGAAACTGCTCCGCAACCAGGAAGCGGTGCGACTCGTTACAGACCACCAAGGGATCGAGCAGGGCGATCGCCTCGCGCGGATGCTCCTCCGCCAAGCCGTCGAGGCGGCGCACCGTCTCTTGCAGCATGGTGTAATCCCCAGTGAGCGGCAGAAATTGCTTGGGGTAAGCTTGCCGCGACAGCGGCCAGAGGCGTGTTCCAGACCCACCGGAAAGAATGACGGGCTGCAGGGACATGGCGGATTCCTGTTCCAGAGTTGCGTTTCGAGCCCCAGATTAGAGCAACGCGCCCCCCTAGGGTCAAACCGCTAGGGTCAACCGCCAGCGAAGTGAGCCTGACATGAGCATCGATCTGAGCCATCTTGCAGCCTTGTTACGAGAAACCGCCGCGGAAGAGATCCTCCCGCGCTGGCAACAGGTCCAAGCCAGACATAAGGGCGACGGCAGCCTGGTGACGGAGACGGATATCGCCTCCCAGCGGCGGATCGCCGACGCACTGGCGCGCGACTTTCCAGAGATCCCCCTGCTCGGCGAGGAGATGAGCGCCGAGGAGCAAGAACGGGTGATCGCAAACACCCCGGGGAGCTTCTGGGCCCTCGACCCGCTCGATGGCACCAGCAATTACGCCAACGGCTTTCCCTTCTTCGCCATCTCGCTGGCGCTCATCGAGAATGGAGCACCTGTGCTCGGCATCGTGCTCGACCCCACGCGAGACGAATGCTTTTGCGCGGCCAAGGGCCAAGGCGCCACCCTGAACGATCGCCCTTTGCGCGTCAGCGCACAGCAGACGCGCCTGACCGAGTGCATCGCCGTCGTCGACCTCAAGCGCATCCCGACGAGCCGCATTGCCGGACTCTTTCGCCCCGGCGGCTTTGGGTCGCAGCGCAACATCGGCTCAGTCGCGCTGGACTGGTGCTGGCTGGCATCGGGGCGCTTCCAGCTCTATCTGCATGGCGGACAGAAGCTGTGGGACTATGCCGCAGGCAGGCTCGTCGCCGACGAGGCCGGGGCCGCGACCCGACTCTTCGGCAAGGGCGGCACCCAAGCAGAGTCGACCTCCAACCTTGCGCCACGCCTGGCCATTGCCGCGGCAAACCAGGGCCTTCTCGATGCTTGGCTGGCGTTCGTCGACCTCCCCCCGACCGGTGCGGACGGCTGAGCAGAGCCAACGCCCGTCGCGAGGCAACCTACGCCATTGTTAACCGGGGCACCCAACCGCCTGATTCCAGGACGCTGATGGCTGTTCGCTGGCGGCTGGAAGCTCTCTTCAGCTTGAATCGCCCCGCCCAACCCGCAGCTTGGCCCTAGCCTTATCGCCAAGACGTCAAGTCGCGCGATCATCACGAAGAGGAGCAGTCACAATGAGCGAAGACCAGCCCGGTCTCGACATGGATCTCGCGAGCGGCATCGCCGCCTTCGAGTCGAAGCAGTTCTCGCGAGCAACCGGCCTGCTATCCCCGCTCGCAGAGCAAGGCAGCATCGAGGCCCAATACCGGATGGCCATCATGGCCCAAAACGGCCTCGGGATGCTGCCGAGCCCGCTGCTGGCCTACAAGTACATGAAGAACGCCGCCGAGGCCGGCCTTGGACTGGCGCAGCACGGTCTCGCCTTTATGTACATGCAGGGCGAATGCGTCGACCAGAATCCCGCAAAGGCGGTCGCCTGGTTCAAGAAGGCCGCCGACCAGGGTCTAGTCGGATCGCTGACCACGCTGGCCATGATGTACGAAGAGGGCCAGGGCGTCGAAAAAGACCCCGAAGAGGCAAAGCGGCTCTATCGCCTCGCCGGCTTCGAGGACCGCTAGGGCCGAAACGGGCGAATCAGACGAAAAAGGGCCGCAACCTCTACCAATCATTGCCAGGATTTCGCTATACTCCAGGGCCGCGTTGCCGAGGTGGCGAAATTGGTAGACGCATCAGACTCAAAATCTGACGAGGGCAACCTCGTGCCGGTTCGAGTCCGGCCCTCGGTACCAACCCCCTCTCGAGAGATCGACCGGAGCGCAGCTCCGGTCGATCGCCTCCCGCCCGCACGATCAGCTCGGACTAAGAACGAGCGTCCTCATCGCACTCAAGATCCGCTTGACCCTCACGCCGGCATTGCGTCGAGCGCCATAGCAGATAAGCCGCGGCAGCAAAGCAGCCGGCCCCGAAGGTCGTCAGCGTCTGCTCGAGCCAGTGCATCCAGATGGTTGCGGGTCCAGCGATCGCGATCGGTGGAAGCGCGAAGACGACGAGGAGATTGAGCCCGAAGAGCAAGGCGGCGGACCTGCGACGCAGGCGCAGGGAGATGCGGATCAGCTGCAGGCTCAGGATCAGGTTACCCAGACTGACGAACGCCAAGAGCGGCAAGAACCAGCCGCGCGGAATGGATAGCAGCCACTCGCGCACGCCCACTGCGACGGCCATCAGGGCCAGCGCAAGGAGCGCCGCCGACCAACCGAGTCGCGCGGGCCGGCCAAGCACCCGGTCCAAGAGCCCCCAAGCAGCGACGGCGCTTAGCACGAACCCCGGCGCCATGAGCGGAAAGAGCATCATGGCAAGCCAGCCGAGGTCCTGGCCAGTCAGCGCGACGATCAGCTTCCATAGTGCCTTCGCGAAGCCGCCCGAGACGACCAAGACGCCACCCAGCAGCATCATGGGGTAGCAGGCGCGATCGACCGCGCGCGCGACAGCGACGAGCAGCCCAAAGGCCAGACCGATCAGGGCAACGGGGGCGAAGTCGTAGACTGCGAGCGCGACGGAGAAATCAGGCATCGCTGCCTTGCGGCAAGATCAGAGCTCGATGAGATCGGCGATCGACTTGTAGAAGAACTCGAGCCAGGCCTCCGAGCTCGGGAAGTCCATCGCCAGCGGCCGCTGCCCGTGGGTATCCCGAACACAGGAGTACACGGGCGGGGAGCCCGGTTTCATGATGACCTCGAACTGGAGGAAGCCATGTGGAACCGCGATCTTCAGACCGATGGGGGCCTCCTTGGGACCGATCATGTTCACCAGGAGGCCGGCCACCCGGTCGTCCCGGCGATCGAAGTCATAGGGCCAGATCTGACGCATCACGGTGATGCGCACGAATTCGTTCTCGACGTCCCTAAAGGCCTGGATCAGCGGCGCGGCAAGCTCCGCGCAGGAGGCGAAGATCTCACGTTTCTGGACGATGGAGTCCTCGGCGCTGAGGACGCTCTCCTGCGCAAGCTCCCGCAATTTCTGAAGCGTTTGGTTCATGGGTCTCGTTTACCGGTCGCCTCGGACTCTGACATATCTCTCGCAAGCTGCGCGATCGCATGGCGGCGACGCCGAAACCGCCCGATCGACTCGCGCCTCAATGCCTGTAATATAGCGCGTTTGGCGCCCGCACTCGCGATCCGAGATGGCGATTTTGAATGCCGTCACAGCTCTCAAGGAGCGGATTTGGCTTCCAGCTCGAACATCGGCCGACTCTCGGGGCCGACCTCGTGGAGCGACGGACTCAAGAAGCGCGCATCCAGAGTGGGCTTGACCTTCAAGGACAGCAACGACGGATCCAGGAACTTCTTCATGAGACGTCTCGCCTGGCCGGCGCTGCTCACGCGTCTCAAGGCGTAGACCTGGTTGAGCGCCGCCTGGGTCGGGGCCTTGCCGCCATAGCGGCGGTAGTTCTTGATCACGGCCTCGGTATAGTTGAGCGTCTCGCGATAGGTCACGCGGCTGTTGGTGCGGTCGACCACGCCTTCGCCGGCGTTGTAGGCCATGATGACGCGGCCGTAATCGTTACCATACTTTCGCAGCAGCCGCCTGAGATGCCGCGTTCCGGCACGCAGGTTGGTTTCGGCGTCGAACAGCGCCCGCACCGAGCGAACACCATAATCCGCGGCAGTAGCGGGCATCAGCTGCATCAAGCCAACGGCACCTGCATGCGAGACGGCGTGGGCATCATAGCCCGACTCGGCCGCGACGACGGCGCGCACCAGCGCCTCTTCGACGCCGTACTGCCGGGAGACTCGCTTGACCAGGGCGTTGATTTGCCCACGGCTCGGCTTGGGGCTGCTGGGCGGCGCCGGGAACGCCCGGGAGGCCGGAGCATTCGCCGAGGCCGCGTCGCCCGATGGGGACTTGGCTACCGGCTGGCTTGGATCCGTCGTCGCCCAGGCCACTGGCACGAGCAGCAGGGCGAGCGTCCCCACCAATAGTTTCATTGGCATCTATCTACCCTGGCATCTGTCTGGCGTGGAATGGCTTGAGGCGGATTGCCCAAAGTGTCCGGCGGCATCCGCGAAGCCTCGGAGTCGACCACTGAAGCGGCGCACAGGACGTGCCACATCAGACGACAGTCTTGAATACAATGCAAGAGATGAACGCTGAGAAACGCCGGCAGATCTTCGAGAGACTCAAAGACACCAACCCCGAGCCGACCACGGAGCTGGTCTACCACAGCCCCTTCGAGCTGCTCATCGCGGTCATTCTCTCGGCCCAGGCCACCGACAAGAGCGTGAACAAGGCCACCGCCGGGCTCTTTGCCGCCGCCGGCACGCCCGAGGCCATGCTCGCGCTCGGCGAGGAGGGGCTGAAGGCGCACATCCGAACCATCGGACTCTTCAACAGCAAGGCGAAGAACATCATCAAGACCTGCGCCACCCTCGCCTCGCACCACGGCGGCGAGGTGCCGCGCGACCGCAAGGCGCTCGAGGCCTTGCCCGGCGTCGGTCGCAAAACCGCGAACGTGATCCTGAACACCGCGTTCGGCGAGCCGACGATCGCCGTCGATACTCACATCTTTCGTGTCGCCAACCGGACAAGGATCGCCTCGGGACCGACACCCCTTGCCGTCGAGCAGAGGCTGCTGCGGCATGTGCCCAAGGAATTCCGCAAGGACGCACACCATTGGCTCATCCTCCACGGGCGTTATGTCTGCACCGCCCGCAAGCCGCGCTGCGGGTCCTGCCGCATTTCGGACCTGTGCGAATACCCGGGCAAGCGATTGGAGGGTGCTGCCTAGCCGAGATCGGCTCAGAGACAGACTTGCGGCGCAGCCAGGCAGCCGCCTGGCAGCCCAAAGCGCTATAGACCCAGAACACCGAGACCTCGAAAGAACAGCCCCTATGCTCGCCACGAATCGAGAGACCCACCGCCGCATCTTCGTCCAGGCATGGCGCAAAGCCGCCAACGACGAGCCGCTGGAGCCGGTCGAAGCCCAGATCGTCAGCGTGATCCGCCAGCATCCCGAATATCAGCCGATGCTCGAGAGCGGCGAGCAGATCGTCGACAAGGATTTCAGTGCCGAGACCGGGCAGGCCAACCCCTTCTTCCACATGGGACTGCACATCGCGGTTCACGAGCAGCTCAGCATCGACCGCCCGGCGGGAATTCGCACCCTGTTCCAGGCATTGCGCAAACACTGCCCAGATGCGCATACGGCGGAGCATCGCATCATGGAGTGCCTCGCCCAAGCCCTATGGGCGGCCCAGCAAGGCCACCAAGGCTTCGACGAGACCACTTATCTCGACTGCATCAGAAGGGCGACCTAGCCGGGCGTCGCACTCGCCACGCGCCGTGCTCGATGGCCAGGCGCATCTTCATGACACGCCTGTTACACTCGACCAAGGAAGGCGCCGACTGCGGCACCCTCGGCCAAGACGCCCAGACTGCCCGCCGCAAGGACCCCGGGTGCTCGCTGAGTCGGTCGCTTCCATGCTAGACCTTGATCGAGAGCCAGATTGGCATTGAATCAGATCTCGGCTCGAGAGGGCGGTTTCAGGACGAGCCCGTGCTCAGACGCCACCGCCGCGCGAGAACGGCGGGTCTTCCGGGGACGCCTCGGACGCGGATAGAAGCAGACTGCAGGGATATGTGCCTGCGCGTCGAGACGACCGGATCCAGCAGCACTGGGAGCGCCTGATCGAGTCTCACTGCCCGGACACCCGATGCCCAGGCACAACCCACGAGGAAGGTAAGTCTTATGCCGACTTGGATCCTGGTTGCAGACAACAGCCGCGCCCGATTCTTCATCGCCGAAAAGGCCGCGGGCCCCTTAACTGAAGTCAGCTCCATGACCTTCCCTGAAGGCAGACTCCACGAAGGCGACCTCATCACGGACAAGGGTGGTCGCAGCCAAACCCCGGGCGCCGGCGCTCACGGCGTCAATGGTGAAGACGCGCACAAGCAGGAGAACGCCGACCGCTTCGCCAGCCTCATCTGCGAGGACCTCGAGGTAGCGCGCAAGGAAGGCCGCTTCGGCAAGCTCTACATCGTCGCCTCGCCCTCGCTGCTCGGGCTCCTGCGCAAGCACCAATCGAGCTCACTCAAACAGATGATAGCCGCGGAGCTCGACAAGAACTTGACGACCCAGCCGCCCGAGACGATTCGCAAGCACTTACCCGACTTTCTCTAGTCAGGGCACAAGAGGAGCACTGAGGCGATGCCGGCCCGGCATCGCCTCAGTCCGAGAGTGCGTCGGGACCAGCCATCTCGAGGATCGCGGCCCACTGCCAACGCCACCCCCTCGCCCCAGCGACAAGGCACACCATCCCACCAACACCCTCAGTCCTCGCGCCGCCCGCCGCGGAGCGACGCGCAGCATTCGTGATAACCTCTGAGATCTTGTCGGGCAGCCACTGGCGCGCCGCCTCTCAGGCGATCGGGAGACACGGCAGCGCCGTGGCGCGGCTTGCCCCGAGTCGGGCACAGCGGCCGATCCGAAGCAGCCGCGAGATGGAGCAGCGATGACCGCACGCGATTTCGACACCATCGTCATTGGAACCGGACCCGGCGGAGAAGGCGCCGCCATGAAGCTCGCCAAGGCCGGCCAACGACTCGCCGTCGTCGAGGCGCACGGGGCAGTCGGCGGCGGCTGCACCCACTGGGGCACCATCCCAAGCAAGGCCCTGCGTCACTCCATCCAACTGTTGGCCGACTATCGCCGCAATCCGCTCTTCCAGCACACGCAGCATCAGGTCGATATCGAATTCCCGGATTTGCTCCGGGCGGCGGACGGCGTCATCAATGACCAGGTGCGAACGCGCTACCGTTACTACCGACGCAACCGCGTGGATGTCATTTTCGGGCGGGCGCATTTCATCGAGCCCAACCTCATCGAGGTGCGTCGTCCGGGTGGTCTCACGGAAGAGCTGCGCGCGAAGCACTTCGCGATCGCCACGGGCTCGCGCCCCTACCATCCCCCGGATATCGATTTCGACCATCCGCGCATCCGCGACAGCGACTCCGTGCTTGCGCTTCAGCACACGCCGCGCTCCCTGACCATCTACGGGGCAGGTGTGATCGGCTGCGAGTATGCCTCGATCCTGGGCGCGCTCGACGTCAAGGTCAATCTGGTCAACACCAGGGACCGCCTCTTGTCATTCCTGGACGACGAGATCACGGACGCCTTGAGCTACCACCTGCGCCAGCAAGGGGTCGTCATTCGTCACAACGAGACCTATGACCGCGTCGAGACCGATGAGGAGGGGGTCGTTCTGCACTGCAAGTCCGGCAAGAAGTTCAAGACGGACGTCTTGCTCTGGGCCAACGGCCGCACTGGCAACACACAGGACATGGGCCTGGAAGACATCGGCCTGACGCCCAACGCGCGCGGCCAGCTCGATGTGAACGCCAGCTATCAGACGGCCCTGCCGCACATCTACGCTGTTGGCGATGTCGTCGGCCCGCCGGCACTGGCGAGTGCGAGCTATGACCAGGGCCGTTTCGTCGGGGCGCACATCGCCGACGGCGCCTGCGATTGGTCGCTCATCGAAGAGTTTCCCACCGGCATCTATACCGTCCCCGAGATCAGCTCCATCGGCCGCACGGAGCGCGAGCTAACGGCCAGCCACATCCCTTACGAGGTCGCGCAGGCCGACTTCAAGAGCATTGCGCGCGCCCAGATCACAGGGCATACCGTCGGCATGCTCAAGCTGCTGTTCCATCGCGAGACGCTCGAGATCCTGGGCATCCACTGCTTCGGCGAGCAGGCCGCCGAGATCGTGCACATCGGCCAGGCCATCATGTCGCAGCAAGGCGAAGCCAACAACCTACGCTACTTCACCGAGACCACCTTCAACTACCCGACCATGGCCGAGGCCTATCGTGTCGCGGCGCTCAACGGACTGAATCGGCTCTTCTAAGGCGATTTCTGTCAATTCCCATACCATCTGGCTTGTCTTGACGCCCACCTTCTATGTCGCCCCGCCAGTCACAGAGCCCAGCTATGCTCCTGTCGGCGCTCCTTGAAAGCGGACCCCAATCCGGCGCCACCTGGTATAAGAATTTCCGGCAATCGCCTAAGCGCTCGCCGGGCCGATTCCCGCCAACCCGGCGAGGAGCGGTATAGCAGTAGGATTCTCCGACGACCTATTGCTATTTAATCATTTTCTTATATACTCATGCCCTAATTGGCTACCAGCACATCGCTGGAAGCCAGTTGAGCGCGGCGTCCGCAGGCGCTCAGCACAGGAATACAAAGAACGGACACAGGACGTCACACGGCTTATTGCTCGGCCTATCTCAATCTTCTTCCAAAAACGATTTAGGTGTGTTTCATGTCGAAAATGATCAAAGCGGCCTCGGCCATCGCACTCGCAGCAGCAACCTCTTCTGTCTTCGCCTGGTATGCAGCCCCCTATCAGCCGCCTGTCATGACTCAAGAGCAGCAACAGGCCATGGTCGAGCAGCAGCAGGCCTTCATGGAGCAGCAGACCAAGGCCATGCAGGAGGCCTTCGAGGCTCAGAAGAAGGCCGCCGAGGAGCGAATGGCGAAGCTACAGGATATGCAGGGGCAGTACCCCACGGCGCCTGGCTTCGAGCCCTTCGCCTTCCCGGCAGCACCCGCCTTCCCGGAGATGCCCCAGGTCCCCGCGCTCGGCGAGTACCCGGCCATGCCCGAGATGCCGGCATTCCCCGAGATCGGCCGATTCCCCGCGGCCCCCGCAATGCCTGAGCTCGCCGCCCCCGCGCTGCCTAGCTCGATCCAGGACCGCATGAAGGAGATGGATGCCTACCGTGCCGAGTCGCAGAAGCGGATGGAAGCACGTCGCGCGGCCTTAAAGGCGATGAGCGAGCAGCGCCGCGCCATGCGGGCGAATCGCCCCTTCCCCTATCCGACTTACGGCACAGCCCCCGGCATGATGCCAGCGCCTCAGCAGCAGGCGGCAGCCCCGCAGGACACCCAGACCAGCACCGAGTAAGTGCCTATGGCGGGCGGCCCTGCCGTCCGCCGCGGAGCCTGCATCAGCGGCCCCGATCGCGAGCGCGATCGGGGCCGCTGTGCGTTTGGAGGCTGGCCGCCCGAGTCTGGCCGCTCACCGCCCTATCTACCTAGATCCGGCGGTTGGACGGCCTCCAGGGTGCGTCCAGCATGGTGTCCGGCAAGGCGAAACGAGGCGTCGTAGTGGTTCTACGACAACGCGTTGCAACGCAGCCAGGCGCCCGCGCGGGGCGTACACTGGGGGCCATAGCGGGCTTCACCCGGCGGGTGAGCCAGCAGAAAGCCCCGATCTTGAAAGTGGTCAAGGCGTTGCTTGAAGCACGAAGCGGTCAACTGCCGGATCTAGGATCTAGGCTTGCGGAGAGACAGGCCTTTCCGACTGCGCGGCATAGGCCCGCAGGAAGTCGTCGAAGGTCTGATCATCGGCGGCCTCGATCTCGCGCTGACGATCGATGGAGACGCGGGCCCACTGGTCGAGCGCTTGCGCGCCCCCCTCGTCCAGGCCTTGCTGCTTAAAGTACTCCTGATGCTCGCAGGAGCGGCGCCGCGCCATCGCGAAGAAGCCCTCGCGGCGCTCCCGCATCTCGCTCAGCATCATGGCCGAGGGTGTCAGCTCCGAGTCCGCGACCTTGGCCGACTGCCGACGCAGGCTTTGGCGATGCGAGCCATCCGAAGCCCCGTCGAGCAGTGCAGCGACGGCCTGCATGTCCTCGATGACCTCCTCGGCCCACTGCTTCAGCGTCACCGCGGAGCGATTCCGCGCGAGCTTCAGACCTGGCTCGCGACCGCGATGCGCCGTCAGGACCTCGTTCTCGTCGATGTCACGCCGCTCGCGGCTGCCGATGCGCGGACTCTCCTGCAGCAGGCAATACAGCATCAGCGTCTCGAGAAAATCCAGCTGCTCGCGACCGACACCAACGGGCTCGAACAGATTCACGTCGAGCGAGCGCAGCTCCACGTAGCCGACACCCCGCCGACGCAGGGCGAGCGAGGGCTTCTCCATCCATTCGGTGATCTGCTTCGGTCGGACCGTGCTGTAGTACTCGTTCTCGATCTGCAGGACATTGGCGCTCAGCTGCTCGTAGCGATCGCCGATCTTGACACCGATGGTCTCGTACTGCGGACAAGGGGTCTCGATCGCCCAGGTCAGGCTCCGCACGTAGGCGTCCAGGCTGTCGTAGCAGGCCTTCATGCCGGTGCCTTCTTCCTGCTTGTTCTGGTAGCCGATATCGCCCATCCGCAGGGAGGTGGCGTGGGGATAGTAAAGCGTGGTCTCGTCGAAGCGCTCCAGATCCGTCTCCTGCCCCTGCACGAAGCTCGCGCAGACGGCAGGCGAGGCACCGAAGAGGTAGGGTATGAGCCAGCCGAGCCGCTGCAGGTTGCGGATCATGCCCATCTGGGACTCGGAGCGAAACCCCCCCCTGTCATCGCCCGAGGATCGCACATCCTGATAGAGCGACCAGAAGGTGTCGGCAAAGGAGAAATTGAAGTGCACCCCGGCAATGACCTGCATGGTCCGTCCGTAGCGATTGCCGAGTCCGCGCCTGTAGACGGTCTTCATGGTGGCCGCGTTGGAGGTGCCGTAATAGGCTAGGGGAATCCGCGCGCCGCCTTCGAGCACACAGGGCATGCTGGTCGCCCACAGCAGCTCGTCGCCCAGGTGACGGTAGACATAGGTGTGGACGTCGTGCAGGAAGCCGAGCACCGCCTCCGGCTCGGTCAGCGCCGGCGTGATGAGCTCGAGCAGGGCTTCCGAGAAATCAGTGGTGATGTAGGGGTGCGTCAGGGCGGACCCCAAGGCCGCGGGATGTGGCGACTCGGCGATCCGCCCGCCGCAGGAGACACGCAGCCCTTCCTTTTCGAGACCGATTCGATTGTCTTGGAGCGCGCGCGCCGCGCCCGCGTCCTCGAGACGGACGACACGCCGCTCGAGGGTCTCTGCGAAAAACGTCAAGCTCAGTCCCTCATGACCGCCCGAGGGCTGCTGCCACGCTCCAGCTGGATGGCGTCGACCAGGATGCGCGCCGCCTCCTCGACCTCGATCCGGGCGATAGCGTCACGCTGGGCGTCCAAGGCGTCTTCGTCGACCTGATCGGCATCCTCGTCGACCGGGGTCATCCCCTTGGACCTCAGGAAGAGATCGCGCTCCGCCTTGAACCTATGGTCGCGCTGGTCTTCATTAACGCGCCGCTCGCGCTCACGCAGGGACACCTGCTTCTGCTCCTCGACATCCCGCATCAGCTTGCTGCGCTCCTCGAGCATCTTGAATCCGAGATTCTTCGCGGTCCGCGCATCCGATTTCATCTTCAAGATATCGAAGCTCAAGGCTCCTGCCTTGGTGAACTTCGCCGGATCGATGCGCGTCCAGGGCAGTGCGTTGTCGAGCGAGCGCTCACCGTGCTCGGTCATGTAGCGCGCGCTGGGGAAGCTGATATCCGGCTCGACGCCGCGCAGCTGCGTACTGCCACCGCTGATCCGGAAGAACTCGGCCATGGTCAGGCGCAGACGACCAAGGTCAGCGTGATCGCCTGGCACATAACGGTTGAGGTCGATCAGCGTCTGCACCGTGCCCTTGCCGAAGGTCGGCTCGCCGATGATCAGGCCGCGCCCGTAGTCCTGTATGGCCGCGGCGAAGATCTCCGAGGCCGAGGCGCTCTCGCGATCGACCAGGACGGCGAGCGGCCCGGTATAGGCGACGCCTGGGTCGGTATCGGCCTCGACATCCACCTTGCCGAAGGCGTCCTTGACTTGGACCACCGGCCCCTTATCAATGAAGAGCCCGGTCAAGGAGGTCGCCTCCGCCAGCGAGCCACCGCCATTGCCGCGCAGGTCGATCACAATGCCATTGACGCCGCGCATGACGAGGTCGTTGATCAGCTTGCGCACGTCACGGGTGGTGCTGCGGAAGTCGCGATCGCCCGCACCTTCGGCCTCGAAGTCGCGATAGAAGGCGGGGATCTCGATGACGCCGATCTTCATGCCGGGAGCCTTGCCGAGATCCTCGACCACGGAGCTCTTGGCCGCCTGGTCTTCGAGCTTGATCTCATTGCGCACCAGCGAGATCTCGCGGGCGTGCCCGGTCGAGCCCGACGTCTTCGGCATGATCTGCAGCCGCACCACCGAGCCCTTGGGACCACGGATCTTCTCGACCACGTCCTCAAGACGCCAGCCGACGACATCCTCCATCGCCCCATCGAGCCCTTGGGCAACGCCCACGATCTGATCCCCCGCGTGGATCTGCCCGGACTCGCGCGCCGGTCCGCCCGGCACCGTGCTCTGCACCAGGGTGTACTCGTTGTCCGCCCGCAAGACGGCGCCGATCCCCTCGAGCGAGAGCTTCATGCTGATGTCGAAGTTCTCCGAGGTGCTCGGCGACATGTAGCTGGTATGCGGCTCGATCGACTCCGTGTAGGCATTCGTGAAGGCCTGGAAGACGTCGTCGCCGTTGAACTGATGGATGCGCCGTGCGAGACCTTCGTAGCGCTTGCGGAGGCGGTCGCGGATCTCGTCGTCGCTCTTGTCGGCCAGCCGCAGGGTCAAGAAGTCGTTCTTGACACGCCTGCGCCAGCGCTCGTCGAGCTGGCCGCTGTCCTTCGCCCAGCCCACCTGCTCGGCATCGAAGGTAAAGGTCTCCGAGACGTCGAAATCGAATCGCCCGTCGAGGAGCTTGAGTGCGTAGGCAACGCGCTCGTCGACGCGCATGCGGTAGACGCGGAAGACATCGAAGGCGATGTCGAGCTCGCCGCGGCGCAGACTCTCGTCGAGATTCCGCGACCCGGTCTCGAAACGATCGACATCACGCGCCAGAAAGAAGGAACGGTTCGGATCCAGCTCTTCGAGATACTTGTCCAGGACTTGCTTGGCGAAGGCGCGATTGAGCGTGACCTTGCGGTAGTGATAACG
The DNA here is from genome assembly GCF_010820565.1 of Thiorhodococcus minor. Taxonomy (GTDB): domain Bacteria; phylum Pseudomonadota; class Gammaproteobacteria; order Chromatiales; family Chromatiaceae; genus Thiorhodococcus; species Thiorhodococcus minor. The sequence goes on along the minus strand of NZ_JAAIJQ010000037.1, from coordinate 42,479 downwards.
CTCCAGCACCTTGTTGATGACGATCGCGGCCTTGGTCTGCCCAGGGCTCGGAAAGAGCTCGGAAAGCGGGACCGGGTGCGGCTTGGCAAGGGCCGTGACCGTGACCAGCATCAGCAGAAGGACGAGCTGGAATTGGTACAGGCGCTGTCTCATGGGTATCACTCTATATTTCGATGCTCGTCCATTGAGAGACAAGGACTGTCAGCGGTGGTTTCCGTCAACCGGTCGGATGGACCCGGCTGCGCCTAGGCACTCTCCCTGGCCCGCTGCGCTCCGCTCAACCAGCAAGGCGCCCGCCCAGACGGCTGGCAGGGATTGTTGCAAAAAATTGGCCCACTTTCAGGACTTGTAAACCTTGCGGCGATAAAGATCCGTGCGCCGGCTCACGACACGGTCGACGAAGAGGAGGCCGTCTAGGTGATCGATCTCGTGCTGAGCGGCGCGCGCCTCGAAGCCCTCCATCGCGTAGTCCTGGACACGCCCCTCCGGATCTTGCGCCTTCAGGCGGATCTGCGTGGCGCGAATCACGTTGCCAGTGTAGTCGGGAACCGAGAGACAGCCTTCCCTGCCCATCGCATAGCCTTCCCAATGGACGATCTCCGGGTTGATCAGGACCAGGTAGCCATTGTTCGGCGTCTTGGGTCGTGTCGAAACGTCGAGAATCACGATGCGCTGAAAGCGGCCGACCTGCGGCGCCGCGATGCCGACGGCCGCCGGACCGGCCTGGCGCGTCTCCTCGAGGTCGGCGATGAAGTCGCCCAGCTCCCGATCGAAGGACTCGACCGGCTCGGAGGACTGCTTCAAGCGCTCGTCTGGGAGCTTGAGGATGTCGAGAACTGCCATTGCTCAGCCGATGAGGACGTCCACGGGAGAGACATCCACGGAGACCCCGCGCTCGGCCAAGGGGGCGAGCGCGCCGTCCAGCGCCTCCAGCGTCTCCCCGCAATAGCCCTGGATGTTCATGATGTAGATGGGGCGGTCGCGCTCGCCCGCAACGTCCGATTCCAGCTCCAGGATATTGAACCCTCGCGTGGCCAGAATCTCGGTCACGTCGGCGACGATCCCCGCGCGGTCGGCGCCCACCACGCGCACCTGATAGTTCGGAGCCAGGTGGTGGTGCAGCCCACCGTGGGACGGGTCCAGATGGACCCTGAGATCCATCTCCTCGACGACCGGGGCCAAGGCGGCGAGCACCGCATCATCCGGCTTCGCGCCGCTCACCATCATCATGATGGTGAAATTGCCACCCAAGCGGATCATGGAGGCCTCGCCCAGATTGCAGCCCAGCCCGCAGAGCAGGCGCGTCACGCGCGCCACGATCCCGGGGCGGTCAGCCCCCACAAGCGTCAACAGATTCCACTCAGCCATGCTTTGCCATCTCGATTGATCGTCTTCCAACAGACCGTTTTCATTGCGTCGCGATCCAGATCAGACTCGCCATGCGTCCGGTCACACCGTCGCGACGGTAGGAAAAAAAGCGCTCCGGCTGGGAATAGGTGCAATCGCCGCCGCCGTAGACACGTTCGACCCCTAGGCGCCCCAGCCGCAGGCGCGCCAGCGTGAAGATGTCCGCCAGCCACCTGTCGCCGCTCGGCCGGAAGGCAGCGGCCGCCCCCGGATCCGCGGCGATGAATTGGTCGCGGACCTCCACGCCGACCTCGAAGGCGGACGGCCCGATCGCTGGGCCGAGCCAGGCCAGCAGCCGTCCCGCCTCGGCGGCCATCGCCATCAAGGCGCGGTCGACCACACCATTCGCCAGGCCACGCCAGCCTGCGTGCACGGCGGCCACTTCCTGCCCCCGCTCGTCGCAGATCAGGATAGGCAGGCAATCCGCCGTCATCACCACGCACACCTCATCAGGTGTCGCCGCAATCGCGCCATCGGCCTCGGCGCCGGAGTGGCCGGCACCTGGGGCGAGGATGTCACAGCCATGGACCTGACGCAGCCAGCGCGGACTGGCCGGCAAATCGAGGTGGACCTCGAGCCGGTCGCGATTAAGAGCGACTCGCGCGGGATCGTCGCCGACATGATCGCCCAGGTTCAGACTGGCATAGGGCCCCTCGCTGACGCCGCCCAGGCGGGTCGTCGAGCAGGCCCGCACCTGAGCTGGCGCCGGCCAGTCAGGGGTGAGAATCTGCATGTCCGGCCTCCTGTCTGAAGAGACCGAGCAAGGCGTCGAGATCCCGCGCCATCGGCACCTCCCAGGCCATCGGCTCGCCACTCTCCGGGTGAATCAGCCCCAGCCGGATCGCGTGCAGCGCCTGACGGGGAAACTGCTGAAGCGCCGCCCTGAGCTGTGGCGAGCAGCCTTGCGGCGGCCTCGGCCGGCCGCCGTAGACGGGATCGCCGACCAGCGAATGGCGAATGTGCGCCATATGGACCCGGATCTGATGCGTGCGCCCCGTCTCGAGCTCGACCGACAACAGCGTATGCCCCGCGAAAGACTCCAACACCCGGTAGTGGGTCACCGCCTCGCGCCCATTACGCACCACCGCCATCTTGATCCGGTTTGTCGGATGCCGCCCAATGGGCGCGTCCAGGCTGCCACCGGCCACCAAGCCGCCCTGCACCAGCGCCCGGTATTCGCGGTGTACCGCGCGCGCCTGGAGCTGACCGACCAGCGCGCTGTGCGCCTCCAGCGTCTTGGCGACCACCAGGAGGCCGCTCGTGTCCTTGTCCAGCCGGTGCACGATACCGGCGCGCGGAATTGCCGCAAGCGCCGGCTCGTGGTGCAGCAGCGCGTTCTGAAGGGTCCCGTCTGGGTTCCCGGCGGCGGGATGGACGACCAGCCCCGCGGGCTTGTCCACAACCAGGAGGTGGTCATCCTCGTAGACGAGATCGAGCGCAATGGCTTGCGCAAGACAATCGCCTTGGGCCTCCAGCTCGGCCTGCACCCGGATCAGCTCCCCCCCCCAGACCTTGTCGCGGCTGCGGCGCGGGCTGTCATCGACGAGCACCTGGCCCGAATCGATCCACTGCTGGAGCCGACTGCGCGAGAACTCGGGCATCAGGGCGGCGAGGGCTTGATCGAGCCGACGACCGGCCAAGCCCGCGTCAACCTGCAGATGCCGCTGCACCTGCTCTCTCGGGAGGCCGGTCATCGAGCCTGGCAATGGCGACGATGCAGCCCTGCGCCAACATCGAGACTCATCGCCTCAGCGGCCCCGCTTACGCAATGAGCGGCTTGAGCCGATGACCTCGCGGCCGCGCCTCGTGCTCCGGCGTTCGGGTATACTGCCCAGGATTTGAAACGGATGCTGACTCGACATGCGACGAACGTTATCACGATTGCCAGTGCTACTGCTCGTGGCCGCGCTCGCCGGCTGCGGGGTCTTCGGCAAGAAGATCGACCCGACAGAGGGCTGGAGCGCGTCGAAGCTCTATTCGGAGGCCGCCGCCGAGCTGGACTCGGGCAACTACAAGCGTGCCGTCGAGCTCTACGAGAAGCTCGAGGCACGCTACCCATTCGGCCGCTACGCCATGCAGTCCCAGCTCGACGTCGCCTACGCGCACTACAAGGCCGATGAGCCGGAGGACGCCATCGCGGCCGCGGATCGCTTCATCAAGCTCTACCCGCGGAATCCCTACGTCGACTATGCCTACTATCTCAAGGGCATCGTCAACTACAACCGCAGCGTCGGCTTCCTGGATCGGTTCATCCCGACCGACGCGTCGCAGCGCGATCCCGGATCGGCATTGGACGCCTTCAACGACTTTTCCGTCCTGGTCGAGCGGTTTCCCAACAGCAAATACGCCCAGGACGCGCGCCAGCGGATGGTCTATCTGCGCAGCAATTTGGCGAAGAACGAGGTCAATGTCGCGCGCTACTATATGAAGCGCGGGGCCTATGTCGCCGCCGCCAACCGGGCCAATTATGTCATCGAGCGCTTTCAGCGCACCAGCGCCGTGGACGATGCCTTGGAGGTGCTCGCCGACGCCTACGAGGCGCTCGGCAAGGACGACCTGGCCGCGGACGCCCGGCGCGTGCTCGAGGTGAACCGGCAAGCGGGGCGCTTCATCGCGGACGAGACCCAGCCCGAAGACGCGGATTTCGCACGCAAGCTCTGGGACTATCTCAAGCTCGACGAGAACTGAGCGCCGACCGGCGCCGGCACCACAACCACCAGAATCGTGCCGCCTGGCGTGATCGACCGCCTAGCGGCAGGGTCGATCGCTGCCTTTGCGGCAGCCGGCACACGCCGGGACAGGCGCCCGGCAGGCCAGGTCCATCAGATCGCCGATTCGTTCTCCTCGCCGGTACGAATGCGCACCACGCGAGACACGTCCGACACGAAGATCTTGCCGTCACCGATCTTGCCGGTGCGAGCCGCCGTGGTGATGGCGTTGATGCAGCTCTCGACCTGATCGTCGGCAAGCACCAGCTCGATCTTCACCTTGGGCAGGAAGTCCACCACGTACTCGGCGCCGCGGTAGAGCTCGGTATGGCCCTTTTGGCGACCGAAGCCCTTGACCTCGATGGCGGTCATTCCCGTGATGCCGGCTGCGGACAATGCCTCGCGGACATCGTCCAGCTTGAAGGGCTTGATGATCGCTTCGACCTTTTTCATTCAATCTCTCCGTATAAGGGTCAGGGCTGAGCTTAGCCCGGAAGTATATGATTGGGATAGGGTCATGAACAGCAGGGGCGCAAGCCTCAAAACCCATTCGTCAGCGGGTAGCGACGGTCTCGACCGAAGGCCCGCTCGGAGATGCGAACACCAGGCGGGGCCTGGCGTCGCTTGTACTCGTTGCGGTCGACCAGGCGCGCGACGCGACGCACCATCTCCAACGAATAGCCCTTGGCCGCGATGGCGTCGATGCCCTCGTCACCCTCGATATAGAGGCGAAGGATGGCGTCCAATACCTCGTAAGGAGGGAGGCTGTCTTGGTCGACCTGGTCCGGACGCAGCTCGGCCGAGGGCGCGCGGTCGATCACCCGCTGCGGAATCACCTGCGAGCGCTGGTTACGGCAATTGGCGAGCCGGTACACCAAGGTCTTGGGCACGTCCTTGATGGGGGCGAAGCCGCCCGCCATGTCGCCATAGAGGGTTGCATAGCCAACCGCCATCTCGCTCTTGTTGCCCGTCGTCAGCAGGATACGGCCGCTCTTGTTGCTGATCGCCATGAGGATGATCCCGCGACAGCGGGCCTGGATATTCTCCTCGGTGACATCCACGGCCTTCCCGGCAAAGGCGGGCGCCAGCATCTCCAAGAAGGTCTCGAATGCCGGCTCGATCGAGATACTCTGGGCTTCAACGCCGAGCAGACGCGCCTCCTCGAGCGCATCTTCGTTACTCATGTCGGCGGTATAGCGCGAAGGCATGAGCACTGCCTCCACGGCGTCCGGCCCCAGCGCATCGGCAGCAATCGCGAGCGTCAGGGCCGAATCGATCCCGCCCGACAGCCCCAAGACGGCGCCGCTGAAGCCGTTCTTGCGGACGTAATCGCGCACGCCCAGGACCAAGGCATCGTAGATCGTCTCATCGTCGCTCGCTGGCGCGGCGGCGGCCGGTGCCGACGCCGGCAAGGCGCGGGCTGCGTCATCGAAGGCCTGCGGGAAGGACAGCTCGCTGAAGGCGGGCGCGCGCTGGACGACCGCGCCGCCGGCGTCGACCACGAAGGAGGCGCCATCGAACACCAGCTCGTCCTGCCCCCCCACGAGGTTGGCATAGACGATCGCCATGCCAGTGTCGCGCGCCAGGCGCGAGACCAAGGCCTCTCGCTCACGGCGCTTGCCTGCATGAAAGGGCGAGGCGTTGATGTTGACCAGGATCTGCGCGCCCGCGGCCGCCGCCTGCTGGGTCGGCCCGTCCTGCCAAATATCTTCGCAGACGCTCAAGCCGATGCGCAGCCCCTGGTGCTCGAAGACCCTTGGCGTCGCACCCGGCTGGAAGTAGCGCTTCTCGTCGAAGACGCTGTAATTCGGCAACTGCTGCTTGGCATACTCGGCGACCACCTCGCCGTCGCGAATCGCACCCGCCACGTTGAAGAGCCCCCCAACCGAGCGCCTGGGATAGCCGATGATCAGCGTAATGCCCTGGACCTCGGCCTGGATCCGCGCCAGGGCGGTCTCGACACGGGCGTGCAGCTCCGGGCGCAGCAGCAAGTCCTCTGGCGGATAGCCCGTCAGCACCAGCTCCGGGCAAACAGCCATGTCCGCCCCCCCCTCACGGGCACGCACGGCCTCAGCGATGACGCGCTCGGCATTGCCGGCGACATCCCCCACCAGGGGATTCATCTGGACGATCTGGATGCGACAAGCCAAGTCAGCGTTCTCCGGCAGGGGCCTCAAGATTCAATGCCAGCCGATCCCGAATCGGCAGCCGCGGCGCAAGGGCGCTCGCCACGGGGTCAGCGCCCCAAGAGCTCGGCCACGCGCGCCCCCATCTCGGCGGGCGAGCGCACGGTCACGACGCCGGCCTGGTCGAGCGCGGCGAACTTGTCCTCCGCGGTGCCCTTGCCGCCCGTCACAATGGCCCCGGCGTGGCCCATGCGCTTGCCAGGCGGCGCGGTGACGCCCGCGATGTAGGCGACCACGGGCTTGGTCATCCGCGGCCGGATGAATTCCGCGGCCGCCTCCTCGGCGCTGCCGCCGATCTCACCGACCATGATGACGGCATCCGTCTCCGGATCGGCCTCGAAGCGCGCCAGACAATCGACGAAATTCAGCCCCTGGATGGGGTCGCCGCCGATGCCGATACAGGTGCTCTGCCCCAGCCCCGCTTGCGTCGTCTGAAAGACAGCTTCGTAGGTCAGCGTACCTGAGCGCGACACGATCCCGACACGGCCCGGACGGTGGATGTTGCCGGGCATGATACCGATCTTGCAGGCGCCAGGCGTGATGACGCCCGGACAGTTCGGCCCGATGAGCACGGCGTCGGAGTCAGCCAGCGCCGCCTTCACCTTGAGCATGTCCAGGACCGGAATGCCCTCGGTGATGCAGACGATGACGCGAATCCCGGCGTCGGCCGCTTCCAGGATGGCGTCCGCGGCGTAGGTCGCCGGCACGTAGATCATGGTCGCATCCGCCCCGGTCGCCGCCACGGCTTGGTGGACGGTATCGAAGACCGGACGCTCCAGGTGCGTCTGACCGCCCTTTCCAGGCGTCACGCCACCAACCAGTTTGGTGCCATAGGCGATCGCCTGCTCGCTGTGGAAGGTGCCCTGCTTGCCGGTGAATCCTTGACAGATGAGACGGGTGTCGGAATCGACCAAGACGCTCATTCGCTGCTCCCCTTAGATGCCGCTCCCGAGGCGGCCGCCGCGACCACCTTGTCCGCCGCCTCGGTCAAGCTCGAGGCCGTCTCGACCGCAAGGTCGCTGTCCGCCAGCATCTTCAGCCCCTGCTCCGCATTCGTCCCCTCCAGCCTGACAACGATAGGGACGGCCACCTCGACCTCCCGCACCGCCTGCATGATGCCCTCGGCGATCAGATCGCAGCGGACGATGCCGCCGAAGATGTTGACCAGAACCGCCCTCACCTTGGCGTCGGAGAGGATTAGCTTGAAGGCCTCGGCGACCCGAGCCGCCGTCGCCCCGCCGCCGACATCGAGGAAATTCGCCGGCGCGCCGCCGTGCAGCTTGACGAGATCCATGGTCGCCATGGCCAGCCCGGCCCCGTTGACCATGCAGCCGATATCCCCGTCGAGGCTGATGTAGTTGAGCTCGTGTGCCTTGGCCTCCGCCTCGCGCGCATCCTCTTGATCCGGGTCGCGCAGGGCCTGCAGATGAAGATGCCGGCCCAGCGCGTTGTCGTCCAGATTCACCTTGGCGTCGAGCGCTAGCAGCTCGCCGGCCTCAGTCACCACCAAGGGATTGACCTCGACCAGGCTTGCGTCGCACGTCGTGAAGAGCCGATAGAGCCCGCTCAAGATGCCTCCGAGGGACTTGATCTGACCACCCTCCAGGCCGAGCCCGAAGGCGAGGCGGCGGACGTGGAAAGGCTGGAGTCCAGCGGCCGGATGGACATGGACCTGGATGATGCGCTCAGGCGTCTGCGCCGCGACCTGCTCGATGTCCATGCCGCCGGCGGCCGAGGCCATGATCAAGACCCGCTCGGCGGCACGATCCACGAGCAGGCTCAGGTAGAGCTCACGCGCGATCGCGGTCGGCTGCTCGACGAGCACCTGCCCGACCGGCAGACCTGCCGGCCCACTCTGATGGGTGGCCAGGCGCGAGCCGAGCAGGCGGCCCGCCACGTCGACCACCTCAGTCGCGTCCTCCGCCAGGACGACGCCACCTGCCTTGCCGCGACCGCCGGCGTGGATCTGCGCCTTGACCACCCAGCGCGAGCCGCCAAGCTCGGCACAAGCGGTCTTCGCGTCCTCCGGCGTCCCCGCCACCCGCCCCTCGGGGACGGCAACGCCGAAGTCACGGAACAGCTGCTTGGATTGAAACTCATGTAAATTCATGCACTTCCCCGATATCCTTGCCGCCAGCACAGGATGCACCTAGAAGGACTCATCCAACCGCCAGCGACAGGGTACACAAGTGGCTTGGTCGCCCCTGAGACGACCTGAAGCCTCGAACCAAATCCTTTGGCGGCGCCTGTTCTCTCGCTCGGCCACGCCATCCCATCGTTCGGCTGCGCCAATTCTGGTCTAATTCGGTGCATCATGCCAAAGTCTGAGAAGCGGCCAAGGCATGGCATCCCCCGCCGAGCCCATGGATGCCCCGCAGACTCGAGACTCTCGGTTATTGACAATACCACCATTCAGAAACCGCCAGCGCGACTCGCGCGCCGACTTAGCGCAGCGCGCGCATCCCGGCAAGAAGGGCATCTCAGCAGCCACTTTCTTCAGAATCGCCGCAGATCCGACCCCTGAGGATGGACACCCAAAGCTCACCGACCGACCACGCCCTCGCTTCCGCCAACGACAGCGTCGCTGCCGACCGAGGCACCCCAGGCGTTGGCGACCGTCCCCGCCGCCTCCCGCTCGACGCCACCCACTATCCCACGCGCGGCGCCCTGCGCTGGCTGTTTCTCTTTCGCCTCCTCATGGTGGTCGGCCTGGTACTCGCCTTTTCGCCCACTGTCGTCGAGCCCGCGGTCGGGCGCTACGAGACCGAGCTGGCGTGGAACATTCTCGTCGCCTATGCCGTTCTGGTGCTCATCAGCGGCTTGGGGCTCTCACTGGGAAGACCGCGACGGTCGACCCAGGTCCAGCTCGCCATCTTCATCGACATCGCCACCTTCACGGCTCTCATGCACGCCGCCGGCGGCATCTCCAGCGGCCTCGGCATCCTGCTCGCCGTGTCGGTGGCCGCGGGCGCCCTAATGATGGAGGGGCGTCTATCACTCTTCTTCGCGGCCGTGGCCGCGCTGGCCATCATAAGCCAGCAGATCTACGCGAGCTTCCTCGGCGCAGACATCCGCACCTCCTTCACGCAGGCCGGATTCCTGGGGCTGCTCTATTTCGCCGTCGCCCTGCTCTCCCATGTGCTCTACCGCCGCATCCGCTCGGCCGAGGCCCTGGCCGCGCGGCGCAAGGTCGACATCGACGACCTGGCCAAGCTGAGCGAGTTCGTCATCCATAGCATCGGCACCGGAATCCTGGTTGCGGATGGCGAGCGCCGGCTGCGTCTGGTCAACGAGGCCGCACTGGACCTGATGGCCGCGGAGCGCGTGAGCCCTGGGGTCTCCCTCAACGAGCTCTCGCCGGAGCTCTGCGACTGGCTTGCCGACCAGGTCCAATCACCGCACCCCAAGGACGGACTGATTCGGATCGGGGAGCGCGAGATCTGGGCCTCGATCCGCCTGCTCGGGGACTTCCGCGCCAGCGGTGTCATCATCTATCTGCGCGACAATCAGGAGGCCATCGAAGAGGCCCAACAGATCAAGCTGGCCTCGCTTGGCACCTTGACGGCGAGCATCGCCCACAATATCCGCAATCCGCTGAGTAGCATCAGCCATGCCGCCCAGCTGTTGGCGGAGAGCAGTCACCTCGACGCAGACGACCAGCACCTGATCGAGATCGTCCGCCGCAACAGCGGGCGCATCGAAGAAACCGTGGAGAGCGTGCTAGAGCTCTCGCGACGCAACCAGATCGACCCGCAGGAGATCGACCTCAAGCACTGGCTGCAGTCCTTCGCGCATGAGCTTCGCGAGAGCAAGGCGCTTGCGGAGACGGCGCTCCTCGTCGACCTCGACTCGGCGCCGACCCAGATCCAGGTCGATACCAGGCACCTGCACCAGATCCTCGCCAACCTGTGCGAGAACGCCCTGGCGCACGGCGGGATCGACGGGCAAGACGTCAGCGTCCAGATCCGCCTCGAGCGCCGCGAGGAGCGCGGCGAGGCCTGGCTGGAGGTGCGCGACAGAGGGCCGGGCATCGCCCCCGGCATCGTCAAGGAGATCTTCAGCCCCTTCTTCACGACCAAGAGTCAGGGCACCGGACTCGGGCTCTACATCGCTCGCGAGCTTGCGGAATCCAATGGCCTGAGGCTCGTCTACGAGCCCGTGCGGCCGACCGGCAGCTGTTTCAGACTCATCATCCCTGCCGCAGACTAGCCTCGGCGCGGCAGGAACTGGAGCGCCAGGGATCCCCCCATCTCTCCGGCAGCGCAAAGCGGTGAGTGTTGCCCGGATCGCTTTCCGCCTTTAGGCGGGGCGCGCTATGCTTTGCCGATCGCGTTAGGATGACGGAAGCCCGATGGAGAGCCAGCGAAGCGGCCTTCGCTCGCGCCTGGCCTTGGTCATCCGTTGGGCCGCTAGGTTGGACGAGCGCGAGCGAAGTCCACCGAATTCCGCGCCGGCGTTGGTGGACTGAGCTGCGAGACTGTGAAGAAATTCTGCGTAGGTTGGGCTGAGGTACGAAGCCCAACATGGCGGCTAGCCTAACGCTTCGATTGTTGGGCCTCCTGCGTCGGCCCAACCTACACCAATCTGCGATCTTCGCGGTGCGCTTGGATTACTCTCACAGTCTCTGCGCTTGTCCACCAACTAGAGGAGACGACTGACAGGAGACGACTGGCCGAAACGATGATCCACGCCCGCGCGCCGCGATCAAGCCGAAACACGCAGAGTTCGAGCAAGCACCCATGAGCAAGGCCCAAGCACTGGTCGTCGATGACGAGACCGACATCCTGGATCTGATCAAGATCACACTGGGGCGGATGGACGTCCAGGCATCCACGGCCCTGACCGTCGCCGATGCCAAACGCCAGCTCCAGCGCGGCCGGTTCGACCTCTGCCTCACCGACATGAACCTCCCGGACGGCTCAGGGATCGATTTTCTGCAGCACCTCAGCGAGCGTTATCCAAGCATCCCGGTCGCCATGATCACGGCCCACGGCAGTACCGAGTCCGCGGTCGCCGCCATGAAGGCCGGTGCCTTCGACTTCGTCGCCAAGCCGGTCGATCTCAAGCTGCTGCGCAATCTCGTGGAATCCGCACTCAAGCTGCGCGGCGCCGCCGCGCCGAGCGACGAGGCGGGCGGATCTGGCGTGCGCCTGCTCGGCGATTCCCCGGCCATGGAGCAGATCCGTCACCTCATCGCCAAGCTGGCACGCAACCAGGCGCCCGTGTTCGTCACCGGCGAGAGCGGCACGGGCAAGGAGCTCGCCGCACGGCTCATCCACGCCCAAGGCCCGCGGCACGAGGGGCCCTTCGTGGCGGTCAACTGCGGCGCCATCCCGCAAGAGCTGGTCGAGAGCGAGCTCTTCGGCCACAGGAAGGGCAGCTTCACCGGTGCCGTCGGCGACAAGGAGGGGCTGTTCCAGGCCGCGGAGGGCGGCACCCTCTTCCTCGACGAGGTCGCGGACCTGCCGCTGCTGGCCCAGGTCAAGCTGCTCCGCGCCATCCAGGAGAAATCCGTGCGGCCGGTCGGGGCGCAGCAGGAGGTCCCGGTCAATGTCCGCATCATCAGCGCCAGCCATCGCGACCTCAACGCCGAGGTGGAGCAGGGCAACTTTCGCCAAGACCTCTTCTACCGCATCAACGTCATCGAGCTACGCATGCCCGCGCTGCGCGAGCGCCCCGAGGACATCGCCCTGCTTGCCGAGCAGATCCTGAGCCGGCTCTCCCAAGCCCAGGGGAGCGGGACGAACGCCTCGCCCTGGCGATTGACCGCCAAGGCCATCGAGGCACTCAAGCGACACCCCTTCCCCGGCAACGTCCGCGAGCTCGAGAACGCGCTCGAGCGCGCAACCGCCCTCGCCGACGGCGATGTGATCGAGGTCGAGGATCTCTACCTCGCCAAATGCGAATCCAAGCAAGCGCGCGCGCCATCCGCCAGTCCCGGACTCGACGACAGCCAGCCCCTGGAAGACTATCTGAGCGAGGTCGAAAAGCAGGCCATTTTGAGCGCGCTCGACGAGACGCACTGGAACCGGACGGCGGCCGCCAGGAAGCTCGGCATGACGCTCCGCTCTTTGCGCTATCGACTCGCCAAGCTCGGCATCGAATAGGGTCCCCACAGCCACCGAGGCCGAGCGGCGCGCGCATCTTGCACCATTCTTCACAGCGACCACCCTAGCGAGTCTCCCGAGACTTCCTGCAGAATCCCGCTCTTCGAGCAAATGACGTCCGGCTTCCGTCAGGAGACGCCGAGCTCGACCGGAGGCCTTAGCGCTCTCCAGCATCGCGCGCTGCTCGTCGGGCGCCGAGGAGACTCGGGCGCAAGGCGCGCGCAGGCCGAAGCCGCCGGGGCCGAGCCACAAACCATGAGGTAGCCAAGATTGTCGGATTCCGACCCGCGCCCCAGCCCCCAGGCTCAGGGCCAGGACCCCTTCGTCGACTGGGTGCGACAAGCGACGCCCTATATCCACGCGCACCGTGGACGCACCTTCGTCATCGCGTTCGGCGGCGAGGCCGTGGCCGATCCGCGCTTCCCCGACCTGGTGCATGACATCGCCCTGCTGCACGGACTCGGGATCCGACTGGTCCTGGTGCATGGCGCCCGGCCGCAGATCGAGAACCGGCTGCAGGACCAAGGGGCGGAGCTGCGCTATGTGAACGGCCTCAGGGTAACGGACGACAAGGCACTCGCCTGCGTCAAGGAGGCCGCCGGCATGGTGCGCGTCGAGATCGAGGCACTGCTCTCGCTCGGCTTGGCCAACTCGCCCATGGCCGGGGTGCGCATACCCGTGGTGTCGGGCAACTTCGTAACGGCGCGTCCGCTCGGCGTCATCGACGGCGTCGACTACCTCCACACCGGGTCCGTGCGGCGCGTCGAGCACCGCACGCTCCGGCGCCTGCTGGATCAAGGCGCCGTCGCCCTCATGCCGCCGCTCGGCTACTCGCCGACCGGGGAGGTCTTCAACCTCAGCGCCGCGGACGTCGCCCGCAGCGCCGCGATCGCGCTCGGCGCGGACAAGCTCGTCTTTCTGCTCGAAGACCCGCGCCTGACCGAGCCGGGCTTGGTCCCGCCCAATCTGCTGGCGCCCGAGGTGGACAGGCTGCTTGCAGCCCAGCCAGAGCTGTCCGACGAGATCGCGAGCTGCCTGCGCGCCGGGGCATCGGCCTGCCGCAACGGCATCCCGCGCGTCCATCTCGTCGGCCGCGACCGCGACGGCGCCCTGCTGCGCGAGCTCTTCACCCGCGACGGCAGCGGCACCCTCATCTCGGCGGAGCCCTACGAAGATCTGCGCCCGGCGCGCATCGACGACGTCACCGGCATCCTCGAGCTGCTGAGACCCCTCGAGCAGGGCGGCGTGCTGGTGCGCCGCTCGCGCGAACGGCTGGAGACAGAGATCGAGCGCTTCTTCATCGTCGAGCGCGACGGGATGGTGACTGCCTGCGCGGCACTCTACCCTTACGCCGAAGACGGCATGGCAGAGCTGGCCTGCCTCGCCGTGCACCCGGACTACCGGGGCGATCGGCGCGGCGACCGCCTGCTCGAGCATCTCGAGGGACTCGCCAGATCCCAGCAGATCCAGCAGCTCTTCGTACTCACCACGCAGACCGCTCATTGGTTCCAGGAGCGCGGCTTCCAGCCCTCCGGCCTGGAGATCCTGCCCATGGAAAAACAAGCGCTCTACAACTTCCGCCGCGGCTCCAAGGTGTTCGTCAAGTCCCTTTGAAAGCCCGCGCGATCGCCTCGACCCCACTCATGAAGCAAGAACAAGCCCCCGCCACGCGCATCCTTGTCGCCTTTGCAGCGCCCATCGCCCTGCCGAGACAGGTGCCTGCCTCGCCGCGCCGCAAGCAAGCGACATCGCCTGGCCGCGTGTCCGCGTGCCGAGCCAGCCCCTCCCCCTGGCTCGCGTCCGCGCTCGGCATCGCACTCATGCTCACCACGACGCTCGGCATGAGCCAGACCCCGGAGACGGCCCCGCCGCCGAATCCGGCCGCGAGCACGGCGACCACCATGCCCCTGCCGACCGCAGAGCAGCTCGAAGGCAAGCTGACGGACCTGGAATCCGCGGGTGGCATGGACGAGTCGCTCAAGCTATCGCTGAGCGAGCTCTACAGACGCGCCCAATCCAGCCTGCAAGAAGCCGCCAACTTTCGCACCCAAACGCAAGAGCTCGGCAAGTTCATCGAAAGCGCCCCCACGGAGATCGCGGCGATTCAGCGCGAGCTCGATGCCGGCCAAGCCAGCGGCAAGCAAGAAGACCCCGTACAGGTGCCAGACCATCTCACCGCGGAGACGGTCAGCCAACGGCTGAGCCAGATCATGGCCGACGTCGCGGCCCAGGAAACGCGCGTCAGCGAATTGGAGAAGCTCCTCGACGAAAGCCCCGACCGTCCGGCGAGCAGCCGCAACCGGCTCATCGCGGTCAAGCAAGCGCTCGACGAGATCGGCGATAGCCTGAACAAGCCACCGGCACCTGGCGAGGCGCCGGAGGTGATCGAGGCCAAGCGCTGGGAGCTCGAGGCCCAGCGACAAGCACGCTGGGCCGAGTCGGGGATGCTCGAGCAGGACCTGCGCAGCCAATCCTTGCGCGAGTCCTACTACAAGGCAAAGCGTGACGAGGCGGCGCTCCAGGTCGACCGGCTCAAGGCGGAGCAGCACGCCCTGGAGAAGCGGCTCGGCACGCTGCGCGAGCGGCAGGCCTCCGACGCCCAACAGGCCTCGGAGCAGGCCACGCGGGACGCGGAGAGCAAGCCAGAGCTGGTGCGCGCACTCATTCGGGAGAACGCCGAGATCACCGACACCTTGGCGAAGACCGCCGATCAGCTCCAAGGCTTCAGCGCCGAGCTGGCGGCAATCGATGCCGAGCGCGAGCGCGTCGAGGACGACTTCAGGGGTGCGAAGCAGCGCATCGAGGCCGTCGGACTCAGCAAGGCGCTCGGCCAGGTTCTGCTCGATCGACGCAGCCAGCTCCCGGACCTCGAGCGCTATCGCAGCCAGATCGCCGAGCGCGAGGACGCCATTGCCGACGCGACGCTGCGGCAGATCCGCTATCGCGAAGAAGAGCTCGACCTGCGCGATCTCCAGCGCGATGCCGATGAGCGGATCGCCGCGGCGCAGGAGCCCGCCCCTGAGCCGGGACTGCGCGCCGAGGTCATCGACGCGCTCAAGCAGCGCAAGGCGCTGATCACCCAGGCGATGCGCATCGACGATGACTACATCCGCCAGCTCGGCGAGCTGAACTACGCCTCCGAGCGCGTCATCCAGGTCGCCGAGAGCTATGACACCTTCCTCGCCGAGCGGCTCCTGTGGGTTCGCAGCGCCCCCCAAGTCAATCTCGAGACCCTCAAGGCGCTGCCCAATGCCGTCGGGTGGCTCATCTCGCCGGAGGGCTGGATCAACCTTGCGGCCACGCTGAGCGAGCGCATTCGAAGCTCCCCCGGCTTCTGGCTCGGGCTCTTGGTCTCCGGCGTTCTGGTTTGGAAGCTCTCCGCGCTACGCCGCGCCATTCGCGCCAATGCCGAGCCGTTGCGACGGGTGCGGACCGACCGTATTCGCTTCACCCTCCAAGCCATCGGCCTCACGCTGGTGGCAGCGCTGCCGCTGCCGCTGCTGCTATGGCTCCTTGGCTGGCAGATCCAGGCCTCGTCCACCGCGAACGCCTTCTCACTTGCATTGGGCGGGGCCTTTTCGAAGGTGGCGCTCGGTCTCTACTACCTGCTTTCGTTTCGCATGATCTGCATCACCGGAGGCGTCGCGGACCGCCACTTCCGCTGGAGCACTGAGGTGCTCAAACGACTCAGGAAGGGCTTCGACTGGTTCGCGATCTACGCCGTGCCGACCTCGCTCCTCACCATCACCCTTTACCAGAGCACGGACCCGGCCCATGTCGCGAGTCTCGCCAGACTGGCGCTCATCGCCAACTTGCTCGGCTTCGCGACCCTCTTCTATCTGCTGCTCAGATCGAGCAAGGGCGTCCTCACCGAGTTTCAGGCGGATCACCCGAGCAGCTGGCTCAGTCGCCTGCGCCGGCTCTGGTTTCCGATCATCGTCGGCGCCCCACTGTCGCTCGCCGTCCTCGCCGTCCTCGGATACGTCTACACCGCTGGAACCCTCTTCCAGTCGCTCGTGTATCAGATGTGGCTGGTGCTCGGCCTCATCGTCCTGCATCAAACCATCGTCCGCTGGCTGATCGTGACGCGCAGACGCCTGGCGCTGCAGGCCGCGCTGGACCGTCAGGCCGCGCGGCGCGCTCAGAGCGAGGGCGAAAAGCGCGACGCGGCAACCACCTCCGAAGTGGTCACGATCGAGGAGCCCGAGCCCGATCTCGCCACCCTGGACGAGCAGACGCGGCGGCTGATCAACGCCTCCGTCTTCATCGGCGGCATCGTCGGCCTCTGGCTGACCTGGTCGGACGTCTTGCCGGCCTTCACCTTCTTCGAGCATGTCGCGCTCTGGCATTACAGCGGCGTCGTCGATGGGACGGAGCAAATGGTCCCAATGACCGCGGCAGACGTCGGCCTGGTGCTGGTCATCATCTTCGTGGGGACCATCGCGGCGAAGAATCTCCCCGCGCTGCTCGAGATCGTGCTGCTCCAAAGCGCTTCCGTGTCGGCGGGGGCACGCTATGCCGCCAAGACGCTGGCCAGCTATCTGATCACGGCGGTCGCGGCACTGCTCACCTTCAGCACACTCGGGCTGAGCTGGGGACAGGTGCAGTGGCTGGTGGCCGCATTGGGCGTCGGCATCGGCTTCGGCCTGCAGGAGATCGTCGCCAACTTCATCAGCGGCATCATCATCCTGTTCGAGCGCCCTGTGCGCGTCGGTGACATCGTCACCATCGGGGACACCACGGGCGTGGTGAGCAATATCAGCATCCGCGCCACGACCATCCGCAACTGGGACAAGCAAGAGCTGCTGGTGCCGAACAAGGAGTTCATCACCGGGCGGCTGCTCAACTGGACCCTGACCGATCAG
This sequence comes from Thiorhodococcus minor, assembly GCF_010820565.1. Classification (GTDB taxonomy): domain Bacteria; phylum Pseudomonadota; class Gammaproteobacteria; order Chromatiales; family Chromatiaceae; genus Thiorhodococcus; species Thiorhodococcus minor. Next base: position 25,206 of record NZ_JAAIJQ010000037.1, on the reverse strand, counting down.
CAGAATCGCATCACCATCCCGGTCGGCATCGAGTACGGCAGCGACACCAAGAAGGCGCTCGCACTCCTCGCTCAGGTCGCCGAGCAGCACGAGAGCGTTCTCAAGGACCCCGCGCCCCTGATCAGCTTCGAGGCCTTCGGCGACAACGCGCTGACGGTGATCTTGAGGTGCTACCTGAGCTCGCTGGATGGACGCATCGGCGTCATCACGGATCTGCACCAGGCCATCTACGACAGCTTCAACGCGCATGGCATCCAGATCGCCTTCCCGCAGCGCGATGTGCGGCTCTTCACCAAGAAGCCCCTGGATCTGAGGATCAGCCGTGGCGAGCGAGGTCTGGCCGGCCCAAGAATCGGCGAGGACGGCGGCGCCGACTAGACGCCCGCTGTCTTCGTCGCGGTGGGACGAGAGGCGAGAAGCCCGAAGGGTAGGAAGGGTGCTGGGGCAGCACGGCGGAGGCGAGGCTCCGCCGTGGCTCGAAAACGCTGGTCAGCCTAGCCCAGCTCGTCGAAGGACGGATCCTCGAGCAGCTCGCGCAGCCGCCTCAGCTCTCGGATATGCTCGATGCGCCGGCGGACATCGAAGCTACCCAACTGCTCAGGCGACGCCTTGTGCTCAAAAAACGCTTTGTGCTCAGACAAGGCTTTGGACATGGGTGGCGGGACGGGCTCACCACCTTCGTCGCTGTCGCTAATATCGGAATCCAGCATCTCCTCTACCTCGGATCAAGCAAGATAACGCTATGGTTACGGAAGCGCCCGTATAACCGAAATTGGGTAGGGAGATGAAGTCTTTTTTTCGATCTTGAGAATCGCGTTTCGCGAGCCGCGCGACCGCATGCCGCTGACCTGCCCGCAGCCGCTCCCAAGCACCGCAACAGGGGCCTTAGACGCCGCCAGCAGAAACGACTTGACAGGCCAGCTCCGCACGCCCGGCACGCATCGCGGGCGCGGAGTCTGTATCATGCCTTAGGAGATTCCTGGGCGAGCAGCGCTCTGTTTCGATGAGCCCAACGACCGACCCTGTTACGTCCGATCCAGTCACGGCCAGCGCGGTTGAGCAGCAAAGACGACAGATGCCGACAGAGATCCGTTTCGGAGCCTTCGTGCGAGAGATCACGGTCCAGCAGGACCGCATCTCGTACAACAACATCACCCCCAAGATCTGGCGCGACGCCGAGGGAGCCGAGATCCCCTATCGGGCGCCGCGCATCCGGCTGCGCGCCATCGACGCCTATCGGCTCATCAAGCCCTATGTCAGCGTCCGCTTCATGGAGCAGATCCGCGCGGTCGTGCCCCTGGCCGTCTATCTGATGCTCTTCCAGTGGCTCATCCTGCAGCAGGAGATCCTCGACGCGGGGATCATCACGGCCGGCCTGGTCGCCGTCATCATCGGCCTCATGCTCTTCATGGAAGGGCTCAAGGTCGGACTCATGCCCTTCGGCGAGACGCTGGGCACCATCCTGCCGGCCAAGGCCCATTTGAATGTCGTGCTCCTGATCGCCTTCATCCTGGGCATCGGCGTGACCTTCGCCGAGCCGGCGATCGGCGCGCTCAAGGCCGCGGGACAGATCGTGCGCGTGGAGTCGGCGCCCTATCTCTACGCCCTGCTGAACGACTGGTCAGAGGTCCTGGTGCTGGGTGTCGGCCTTGGCGTCGGCGTGGCCGCCGTGCTTGGAACCCTCAGATTCCTCTACGGCTGGAGCCTCAAGCCGCTCATCTATCTAACCTTGGTGCCCACGCTCGGACTCACCCTCTATCTCACGACCGATCCTGAGCTGCACAAGACGCTGGGCTTGGCCTGGGACTGCGGCGCCGTCACCACGGGCCCGGTCACGGTGCCGCTGGTCCTCTCGCTCGGCATCGGCATCGCCGCGGCGGCCGGCAAGGGCCAGAGCTCGCTGTCGGGCTTCGGCATCGTCACCCTGGCCTCGCTCTTCCCGATCATCGGTGTCCAGCTGCTCGCGATCTACGTCTCCTTCGCAACCACTCCGGAGGCCATCATCGCGGGTGCCGAGCACAGCGCCGCACTGGCCACAGTCCCGGCGTGGTATGAGCAAACACCCTGGGTCGAGATCATCTCCGGTCTCCGCGCCATCGTGCCGCTGGTGGTTTTCCTCTTTCTGGTGATGCGGGTTCTGCTCAAGGAGCGCTTCAAGCACCCGGGAAACATCGCCTATGGCATCACCCTGACCGTCCTGGGCATGATCGTCTTCAATCTCGGCCTGACCTATGGACTGTCGAAGCTGGGCGCGCAATCGGGCAGTCTGGTGCCCGCCTCCTTCATGGACATCGCGGCCGTCGATAACGATCCGCTCTTCTCGCTCGCACTTGGGCTCGCCATCGCGCTCGGCTTCGCCTGGATCCTCGGCTTCGGCGCCACGCTGGCGGAGCCGGCGCTCAATGCGCTCGGCCTGACGGTGGAGAACCTCACCAATGGCGCCTTCCCAAAGCAGGTTCTCATCTACGCAGTCTCGCTCGGGGTCGGTTTCGGGCTCGCGCTGGGGGTCGCCAAGATCGTCTTCGACTTCTCGCTCGCCTGGCTGCTGATCCCCGGCTATGCGCTCGCGATCCTGCTCACCATCTTTTCGACCGAGGAGTACGTCAATATCGCTTGGGACAGCGCCGGCGTGACGACCGGGCCGGTGACGGTTCCCCTGGTGCTCGCCATGGGCCTGGGCTTCGGCGACGCCATGCAGGCCATCGAGGGCTTCGGAATCCTCGCCATGGCCTCGATCGGCCCGATCCTCTCAGTCCTATCGACAGGGCTCTGGATTCAGTGGAAGGTACGGCGCAAGCACCGCCGCTATGATGAGTCCATGCATGTGTCCGAGACCGAGGAGGCAGCCGCGTGAGCAAGCAAGAGATCGTCGTCCTGACCGACGTCGCCCTGATCACCGCCAGCGTTCAGCGCGGCATGGCCGACGAGATCGTCAAGGCCGCCCAGGAGGCCGGCGCACAGGGCGCGAGCATCCACTATGCCCACGGGCGCGGCGTGCGCGAGCGCCTCGGCATCTGGGGGCTGGCTGTCGAGGCCGAGAAGGAGGTGATCAACATTGTCGTCTCGAGCGACCAGGTCGACCGCGTCTTCGAGAAGATGTACGTCGCCGGCAAGATGGACACCCCAGGCATGGGCTTCATGTGGGTCACGCCGCTCGAAAAGGCGGCCACCTTCGTGCCGCCTGAGATCATCGAGCGTCTGGCCTCCAGCCAGACGCCGGGGCGCAGAAAGGGCTGATACCCGAGCGAGCAGATGGACGCCAAAGACTCCCAAAAGATCATCACCTGCATCCTGCCGATGGGAAAGGCCATGCCGCTGGTCCGCACCCTGGCGACCGAGCATGGCCTGAGCGCGGTCGACGTCAACTATGCGCGCGGGGTGGGCCGCATCACCCCACTGCGACACCGTGGCATCGGCGAGGCGTCCGAGCGTGCGATCCTGACCGTCGCCGTCCCCGCGAGCGAGGCGGACCACTACTTCGAGCTCATCTACGAGATCGCCGAGATCAACCGCCCCCACGGCGGTCTGATGTACATGCACGGCACCAACATGGCGACCGGCTTCACCCTGCCCGACCTGCCCGAGGAGCACTAGCGCTGCCGCAACGCTCGGCAGGCACCTGCGCTGCTTGACCTCCCACCGGATTCTGCGAAGATTTCACGCTCGCCACAGCTGGACGCCCCCATGCCTGAAGCAGCCGACCAGGCCACCGACGCACCGGCCGAAAAGACCGTTGCCGCCGTCGATCTTGGCTCCAACAGTTTCCACATGATTGTCGCCCGCATCGATGACGGCCACGTCCAGGTCATCGATCGGCTCAAGGAGATGGTGCGCCTTGGGGAGGGACTGCAGGACGACAAGACCATTTCGCCCGAGGTCGCGGAGCGCGCCCTCGCCTGCCTGGAGCGCTTCGGACAGCGCTTGCGCGGCTTCGAGCCGGGAACCGTGCGCGCCGTCGGCACCAATACGCTGCGTCAGGTGCCCGCCGAGCTCGGCTTCATCGCCCAGGCCGAGGCGGCCCTGGGCCATCCCATCGACGTCATCGCCGGCCGGGAAGAGGCCCGCCTGATCTACCTCGGCGTCGCCTACGGCCTCGCGGCGGGCGCGGACCGGCGCCTGGTCGTGGACATCGGCGGCGGCAGCACCGAGATCATCATCGGCATGGGCTTCTCGCCGCGACTGCGCGAGAGCCTGCACATGGGCTGCGTGAGCATGTCGCGGCGCCACTTCGCCGACGGGCGGATCACCGCCAAGGCCATGCAGCGCGCGGAGCTGACCGGCGCCCTCGAGGTACGCCCGGTGCGCGAGCTCTTCCGCCGCGCCCGCTGGCAAACGGCCGTCGGCAGCTCCGGCACCATTCGCGCCATCGCATCCGTGGTCAGGGCCCAGGGCTGGTGCGAGGACGGCATCTCGGCGGAATCCTTGACGCAGCTCAGGGACACGCTGATCGACGCCGGCAAAGTCTCCGCGCTCGACCTCAAGGGCCTGGCCGAAGAGCGCCAGCCGGTCTTTGCCGGCGGCGTCGCCGTGCTGCGTGCCGTCTTCGAGTCGCTCGGCATTCAGCACATGCAGGTCTCGGACTATGCCCTGCGCGAGGGACTCATCTACGAGCTGGTCGGGCGCGACCAGCATGGCGACGTGCGCGAGCGCACCGTGGCCAAGCTCTGCCGCCAGTTCAGGATCGACCAGGAGCACGGCCAGCGCGTCCAGACCACCGCCCAGACCCTCTATCGCCAGCTTGCCGGCCCCTGGTCACTGACCAATCCGGAGCACCAGCGGATGCTCGCCTGGGCCGCCCGGCTGCATGAGACCGGCGTCATGGTGGCCCACAGCCAGTATCAGAAGCATGGCGCCTACCTGCTGCGCAATGCGGACCTGCCCGGCTTCACCCGTCAGGAGCAGATGGTCCTGTCGACCTTGGTGCTGGGCCATCGGCGCAAGTTTCCGACCCAGGAGTTCGCCAACCTCCCCGCCGGCTTCCAAGCCTGCGCACGCCGACTCTGCGTGATCCTGCGCCTGGCCGTGCTCATGCATCGCGGACGCTCGGCGGACGCCAAGCCCAACCCAACCCTGGAGGCCGATGGGGACGGACTGAGGCTCAGTTTCCCGGACGATTGGCTCGCCACCCATCCCCTGACCCAGCTCGAGCTGGAGCAGGAGGCGGAGCGCCTGGCGAGCGCCGGGATCCAGCTCAGCTTCGGCTGACACCCATCCACTCCCCGGACACGATCGGGCAGGGCGAGAAGCCCAAAATCTTCACGCTATCCTGCTAGAATCCCGACACGCGGGCACCGCCCGCGTTGCTACGAAGAAATCCAATTGGCCGCCGCGCCTCGTCGCGCCGGCCCTTAGCTGCTCACTCCGGAGGTTTAGAAGAATGGCCGCACTCTTTTCCGATGAGTGGATGAAACAACTGAAGGACGCCTGGAACAACGAGCCAGAGGTCAAAAACAAGCTGGCCGAGATCGATTTCGATTCGGTCATCACCTGTGGGTTCAAGAACGAAGACAGCCCCCGCGGTGTCTTCGTCGTCGAGAAGGGTGAGTGTGTCCGTGCCGGCAGCTGGTCCGACAGCGACCCGGCCCCGAACTGGGACATGCGCGCCGACATCAAGGACTGGCTCAAGTGGGTCGAGAACGGCATCGGCATGACCGGCATGGGCGCCGCATTCATGACCGGCAAGCTCAAGTTCAAGGAAGGCGACTACAAGGCCATCATCAAGGACCCGCGCATGGCCAACCCCTTCGTCAAGAGCTTCGGCCTCATGCAGCAGCTCGACACCGACGAGGTGAAGTGATCGGCTGACCGGCCGCCATCACGCAGAAAGCCCGCCATCGCGCGGGCTTTTTGTTGCCAGCGACCAGGGTCGCAGGCTGAACAAGCGCAGCGCAGTCCACCAGAGCCGGCGCGGAATTCGGTGGACTTCGCTCGCTCTCGTCCACACTACGCGGCGCGCGCGGCCGGGCCCGCAGTCGATTAGCCCAGGGTATAGCCGGCATCCACGCTCAGCGTCGTCCCGGTCACCAATCGGGCGCGCGACGAGGCGAGAAAGAGGACGGCCTCGGCCACGTCGGCGGGCTTGACGACCGCCTGGCTCAAGACATGGCGCTTGGCGGTGATCTCCCGCATGAGGTCGGTGGCGCCGCCCCACATCTCGGAATCGACCACGCCAGGCGCAACGCCGTTGACGCGGATGCCCTTGGGGCCGAGCGCGAGCGCCAGCCGGCGCGTCAGCATGTCGAGTCCGGCCTTGCTGACCGAGTAGCTGGTGGAGGTGCAGGTCGCGAAGGGATGCTGGGCACAGGCCGAGGAGATGTTCAGCACCACGGGGGCCTCACTGAGCCCCAGCAAGTCGGCAAAGACCTGCGTCAGCGCAAAGGGGGCGACGAGATTGACCTCCAGGGTCGCCCGCCACTGCTCCAGGCCCTCCTCCAGCGTCCCGGCACCGAGGATGACCCCGGCGTTGTTCACCAAGACGTCCAACCGTCCGGCATCCGACGCGATCCGCTCAGAGAGACGCGCGAGGAAGACCGCGTCGGTAACGTCGCCTCGCAGGAGGACGAGGGAGCCTTGCGCGACCGCCTCCGGCCAGCGCCCCTCGAGCCGCCGCAGCTTTTCGGCATCGCGACTGAAGCTGTAGACCCGATCGCCCTCGGCCAGGAAGGCCTGGACCAGCGCGGCACCGATTCCCGAGGTGCCGCCGCTGATACAAACGACGCGCCGCGTCTCCGACTCCGCACTCATCGCTCGCGCTGACCCAAGTTGGCGTGGATGAGGGCACCGTTCAGCACGGGCGCATGGGACGCGAAGGCCACCGTCTCAGCGATCTCCTCGGGCTCGATCAGCCGATCGAAGGCGCTCATGGCAGTGATGGCGGCCAGGGTCTCCGTGTTGTCACCGATCAGACCCCGCAGCTGCTCGGTGTCCGTGAAGCCGGGGCAGATCATGCAGGTGTGGATGCCGCGCCCGGCCAAATCCTGGCAAGTCGCCCGCATCATGCCGGCCAGGGCGTGCTTGGCGATCACATAGCTGGCAACGCCAGGCACTGCCTTTTCGGCCAGCGTCGAGCCGATGTAGAGGATGCTAGAGCCCGGGCCCATTGATGGAGCGGCGAGGCGATTCAGGGCATTTGCGGAGAGGATATTGAGCTGCAGCACCTCCTGCAGGTCCGCGCTCGCCAGGCCGTCGATGCGATCGGAGCGCATGACGGAGGCGTTGTGGACCAAGCAGATTCGGTCGGCCTCGGCGAGACGCTCGGACAGCGCGCCTTCCAGGGACTCCAAGGCACCCGGCTCGGCGAGATCGCAGAGCAGGCTGTCCACGCCGGCCTCCGGACAGGGGCGGCGCGCGATGCTGAGCACATTCCAGCCATCGACTAGGAAACGGTTGGCGATCGCCCGCCCGATCCCGGAGCTGGCGCCTGTGACGACGAGAAGATTCATGCCGACTCCCAAGTTGCGACGGCCCACTGACCGGCCCCCGAAGACACACCAAGCTCGATGGCGTGAAAGCCCATTCCCGCAAGCTCCGGACGGTCCCGCAAGCGCGCGAGCAGCAGGGGCGCTAGCTCCTCGATGGTCACGTTGCGAATCGGCAGCAGCAAGACATCACGCTCCAGGAAGGTCATGCGCTGCTCCGCGAAGAGCACGACGACTTGCCCCTCCTGCCGCTCCAGGCGCAGAAAGGGCGACAGCTCCGGCAGCAAGAGCCGCTCATCGAAGGTATCGCACAGCGCCTTGAGCACCCGCTTCAGGTCGACATAGTCGAAGGCGAGACCGTTCGGACCGATCGCCGCGGTAACCGCACAGCGGACGTGAAAGTTATGGCCGTGAAGATTCTCGCGCTCGGTCGCGGAGAAGATCGTGAAATGACCAGCACTGAAGTTGAGGTACTCCTTGCTGATCTCGATGCGCGTCAGGGTTTGCTCAGCCAAGCCGAATCTCCGTTCATGTCCGCCACCGCGCCGGCGCGGATTCACACACCTCCTCGAGACGAGCCTGCTCGTCCTCCGCCTCGACAGGAGATGTGGGCCCGCCGATTGGATCAAACCCTCCCCCCCTGCCGAGCCACAGGCCACAAGCCCCTCGGCCTCATCCCATCGCGTGCCCGCATCGCTCCCGCTCAGAAGGTCCGCAAGAAGAAGGGGATAAGCAGGGCGTTCACCAGGTCGATGAAGAAGGCACAGACCAGGGGCACGATGATGAAGGCCAGGTGGGAGGCCCCATAGCGCTGCGTGACCGCCGCCATATTCGCCATCGCGGTCGGTGTCGACCCCAGCGAGATTCCGCCGAATCCGGAGCAGACCACAGCCGCATCATAATCGCGCCCCATGGCGCGGAAGACGATGAAGATATTGACCAGCACCGCCAGCGCGAACTGCGCCGCGAGGATCGTGAAGATGGGGCCGGCCAGATCGACGAGGGTCCAGAGCTGCATGCTCATGAGCGACATCGCCAGAAAGGTGCCCAGAGCGATGTCCGCGATCAGGGCCATCGCCGGCGTCCGCGTCGGCCAGCGCCGTCCGCTCAGCCGCGGGAAGCTCCTGGGGACCAGGTTCGTGAGGATGATCCCGGCGAAGAGGCAGGTGACGAACAGCGGCAGCTGCAGCCCCAGGTCCGCAAGGATATCGTTCAAGACAAGTCCAAGGATGGCGCTCACGTGGATCGCCAGCACCGCATCCAAGAAATCCAGGTGGTCGATGCCCCTGTCCGCTTGCTGCCGACTGACACCCACGTCCTGCGGCTCCTGCACGGTCGGCCTCAGGCCGTGGCGGCTGATGAGAAACTTGGCGATCGGGCCACCCATGAGGCTCGCGAGGATGAGACCAAAGGTCGCGCAGGCGATTCCGATCTCCATCGCGTTGGCCACCCCGAAGTCCTCCGAGATCTGTGGCGCCCAGGCGATGGCCGTGCCATGGCCGCCGATGAGCGAGACCGTGCCACCGAGCATCCCGACCGCGGCCGGCAGATCGAAGAGCGCCGCCACCGAGATCCCCGTGAGATTCTGAGCCAGCATATAGCCGATGGTGATCGCGAGCAGAATCAGCAGGGGCTTTCCCCCCGCGCGCAGGTCTGCCAAGCTGGCATTGATGCCGATGGTCGTGAAGAAGTACACGAGCAGCACATCGCGCGCCGCAAGGTCGAAGTCGATCGACACACCCGTGCCCCAGTAGAGCAGGCCGAGCAGGATCGAGATCAGCAGACCGCCCGTCACGGGCTCGGGGATGCTCAGCTCCCGCAGCAGGCCCAGCTGGTCGTTGAGACGCTTGCCGATGAAGAGGACGACGATGCCGACCGTGACGGTGAGAAAGGATCCAAACTGCGCCGTGCCTTCGTGTATCTCGATCATCTTCGGGATGCTCCGGTTGCAGGCTAGGGATGGGCATGACTTGGAGATGTCGGGCGCTGAAGACGCCAAGGCGACGGGGGGTGCCCTCCTCGACGACAGCTGCACGAGCCGACGAGAGTATGCCCGACTTCGCGCCACGCAACGAGCGCTTGCCCGCGTCGGCCAGACATCATGCATGAGCCCATCGAGGTCCGCGTGTCCGGAAACATGACGATTCAGCCCTCGTCCTTCCTCGCCGCCCAGATCGAAAGACTCCGTAGCGACTGGCGTCCGCTGCTCCTCATCCACGCCCTCTACACGGCAGCGGGTATCGCACTGCTCGCCCCCTTGACGGGCCTCATCCTCCGCGTGCTCATCGGGCTCTCCGGCCAGCCGGCGCTCGCGGATCAGGATATCCTCTACTTTCTGCTCAGACCGGTCGGCATGGCAGCGCTGATCCTCATGGCCGGTGTCCTCATCGCCGTCATGGCCCTGGAGCAGGCCTCGCTCATGGCGGTTGGCGCAACGCGCGCGGCCGGAATCCGGGGCCGGACGCTGGCGGCAATCCTCTTCGCCGTGCGGCGTGCCCCGAGGGTCTTCGTCTTCTGTCTTTGGCTGGTCGCGCGCCTGCTCCTGCTCGCCCTGCCCTTTCTCGCCATCGCCGGCGCCATCGCCTGGCTCCTGCTGACCGACTACGACATCAATTACTACCTGCAGGCTCGCCCTCCAGCATTCTGGACCGCCGCCAGCCTGATCGGCGTCGTCCTCACCGCCATGGCCGCCCTGCTGATCCAGCGCTTGATCGCCTGGTCGCTGACGCTGCCACTCGTCCTCTTTCAGGACGTCTCGCCCAGGTCCTCCTTCCGTGAAAGCAGCCGGCTAACCCTGGGCAGGCGTCGGCGGATCCTCTGGCTCCTCGCCATCTGGGCCTCAGCCGCCCTTGGGCTCGGGGCCTTGGCCACGGCCGCGATCGGCGGACTCGGACACTGGATCGCGCCGCCCTTCTTCGACCAGCTGCCGCTCCTGGTCCTGATCTTGGGCGGGCTCGTGGGACTCTGGCTGCTCGCGAATTGGCTGGTCGGCGCCGTCAATGCGAGCGCCTTCGCCCTCATCGTGCTCGGACTCGCGGAACGCCTCGCGCCCGGCTTCGAGCACGCCGAGCCCAAGGCCATCGGGGCCGAGACCGGCTCGCCCGGCTGGCGCCGCACCGCGCGCTGGATGACGGCCGCGCTGCTCGGCGGCGCGCTGATGGCCGTGCTGGCCGGCGCCTGGCTGATCGATGGCATGGTGATTCGCGACGACATCACCATCGTCGCCCATCGCGGCGCCGCCGGGAAGGCCCCCGAGAACACCCTGAGCGCCGTCGAGCTGGCGATCCAAGACGGCACGGACTGGGTCGAGATCGACGTTCAGGAGACGGCCGACGGCGAGGTGGTCGTGATTCACGACAGCGACTTCATGAAGCTCGCGAACGTCGACCTCAAGATCTGGAATGCCTCGCTCGAGGATCTGGACCGGATCGACGTCGGCTCCTGGCTGTCTCCCGAGTTCGCCGATGCCCGGGTCCCCACACTGCGTCAGGTGCTCGAGGCCGCCCGCGGAGAGGCGGGCGTCGTGATCGAGCTCAAGTACTACGGCCATGATGAGGACCTGGAGCGAAGGGTCGTCGAGATCGTCGAGGCCACGGGCATGGCCGGCAAGGTCGCCGTCATGTCGCTCGACTACACAGGCATCCAGAAGATTCGCGCCCTGCGGCCGGACTGGACCATCGGACTCCTGTCAGCCAAGGGTATCGGAGACATGACCCGGCTCGACGCGGACTTCCTCGCGGTCAACATGGGGATGGCGACGCCCGGATTCGTCCAGCGCACCCAGGCGTCCGGCAAGCAGCTCTTCGTCTGGACGGTCAACGACCCAGTCTCCATGTCGCGCATGATGTCGCTGGGCGTCGACGGCATCATCACCGACGAGCCGGCCATGGCGCGGGAGGTCTTGGCGCAGCGCGCCGAGCTCAGCCCTGTGGAGCGCTTGTTGGTCCATACCGCCGTGCTGCTCGGAAGGCCGGCACCCCAGCGTACCTATCGCGACAACTCGCCCTGAGCCGTCCCGCCGAGCGTTCGGCTCACTCCTCGGCCGCGGCGGGCGACCGCGCCTGCCGCTCGGCCAGACGCCTGACCCGACACTGCCAGAGGCTGAAGCCCAATGCGATCAGGGTCAGCGGGATCACGAAGCCGAGCATGGCCACCTCGAAGCGCGCCAGGTAGGGGGCATGGGTGGCGCGCATCACCACATAGGCGATGTAGGCGACGAAGTAGAGGACGAAGACCGCGCCCTCGCGACGGTCGATCCGCATCCCGGTGAAGAAGACGGGCAGGCAGGCGACGGCGGTCGCCAGCATGATCGGCATGTCGATGGCGAGGGCCTCAGGAGAGACCGGGATGCCGCGCGGCGAGACCAGGGCGCCCAGCCCAATCACCGCCAGGATGTTGAAGAGATTGCTGCCGACGACATTGCCCACGGCGATGTCGCCTTTGCCGCGCAAGCTGGCGAGGATGCAGGTCACCACCTCAGGCAACGAGGTTCCGATCGCCACCACCGTGAGGCCGATCACCAGCTCGCTGACGCCGAAGACGCGCGCAAGATCCACCGCCCCCATCACCAAGAGGCGCGCGCCGACCGCCAGCAGCAGAAGGCCGGCCAGCAGCAGGCCGATCTGCCGGATCAGGTAGTGCCCCTTGCGCAGCCCTTCGAGATGAAGGACCTCGACCAGCTCGTCCTGGACCTCCCGCGCCTCGCGCTTTCCCTGACGCACCGACCACACCAGATAGGCGAGCAAGGCGCCGCTGAGCAGGCTGCCGTCGATCCACCCCAGGCGCCCGTTCGACGCCAGGACCCAGAGCGCCGCCGAGGCGAGGATCACCAGGGGCACGTCGATCCGCACCACCCGGCTATGCACTGCCAGCGGCGCCACCAAGGCGGCGACGCCGAGCACCAAGAGGACATTGGCGATGTTGCTGCCGATCACGTTGCCGACCGCCAGATCCGTCGCCCCCGACCAGGAGGACTGCAGCGTCACGGCCAGCTCCGGCGCGCTGGTCCCGAAGGCGACCACCGTCAGGCCGATGACCAGCGGACTGATGCGCATGATGGCGGCCAGCGCGGAGGCCGAGCGGACCAGAGAGTCGCCGCCACCGATGAGGCCAGCGAAACCGAGTAGGACGAAGAGCAAAGAGACGATCCAATCTGGCATGAGAGATCCGCCTGGACAGGGCAAAAAAGGAGCGCGATCGACGGAGCGCCGGCCAAGCTGGGAGGGGCCGACTTCAGGCCGACCAGCAGGACACTCCGGGTCGTTCCGCCGCTCGCGGCCGGGAATCAGCGGGAAACCAAGGACGCCGGCGACTTAACGGCGGTCGCGGCGCAAAGCCTCCCAAGCCCGGCTCCGAGCTCAGGGCCTTTCCAGCTCGCCCTCGTAAGGCGTGACCCGCTCGGCATCGATGCGATAGCCAGCGGCGGCCAAGGCGCTGCGATCAGTCAGCGCGTGAATGGTACCAGTGACCCAAACCGTATCGAAGAGACCGCCCTGGTAGGGCTCGCCCGCAGGCATGACGACATAGACGGTCTGGCTCGCCGGTGGCGGCGGCGTATGGATGCAGGCGCCGAAATAGGGCACCAGGAGAAAGCCCGGCATCTCCTGGCACCTGGTCCGCACAGCGGACCCGACTCGACCTCTCGGCATGTCCGGCCTGGCGCTGTTACACCCGGCCTTCTTCCCCTTCGCCATCCTCTTAGACGATATAAGCCGAAGATCCCGAATCTGTTTCGAGTCGGGCCACGCCTTTTCTCTATGCTCAGCGGAGGCCCCCGTGGTTTCATGTCGGGCCTTCCTCGCGCGTGAATGGGGTCGAGAGATCGCCGTCCGTTCGGTTCCAAGACCGGGCATTGTTGCCAATGAGCGGCGTCCCCATCTGCTGTTTCGCGCTGAATTCACCCGCTCAGGGACAATGCCGCCCACGAGGACGGCTCGGACGCATTCCATCCGTTCTTCGATTCCGAGGACATTGTTTTCACCCCCTGTGCTCATCCCTTTCTCGAGGATCGACGATGGCTATCGACCATGATTCCGTGCCTTCGGCATTGCATGCGTTGCGAGGCGACATGGCGCGTCTGGGGCGCCTGCTGATCATCGCTTTCCTGTGCATGGCGCTGCTCAGGGCCCTGCTCTGGCAGCTCTCCGGCGACTGGATCTGGCCGCTGGGCGTACTGATCGGACTCGCGGCCGCATGGTATCTCAGGGCGCGCATGCCCCGGCATATCGAGACTCTCGATAGGCTGCAGCGCGAGCGCGAGCGCTTCTTCATGGGCGTCCTGGATGCCTGCGAGCAGCCCTGCTCCGTCACCGCGATCGGTGAGGCGGGGGACAAGGAATGGCGCTGGCTCTACGTGAACGGCCCGGTTCAGACGGCGTTCGGCAAGCCTTTGAGCGAGTTCCTCGGCAAGCCCTGCCATCAGTGGGGTGCCAATATCTGCCGGACCGCCGACTGCGGCAGGGAATGTCTGAGCCGAGGACAGACGGACTCGCGGTTCGCGCAAGACTTCGGCGCCGGGCTCGGCCATTTCCGGGTCTACACCAAGACCATCGAAGACCTCTCCGGTCAGCCGGCCTATGTCGTGGAATGGGTCGATCCCCAAGAGGAGCTGAGATTCCAGATGGTGCGCGCCAGCGACCGCGTCAACGACCTCTCCACGAACACCGTCCAGTCGATCCAAGAGGTTTCGGGCAACATCAAGAGCGTTGCCACCGCCGCCGAGGAGCTCTCCTACTCGACCCTGGAGATCAGCCGCTCGGCCGAGACCGCCGTCGTCACGGTGGGCGACGTCGAGAGGATCACGCAACAGGTTGGGGGCGAGGCGCAGGGAGCGGCCGACGCGATACGCACCCTGGCGGCCATCGGCGAGCAGATCTCAAGCATGAGCACCGTCATTCGAGAGATCGCCAATCAAACCGATCTGCTGGCCCTGAACGCCTCCATCGAGTCGGCCCGCGCCGGGGAGCACGGGCGTGGCTTCGCCGTCGTGGCGAACGAGGTCAAGCAGCTGGCCCAAAAGACCCAGGAAGCCACGCAGCAGATCGCCGACAAGACCGAGGAGACCCGCCAGCAGATCGACGACAATGTCGCGCGCATCGTCAATCTCGCGGAGCGCGTGGTCGAGGCGAGCCTCCGGGTCGCCGAGGTGAGGTCCGAGATGCAGTCGGTCGCGGCCAGCGTCACCGAGCAGAATGCCGCGGTGGAAGAGATCGCCCGCAATGCGGCAGAGGCGGCGCAAGCCACCGACGAGGCGTCCAGTATCCTGGACAGCGTTCTCGAAGCGGCCAAGGAGTTGCGCGACAAGGTGAATTAGAGAACTGGCGCCGACGACCCGGGGGCTGGCCAGAGGGCCGTCCGGACATCAATCGATTCGAGGGTCGGCAGTCTATGGCCACCAGTATCCGAGTCGCATCAGAGCTCGATCGCGACGCCGTTCGCGAAGTCCATCTGAGCGCCTTCACCGAGGCCGAGAATCAGGTCGTCGCCATGCTCGCGGCGCGTCTGCTGAGCGAACAGACGCACCCGGAAACCATCAATCTGGTCGCCGAAATGGACGGCGGAATCGTCGGCCACATCGCCTTCAGCCCCGTCACGGCCGATGCCGACACGAACTGGCTGGGCTACATCCTGGCACCGCTCGGCGTGAGGCCCGAATATCAAAGGGGCGGTATCGCATCGAGGCTCATCGAGAGCGGTATGAAGCGGCTATCGGAGACTGGCGTCGATGCCGTGCTCGTCTACGGCGATCCGAAATTCTACGGGAGGCTCGGATTCAGCGCCGAAACGGCCATGGGCTATCGGCCTCCCTACGCACTCCAGTATCCCTTCGGATGGCAGGCGGCCCTGCTGCGCGAACAGAGCTCCGATACGCGAGCTATCGAGATAGCGTGCGTCGAGGCATTGAGGGATCCGGCGCTCTGGTAACCGGGCCGGCTCGGGTCTCTGTCGACGAGCGCCGCTGTCGATGGTCCGGGCGAGGTCGACTCGCCGACATTGCCATCGGTCGCTCGATCCCTCGTCCGCTAACCGGTTCCTGGAACTGCACTTCGGCGTCGATCATCGTTTCGGCCAGTTGTCCAAGCTCCTTCTCAAGCCCTGGAAACAGAACATACAAGGGTGGACAAGCGCAGCGCAGTCCACCAACGCCGGCGTGGGATTCGGTGGACTTCGCTCTCGCTCGTCCACCCTATCGGCCCGGCTGATGACCAAGGCCTGCACTTCTCACTCGGATTGCTCTCATGCATCGTCTCGTTCCGATTCTGGCCGTTCTTCTCCTGTCCTGCCCCGTCTTGGCCGAGGATGCGGATCTCGCGTCACTCTTCACCCAGGCCGACCGCGAGGGCACGCTGGTGCTCTCCTCGCTGCGCACGGGCGAGACTATCGTCCACGACGACGCACGCGCGCAGCGCCGTTTTTCCCCGGCGTCGACCTTCAAGATCTTCAATACCCTGATCGCCCTCGACGCCAAGGCGATCGCCGGCGCGGACGATCGTTTCATCTGGGACGGCCGGCACCATGACATCCCGGATTGGAACCGGGACCAGACACTCGCCAGCGCCTTCAAGGTGTCCTGCGTCTGGTGTTATCAGGTCCTGGCGCAGCGCGTGGGTGCCGAGACCTATCGGGAGGCGATCCGTCGCGCCGGTTACGGCACCCTCTCCGAGCCCTTCGCGCTGACCGAGCTCTGGTTGGACGGATCGCTGCGGATCGGCGCCATCGAGCAGATCGACTTCATCAAACAGGTGGTGCGCCGCACGCTGCCCCTCAGTTCCCACGCCTATGACACCCTGGGCGACATCATGGTCGTCGAGCAGACCCCGGACTGGACGCTGCGCGCCAAGACCGGCTGGTCGGTGCGTTCGACCCCGTCGGTCGGCTGGTACGTCGGCTATGTCGAGACGCACGACGACACCTGGATCTTCGCGATGAATCTCGCCCTGAAGGATCGAGCGGATCTGCCGCTGCGGGCGGCGCTGACACGAGATGCCTTGCGGGTCAAGGGCATCATCGACTGAAGGACAGGTGGATCTATTCTGCGACGGGGCCGGGTTATGGACCCCGTGTGTGCAGGGTGATCCGCTGGTGCGGGAACCCTTGGGCCGAGTCTAATGATTGGCCCGAGGCTCAGCTGCGATGGGCCCGGTCTCCCGTTCCACCAGTTCCGCGAAGCGGTCCTGCAGACTCAGAAAGATCTGACCCGGGCACTGGGTCATGGGCCGGCCGCCGATGTCCCGGACCGGAATCAGCTCGGCGGCGGTTCCGGTGAGGAAACATTCGTCTGCCGTGTAGAGATCGTAGGGGGCGAGCGGGCATTCGCTCACCGGAATTCCGGCCTCCAGCGCCAGCTCGATGATGCATTGCCGGGTGATGCCGTCGAGTGCCCCTTCGATCGTCGGCGGGGTCAGCAGCGTGTCACCGCGCACGACGAAGAGGTTCTCCGCGGTGCCTTCCGCCACCCGTCCCTCACCGTTCAGCAGTACCGCCTCGTCGACGCCGGCATGATTGGCCTCGATGCGGGCGAGGATGTGATTCAGATAGTTGAGGCTCTCGATCCGCGGATCGAGACCGTTCGGGGGCAGTCGCCGGGTGGCGGCGATGATGAGACGCGCGCCCTCTTCCCCGACCGACCTGCTCGTCAGGCTCAGCTGGTCGGCGACGATGAAGAGGGTCGCGGGACCGCAACCGCGCGGATCGAGTCCCATGGGGCCGACCCCGCGCGTCACCACCAGCCGCAGATAGCCGTCGGGCTCCTCGAAGGCCGCGATCGTCCGGGTGATCGCCTCGATCAGCGCATCCCTCCCGTACGGGATCTGCAGCGCAATCGCCCGTGCCGACAGCTCCAGTCTGTCGAGGTGGGCGTCGAGCCGAAAGGCGTGGCGGTTGTAGAACCGGATGCCCTCGAAGATGCCGTCGCCGTACAGCAGGCCGTGATCCAGTACGGATAGGGTTGCCTGAGCCGCGGGCAGCAGCTCCCCGTTCAACCAACAGATGGCATGTCGATGCACAGAATCTCTCCTCTCGTGTCTTGAAGTCCGGCATGGGCCGGCCGAACGGGATCCGGACGATCGCCGCGCCGACGGATCCTCCTGTCGACCTTGACTCTAGAGAGCGGGAGGTGAACATTACAGATGCAAATTTCTGTTTTTGTTTCGGTACAAATGAGGCTGTCGGGCGTCTGTATCGCTCCCAAGGCGTCCGATCTGTCGTGGTGATCCTAGGGCCTTCCTCTACGAACGACTGGCATCCGAGATCGCGGAACAGATCGAGCAGGACCTCTATCGGGCCGGCGAGCGGCTTCCCGGCGTGCGCGTCTTCAGCGGCCAGCGCAATATCAGCGCCGCAACCGCAGTCGCGGTGTACCGCCGACTCGAGGAAGATGGCTTCATCGAGGCCAGGCCCCGCTCGGGCTTCTACGTCCGCTCCCGCCCCAGGATCCGGATCCCGGAGCCGGACATCTCCCGACCCAGCGTGCGACCCCGGGCGATCTCGGGTCAGCAGCTGGCGATGCAGCTCAGCAAGGCGACCAATGAGCCGCACACCGTGCAGCTGGGCGCGGCGGTTCCGGGGCCCGGCTTCCTCCCCGAGCGCGCGGTGGAGCGGGCGCTGTCCAGCGCCGCCAGGCTGCACCGCCAGCGCGTCATCGGCTACGCCTTTCCGCCCGGCGCCCCGGAGCTCCGCCAGCAGCTCGCACGCCGTATGGCGGAATGCGGATGCCACACCCCGGCAGACGAGATCATCGTCACCAGCGGCTGTCAGGAGGCGATGGTGCTGGCCCTGCGCGCCGTCACCGAGCCCGGCGACGTGGTGGCGATCGAATCGCCGACCTTCTATGGTCTGCTGCAGGCGATCGACGCCCTGGGACTGAAGGCGCTGGAGATCCCGACCCACCCGCGAGACGGTCTGTCGCTGGAGGCGCTGCAGCTCGCCCTGGAGCAGTGGCGGGTCAAGGCCTGCATCCTAGTGCCCAACTACAGCAACCCGCTCGGCTATCTGATGCCGGATGAGCGCAAGCAGCGCCTGGTCGCCTTGCTCGCCAGACACCAGGCCGCCCTGATCGAGGACGACGTCTACGGCGACATCGGCTTTTCGCAACGCAGGCCATCCGTATGCAAGGCTTATGACGAGGAAGGCATGGTGCTCTACTGCGCCTCCTTCTCGAAAACGCTGTCACCCGGGCTGCGCGTCGGCTGGATCGCCCCCGGCCGCTATCACGAGAAGATCGAGTATCTGAAATACGTGAGCAACATGGCCACGGCGACTGCGCCCCAGATCGCCGTGGCCGAGCTGCTGCGTAGCGGTGCCTACGAGCGGCATCTGCGCAAGGCGCGCGGCAGATATGCGCGTGCGGTCGAGCGCATGGTCGAGGCGGTGGATCGGCATTTCCCCGAGGGGACCCGGGTCACGCGTCCCCAGGGCGGCTTCGTCGTCTGGGTCGAGCTGGGCGAGCCGATCGACACCTTCGAGCTGAGCCAGCACCTGCTCGATCGGCAGATCAGCATCGCCCCGGGGCCGATCTTCTCCGCCTCTCAGAAATACCGGAACTGCATGCGGCTGTCGTGTGCCTGCGAGTGGGACGACCGGGTCGAGCGGGCCTTGGCGACCATTGCTGGATTGATTCGGGAAGGCGCGTCCAGCTGACCGGAGGGCCGTCCGGTGCACTCGGTCGCGCCAGATGCTGACACTCGATCGGATCAGTCGATCATCCCTCCGTGCACCCAATCGACTGCAGCGTGAATTGGCCCGCATCCAAGGACCCTCCGCTAGACTGAGTGAGCGGCCGGGAGAGGCGGCCGGCTCACTGGCTTCCGTTGAGGATGATGACCAGCAGGTCGATCGGGCGCTTGCCGTTGGCGTCGGCCAGGTCGCGAATGCCGTCGTCGGGGGCGGCCTCGATGCCCACGCTCGCCAGCCGCTCCTGCCCGGTCCGGACGTCCAGCCCGACCATCTCGCAGACCTCGGAGAGACGTTTGCGGCCGAGACCGGTTCCCGCGAAGCGTGCCTCGATCTCCTCGGGCGTCATTTTCTCGGCCGTGGATGCTTGGGCCGGCTGCGGCCGGGGATGCCTCCTCGGCTTGACCGAAGGGCGGTTCGAGCGCGGGCTCGGTGCCCCAGGCATTCTTGATGTCCGAGCTCAGCCGGATGATCCAGCTGGCCGGTGGCAGGTCGAGCGCCGAGAGGACGACCAGGACCAGGACGAGCGGTTCGGTTTGCCCGAGACACGAGGAGGGGCAGTCATTCAATCCGGCGTCTGGGGATCGGGATCGCTCGACCAGGCCCGGATAGCGGCAATCTCGTCCGCCGCGATCCCGAGCGAGACGAGGAAGACCTCATGCGCCTCCGGCGCCTGGCGTTCGAAGGCGCGATGCCAGCGCCGCATACCCTCCTCGTCGAGCCCGGCGGCGCGGAGCATCGAGACCCACAGCGCCTTGTCGACCAGGGGGGCATCCAGCCCCTGAGCGTCGGTCTGGAGCAGGCGCAGGATGAGCCTCTGCTGGTCGCGCAGCTGTTCGATCTCCTGATGGATGGCGAAGAGTCTGTCCTCGAGTATCGGCCGCAGTCCCTCGCCCTCGTGCCGCAGCAGCTCGGCGATGGTCTCCAGTGCCAGACCGGTCGACCGGTAGGCGCGGATCTTTTCGAGCCGTTCGAGATCGCGCCCCGAATAGAGCCGATAGCGGGCGGCGCTGCGTCCGCTCGGGACCAGCAGCCCGATGGCGTCGTAGTGGAGGAGGGTGCTGCGCGCCAGGCCGAAGCGGCGGGCGACCTGTCCGATGGTCCAGGTTCTAGCGGTCATGATGCGGTTCCGGGAAGGACTCCAAGCGAGCGGCCGAGCGCGTGGCTCGGCCGCTCGCGCCTTGGCGCGATCAGCCCGCGCGGATGCGGCGGATCTCGTCGGGCGGGATGTTCAGCCATTCGAGGAAGGACTGGTGCCCGTCCGGATAGCGGGTCTCGAAGCAGCGATGCCAGCGCTGCATGCTGTCTTCATCGAGCCCGATCTCCTGGAACAGCTCGATCCACTGGTCTTTGGTCATCTCGATTCTCCGTGTGTGGGTTGCAGGACGCGCGCCCGATCGGCGGCGTCGGGGACGAGCATGGACCCTGAGGTCGTCGTCGGGTCAAGGTCTTCGAACGCCATTCGGTTTCGCGCCGCATGCCATCCGTTCCGCAGGCTGCAAGAGTCTTCAAGACGAAGGTGTCCGCACCGGCTACCGTCTCTGCACTGCGAAACGGAGATGGGTGAAACCATGGGCTACATTCACGGTTATTCGGGGCGCGAGGCCGAGCGTCTCTCGGATCAGGCGGTGATCCTGCGTCCCTTCCTGCACCGCGACCTCCGCTTCCCGGCCGGCAGCCGGGTGCTGGAGCCGGGGTGCGGCAGTGGTCGGCAGAGCCTGGCCCTGTTGGAGGACAACCCCGGCATCCATCTGACCTGTCTGGACGTCGATGCCGGTCAGCTGGATCTGGCACGAGCGCGTCTCGCCGGATGGGAGCGCAGCCTTCGCTTCGTCCATGGCGATCTGGGCCGGGATCCCTTGACGGGCGAGGTCTTCGATCATGTCTTCGTCTGTTTCCTGCTGGAGCATCTGAAACGGCCAGAGACGGCGCTCGCCCGACTGCGCGGCATGCTGCGCGTGGGCGGGACCCTGACCCTGATCGAGGGCGATCACGGTTCCTTCCGCTTTCAGCCGGAGACGCCGGCGTCGCGGGCCGTCTGGGACGCCCTGATCGCCGAGCAGCGCCGGCTCGGGGGCGATCCCATGATCGGGCGGCGACTGCGGGGGCTCCTGACGGCGGCCGGATTCTCGGAGGTGGGCGTCGCTCCGATACTGATTTATGCCGATGCGGGCGATCCGGTGCTGCGCGAGGGCTTCATGCGGCGCATCATCGTTCCCATGGTCGATGGCGTACGAGCCAGGGCGTTGGCGGGAGGTTTCGACGCGCGGCTCTGGGAGCGCGGCATCGAGGATCTCCTGGCGGCGGACAGTGGCGATGGGAGCTGTTATTACCTCTTCTTCGAGGCGGTCGGCACCAAGGGAACGCAAGGCGAGAGTGGCTGAATTCGAATCCCGAACGGGGACGCATACCCGGTGCTGGCGCATCCAGGACCGGGACGAGATTCTGTGGGTGCGGCGGGCCGACGTCCGTCATCTGGCCTTTCCGCGTCATTTCCACGACGACTAGACGGTCGGGCTGGTGGTGCGCGGCGCCAACCGATTCGTCTACCGGCGCCGGAGCCTGGTCGCCCCGGCCGGCACCCTCTGTCTCGCCGATCCGGGCGAGATCCATACCGGCGAGGCCGATCGGGATGGCTGGACCTATTGGACCCTGCAGATCCCGGCCGGGATGCTGACGCGGTTGCGCGGCGACCTGGACGAGGGGCGCGAGGGTCCGCCGGACTTTCCCCTCGGCGTGATCGAGGATCCGCGGGCGGTCGCGCGGCTCGCCGCCTTCTTTCGGGTCTTTCGGGCGGCCGATCCCCTGGAGCGGGAGAGTCGGCTGCTCGCGGCCCTCGGCCATCTCGTCCAGGTCCATGGTGCGGAACGCGCAAGAAATCGGCCTCACGCCGTCGAGCCCGGCCTGGCCCGGTCGGTGCGCGACTTTCTCGCCGATCATCTGGCCGAGGCCGTGACCCTGGTCGATCTCGAGCAGGCGACGGGTACCGGACGCTATCGTCTGCTGCGGGCCTTCGCTCGCGCCTACGGTCTTCCGCCGCATGCCTGGCTGGTCCAGGCCCGTCTGGAACGGGCGCATGCGCTCATCGCCCACGGGGTCGGGATCGTCGAGGCGGCGGCCGAGACCGGGTTCGCCGACCAGCCCCATCTGACCCGCCTCTTCAAGCGAGCCTATGGCTACACGCCGGGCGTGCTGGCGCGCTCGCCGCGGATCCCCTGAGCCCGACAGCCGTCGAGCACCGGGCGGGATCCGCTTCGCCGTCAAGCGCGGGATCCAGTGGGAGCCGCTGCCGCATCATCGCTGTCCGCATGCAGGCCGCCGCCGAGGGCCTTGTACAGCGCGACCCGGTTGGCGACTTCCGCGCGGCGCAGATCCAGCAGCGGTTAGACTACCTACCATTAAAAACGCAGACGTGATCAATCGGTTGCAGGCGGACGGCTGGGAACTGGCTCGGGTGAAGGGCTCCCATCACCAGTTTCGGCGACCCGGCCAACCTGGCTTGGTGACGGTTCCGCATCCGAAAGCCGATATTCCGCTGCCGACCTTGCGCAGCATCGACCGTCAGGCCGTTAGGCCTTGGAAGTGATTCGTGCGATTCGTCTTGGCGCTGCACACCGATGATGGCGTGGCCTACGGGGTCACCGTGCCAGACCTGCCCGGATGCTTCTCGGCCGGGGAGACGCTGGACCAGGCCATCGAGAATGCCTACGAGGCGATCGACGCCCATGTCGAACTGCTGATGGATGAGGGGGAGTCGCTGCCGGAACTTCGCCCGCTGGCGATTCACCAGGCAAATCCGGATCTGTCCGGGGCGGTGTGGGTGGTGATCGAGGTGGCGGTCGAGCGCTATTTGTCCCACCGAAAATAAATGTGTCCCCTTTCGTCCCCATTTTTCGGTTTGTCATGACAATGTCTGGCGGATATCATGAGCTCTACTCAACCGGAGACGCGCATGCCAACCCCTCAAGCACGAAGCTCGAAGCTCGATCTGCGGCTCACGCCCGAGGCGAAGGCGCGGCTCAGTGCCGCAGCCCGGGAGCGCCACCAGTCGGTGAGCCAGTTCGTGTTGAGCAGTGCACTGGAGCGCGCCGACGAGACCTTGGCCGATCGGCAGCACTTTAGGCTCGATGCCGAGCGCTGGAGCGCCTTCATGGCCGCGCTCGATAGCCCACCCCGCGCGCTGCCACGCCTCGAGCGTCTCTTACGTGAGCCGACGTCCTTCGATCCGCCCGACTCGGCATGACGGCCGGCTTTCGGATCGAGAAGCTGCGGCGCGACCATCCGCTCGATGGGTTCTCGAGCGGCAGCGGGGCGCTCGATCGTTTCCTCCTACGCCATGCCTTCACCAATCAGCAGGCAAACGCCTCGCAGACCTATCTCGGTCTGCATGACGATGAGGTGATCGGCTTCTACACCCTCGTAGTCGGCGGGGTCGCCTATGACGATGCTCCGGAGCGACTGACCAAGGGGCTCGCCCGCCATCCCGTGCCCATCATGCTGCTCGCCCGGCTCGCAGTCGCCGTCACCTGGCAGCGTCGTGGTATCGGCGCGGGCTTGCTCAAAGACGCCATGCTCCGCACGCTTCAGGCCGCCGAGATTGGCGGTATCCGCACCTTCGCGGTCCACGCCAAGGACGAGGACGCCCGAAGCTTCTACGCCCACTTTGGTTTTGTGCCCTCCCCAACCGATCCACTTCACCTATTTCTCCTCGTCAAAGACCTGCGTCCGCTACTCCCGATCACGGGTCTCTGATTCCGTCATGAACAGCTTGACCCGCTCGGCCTTTCTGGTCCAGGCGGCGAGCGAGGCGATGCGGAAGGATGGGTAACGCGGAGCGCGCGAGATCGCGGCGATTGCTGGGCCGCCAGACGCCTGGGGTTTCAGCCTGCTTGCTTCAGCTCCTCGCGAACGACGCGGCGCAAGAGACCCTCGAGGTCGGTACCCTGTCTGCGTTGGATGTGCTCCTGCAGCGCCTCGTTGATGAGCGTCTGATAATTGCCCCCGCCGGCAACCTGATCCCGAAACCATTGGATGACTTCGGGATCGAGCCGGATGGTGATCCGCTCCTTGCTGCTTTTCACGACTGGGCCGCTCTCGGCCTGGGAAAAATCGTACTCGTCTCGCATGTCGGTCACCTTTGTGCGTATGCTCGACGCTCCGAGGGTGTCGCGGGGCGTGCGGAGATGATGCTGATGGCGTTATCGTCTGGTTGTCCGCGTCGGCAGAAAGGGCCAGGGTCATGAGTGTGGACGGCCAACACGTCCAATTCTTGATCGAAAATAAATGCGTCCCCTTTTTCTTTTTTTTTGAGAATCCGTTTGAGTAACCATGACGACGAAGATACTCACGCAAGGCGCGACTGAGGCGGATCTAGAAGCAGAAATTCATGCGGCGTTGCGTAAGGCATTTCCGTGGCTACCTGCTGACGCGCTGACGCACCAGACACAGTTTTCATTCACCATCGGACGAACCTCGGTCCAAGTTAATGGCACGGGCTCGGCCCGAGGTCGCACAGATATACCTCGTATAGGCACAGATTGCGCCCTCTTAACCTAGCTCTGAGTAAGCCTCGTTAACCTGCTGTATTTATTTTATGCTTATCGCTACCGTAAAGCCGCCGTGTACCTTGATGTGCCGATGATCAGTATCGAGTTTACTGAGCAAGACTTGAAAAGAATTAAGCGCTTGCGCTACGAGCATGAGCACCCGAGAGTGCGCCTGCGCATGGAGGTTCTGTGGTTGAAGAGCCAGGATCTTGAGCACCAGGAGATTTGTCGGCTCGCTGGCGTTTCAAGCAACACCCTTCGAAAGTACCTCAGGCTGTTTCAGGAGGGAGGGATCGAGAAACTCTCCGAGCTCAACTTCTACGGCCCGACAAGCGAGCTGGAGCGCCACCGCTTTCGACTTGAGGCCTATTTCCGCAAGCATCCGCCAGCAACACTCAACGAGGCGGCCGCCAAGATCGAGGAGCTGACCGGACTCAAGCGTAGCCCGAGCGCCGTCGGCAGATTCCTCAACGCGCTCGGCATGGCGCCGAGACGCGTCGGAACGATCCCTTCGAAGGCCGACCCGGAGAAGCAAGAGACTTTTCGCGTCAATGAGTTAGAGCCACGGCTCG
>NZ_JAAIJQ010000377.1 GCF_010820565.1 Thiorhodococcus minor | reverse complement strand
CGGCCCACCCGATCGTGGAGATCGCAACCACCGCGGCGTGGGAGGCACATCTCAAGACGCTTGGAATCACCAAGGCAGTCGAGTCGCCCCGGGGAACCGCCCCCCGAGGCGCTCACAGAACCGGACGTGAACGTCCCCGCTCATCCGGCTCCTCCTATCCAGCCACCCGATGGATCAAGCGCCAGTGCGGGAACAGACCGGGCTGTCGCTGCGCAATGCGGCGCAGCCACTGCGCGGCCCGCCGCCGGTGACGGTGAGTGCGGTCAGCGAATTTGATGGTTACACGATCGGGCTAGCTGATGGAAGTCAGCGCTGAGCGGCGTGTTGGTCG
>NZ_JAAIJQ010000376.1 GCF_010820565.1 Thiorhodococcus minor | reverse complement strand
TTGCTTATATTCTAATCTATATCACTGCCGCAGTAGCTAATTGGGAATTGGTCGCAACAAAAACGCGAAACTTCAGTTTTCGGATAGAGAAGCAGAAAGTATGCCGAGCGGAGTATTGATGAATATTGACCTCGTTTGTGAGTACAGCAAGACGCAGCCGAGTTCCCCGAAATCATTTTCAACAAAGGTTGAGCCTGGCCACCGTCCCTGATGGATTTTCCCCTTTAAATAGTCATTTTGCATGAGGGAGAGGGGTGGCCTCCCTCGGGGTGCTTGAACATCAGCACCCGTCGGGAGAGTCTCTTGTTTGCAAAGACAATAGAGACTGGATCA
>NZ_JAAIJQ010000375.1 GCF_010820565.1 Thiorhodococcus minor | reverse complement strand
GCGTGTACGCCCAAATCGCCACTAAATGCTTGTTTTAAAATGAATCGCTAGACCCCCCGAAATCCGGGAGAGCCAGTTATTCAAGGATTTGGCATCTACCTGAAAGAATTTGAAATTGTGATCTCTGAAGCGATAACAGCAAAAATTGGTGTAACAGTCGAGTATCTTCGAAAAAACGGTTTTTTGCTATACCTCGTATAGGCACAGATTGCGCCCTCTTAACCTAGCTCTGAGTAAGCCTCGTTAACCTGCTGTATTTGTTTTATGCTTATCGCTACCGTAAAGCCGCCGTGTACCTTGATGTGCCGATGATCAGTATCGAGTTTACTGAGCAAGA
>NZ_JAAIJQ010000374.1 GCF_010820565.1 Thiorhodococcus minor | reverse complement strand
GTCTCCAGAACAAGCGCTTGAAAGCGGCATCCGACGAGGACTACCTGACGAAATTGTTCTTCGAGCCGCCCAAGAGCTAAGGAGAAAGCAAAAGCATCAGAGGGCGCTAATATTAGAAAAGCTTGATGCGATTGCCCTGGGACAGACCGCTGTCCGAGGCGCTTCATCACCGCGAATTAGGCAGCGCCCCTGAACCTATTGAACCGCGACAATATCCATATCAATGCCATGGACTTAGCGCCTAAAGCTATGATTATGTTGCAATAATGCGTCTTCACAGGAACCTTGTAGGAGCATGCCGATGAAGCGTTGCAACGCTATCAGTCTCAACACCGAAGA
>NZ_JAAIJQ010000373.1 GCF_010820565.1 Thiorhodococcus minor | reverse complement strand
GTGGATGGTCGGACACCTCCCCACGCATCAGGGAAAATTGCGGGCTTGGCTCAAGGCAGGCTACATGGAACGCGGGACCTGATTATTCACGAATCTCAGCCGACTCAGCCCCCACCGGCCTAAACTTCAAGTAGGGCAATCGGTTGGAGAGACGCCATGGCACAGAATCAGATTCAGTTTCAGAAGGGCTTGAGTCTACAGCAGTTTCTGGCGGACTACGGAACCGAGGAGCAGTGCGAGCAGGCCCTTGAGCGCTGGCGCTGGCCACAGGGGTTCATCTGCCCGCACTGCGGTCATCAGCACGAACCGGTGCGCCTGCGCACGCGAGCGCTGCTGCAGTG
>NZ_JAAIJQ010000372.1 GCF_010820565.1 Thiorhodococcus minor | reverse complement strand
GCCAAGCGACCGCCAATGCCGACTCATACCATGCGCTCGCGGCTTGATGCGCCCGCGCTCGGCAGGTTGCACCCTTCAGAATCCGGTTCCGAAGCAAAAGGCGCGCAATTTGCCTCTGGTTCAATTCCATTTCGAGAAGCCGATTGTTTCGAGGACAGGCACTGTTTCGACGACCTGCTTCGCATGTGCCTCGAGATGACGAATAGCGGACACGGATACGAAGACGGATAGGAAATCCATACCACCTTGAAGATCTACGAAAGGTTCCAGGGCAATGCCATGGACTTAGCGCCTAAAGCTATGATTATGTTACAATAATGCGTCTTCACAGGAACCTTGTAGGAGCA
>NZ_JAAIJQ010000371.1 GCF_010820565.1 Thiorhodococcus minor | reverse complement strand
GCGTGGAGATTCCCAAAGTGGGCGGCGTGCGTCCGCTCGGAATTCCCACCGTCGCTGATCGCATCGCCCAAACCGTTGTTGTCTCTCACATTGTTTTCCCGCCCGTTTCTCGAATTGTTTCGCGATGAGAGTGTGAGTCCTTCCCAGCCTAGGCACTCCGGTGAAGCAATGGTGGGAGGTGGACGAGTGTGAGGTGATGAACGCGCTTTTTCGGGGGCGGGCCGGTGGCCCCGGGGGAAGTGGACGTTGGGGGGGGCGGCAGGGGCCTGCGGCGGGTCTCGGCCCGCCGCGTTGAGGTCTTTCAAAAGGAGATCGGATCGTCGAAATCGTCGTTGAAGAGGTCGCTCTGACGCTC
>NZ_JAAIJQ010000370.1 GCF_010820565.1 Thiorhodococcus minor | reverse complement strand
GCCACTCCGGCCATACGCCCGCGCCGACGCCTATCGGGGACTACGCGCCTTCGCTTCGCTCTCCATGGCGCGCAGCGCGGGTCGTGCTCGCGCGCGAGTTTGGCGCCCGAGCGTTTGCCTTTCTTCGGCAGCACCGGGAAATCCACCAGCTCGGCGAGGCGTTGTTGGTTGGCTGGGCTGTGAAAGCCTTTGTCGAAGCTCACGCTCGCCACTGGCGAGAAGCCGCTGACCAGCGCCTCGACCAGCGGCACGGCCATCTGGTCGTCGGTTCCGTGCGGCATGACACGACCGGAGTGTCGCGTCTGCGCTCGTGATACCCGTCGGGTCGATCCCTCGCCGACGGGACTCGCGCAGGGCGACAA
>NZ_JAAIJQ010000369.1 GCF_010820565.1 Thiorhodococcus minor | reverse complement strand
GGCGTGCTCGCGTGGGCCTCGCCGCCCCAGTAGGCATCGTCGACTTCGATGATGCCGACGAGCGGTTTCTGATCGTCGTGCTCCTTCATCACCTGCAGCAGTTTGTGCTTGAGTCGCCAAGCGCTGGGATAGGAAACGCCAAGATGGCGTTTGAGCTCCAGCGCCGAGATGCCGTTCTTCTGCTGGGTCAGCAGGAACATCGCCAGCAACCAGGTGGTGAGCGGTAGTTTGGTATCCGCGAAGATGGTCCCGGCCGTCAGCGAGGCTTGATGGTGGCAGTGGCGGCACTGCAGCAGCGCTCGCGTGCGCAGGCGCACCGGTTCGTGCTGATGACCGCAGTGCGGGCAGATGAACCCCTGTGG
>NZ_JAAIJQ010000036.1 GCF_010820565.1 Thiorhodococcus minor | reverse complement strand
AATCTTAAAGACGTTAGCCCAAATTCGTCTGAACACTGCACAATCCAATATGCCCACTGCCCACTGCCCTCAACCCTCAACCAAGCTGTCCCCAAAGCAGCTTCGCCGAGACGAGGATCGACGAGATCACCAGCACCGGCCGAACCAGCGCGGCGCCGTGCCGCATCACCATATGGGCCCCGATCCAGGCCCCCGCCAACTGACCGATCGCCATGGCTGCGGCGATGGGCCAAAGGATATGGCCGCCGGCCAGGAAGAACAGCAGGGCCGCCAGATTGCTGGTAAAGTTGAGCGCTTTGGTATGGGCTGTGGCCCGGCGCAGGTTGTAGCCGAGCAGGGCGACATAGCTCATCGCGAAGAAGGTGCCCGTGCCCGGCCCGAAGAAGCCGTCATAGAAGC
Organism: Thiorhodococcus minor; assembly: GCF_010820565.1. GTDB lineage: Bacteria > Pseudomonadota > Gammaproteobacteria > Chromatiales > Chromatiaceae > Thiorhodococcus > Thiorhodococcus minor. The sequence goes on along the minus strand of NZ_JAAIJQ010000036.1, from coordinate 57,404 downwards.
CGACGCTGAGCCCGATGCAGAGGGCGAAGGCCGTGCCGCCGATGCGCTGATGGGAGTCGAGGTCGGAGACCCGTGGCGAGAGCCAGAAATAGACCGCGAAGGCGATCAGCAGCACCGGGATCAGACGCTCCAGGAAGGCGCTGTCGATCTGCTGCACCAGGATGGCGCCAGCGGCGGAGCCCGCGAAGGTGCAGGCGATCGCCAGCGCGATGCCGCGTCTCTCGAGATGTCCCCGCCGCATGAACTGCAGGGTGGCCATGCCGCTGCCGAAGACCGCTTGGGCCTTGTTGGTGGCCAGGGCCTGGACGGGCGTCAGCCCGGCCCAGAGCAGGGCGGGGATGCTCAGCAGTCCGCCGCCTCCCGCCATGGCGTCGATCAGTCCGGCGAGCAGGCCGACTGGGAGCAGGAGAAGGGCGGTTTGCAGGAGGTCGGGCTCGATCATGGGGCTCGTGGTCTAGGGGGCTGCCTGGCCCGCGGTGGTCGCGGCCGGCTCGATATTGTGGCGATCATTGCCATGTCCGACGGCGCATAGGTGCGCTGGAATCGCCGAGCGCCGAGGTCCTTGTCGCGCCGTCGCCCGCACCGCCAGGGCCAGCCTGGCGTCGGGCTCAGCAATGCCCGGCGCGGCCGGCGATCCTAACTCACACTCGGGAGACCCATGTTCGCACTCGATGCCCAACAGCTGACCAAGGCCTACAAGGGCGGCTTTCAGGCCCTCAAGGGCGTGGATCTGCAGGTGGAGGAGGGTGATTTCTTCGCCCTGCTCGGACCGAACGGCGCCGGGAAGTCCACCTTCATCGGAATCGTTTCCTCGCTGGTTCGCAAGACCTCGGGGGCTGTCCAGGTCTTCGGTCATGACCTCGACACAGATCCGGAAGGCGTGAAATCCTGCATCGGGCTGGTCCCGCAAGAGTTCAACTTCAATCTCTTCCTCCCCGTCCTCGAGGTGGTCCTGAATCAGGCGGGCTACTACGGCATCCCGCGCCGCGAGGCCAGGGTGCGCGCCGAGCGCTACCTGCGTCAGCTCGACCTCTGGGACCGCCGGGGGACCGAGATGCGCAAGCTCTCGGGTGGTCTGAAACGCCGCTTGATGATCGCGCGCGCCCTGGTGCACGAGCCGCGGCTGCTCATTCTGGACGAGCCGACGGCGGGGGTGGACATCGAGATCCGCCGCTCCATGTGGTCATTCCTGAGGGAGCTGAACGCCAAGGGTACGACCATCATCCTGACCACCCACTACTTGGAAGAGGCGGAGAGCCTCTGCCGCAATATCGCCATCATCAACCAGGGCGAGATCGCCGAGCGGACCAGCGTGGCCAAGCTGCTCGGCCAGCTCCATACCGAGACCTTCGTGCTGAATCTCAAAGGCTGCGTCTCAGAGCTGCCTGAGCTCGGCGGCTTCGTCCTCCAGCACCTGGACGACTGCACCCTGGAGGTCGAGATGAATCGCGACCACACCATCAACGGCCTCTTCGAGGCGCTGTCGCGCAACGGCATCGAGGTCATCAGCCTGCGCAACAAGCAGAATCGGCTGGAGCGGCTCTTCCTCGAGCTGGTGGATCGGCGCGCGGCGGGGCTGGAGGGGCGGGCGTGAGACGGCGATTGAGCGACTGGCACCGCTATTGGGTGACCTTCCAGACCATATTGACGAAGGAGATCCTGCGCTTCTCGCGGATCTGGGTGCAGACCATCCTGCCCTCCGTCATCACCACGACGCTCTACTTCGTCATCTTCGGGCGGCTGATCGGCGAGCGCATCGGCACCATGGACGGCTTTGCCTACCTGGACTTCATCGTCCCCGGCCTCGTCCTCATGGGCGTCATCACCAACTCTTACGCGAACGTGGTCTCCTCCTTCTACAGCAGCAAGTTCTCCCGCTACATCGAGGAGCTGCTGATCTCGCCAGCGCCCAACTGGGTCATCCTGGCCGGCTATGTGTCCGGCGGGGTCGCGCGCGGCCTGATCGTCGGGACCGCGGTGATGCTGGTCGCGCTGCTCTTCACCGAGATCCAGATCCACAGCGCGCTGGTGACCCTGGTGATCTGCATCATGACGGCGGTGCTCTTCTCGCTCGGCGGCTTCATCAATGCCATCTACGCAAACAGCTTCGATGACATCTCGATCGTGCCCACCTTCGTGCTGACGCCGCTGACCTACCTGGGCGGGGTCTTCTATTCGATCTCGCTGCTGCCCGACTTCTGGCAGGCGGTCTCGCTGGCCAATCCCTTGCTCTACATGGTCAACGCCTTCCGCTACGGACTGCTCGGGGTGAGCGATATCCCCATCGGCGTCGCCTTCGGCATGATCCTGATTTTCATCCTGGTGCTGACGGCCTTCAGCTTGCTGTTGCTGCGGCGCGGGGTGGGGATCAAGACCTGAGGTTGGGGGGCGCGGTTTGCGCGAAACTTGTAGCAAGGGTGCAATGAAAGCGTGAAAGTGCCTGACCCTGTTGTCGGTCTTCCGGGGAGATGGGAGCATCAGCGTCTGATCGGCGCCGATAATGGGTGCGCCTGCCCGTCCATGTGCAATAATCACGCATCCCACCTATGCCTTCAGCCAAGGGTCTGCCGCGCGCGGTCGCGGGGGCTTGTGAGTAGCCGTGCCATCCAGTAATCGTCGACCTCCCTCCCAGCGCCGCAGGCGCGCTCCAATGCCCAAGCGTTTCCGGCTCGGTCGTTTCCTGTTTCGCTCGACCCTGGTCCTGACCCTGGTTTTCGGTGGCCTGGTCGCGCTCTACGGGGCGCACCTCGACCGTGTCGTGCGCGACAAGTTCGAGGGACAGCGCTGGGCGCTTCCCGCGCGCGTCTACGCCCGGCCGCTGGAGCTCTATGTCGGCAAGCACCTCAAGGCGGACGACCTTCAGGCGGAGCTGGACCGGCTGAGCTATCACGAGAAGGCCTCGCCCGCGGCGTCCGGCTACTTCCACCGCGATGGCGATAGCTTCCAGGTGCGTACCCGTGCCTTCCGCTTCTGGGACGGGCGCGAGCCGGATCGCTTCCTCAAGGTCGGTTTCGAGGATGGCAAGGTCGCGAGCCTGGAAGCGCTGGAAGAGGAGCGCCCGGACCCGGCCCTGGTGCGGCTGGATCCCATGCTGATCGCCAGCATCTACCCGACCCACAACGAGGACCGCGTCCTGGTGCGGCGCAAGGAGATCCCGGACCTCCTGGTGCGGACGCTCATGGCGGTCGAGGACCGCAACTTCTACCGCCACATGGGCGTGGACCCCAAGGGCATCCTGCGTGCGGTCGTCAGCAACCTGCAGGCCGGCGCCGTGGTCGAGGGTGCCAGTACCCTCACCCAGCAGCTCGTCAAGAACTTCTACCTCAGCGCGGACCGCACCTTCGAGCGCAAGATCAAGGAGGCCTACATGGCGCTCCTGCTCGAGCGCCGCTACAGCAAGGACGAGATCCTGGAGGCCTACGCCAACGAGATCTATCTGGGGCAGGACGGCAGCCGCGCCATCCATGGCTTCGGCCTGGCGAGCGAGTTCTACTTCGATCTGCCCCTGAGCGAGCTGGACGTCGCCAAGACGGCCTTGCTGGTGGGGATGGTGCAGGCCCCGTCGAGCCTGGACCCGCGCCGTCACCCCGAGGCCGCCGAGCGCCGTCGCAACCTGGTGCTGGATCTCATGGTGCGCGACGGCGTCATCGAGCCCGAGGCGGCCGCCCAGGCGAAGGAGCAGCCGCTCGGCATCCAGAACGGCGGCGGGCGGCCCGCCGGTGCCTATCCCCATTTCATCACCCTGGTGAGACGGCAGCTCCAGCGCGACTACCGCGACGAGGATCTGCGCTCGGAAGGTCTGAACATCTTCACGACGCTGGATCCTCAGGTCCAGGCCACCGTGGAGGAGGCCCTGCCCAAGCGGCTGGCCGCGCTGGAGAAAAAGCGCAGGATGAAGCCGGGCACCCTGGAAACGGCGGCCGTGGTGACCTCAGTCACCCAGGGCGAGGTGCTTGCCGTGGCCGGTGGCCGCGAGCCTGGGTATGCCGGCTTCAACCGCGCGCTGGACGCGGTCAGGTCGATCGGCTCCCTGGTCAAGCCGGCGGTCTACCTGACGGCCCTGTCGGAGTCCGACCGCTATACGCTGACGACCTCCATTCAGGACAAGCCCGTCAGTCTGCCCGACGGCGCTCGCCGCTGGGAGCCCAAGAACTACAATCACCGCGTCTATGGCGCTGTGCCCCTCTACAGCGCCCTGGTCCGCTCCTTGAACCTGGCGACGGTGAACCTGGGCCTGAGTGTCGGGGTCAGCAAGGTCGCGGATACCCTTTACGCCATGGGCGTGCAGCGGCAGATCCGCAAGGTTCCCTCGCTGCTGCTGGGCTCCGTCTCCATGTCGCCGCTGGAAGTGGCGCAGATGTACCAGACGATCGCCGCCGGAGGCTATCGCGCGCCGCTGCGGGCGATCCGCGAGGTGGTGGACGCCCATGGCCTGCCGCTCAACCGCTATCCCTTGGCGGTGGAGGCCGTGGTGGATCCCAAGGCGGCCTATCTGACGACCTGGGCCATGCAGCGCGTCGTGACTCAGGGGACCGCCAAGTGGCTCGGCGCCAAGCTGCCCGATGGTATGACCATGGCCGGCAAGACGGGAACGACGGACGACATGCGCGACAGCTGGTTCGCCGGATTCACGGGCGACAAGGTCGCCGCGGTCTGGGTCGGCCGTGATGACTACAAGCCCATGGGGCTCGCCGGTGGCACGGGCGCGCTGCGCGTTTGGGGGGAGCTCATGCTCGCAATGGAGAATGAGCCACTCCCGGAAGCGCCCCCGGACGGCGTCGTGCTTGCCGATGCCTGCGGGCGATCCAATGTGCCCTACATCGGGGATAGCGCCTCGCGGCCAGGCTGTGGGGGCGGGAATAAGCGCAGGACGCCCTCGGGGAAGTCCGAGAGTCGCGTCGCCCGGAATCAGGCCGAATCGAGCGAGCCCGCTCGGCAGCGGCCGGAGCCCAAGCCCGAGCCGCCGCCGAGGCCGCGCGAGCAGACCCAGAATCATTTCATGAGAGATTTCTACAACTGAGGACTTGCCTCGCCGACAGACCGCGAGGCGGACGCGACAAGAGATGGATAGATCGAGCCGATTCTTAGTGACACTTGCGGCCGCTGGCGCGCTCACGGCCTGTGCCCTGGGACCTCGCGAGGGGCCGCCGGCACCCGTGGTGCGGGCAACGCCGCGCCAGGCACAGCCACCGGCTTATCCCGTCGAGCCCCCGGTCGAGAAGGCCCCCGAGCCGAAGCCGGTCGCCCCCAAGCCGAAAAAGCAGGGGACCCGCGTCTATGCCTACAAGGATCCCAGCAAGATTCCGGATCCCGCGCCTGAGCCGAGCGTCCCGGCGCCTGCGAACGGACCAGCGGCGTCTGCGGATGGCCGTGTCGCGACCCAGGAGCCGGCCAGTCGCCCGCCGACAGCGGCCGCGCCTCAGCCCCAGACGCAGGCCGCGCCGCAGCCAGGGGCTCCGCAGGAGGCCGCGAGCGCCGACCTTGGGGCGACCCAGGAGAAGCCAGACGAGCAGATCGTCGCCAAGGCGGATACTCAGCCGCAGCTGCCCAAGACCGCGGAGCCAGAGCCGCCTCCAGCGCCCCCTGTCTCCAAGCTGCCGGAGTCCAATGTCGCGGCCCCCGACCTGCCGCCGGCCGCCGATACTCTAGCTAGGCAGGCCGAGAGCCAGCGTCAGGCCGGCGACTACGCGGGCGCTGCCGCCTCGCTCGAGCGCTCGCTGCGCATCGCTCCGCGCGAGGCCTACCTTTGGAATCGTCTGGCGCGCGTGCGCATGGAGCAGGGCCAGTCGTCTCAGGCCGGCAACCTTGCGGCGCGCTCCAACGATCTCGCTGGCGAGAGCGCGGACATGAAGAAGGACAACTGGCGAATCATCGCCGAGGCCAAGCGACGCGCTGGAGACATGACCGGCGCCAGCGAGGCCGAGAAGCGCGCCGGTCAGGATTGATCGCGGCGAGGGGTCGGCGGGGCTCCGGCATGGGGAGCGTTGAATGACGGATCTCAGCCAGGTGCTGGGGCCGGGCGGACTGCTCGCGAGCAAGGTCCCGGGCTTCAGCTATCGCCCGCAGCAGCAGGCGATGGCCGAGCGCATCGCCGGCGTCATGGAGGAGGGCGGTGTCCTCATCTGCGAGGCGGGCACGGGCACGGGCAAGACCTACGCCTACCTGGCCCCGGCGCTGCTGTCCGGCCGCAAGGTGCTGGTCTCCACCGGAACGCGCAATCTGCAGGATCAGCTCTTCCATCGCGACCTCCCGCTGATCCGCAAGACGCTCAATGTCCCCGTCACCACCGCACTCCTGAAGGGGCGGGGCAACTATCTCTGCCGTCATCGCCTCAAGCTCGCCCAGGAGGATCTCGGCGGCCTGGATCTTGGGCTGCGCGGCCATCTCAAGCAGGTGCTGGATTGGTCGAAAGGCACCAAGCGCGGCGACATCGCCGAGCTGCCGATCCCCGAGGATGCCTCGGTGTGGCCGCTCGTGACCTCGACCACGGACAACTGTCTGGGTCAGGACTGCGAGGATTTGCAGTCCTGTCACCTGGTGCATGCGCGGCGTCAGGCCCAGGAGGCCGATGTCGTGGTGGTCAATCACCACCTCTTCTGCGCCGATCTGGCGCTCAAGGACGAAGGCTTCGGTGAGATCCTCCCGGGGGCGGACTGCTTCGTCCTGGACGAGGCGCATCAGCTGCCCGAGGTGGCCACCAGCTTCTTTGGCATCACGCTGAGCGGCCGCCAGCTGCTGGACCTCGCGCGCGACACCGACCTCGAGGTCAAGAAGGAGGCGAGCGACGCCGCGGACCTGCGCGAGCGCACGGCGCGTCTCAAGCGGGCGGCCCAGGACGTGCGCGGGCGACTTGGCGAGCAGGATCGGCGCGGACCCTGGCATGAGCTGGCGCAGGATGCCGAGGTGCAGCGCGCCCTGGCATCGCTCGAGCGGCGGCTGCAGGCGCTGATCAACGGGCTCGCGGCCAGCGCGGGTCGTACCAAGGGGCTGGATGCGGCGCACGAGCGCGCCAAGGATCTGCTCGGGCGCCTGAGCACCCTGACCGCGCCCGAGACGGCGGAGAGCGTGCGCTGGTTCGAGACCCAAGGGCGTGGCTTTCGGCTCCACCAGACGCCGCTCGAGGTCGCCGACCTCTTTCGCGACCAGATCGGGCGCAAGCGCAGCGCCTGGGTCTTCACCTCCGCGACCTTGGCGGTCGGGCATGGCTTCGATCATTTCGCACGCCAGCTGGGTATCGAGGACGCCGAGACCGACCTCTGGGACAGCCCCTTCGACTACCCCAGCCAGGCGCTCTGGCTCGTCCCCCGCGGCATGCCCCAGCCGTCGGAGCCGGACTACAACCGCCACGTCCTGGAGCTGGCCTGCGAGATCATCGGCTACAGCCGCGGGCGTGCCTTTCTGCTCTTCACCAGCCATCGCGCGCTGCGCGAGATGGCGGCTGGCCTGGAGGGGCGCATCGACTATCCCGTCCTGGTCCAGGGCACGGCCCCGCGCGCCGAGCTGGTCGATCGGTTCCGCAAGCTGGGCAACGCCGTGCTGCTCGGCACATCGAGCTTCTGGGAGGGGGTGGACGTGCGCGGCGACGCCCTGTCCTGCGTCCTCATCGACCGGCTGCCCTTCGCATCGCCCGGCGACCCCGTGCTCTCGGCGCGCATCGACGCGCTGCGCCAGCAGGGCGGCAATCCCTTCCGCGACTACCAGCTGCCTCGGGCGGTGATCGCCCTCAAGCAGGGTGCCGGGCGGCTGATCCGCGGCGCCGAGGATCGCGGTGTCCTGGTCGTCTGCGACCCGCGCCTGTTATCGCGCTCCTACGGCTATACCTTCCTGGATAGCCTGCCCGCCATGGCGCGCACCCGAGACATCGCCGTCGTCAAGGCGTTCTTCGAGGGGGAGGGCGCGGAGCCCGCTTCCGAAGCGAATGAAGCTCCTGAAGAGGTTATTGGAACCGCAAAGGCGCAAAGGACACCAAGGGACAGTAAGATTGATTGATGCCCAAACATTCGCCGTTCGATGCGGCACTCAAGCTCGACTGCCCACTGCCCACTGCCCACTGCCCACTGCCCACTAAATTCATGAGCTCCGATCGAAGAGACCTCGAGAAGACCGCCTCGGATCATGCGGTGAGCGACTTTCTGAGTCAGGTCGCCGCGACGCCCAAGCCTGTCGCCGACGGCCGGAGCGGCCGGCTGATCTTCGCCATGGACGCGACCGCGAGCCGAGAGCCGACTTGGGATCAGGCGGCCCGGATCCAGTCGAGCATGTTCCTCGAGACCCGCTCTCTCGGTGGCCTGGAGGTTCAGCTCTGCTTTTACCGGGGCTTCCAGGAGATCCACTGGTCGGAGTGGTATCGGGACTCGGATGCCTTGCTGAAGCGCATGAATCGCGTCTATTGCGCGGCGGGCCTGACGCAGATCGGGCGCGTCTTGACGCATGCGATCGACGAGGCCTCGAAGCAGAAGGTCAACGCCCTGGTCTTCGTCGGCGATTGCATGGAGGAGGACCCTGATCGGCTGGCGGACTTCGCGGGTAAGCTGGGCGTGCTCGGGGTGCCGGCCTTCGTCTTTCAGGAAGGTCGCGATCCGGCGGCCGAGCGCGCCTTCCGCGATATCGCGCGGCTGACCGGCGGGGCTTGGTGTCCCTTCGATGCGGGCAGTCCGCAGCTCCTGCGCGACCTCTTGAGCGCGGTTGCCGTCTATGCCGCGGGCGGGCGCAAGGCGTTGGAAAGCTATGGGCAGGAGCGCGGCGGTGCCGTTCTGCGGCTCACGGACCAGATGTCCAGGAAGGGAGCTTGAGCGCTTGATCGTCAGACTTCTGCTGCTGGCCGCCTTCGTCGGCTTGGTGTTTTGGCTTCTGCGCTGGTTTCGCTCCACGCCGCCGGAACGGGTCGCCCGGGTGCTGCGCAAGTCGGCGCTCTGGGGTGCGGTGGCGATCCTCATCATTGCCGTGCTCAGCGGCCGGCTGAATCCCATCTTCGCGGCCATTGGCGCCGCCATCCCCTTGGTCCTACGCGCCGCCAATCTTCTGCGCCTGGTGCCGGCCTTGCAGCAGATCCTGCGCTCGCTCGGTCTGGGAGGCGCGCTCGGCGCGGCCGGGGGCGGGCCGGGGGCGCAGGCCTCGAGCATCCGCACCAGGTATCTCGACATGCGCCTGGATCACGCGACCGGGGCGCTGGACGGGACTGTGCTGGATGGTCCCTTCAAGGGGCGCGAGCTGAGCGCGTTGGGACTGGACGAGCTGTTGCGGATGCACGAGCTCTATCGCGAGAGCGACGGGCAGTCGCTGGCCGTGCTGGAGGCCTATCTGGATCGCGAGCACGGCGAGGATTGGCGCGAGCGGGCCCAGACCAATGGCGGCTCGGGCGGTGCTCCGGCTCGGACCGGGGAGCTGAGCGAGGCCGAAGCCAGGTCCATCCTGGGTGTCGAGCATGGCGCGGACGCCGAGGCCGTTCGGGCGGCCCATCGCCGGCTCATGCAGCGCCTGCATCCGGACAGGGGCGGCTCGGACTACCTCGCCGCCAAGATCAACGAGGCCAGGCGCCGTTTGATAGGAGACTGATCGCCCATGGTGAAAGCGGAGGCCGAGGCGCTGATCGATCGCCCGGTGACCAGAGTATTCGCGTTCGTCGCGGAGGACTTCGTGCGCAATTATCCGCGCTGGTCGCCGGAGGTGGAGCTGATGGAGGCCGTGACCGAGGGTCCCCTCCAAGTCGGCTGGGTCGGGCGGCAGGTCCGGGTGGACAAGGGGCGGCGCACCCAAAGCGAGTTTCGCGTGGTCGCCTTCGAGCACCCGAGCCGGGTCTGTTTCGAGGGGCTCGACGACCCCTTTCGCATCCGCTACCGCTTCACGCCCGAGGGAGCGCGGACGCGCGTCAGTTTCGACTTCGAGCTGGATCGCCTGAATCCGGGCGCGATGCTCTTCCTTGGCACGGTGCGGCGGGTGGTCCAGTCGAGCGCCGAGCGTATGCTGGTCCAGCTGAAGGGCCTCATCGAGGACGAAGTCACCGGCTGATCCGGCTGGGCAGCGCGCCGAGCCCGCCAGAGTCGAGCCTTTCCGAAAGCTGCCTGCCGCGATCTGGAATCTCTCCCATGGCCTCACCCAAGCCCAAGTCGACCTATGTCTGCAGCGCCTGCGGCGCCCGTCACCCCAAATGGGCCGGTCAGTGCACCGACTGCGGTGCCTGGAACACCTTGTCCGAGCTGGTGGAAGCCCGCAGCCGCAGCCGCGGCAGCCAGCGCAGCGGCGGCTACGCAGGACTGACCGACGGGACGCGGGTCGAGGCCTTGGAGGACGTCAGCCCGGAGGAGCGCCAGCGCATCCAGAGCGGCATCGGCGAGCTGGATCGCGTCTTGGGCGGCGGCATCGTCATCGGCTCCGTTGTGCTGATCGGCGGCGATCCGGGCATCGGCAAGTCGACCCTCTTGCTGCAGGCCTGCGCGGCCTTGGCGGGCTCAGAGACCGTGCTCTATGTCAGCGGCGAGGAATCGCCTCAGCAGATCGGCTTGCGGGCACGTCGTCTCGGACTCGAAGGCGGCGGGGTTCGCTTGCTCGCCGAGACCTGTGTCGAGGTGATCCTGGCGCATGCCGCTCAGGAGGCCCCGCGCGTCATGGTCGTGGACTCCATCCAGACCCTCTTCACCGAGCTGGTGCAGTCGGCGCCGGGCTCGGTCTCTCAGGTGCGCGAGTCGGCCGCGCAGCTGGTGCGCTTCGCCAAGCAGCGCGACACCGTCGTCTTCCTGGTCGGCCATGTCACCAAGGACGGCGCCCTGGCCGGCCCCAGGGTGCTGGAGCACATGGTGGATACCGTGCTCTATTTCGAGGGCGAGCAGGGCGGGCCCTTCCGCATGGTGAGGTCGATCAAGAACAGGTTCGGCGCGGTCAACGAGCTGGGCGTCTTCGCCATGGGCGATCATGGCCTGCGCGAGGTCAAGAATCCCTCCGCCATCTTCCTCTCCCGCCACGACCAGCCCGTGTCCGGCAGCCTGATCATGGTGACCCGCGAGGGCACGCGTCCATTGCTGGTGGAGGTCCAGGCGCTGGTCGACGAGAGCCCGCTCGCCAACCCCAGGCGCGTGGCGCTGGGGCTCGACCAGAACCGGCTCTCCATGCTGCTGGCCGTGCTGCATCGCCACGGCGGCATCGCCATGTTCAATCAGGACGTCTTCGTCAACGTGGTCGGCGGTGTGCGCATCGCGGAGACCGCGGCCGACCTGCCCGTCATCATGGCGGTGCTCTCCAGCTACCGTGATCGGCCCCTGCCGCTCGACCTCGCCGTCTTTGGCGAGGTCGGTCTCTCCGGCGAGGTGCGCCCCGTCCCCAATGGCCCCGACCGGCTGCGCGAGGCGGTCAAGCACGGCGTTCGCCGTGCCGTGGTGCCCAAGGGCAATGTCCCCAAGGAAGGCGTCGAAGGGCTCGAGATCGTCGCCGTCCGGACCCTGGCGGAGGCGCTGGATGCCGTGGCTTGAGTCCGTCTCTGAACCCCAAGGGCGCGAAGCGCGCAAAGGATAGCGATGCGTTGCGGAGCCCATGTTGCCCGCCCAGCGGGTGAAAGTCTTGCACTGGCCAAACCCCGACTCCCCTTCGCGTCCTTTGCGCCTTCGCGGTTCAATTTTTCGATCTCAGGGCTGATCGGCCAATGGCTCTGGTGTTGAAGCTCGTGCTGGTGCTGGCGGTCGTCGCGCTCGCGCTCTGGCTCTACGCGCATTGGCCAAGGTCGGCGCTGCCGGCGGAGGCGCGGGCGGATCGGGTTCTGGCCTTGAAGGCGGAGCGCCGGCTGCGGCTCTATCGCGGTGACGCCCTCTTGCGGGAGTACAGCGTCGCACTGGGCTTCGCGCCGGTCGGCGCCAAGGAGCGGGAGGGCGACGGCAAGACACCCGAGGGGCATTACGTCATCGACTATCGCAACCCGAATAGCCGCTTCTATCGCTCACTGCACATCTCTTACCCAACGGCGTCCGAGACCCTGCGGGCGAAGGCGCGGGGCGTCTCGCCTGGCGGCGCCATCATGATCCACGGGCTGCGCAACGGCGCCGGCTTCTGGGGGCGGCTGCATCGCTGGCGCGACTGGACGGCCGGCTGTATCGCCGTCACCGATGCGGAGATGGCCGAGATCTGGCGCGCTGTGCCGGATGGGACGCCGATCGAGATTCGGCCCTAGCTTCAATTCGAACCGCAAAGGCGCGAAGGGCGCAAAGAAGACAGAGGTGTGGGCGATGCGTCGCTTCATCCGCTGGGTGACTCAGAGAAGACCTGAGCGCAGCCCAAAAACAAAGCTTTGAGCTGGCTGCTGGTGGCTGGCAGCTCTTTCTAGGATGAACGCACCTGCGCTCATCCTGCGCTTTGTGGCTCGACTGCGCTCTGTCAGGCTCAAGCTCGTGTCTTGCGCTGGGGACGCGGGACGATCTTGACCGTCTTTACGCCATTGTCCGCGGTCTGGATGATCTCGATGGGGTGGCCGTCCAGCTTGAGGCTGGTGCCTGGCTCCGGGATGGTCTCCAGGTACTCCAGGATGAGCCCGTTGAGGGTCTTGGGGCCTGTCGTCGGCAGCTCCCAGCGCAGGGCTCGGTTCAGGTCGCGCACGCTGATGCTGCCGTCGGCCAGCAGGCTGCCGTCTTCGGCGCGATGGACCTCGTCGAGGCTGTCTGAGGGGTCGGTGGTGAATTCGCCGACGATCTCCTCGAGCAGATCCGTCAAGGTGATCAGTCCCATGAAATCGCCGTACTCGTCGACGACCAGTCCCACCTGCTGCTTGTTGCGCTGGAAGTTGAGCAGCTGCTGATAGAGTGCCGTTCCCTCGGGCACGAAATAGGGCTCCTGCGCGATCGCCTTGAGCTGGGGGCTGTCCAGGCCATGCTCGAGCAGGGCGTGCAGCGCGTTGCGGGCATGCAGGATTCCGATGACGTTGTCGATGCTGCCGTCGTAGAGCGGTAGCCGCGTATAGCTGGTGTTGCGGATGGTCTGGAGGATCTCGTCCTCGTCGTCCTGGATGTCGACACCCTCGAGCTCGTTGCGCGGGATCATGATGTCTTCCACCGTCGCATGCTCCAGGTCGAGGATCGCCAGCAGCATGGAGCGGCTGCGCTCTGGGATCATGGCGCCGGCCTCGCTGACCACGGTGCGCAGCTCTTCGCGGCTGAGGTCCGTCCCCGAGCCACCCTCCGGCGCGATCCCCAGCAGCTTCAAGAGGCCGTTGGTGAAGAAGTTGACCAGCCAGACAATGGGGTAGAGGGCCTTGAGGAGCGGCGCATAGACGTAGGACGCGGGAAAGGCGAGCCGCTCCGGGTGGAGTGTCGCGTAGGTCTTGGGGGCGACCTCGGCGAAGATGAGGATGACCAGGGTCAGCAGCCCGGCCGCGATGCCGATGGCCGCCTCGCCGCCGACGCGCAGCGCGATCACTGTGGCGAGCGAGGAGGCCATGATGTTGACGAAGTTGTTGCCGAGCAGGATGAGTCCGATCAGGCGATCCGGTCGCTCCAAGAGGCGACGGACGATGCGCGCGCCGCGATGTCCCTGGTCCGCCATGTGCCGCAGCTTGTAGCGGTTCATGGTGAGGATCGCGGTCTCGGAGCCCGAGAAGAAGGCCGAGAGATTGATGAGGACGAAGAGGGCGAGAAAGAGACCTGGAAGGGGGATGTCGTTCACGGAGTGCCGGCAAATGGCTGAAGTTGCCGGCATTCTAGCGAAACGGCCGGCCCGCGGCGAATGACGGCATCGCGGCGATTTGCAGTTCCCTGAAAGTCGGGCATACTCCGGCGCTTTTTCGACAGAGGCTCACCATGTTCAAGAATGCTCGACTCTACCGTCTGGATACGCCGTTTCCTCTGGATGCGACCGAGCTGGAGGAGCGGCTGGGCGGACGTCGGTTCCGCCCGTGCGGGCCGGTCGAGACCGCGACCCTTGGCTGGGCCGCGCCCTTGGGGGAGGATACGGCCGCCCTGGTGCATGCGGTGAGCGGCTGTTTTCTCATCTGTGCCCGCAAGCAGGAGCGTCTGCTGCCGTCCGCCGCCGTGGCGGAGGCGCTCGACGAGCGCGTCGGTGAGCTGGAGGCGGGCGAGGCGCGCGATGTCGGGCGGGCCGAGCGCCGCCGTCTGCGCGAGCAGATCATCAACGAGATGCTGCCGCGCGCCTTCACCCGCTCGCGCCGGACACTGCTCTATGTGGACACGGAGGCCGGCTGGCTGGTGCTCGACGCCGCCAGCGAGAAGCAGGCGGAGGAGATCGTCTCGCTGCTGCGCGAGACCCTGGAGAGCCTGCCGGCCAAGCTGCCCGATCCCGACAAGACCCCGGCGACCGTGATGACCTCCTGGCTCCTGGACGGCGTCGCACCGGCGGACTTCGTGCCGGCCGACGCCTGCGAGCTGCGCGATGCCGACGATAATTCCAGCGTCGTGCGCTGCAGCGGCCAGGACCTCTCCAGCGACGAGATCCTCAACCACATGCGCGCCGGCAAGCGGGCCACCAAGCTGGCTCTGGAGTGGGACGAGCGCCTGACCTTCACCCTGGCCGACGACCTCTCCATCAAGCGGCTGCGCGTCGGCGATGCCCTGCTCGAGGACCTCGACAACGAGGATCTGGATCCGGCGATGCGTCTGGACGCGGAGTTCGCCATCCTGGCGCTGCAGATGCGCCAGCTGATCGCCCGGCTCGACGAGGTCTTCGGCCTGGCGCCGCGCGATCTGCAGTAGGTCTCTTGTCGGTCGAGGGATTTTGAACCGCCAAGGCGCAAAGATCGCGAAGGATTTCAATGCGCTGTAAGGGCGGCAGCCTTCACGCGAAGCGTGAAGGCTGTGCGAAAGCCAGGTTGTTGTTCTTCTTCGTGCCCTTTGCGCCCTTCGCGCCCTTCGCGCCTTCGCGGTTCCAGATTGACCGCTCTCAGACCCGATAGAAGTCCAGATACCAGTCGACGAAGCGTGCGACGCCTTCCGCGACCGGGGTGCTGGGGTGGTAGCCGGTATCTCGCGCCAGGTCCTCGACGTTGGCGTAGGTATCAGGCACGTCGCCCGGCTGCAGGGGAAGCAGCTCCATCTCGGCCTTCTTGCCGAGACGCTCCTCGAGCACGCCGATGTATTCCATCAGCTCGACCGGCTTGTTGTTGCCGATGTTGTAGAGGCGATAGGGCGCTTGGCTGGTCGCGGAGTCCGGGGCATCGCCCGACCACTCGGGATTGCCCGTCGCGACCTGGTCCAGGACCCGGATCACGCCCTCGACGATGTCGTCGACGTAGGTGAAGTCGCGTCTGTGCTTGCCGTAGTTGAAGACCTGGATCTTCTCGCCGGCGAGGATGGCGCGGGTGAATTCGAAGAGCGCCATGTCCGGTCGGCCCCAGGGGCCGTAGACCGTAAAGAAGCGCAGTCCCGTCGTGGGAAGCTGATAGAGGTGGCTGTAGGTGTGCGCCATCAGCTCGTTGGACTTCTTGCTGGCGGCGTAGAGACTCAGCGGGTGGTCGACATTGTCGTGCACCGAGAAGGGCATCTCGGTATTGGCCCCATAGACCGAGCTGCTGGAGGCGTAGACCAGATGCTCGACGCCGTTGTGCCGACAGGCCTCCAGCACATTGGCGAAGCCGACCAGGTTGGTGCGCACATAGGCCATGGGGTTCTCGATCGAGTAGCGCACTCCGGCCTGCGCAGCCAGGTTGACGACCCGGTCCGGGCGATGATCGACGAAGGCCTGGTTGAGTGCCTCGCCGTCCTCGATGTCCAGCCGCAGGTCGGCAAAGGCAGGATGACTGCTGGTGCGGGCGAGCCGCGCCTCCTTGAGCCCGACGTCATAGTAGTCGTTGAGGTTGTCGACGCCGATGACCGCATCGCCGCGCTCGAGGAGTCGCAGGGACAGCGCGGAGCCGATAAATCCGGCGCTGCCGGTGACCAAGATTTTCATGTAAGGACCTTATTCCAGAGAAAGAGATTGTTGAACCGCAAAGCGCGCAAAGATCGCAAAGGCTTTCAACCAAGATTGAGCAGCCAGCTTCCAGCGATCAGCCTCCAGCGGGAGAAAAGTCAGACAGTTGCCGGATTGACTGGCCGAATGGCAGCCCTTTCTCGGCTCGAGACATGCTTAGACTGCTGGATGCCATCCCTCTGTGTGAAGATCCAGTGCTGGCAAGCCCTCGTTCTCTTCGCGTCCTTTGCGTCTTTGCGGTTCGAAATACGAGATTCGGCTCCTCGGGCGACTTGAGTGCTCCGGGTCAGAGGCGGCCGTCGACCGCGTCGCGCGGTAGCAGGGCCTTGACGTCGTAGAGGACCGCATTCGGCTTGCCGAAGGCGCGGATGCTCTCCACGCCCAGCTCGACGAACTGCCGATGGGCGACGGCGAGCAGGATGCCGTCGTACTGGTTGGCCGCGGGCTGCCCGATGAGCCGGATGCCGTATTCGTGCTCCGCCTCGGATGGATTCACCCAGGGATCATGGACATCGCATTGCAGCCCATAGTCTTCCAGCTCCCGGATGATATCCACGACCCGGGTGTTGCGCAGGTCCGGGCAGTTCTCCTTGAACGCCAGCCCGAGGATGAGGATCCGGCTCTCCTTGTCGATGCTGCAGCGCCTTGTCATCAGCTTGATGACCTGGCCGGCGACATAGGCGCCCATGCTGTCGTTGAGGCGGCGACCGGCGAGGATGATCTCGGGGTGGTAGCCGATCTGCTGTGCCTTGTGCGTCAGGTAGTAGGGGTCGACGCCGATGCAATGCCCGCCGACCAGCCCGGGCCGGAAGGGGAGGAAGTTCCATTTGGTGCCGGCCGCCGCGAGCACCTCCTCGGTGTCGATGTCGAGCTTGTTGAAGATGAGCGCCAGCTCGTTGATGAGGGCGATGTTGAGGTCGCGCTGGGTGTTCTCGATGACCTTGGCCGCCTCGGCGACGCGGATGCTGCTCGCGAGGTGCGTGCCCGCGGTGATGACCGAGCGGTAGAGGGCGTCGACGAAGTCGGCCGCTTCCGGGGTGGATCCCGAGGTGACCTTCTTGATGGTCGTGACGCGGTGCTCCTTGTCGCCCGGATTGATGCGCTCCGGGCTGTAGCCGGCGAAGAAGTCCTGGTTGTACTCGAGGCCCGATTCCTTCTCGATGATGGGGACGCAGACCTCCTCGGTCGCGCCTGGGTAGACCGTCGATTCGAAGACCACCACGCAGCCTGGCTTGACGACCTTGCCGAGCAGTTGGCTGGCGGACTCGAGCGGCCCGAAATCCGGCTGACGGTGGGCGTTGATGGGGGTCGGCACTGTGACGATGTAGACGTTGCACCCGCGGAGGTCGGCCGGATCTCCCGTAAAGCTGAGCAGGTGCGCCTGCGTCAGCGCCTCGGGCTCGACTTCGAGCGACGAGTCCCGTCCTTGCTTCAGCTCCTCCAGTCGAGTCGGGCTCAGGTCGTAGCCGATGACTGGGTAGTGTTTGCCGAGCTCGACGGCGAGAGGGAGTCCGACATAGCCAAGGCCGATCATTCCGATCCTTGCGCTCTCTAGGGTTAAATCGAAGGGGGCGGCCACTTAGCTTGTCTCCTGGGTGGGCGGGGCGTCGCCGGATTCTATGAAGGATGCGACGCCCTGGCCAGGGCGCCTGTGCCGCGGGCGCGCATTGCGAGGAGTGCGGCGCCATAGGCTGCCTCCTGGTGCGCGGCCGCCATGACGGGCACACCGAGCAGGCGGGCGCGAATCCCTGTCCAGGCGTCGTTGAGCGAGCCGCCGCCGAGGCTGGCGACCTGCGTCGGCGCCGGGGCGCCAAGCTCGGCGAGCTTGGCGTAGCCTTCCGCCTCGATCGCGGCGATGCCTTCGAGAAGCCCCTGAAGGAATTGGTCTGGTGTCTCCGGGCGCGGCGCCAGGGCGGGCTTCAGGCCGGGGTCGTGGCGAGGGAACCGCTCGCCTGTGCCTGGCAGGGGGTAGTAGCCGAGACCCGTCTCGGTGCTTGGATCGATCGCTGCGCTCAGCGCCCGGATCTCGTCGTCCGTGAAGTGCTGGCGCAAGACGGCGCCGCCGCTGTTCGATGCCCCGCCGACGAGCCAGGCGTCTCCGAGTCGATGACTGTAGACGCCATAGCGGCTGGCGACGATGGGGCGGTCTGCGACGATCTTGACGACCAAGGTGCTCCCGAGCGAGGTGACGGCATCACCGGGCCGCGCGGCGCCGGCGGCGATCGCCGCGGCCGTGCTGTCCGTCGTGCCGGCAAGGACCTCAATGCGTCCCTGCATTCCCAGGGATTCGGCGAGCTCGGGCGTCAAGAGCCCGAGCTGGGCTCCAGGCGCGCGCACCCTGGGAAGCTGGATCTCCCGGGGCAGCAGCTCAGGCACCCAGCTCGGCCAGCTGAGTCGGATTGGGTCGAAGCCTGTCTTGAGGGCGTTGTTCCAGTCGCTCTCGCCAAACCCTCCGCAGAGCTTGCCCGCGATCCAGTCGGCCTGGTGCAGCGCCATGGCCGAGGTGCCCGGCCGGAGTCGGTCGGCGAGCGCCATGACCTTGGCCAGACCCGCGCTTGGGCCTCGGGCGGGAGAGTCTGGGGGAGCGACCTCGGCGACCCGCCGCGCGGCCTCGGTCGCGCGCTGATCGCTGTACATCAAGGCAGGCCCGAGCGGCTGGCCTGAGGGCTCGGCCAGCAGCAGGGTGGCCGATGTGGCATCGACGCAAATGGCCCGAGGGGCGTGGCCCCTCAGTGCTTCCGCCAGGGTGCCGAGGACCTCCTGGGCTGCCGTCCACCAGAGCTCCGGGTCTTGCTCCTGGTGTCCGGGCGCCGGACTCTCGGGCGCCGGGAGTCCGGCACGCGCCTGGGCGATCTCTTGCCCGCGGGTGTCGACGGCGATCGCCCTGCAGCCGGAGGTCCCGAGATCCAGGCCGATGAAGGCCGCGTCTGATGCTGATTCCACGTTCGGAGCCCTCCCGAGCTTGACGCATGGCCGGTATTTGGGCTTGGACCGGGGAATCCCGAGGCCAGGGAGCCGCTCACGGCTTTGCGGGCACCTCCGTCGCCGCCACCTCGCGCGCGAACTGCCTTAGGTTTTCGAAATAGTCTGGGGCTAGATTGTCGGCGAGAACGACACGCCCGCCAATGGCGTGCGCGATCTTCTCCGCGGACTTGCGGCTGAACTGGGGCTGGGCGAAGACGACGCGAATGCCATCGCGCTTTGCCCGGTCGATCAGTCTGGCCAGACTGCGGGGGCCGGGCTCCTTGCCCTGGTGCTCGATCGCGATCTGCTCGAGCCCATAGGTCTCCGCAAAGTAGCCCCAGGACGGGTGGAAGACCAAGAAGCGGCGATGCTCGAGGCCGCCCAGAATCTTGCGGATATCTCGGTCCAGCTGGTCCAGGTCCGCTTCGAAGCCGGCGAGCCCAGTGGCGAATGCTGCCTTGTGCTGGGGCGCAAGCCGTTCGAGCGACGCGGCGATGCCAATGCCCATCTGCTTGACCAAGGGGGGGCTCGTCCAAAGGTGCGGATCCAGCTCGGATGCGTCGTGGTGGTGGTGCGACGGCGCGGATTGCCCTTGTGCTGTGGGCGGATCCTGATGCTCGGGCTCGGCCGACGCGTGTCCGTCGAGCGGGCGATGCGCGATGCCGCCGCTGAGGTCCAGGAAGCTGATGTCTTCATTGACCGCGCGGATGCGCTTCATCCAGGCGGTCTCGAGCGGGAGCCCGATGCCGAAGTAGAGGTCGGCTTTCGCGAGTCGCGCCATCTGCCCCGGCGTCGGCTCGTAGCCGTGCGGACTGAAGCCCGGGCGGACCAGTGATTCGACCTGTACGGCGTTGCCGCCGATACTCTCGATGAGCGCCTTCTGGGGTGGAATGCTGACAAAGACGTGAAGCGGCGTGCTCGCCTCCACGGCGCTTGTGATGAGGATGAGCAGCAGCAATAGCCTCGCCATGTCTCCGGCGCTCCTAGGGTGGCTCAGCTCGGGATACGCGCAGCGCTTGGCGCCGGGGTCATGGCTGTGCCGAGACCGGCGCTCAAGACCGCCAGATCAGGGCGCGCGTGCCCCACGCTGGGTGGATGGAGGCTCGGATTGTTATCTTATAACGCATGAGAAGCAAGCCTCCGGAGGTGCGCCCTAGGCGATTGGCGAGGCTTGGATCGCGTCTGGCTGGAGCTTGCGCTCTTGCAAGGAGGCGAAGTCGTCGACCGCCCGCGTCGGCTGCTCGGCGCTCCGCCCCGCAAGGCAGGAGGGGCTTCTTGGGACTGCTTGCGCCCTTAGTAGGCGTTCTTGTGGACGAAGCCTTTGAAGAAGGTCAAGACGACGATCCAGATATCCAGCCAGATCGACCAGTTTCTGATGTAGGCCAGGTCGAAATCGACGCGGCGTCCCATCTTGTCCACGGAATCCGTCTCGCCACGCCAGCCGTTCACCTGGGCCCAGCCCGTGATGCCGGGCTTGACCTTGTGACGCAGCATATAGCCGCCGATGATCGCGCGGTATTGCTCGTTGTGAGCCACGGCGTGAGGGCGAGGTCCGACGATCGACATGCTGCCTTGAAGGACGTTGACGAACTGCGGCAGCTCGTCCAAAGAGGTCCGTCTCAGGAAGGCGCCGAAAGGCGTGATCCGCGAGTCGTTCTTGCGTGCCTGCTTGACCTTGCCGCCGTCTTCGCAGACCGACATGGAGCGGAATTTCCAGACCATGATCTGCCGGCCGTCGAGACCGTATCTGCGCTGCTTGAAGAAGACGGGGCCTGGACCCGAGAGCTTGACGCCGACCGCGATGAGGAGCATCGGCAATGCCAGCAGAACCAGGGCGATACTGCTGATGGCGATATCCTCGAGCCGCTTCAGCCAGCCGTCGGGGCCGTCGAACGGGGTCTCGTAGAGGCTGACGGCTTGGATTCCACCAAGATCGAGGCGTCGACGCTGGAGGACATCGATGCGCCACAGGTTGGGAAGGATCTGGCGCGATCCCTGGCTTCCGTCCGCGACGCGCGCGCGCCGATCCTGGACCAGATAGACGGACGCAGTGCTGTCGCCCAGGCTGCGCAGCAGGGCCTCGGACTCCCTTTCCTTGTGACCTGGCCGAAGCGCGATGTAGATCACGTCGACATCGCCGCGCCGGGCGAGATCGACCAAGGTGCTCAGCGAACGGCTTCCGCGGGGGCTCCCATTGGGCTCGTGCTCCACCTCCTGCTCGTCATCGGATTGCTCGTCATCGAAGAGGCCGAGCAGATCCAGCCCCATCCATGGCTTGTCTTCAATGGTGCGTGCGACATGCTGAGCCAGATCGCCGCCGCCCGCGATGGCGAGCCGTCGCGTGTTGAGCCCATGGGCGCGTGCATAGTGCAGCGCCGAGCGGGCACTCCAGCGCCAGGCGGCAAGCAGGAGTGGTGTCGTCACCAGCCAATACAGCATGGTGTCCGGCGGATATTCCGCCGCATCCTGCTGGACGTATATGGCGGTCAAGGAGATGCCGGCGACCAAGAGCCAGGTCTCCAGGACGAGCCATACTTCCACCCGGGCCGACTCCGTGCGCCAGGGCCGGTAGAGATCCTTGATCTCGGCCAAGAAATAGAAGAGTCCGGTGCCGATCAAGCCGGCGGATATCAAAGCCACGGAGACTTCGGCTGCAGTGAAGGCGCAGGCGAGCCAAAGCCCCAGTGCGACGAGAATGGCATCCGCGACCCGGTGAACGAGCGAAACCGTCCCCTTATGGTCGCGTAGACGCCAGGGCGGAGTGCTCTGATCGACAACCCCTGCCACGACACTGTCAGTCCACATGATTGCTCTACCTCCGGATCACTTCATCCGGCGTTTGCATGCCAATGGGAGATCGCAAAGAGAGCCGCCGCTGGCTGGTGCCAAGGGCACCGCCTCGCGCGGCTCAGGACGCGGCTCATCTCCGCGGCTTGAGTCGGTCTCGCATGAGGCGAGGGCGGCTTGCGCCGCGCCTCGTCTCTGGGCGCGATCGCATCAGCCCGCGGCAGTTTGGGGCCAGTCGTCCGAGCCATGGAGGCAGCCGCGGGCGCGCAGCTCGGCGACGATCCGAGCGACGGCGTCTTCGACCTCGACTTGCGAGGTGTCGATCGCGATCTCCGGGTGCTCGGGCTCCTCGTAGGGGTCGCTCACACCCGTGAAGTCCTTGATCAGCCCGGCGTGCGCCTTGGCGTAGAGGCCCTTGGGATCGCGCTTCTCGCAGATTTGTATCGGCGTCGATACGTGGATCTCGAGGAACTCACCTAGGCTTTCGATCATGCCCCGAACGGTTGCGCGGGTGATGCGGTAGGGCGCGATGGGTGCGCAGATGGCGATGCCTGCGTGCCTTGTGACCTCGCTGGCGACATAGCCGATGCGCCGGATGTTCAGGTCTCTGTGCTCCTTGCTGAAGGTCAGCTCGCTCGAGAGGTGCTTGCGAATGATGTCGCCGTCCAAGAGGCTGACGGTGCGGTCGAGCTGGCCGAGGCGCGCCGCGAGCGCGCGCGCAACGGTCGACTTTCCGGCGCCGGAAAGGCCCGTGAAGAAGCAGGTTGCGCCGCGCCGCCCAGGCACCCGACCACTGCGTCTTGCGCCGCGGCTATGGCTGGCGTGCGGGCGGCCGGCGCCGCGATCGGCCGTCAGGCCACCTGCTGGGCCGGTCAGGTCGAGGCTGGAGATGAGCGTCATACTTGTCTTGAGAAGACCCTCTGCGCTCAGTTTCGAGAGCGCGGCGGAGCCTTCTGCGCCCGATCCTAGGCCATAGTCGCGCGGATCCAGGATGCAGTGGGTGGCGCCATAGTTGCCGTAGACCGCGGCCCTGCGGAGCAGCTCGTGGACGTCGTTGCCTTTCGAGACGAGGGGCAGGAGTGCCAGCTGTGCCCGTCCGGCGGGATACTGCCTGAGCGCCTCGCGGCATTCGCGCACTGCTCGATGCAGGCGCAGGTCGGTCGGCTGCAAGCCGTCGTCGGCGATCTGCAGCACGACGAGGGCGTCGATCTCCGCTGCAATGGCGGCGACGGCCTGGTGCGCCGTCTGCGTCAGCTCGGCGGCCGAGTCGACCAGGATCATCCGCTGCAAACGCCGCCGGCGAGGCTCCTCTGCGAGCCATGAGGGCGTGACCCTGAGCTCCGGATAGTCGTGACGCCCTGGGGTGCCGATCCCTTCGATGCTTCCGCCGACGCGGAGGCAGCGAGCCTCAGTTTCGGGAGTCGGAAGGGCTTGCGGGGTGGCCTCCGTTGCCTGGGGGAGCGCGTCCTTCGCTGCCATCCTGGGATCCCAGATGTCCTCGATCGTCAGCACGGCGAGCATCGCACCTTCGTCGTCGCGAAGGACGACGCGCTGGCCGAGACTCAGCTTCGAGGCGCTTGCGGCATTGACCTCTAGAAAGACCTGGAGCTGCGGTCGCGCGACCCTGCCAATCTGGCTGGCCGCCGGCTCGGGTCCGAGATCTTGCCGGGTCATGAGTCGGGTCACGGGCGCATAGGCTCCGGTGAGCAAAAGCTCGATGTCGCACAACTGCGCCGCGGTCAGGGAGATGGACTCCAGGCGCGTGGCCTCTTGCTTCAGCGCTCTGGCTCGCTCATGGCTCACGATCAGCGGGCAGGTCGTTGGGGTTGTTTGAGAGTCTCGCTCATGCATCTCGGCTTACCCTAGGCGTTGTGAAGCTGCTTTGGCGGTCAGTGCGGCGTCCGCAGCACTGCTTAGCCGGTTCGGAAAGGGTCGATCTCGTCGCTGCTTGGGATCCTTCTCATCCGTTGTGGTCAGTGGGTGAGGTCCGCCGAATCCGGACTGAGCTCCGCCGGCTTGAGACCATAGAAGAAGCTGCAGGGGCGTAGGCTGTTGCCTTCTGGCAGATAGATCGAGGCGAAGATCTCGTCGAAGCTCTCGAACAGGATCCGCAATCCATCCGGCGTATAGCGCATGTACTCGGCATGATGCGGCTGGCTGGGAGGTGCGTAAGGGCCGCAGAGCGGCGTATGCACCCAGACCTCGCCCGATCGCCGCAGGACGCGTCGCACCTCCGCGACCAGGCTGTCGGGACGCGAGACCCTGCCGATGCCGATGCAGAAGACGGCGTCGAAGCTGTTGTCGTCGAGACTCAGCGTCACCCGCCCGGCCTCCCTGGCCTCGCGCTCGACGCCGTCGAGGCTCAGGGTCAGCCAGTTGGAGCCGATCTCGGGCTGACGGTCGTCGTCGAACACGAGCCGCAGGCAGCGCCGATTCGCGCCCTTGTCGACGAAGTGCCTGAGCAGACAGCGGAACTCCTCGGTGGTGTCGCGGAATCTGGAGCGAAATTTGAAATACTCGATGACGTCTTGAACCGCGGCGAGACCGCGGTGGACGGCGCCGAAGCTATCGAGTCCCAGTGGCGAGCTGTCGGCAATGATCTCGCTGCCGTAGACGGTGGCAGTGACCTCATGCGCGTCGCCTATCGAGCGGTCTCCGCGTCCGCGTCTCGGTGGGCGCGGCCCCGGATCCCCCTCGTGCTCGTTCTCTTCGCAGACAGTTGCCAAGGGCTTTGCACCTCGCTTCGTGTCAATCCGCTTGACGCTCTCTGACAAGATATCGAGCGACGGCTGCTGTCCCCCCAGGCTGCCACCTTCACTCGAACCGCCCCGGAAGCCCCAGTTTCGCCTGTCCGATTAAGCCAGGACGGGACGTACGGTTTTATTCTAGGGAAGCTCATAGCAACGAGGGTGCCACCACTCGAATGACGCCCAGGTACTGAATCTGTGGCCGTGCATGGCTGCGCCTGGGGGTGTCTAGTTGATTCATTAACATTACAGGTCGCACGTGATTCCCTTGCGTGCGTTGTGCCAATCGAAGTGAATGCGGAATAGGCAATTGCCATCCAGTGCTCGGCCTGGTGACGACATCGAGACGTTCGATCGTCGGCGAGAGATGTTTGGTTTCGCGCGACCCGGTGATGATCTCGGTGACTCAACAATGGGTGTCTGTTGCTGATTGTTCATTGCCTAATGACTGGTCGCGGTCGCTCTAAGCGGCAGGGTAGAGCGCCACGCTTTGTTTTCTTGTCTTTTTGAAATCAGTCTGTTGTCGCTCTTGTGGTATGCGAAAAGTGTTTCTTGTGCAGAATTGGGCGTGCCGCGGAGGTCGTTCGTCGGAATTTCTGGCAACCTACTTGCAAACTTCTTGCGCGATGTCATTTCACCTGTAGCGTGAAAGGCCACGCCTGGCTAGGGAGTGCGATTTGGGCTTTTTCACGCACTTTTCGGTCCCGCATCCAGGTATTCAACGACCCCCTGAAGTTGATATGTAAGTCATTGATTTTTAAACATTTACTGGACTTTTCTGGCAGGACAAAAAGTGCGTGAGCCAAACACCCGAAAATCCACTCAGATCGAACATCCTAACGCCTGGCAATCCCCCAACTCCTGTGTGGCTTGATTGTCTTTACCTCAGCATGTGGCGCTCAGCATACTGAGGATCGAGCAACTAGTAGTTTTGCGGATGTCTTCATGACGCAGTCCGCCTAAGCTCTGAAGTGAGGTGGGAAGCTCGGTCCGACGGAGACTTGGGCTTGCGGCCTGACCTCGACAGACACGAATTGGATCCCTCCCATCTGCTGCCATCGGACGGCATCAATCGGCATCGGAGCGTCTTTTGACCGGGCTCTCCCCGCAGAGCTTTTCTGGGCTTTGCGCCATGTGCCCGCAGCGCAGATCGGTTGCATCAGCACGACTGATCTGCAGTGCGGACGCCAAGCCCTGGCATTGCGTGTGCTGGGGCTCAAACGGAGAAAGGTGCGAGCTCCCGGCGAATCGCTCGCCGACGTCGTCGGGGCTCTGTGGAAGCGAAGAGGAGATAACCTAACGGTCGGACAAGGGTAGGTGCGACTGCGGCAGACATGGCACAGGCCACACGAGGCAGTGGCGACGATCAAGAATACAAGAGCCTCGCTGCTTTGAGCTGAGCCCACTGATTGTGATCGCAAACCAACCCTCGGTGATATCGCTATGCCCAATCGGCGTCGACCTCTAATCTACGTAAAGGCTTCCACCGGCGAGCGCGTCGCTTACCCGGCTTTCCTGCAAGATCAGTGGGACGTGCATGAGGTCTCGCATCCTGCAGCCGCACTGGACCTCCTGCGCAAGCAAGATTTCCTGGTGGGCTTGTTCCACTGGGACGGGGCTGGTGCCGACACCAGCACGCTGCGCTTCCAGGCCGAGCTCCTGCTCGACGCCGACAATCGCATCAACTGGGTGGTCCTACTCTCTGGGGTGACGACCTCGGTCCACCAGGTGTCGCGCGTCATCAGCTCCCACTTCTACGACTACCACACGCTTCCGATGGACCCGGAGCGTCTGTCCGTGACGCTCGGGCATGCCTACGGGATGGCCGAGATCGCCAACGCTTACTCCGACAGTGGCTTCGTGCGAGAGGGCGAATCGCACATGGTCGGGCAAAGTCCCGCGATGCGGAGTCTCTTTCAGACCATCCACAAGGTTGCCGCGATCGACCTCAACGTCATGGTTCGCGGAGAGAGCGGCACGGGCAAGGAGCTCAGCGCCCAAGCGATCCATCATCTCTCGCACCGCGCCCAGGGGCCTTTCGTGGCCGTGAACTGCGGGGCATTGCCGAAGGATCTGATACAGGCCGAGCTGTTCGGGCACGAGAAAGGCGCCTTCACAGGTGCCGATCGGCGCAAGATCGGTCGGATCGAGGCGGCTCAGAACGGCACGCTCTTCCTCGACGAGATTGGCGACCTTCCGCTTGAGATGCAGGTCAATCTGCTGAGATTCCTGCAGGAGAAAACGATCGATCGGGTGGGAGGAACCACGCCTATTTCGGTGGATGTGCGCGTCATCGCCGCGACGCACGTCAATCTCGAGCGGGCCGTCGAGGAAGGACGCTTTCGCGAGGA
This sequence comes from Thiorhodococcus minor, assembly GCF_010820565.1. Taxonomy (GTDB): domain Bacteria; phylum Pseudomonadota; class Gammaproteobacteria; order Chromatiales; family Chromatiaceae; genus Thiorhodococcus; species Thiorhodococcus minor. The sequence continues at coordinate 30,658 of NZ_JAAIJQ010000036.1, read as the reverse complement.
TCTCTACTACCGCCTCAATGTCCTCCACCTCGAAATGCCGCCCCTGCGCGATCGCGGCGAGGATATCGAGATTCTGGCGCAGTATTTCCTGCAGCAGTTCGCCTCCAAGGTCAAGCCCAATATCAAGGGCTTCAGCCAGCCCGCGCTGGATGCAATCAAGGCGCACTACTGGCCGGGGAATGTGCGCGAAATGGTCAATCGCGTGCAAAGGGCCGTAGTCATGAGCGAGGGGCGACTGGTCAAGCCGAAAGACCTCGGGCTGGATCAAGACTTGCCAAACTCGATCCTGATGACCCTATCGGAGGCACGCTCTAGGGCCGAGAAGGAAGTGATCGAGGCGACGCTCGCCGCGGCGCGCAACAATGTGTCCAAGGCGGCGCGGCGCCTGGACATCTCACGCGTGACGCTCTACCGCTTGATGGAGCAGCATGCGATCGATTGGCAGGGTAGTCGCGACGAATGAGATGGACGGCAAGGCATCGAGCAGATTGGCCTCACCTCATGGCTGCAATCTGCTCGAGTCTGATGCTCTTGAGCTGAAGCTGATGTGAGTATCGGCCAGCGCGCCTAGCCTTCCTGAGAGCCCCGATCGGCGCAAAGCCCGCGCAGCCCTCGTCAGCCTGCCAGATCTCCCTGGCATGGCCCTCAAAATCTCCACAGGCAAACCATCGACGTTAGGACCTGATTGGCGATATCTGGTCGTCGGTCGGCTCGCTTGAATGGGCGGCGATCATCGATTGGCCCGGCCTACCGCTGTCGGCTGGACAAGCGCGGCTCAGTCCACCAAGGCCGGCGCGGGATTCGGTGGACTTCGCTCTCCCTTTTACACCCTAAGTGTCCATCTGAGGATCAAGCCGCTTGAATGCGTTCCCGGCGTTCAAGCGGCGAGCCTCCCTAGGCGGCGGCCGACGGCTTCCACAAGCCGGAAGATCCATGACCTTTGAAGTGCTCTCGGCGATGTGTCCATGCATGGCCGATGATGGTTTCGAGTGAGGCGTACTCCGGACTCCATGCCAGCTCCTGCTTGATCTTCCTGCTGTCGGCGACCAATCGCGCCGGGTCGCCGGCGCGGCGCGCGCCGATCTGAAAGGGGATGGCCCGACCGGCGACGCGGCTCGCGGTATCGATGACTTCGCGAACCGAGAATCCGCGTCCATTGCCAAGATTGTAGGCCTTGGAGCTGCCGCCGCTCAGCAGGGAGTCCAGGGCAAGCCGATGTGCCTGGCAAAGGTCCGCGACGTGGACATAGTCGCGGACGCAGGTCCCGTCCTCAGTGTCATAGTCATCTCCGTAGATGGTGATCGCGTCGCGCACGCCCAGGGCTGCGTCCAGCACCAAGGGAATCAGGTGCGTCTCCGGATGATGGCGCTCTCCGAGCTGTCCGCCCGGGTCCGCGCCCGCGGCGTTGAAGTAGCGCAGGACGATCGACTTGAGGCCTCGGGCATGATCGAAGTCGCGCAAGGCCTGCTCGGCCATGAGCTTGCTGGCGCCGTAGGGATTGATGGGCTGCAGGGGGTGAGCCTCGGAGATCGGCGTCTGCAGCGGATTCCCATAGACCGCCGCCGTGGACGAGAAGATGAACCGCGAGACCTCATGGCGGCACATCGCCTCTGTGAGCACCAGGGTATTGGCGAAGTTGTTGCGATAGTACTTTTCGGGCTTGCGCACCGACTCTCCGACCTCGATGAAGCCGGCAAAGTGCATGACGGCGTCGATCGATCGCTGCCGGAAGATCTGATCCAGGAGACGGGCATCCCCGATACTGCCTCGGATCAGGATGTCGCTGGGCACCGCATCGGCATGTCCCTTCGACAGATCGTCTAGAACGATCACCTGATAGTCGTGCTCCAGCAGGTGCTTGACCATGTGCGAGCCGATATAGCCGGCCCCGCCGGCGACCAAGATGGTTCTCGTCATGTCTTCGAGCCCTCTGTCATGTGCGCGGCGGCGACGCCGTCATTGCCTTTGAGCCTGGTCATGGCCTTCAGTTGGATGAGCGCCCGGCCTGGGTTGAAGGCGACGACGCCAGCGACGTGTAGTGGGTAGGACAGGACTGGAATGGCGAGCGAGGGCGGGCTCGGCTGATCGAGCACCTCCGTGGCATAGCCGAAGCGCTTCATGAGGTGCTGGCAATGCCGCTCGCAGATCAGTGTTTCGGCCTTCGAGAGGGCCCGGCGCCAGCGGTGGACGACCTCGGAGGATACGCCGCGGCTCTGGTCGCTGTGCTCGACGTTGGAGGATCCCCAGCGGGGAATGTCGATCATCTCTTCCTCGAACGCGAGTCCCAGGAAGCGACAGATTCGAGCTGCCATGAGACTTGGCTGGGCGGCGAGGTCCTCGAACTTCACGACCATGAAGCGCGGATGGTCGCTCAGACCGACCGCCTCTTCGGTGGCCCGCGCCCAGAGCTTCGCCATGGTCAGGGGGTGATAGTTCACCAGGTTACGGATCATCTCCGAGAGGGGGAGGTGGTCGGCGCCGAGGCGGCGCAGCTTCCAGCGGTTCTTTTGCGACGCCAGGACGGCGCGCGGATCACGCACGATGTGGACGAAGCGGGCGTTTGGATAGAGATCGAGCAGGCGGCGCGCATAGAAGACGTTGCGCGGCGTCTGCTCGCAGGCATAGAGACGCCCAGAGTCGCTGGCCAATTGGTGAAGGGCTGCCGCGAAGACCGCGCCCGGGTGGTGCTCCTCGGCCGCCAAGGCTTGCGCGAGTCGTCGTCCCCAGGCGTGCTCGACGCTGGTGGGTCGGCCGCCCCAGAGTCCGTGTGTCTGGCGGGCTAGCAGTTTGGCGGCCAGGTCGCCGAGCTCGCGCTCCGAGGCGGCTCGGTCGGCCTGCAGGGGATCCCACAGAGCGCCGAAGAAATGCAGCTCGTTGAACGCCATGACCGCGCTGTGCGCACCGAGCATGCGAGCCAGCATGGTCGTGCCCGAGCGTGATGCCCCGGTGACGAAGACGAGGGGTGCATTGAAGGCGGATGCCGAGCTTGGGTCTCCTGTCGATAAGCTATGTCGATCGAGCCGATGAACCGTGGCACTCGCTCTAGGGCTGGTCTTGCCTTGCATCTCATGACTACCTTTTCGAAGTTGACGGTCGCGTCGGCAGCTTGGCGCCTTGGTCCGACGTGCGATGACAGACTTGCCGATGCGTCGAGGGCGGATCGGTTTGGCCTAAGTACCTGAGCAAAAAACTAGCCAATGCGGGTGGCCTGCCTGCTTGGCTCCGGAGCTGGCGCGACCTGCTTGGTGGGCTGTCAAGGTGTTTCCTGGACCTGACAGTCGAGCATCCGGGCTTGGACAGGGTGCCTCGGGCGATGAGGCGCACCGCGGTGCGAGGGGCGCCTTGGGCTGTCGGTCCATCCCGCGACCGATGTTGAGCTCCTTGCGGCTCGGCGCCTCGAATGATCGTGCGCGCTGACTGCATGTGCCGCTGAGCCAGGGTCAAGCCGGTCTTCTGGACACCTTGCCGACCGGATCCGATTGCACCGGCCGATCGGCGGCAGTGGTACCCGCCACGCTCGCTCGGCTGGGTCTCAGCAGCTCCTCGTAGCGGGCCGCGACCTCTGCCGCGATGAGGGAGTAGAGCCGTTTGCCGCGGATGTAGGCGCGGCCCTTCCTGGCCATGGCCTCGGCGCCCGCCGGATCGGCGAAGAGGGTCGAGACGGCGTTTGCGAAATCGCTCGCCGACCAAGGCACGCAGATGCCCGCGCCACTCTCGGCGATGATGGCGGATTGCTCCGGATGCGCGTTCCCGACCACCGGGCGCTGCAGCGCCATGTACTCGATCAGCTTGGTTGGCGAGGTCGAGCGCAGAATCGGAGTCGGATAAAAGGGCGAAAGGCAGACGGCGGCGGCGCAGACGCGCGCGTGGGCTTGCTCGACCGGGAGCCAGCCCGTGATTTCGATGGCATCCTCCAGCCCAAGGGCTCGCGCCGCCCGTTCGATGCGGGCTCTGTCCTCGGGGACGTCGCCGTCACCCACGAACGTCAGCTTGGCGTCGGGAAATTGCGTGCGCACCTGCGCGAGCGCTTCGACGAGCACGTCTAGACGTCGCACGAGATTGAGGGTGCCGAGGTAGAGCGCGGTGTGGGGCACCACCTCGCCGCCCGGGTGCTCGAGCAGGTGCTCGCCGATGCCCATGGGCACGGGCGTCATGGCGTCGGGGCTGATCCCCTGGTCGCGGAAATCCTCGAGCATCTGGCGGCTTTGCACGAAGATGCCGTCCGCATGCGGCAGGATGACCTTGTAAAGCAGCCAGGCGGCCGTCTTGCCGCCGATGAGACTGAGCGCGGGCAGTCGTGATCGCCCTTCACGGGCGTCTAGGATGCGGCATTCGGCAAAGGGGTAGGACGCCCAATAGGTCATCTTGGTGCCACGGAGCCGGGCGGCGGCCAGGGCGAGCACCGCGACGAGGAACTTGTCCCGCACTTGCACGACGTCATAGTCGCCGCGCAGCACGAGCCAGCCGACGCGCAGGTCGCCGACGACCTCCCGAAGCTTGGTCAGGAGCTTGCCCGCCAAGCCGCGGCGTCTGCTGCGGTGAATCACGAAGGCTTTCGCGCCGCGCCAGTGTGTCGCTACCCAGGCCGCGCCGGGCCGTGCGTCCTCCATGACCCAGTCGATCTCGAAGCCTTGGCGCGCCAGTCTCGTGGCGAAGAGATCCGATACGTCCACGCGGTCGGCGATTCCCGGTCCGCCGCCCACCACGTAGAGCATGCGGATGCGGGCCGCGTCTGGGTGATGGCTCGATCGCTCTGTGGTGTCGATTTGGTCGGGCCGATCGGCGGACGGTGGGATCCTAGGGCTGGACATGGCGTTCTCCGGCGGAGTGGAAGACTGCGAGCGCCCGGTCCGACCTTGCGCTCGCCTCTCGCCCACAGCGCAAGTTTTCTGCCATGCGCCCAAGGTCGGCGAGCCCGGACGAGGCATCGACTCCAGGCAACTGGCGGCTGGCTGCTCTTCGACGAGGGTCGGCCTTTGTCGTCTGTTGGATCGGCAGAGGGGTGGACGAGCGAGAGAGACTGTGAAGAAATTCTGCGTAGGTTGGGCTGAGGTACGAAGCCCAACATGGCGGCTAGCCTAACGCTTTGATTGTTGGGCCTCCTGCGTCGGCCCAACCTACAGCAATCTGCGATCTTCGCGGTGCGCTTGGATGACTCTCACAGTCTCGAGAGCGAAGTCCACCGGAGCCCGCGCCGGCGTTGGTGGACTGTGCTGCGAGACTGTGAAGAAGGTCCCCTTAGGCTGGGCTGAGGTATGAGCCTAGATCCCCCAGTTGACCGCTTCGGCCTCATGCAAGGCCTTGATCGCTTTCAAGATCCGGGTTTCCCGCTGGCTCACCTGCCGGGTGAGGCCCGCCCAACCGCCGGATCTAGGATGAAGCCCAAGGTCGGGGCTAGCCTGACGCCTTGATTGTCGGCCCTCTTGCGTCGGCCCAATCGACGGCAAGCTGCGATCTTCGCGATGTGCTCGGAATACTTTCACCCTAAAAAGAGCAGTTGAACCGCAAAGGGAACAAATAAGGCAAAGAATTTCAACATCTTGTCCGCGAAGCGATGCTTACTCAGAGGGTGAAGCGACGCAGCGATGCAAGCCTCTGTTTTTCTTCGTGTCCTTCGCGCCTTTGCGGTTCCAATTGCCGAATCTAGGTTCACAGTCTCCGCGCTTGTCCGCCCTACGGAAGATGGCCACGTGGGACCATGATCGAGGCCCTGAGGTTGGGTCCGAGGGACTTGTCGGGGCGCGGCGTCGAGAAGCGGCAGGTGGATGGATGCCGCGCCGGCAGGTCTGTAAGCCTGTAAGGGTGGCATTACAGGGCCGCGCTGCTGGGCCGCTTTCCGGCCTCGTCTTGCGCGCGGCGTCCTTCCGTGGAAGGGCGCCGTGGATGAGAAGGGCTCGAATTTTGCTGACCCGTATCGGCATGAGAGGCCGCGCTCGCGCCGAGCGAGGCTCGTCCGCGGTGGCCGTCGCCAGCCTCCGACCTTCGCCAACGCTTGAGAGCGAGACCTCGACGTCATGCCTGATCGCGCCTTCGCCGATTCGACCAAGTCGATGCTCAATGGGATCAGCCTCGTCGTGCTGATGGGCCTTTCCGCCGTGCTCGTCGGCTGGCTCGCGACCCGAGGTCAGCCCCTCCTCGTGCTGGCGCCTGCGATCCTGATGCTCGGGATCATGGTCGCCGCGCGCTCCGAGCTGCTGTTCTGGTCGGTGGTGCTTGGTGGTCTCGTCGTCGCGGGGCTCGCGCGGCTCTACCTGCCGTCGCTGGAGCAAGTCCGCTGGCTGCTCGCGCCCGCAACCGCTCTGTTGGCGCTTCAGGCGACCGCTCTCTATCTCGCGCGCCGTCCAGGCGCCGAGCGAGCCCGGGGGATCTCGACGCTCCTTTGGTGGGCCCTGGGCTTCGTCCTCGCGAGCCTCGCCGCGACCTTCGCCAACGGCTTCCAGCTCGATCGCTTCGTCGTCGGATTCAAGGGCTACTACCAGGTTTGGGCCTTGCTGATCGCCTTGGCCCTGGCGCCCTGGCCGCCACTGGTGATGGATCGGCTGCCGCGGGTGCTCTTGGTCATCGCCATCGCTCAGATCCCGTTCGTTCTGCATCAGCTGCTCGTGCTGGTGCCGGCTCGCGCCGGCATGGGGAATGGGATCGTCCCGATCGACGTGGTCGCAGGGACCTTCGGCGCGGTCTTCGATGGCGGCGGCGCCAACGCGACCCTCAGCGCCTTTCTGATGATCGTGATCGCCGGGCTGGTCGCGGGGCGGCAGCTCGGCGTGGTCTCCAAGGCCCAGCTCTGGGGTATCGGTGCCTTGCTGATGGCGCCTGTGCTCGTCAACCAGGCGAAGGTCTCGATCTTCTACCTGCTCGCCGTCTACCTCGGTTTGTTCGGCGCCGACCTGGTGCGGCGTCCGCTGCGGTTCTTGACGACTGGACTGGCGATGCTCTTGATGCTGGCGGTGCTGATGGTCGCCTTCACCCTGAACTCGCCGGATCACGAAGATATCGCGAGCTGGCAGGACCTGGTCGCTTACACCTACGAATACAACGTCGAGGCCGAGGAGGTGCGCGGAAGGCTGTCGCGCTTCGGGGCCTTCGAGCATTGGGCGGACATGCATGATTCAGGTAACTGGCGCGAGATCCTGCTTGGGCATGGTATCGGCTACACGCGGGTCCCAGACGCCCGTGCCTTTCCGGCGGGAACCGTGACGACGCGCATCAATGGCGTGCCCGTTCAGATCGACCTGGAGGCGGATATCGGCAATACGGCCGTCGTCGCACTGCTTTGGGAGACAGGTGTCCTGGGCTTGGGCCTCGTCTTCGCGCTGTTGGCGGTCGCCTATCGCACCGCTGGACGTCTCGAGCCCCTGCATGCGGCCCATCCCGAGCGTCTTGCCTCGCTGCGCGCGGCCCGCATCGGCATGGTCATCATCTTCATCACGCTCTGGCATAAGAACTTCTTCGTGCTGGACGTCGTCTATCAGACCCTCGTCGTTCTGCTCATCGGCTATGTTGCCTATTGGGACGGACTGGCGTCGCGCGCGAAGGGCCGGGGCGGGATAGGGCAGGGCGAGCGTGCGCGCGGCGGTACGCAAGGCAGATCCCGCGAAGGCGTCAGCCATCGCGCCGGGCAGAGGCCCTAGCCATGCAAGCCGCCTATCGAAAGCACTATGGGCTCGACGCCGTGCGCAAGAGCCTGGCGCATTTCCTCGTCGGAAAGACCTTTCGCATGCTCGCGTCGGTCACGGTCCTGCTGCTCCTGGCCCGTGTCCTGCCGGTCGAGCAGTATGCGGTCTACATCGCCTTCCAGGCCTTGATCGCCCTTTTGGACGTCCTGACGTCGATCGGTGTTCAGAAGGTCCTCTTTCGCTATCTGCCGGAGCTGCGTGCCACCGGTAACAACCGCGCGGCCTATCGCCTCCTGTTCTACGGGATGCTCTTTCGGCTGCTGGTCGTTTCCCTGCTCTTCTTGGCCGCGCTTCCTCTACTTCCCTGGGTGGCCAGGGTCTTCAATGTCGAGGAGTGGATCTGGCTCCTGCCCTGGTATCTGCTGGTGGGCTATCTGAGATTGGGCGCCTTCTGGCTATCGCAGTGCCTGGAGTCCCTGCTCTGGCAAAAGGAGAGTCAGTACAGCATGGCGGTGGGCGGCGCGGTCGCGGCGCTCGTGATGGTCTATCTCGCGGTGGTGGGGGAGCTGACGCTCGAGCGCGTGGTTCTCGCCGAGGGGCTCGGCGAGAGCGTGGCGCTCTCGCTACTCGTTCTCAGCTGGGTGAGGCGGTGGCGGCAGGATCAGCAACGGGCTGTCGGGGACAGTGGCTGGTGGCGTGAGAATCGGCAGCGAGCGGTGCGGTATGGGCTGTGGAGCTATCTCCTGAGTCAGAGCTCGCTTCTCTACGGCAGTGCCCCCAACCGGCTTTTGGCGGCACACGCGCTACCTGTGTCCGAGCTTGCGATTCTGGGCGTGGCCGACAGCTTCATGAACCTGGCGCGCAAGTGGGTCCCGACCCGCATGCTCATGAGCATGGTGCGTCCGCTTGCCATGGCACGCTTCGCGGCAACCGGCGATTTCCAGGACGTGACGCGTCTCTCCGACTTCGTCTTTCGGATCAACTTGATCCTGCTGGGCTTGCCCGTCGCGATCCTCACCGTTGCGGGACCCGAGCTCCTGGCCTGGATCACCGCCGGTCATTATCCGGAGGCGGGCTATCTCTTGATGGGCTTCCTGCTCGTCTTGGCGACGCAGGGGATGCGGGACCTGCTCGAGCTGATGGTCCAGGCGCTCGAAAAGAATCCCATCTTGCTTTGGACGAATCTGCTCCAGTCCGCTTCATTACTGATCGCGGTCGTCCTGCTCCCGGTCGTGGGCCTATGGGGCTTGGTGATCTCCAATCTGGCCGGAACCCTGGCCGCGAACGCCATCGTCATCGCGCGGCTGCGCGGGCTCGGCTATCGGCTGGGCTGGCGGCTGGATCTCACCGCCTGGATCGGCTTGCATTGCGCGCTCTCCATTGCGGTTGGGCTCGCGGTCGAGAAGGGGATGGGCTCGCCGAGCATGGCGGTCGTCTGCGTCGTCCTGACCTACGCGGCCTTGCTTCTGCTGAAGCCTCCGTTGAGTCGAGACGAGACCCAAGTCGTGACCAGCCTCATGCGCAGACGCCTCGTTGCCCGACCTGCCGAGCCGAAGAGCACGCCTTCGCTCGGTGCGGTTCAAGACTGACGACGCTCCCTTAGGCGATTTCCAGGCAAGCTCATCCCAGAGATGAGGTGGAGACGCCGGCTTCATCGCTCGGCCGAGCGACGTCTGGTCGGGTCAGCCACTCAATCCGTGGGAGCGGCGCCCCGCCGCGAACTGAGGCGGTCGGAGCTGATCCGTCGCGCCGGGGCGGTGCTCCACGCAATGCCTGCCCGATGGCGTCTCCCGGAGACATCGCCCGCAATCGGGCTCCTACCGAGAAGAATGCGTAGGAGCCCGCTTGCGGGCGATTGGTATGAGGATTCTCGGAAATCGCCTTAGCGCACCAGCAGGCCTCCTACCCGGCACCACCAGCCGCTCGCCTCCTGGGTGCAGGTGTCCGGGTGCTGCGCGAGCTTGACTGGGAAGGCGGAGCCGAAGCTCGGGTCTTGGATGATGCCGATCGAGACTTGGTAGTGCCCGGGGGCGAGGGCGGTCGAGCCTGCGAAGCCCGTCGGCTCACTCTCCGGGAGCACGCGGCGCAGCTCGCCGGGCAGCTCGACGACCGTCTCTCGTCCGTCGACGCCTGAGGTGAATTTGACCTCGAGGGCGTAGAAGTCGCGGTAGAAGGGCGCGTTGCCGACGTTTGCGAGCTGGACTGCAATGTCGAAGACTTGGTGAGCGGGCGCGATGAGCGGGATCGTCACCTCGGCCGCCTGGAGGCGATAACCGGCGTCGAGCAGCCACTGATGGACCTCTGCCGCATACATGGGGTCCTGCTGGTAGGCCGTGGAGTACTTGTTGTTCCAGCCGCTGACACGCCAGCTGCGCAGTCTCCGAAGCCCCTCCGTCAGGTCCTCTGGGCGCAGCCCGAAGACACCCATGGGCTCGGCGAAGACTGGCCCAGTCCTCCAGCATTCGCGCGCGGCTTGGGACCAGGACCAGACTTGGTCGATCTCCCAGAGCGTGACTTCGATGCCGTCGGTGCGCCAGCCGATCTGCTGGCCGTCCAGCTGCGCCTCGGAGCAGGCGTAATCCCAAGGGTGCGGGCCGTCGGTCTCACGATAGCGATCGTCGTTGTCGAAATTGACGATCTGGGGGATGTGCGCGTACTCGAGGTGGGCGTCGAGGATGGCCTTCATGTTCTCCCACGCGGGCATGGGCCAGCGCACGCCGCTTTGCCAGCCGGAGCTGTGGCCGGCGAGGGTGATCCCGAAGGTATGGCTCTCGCTCCAGGAGCCGATCGAGCGGATGTCGATGTAGGCGATCTTCTCGGCCCATTGCGGATTGTCGTAGCGAGCGCGCATGGCCTCGATGAGCTCCACCTGCTCCTGGATGAATCTCGGATCGTCCTGATTGAATACCCAGCGGTTGGTGCAGGTCTGGGTGGCTGGGGAGTAGCAGTCGGCACGCGCGTCGATGCGATAGTAGGTGCAGCCGGCAGGTGTCCCTGCGCCCGTACAGCGCAGGTGGCGCGGATCGCTTCGATACCAGGCCGGGACGGCCTCCTCGAAGTTGTAGTCGTCCAGGATGGGCTTCCAGCTGATGACGGCGATGCCCGCTTGCTTGCCGCGCGCGACGGTATCCTCGATGGCTGCGTCCAGGTCCGTCCAGTTCCATTCATCGTCGCCATGGGGCTCTAGGTTGGCCCAAGGGACGCGGATATAGGTAATGTCCGCGTCGGCATCCATGGCCGCGTTGTTGTTGAAGGTGCCGTCGTTGAGGAGCTTGCCGGCCTGCTCCAAGCCACGCCCCGGGTTGCGCAGCTCGGTGTGGGGGTCCAGAGGTGGCGGCTCGATGACTTGGTAGGTGATCCCCTCAGCGGCAGGCGGGATGAGTGTTGGGCTGGCAAGGCAAGCGGTGGCGGGGAGCAAGGCCAGATAGCTTGCCAGAACCCTGCCCCTGGCGGCCCTGGCACAGGTGCCTGGAGCAGCCCTCCGGGTGTATGTCCTCGGCGTCCTTCGCTCGGGAGCCGCCCGCGACGCCGCGGCGAGCGAGGCGGATCGGCTGGCAAGGGTCGATGAGTCCAGCAAGGTCGGGGTTGGCGCCATGGAAGAGCTGCTCCAAGGTGTCGTCGGTTGTTGTCCGCCAGGGATCCGCGGGCGCCCTCGGCGTCCGTGGTCCTAGCGCGTGCCGGCAAGCTCGCGTGGGAGGTCGGCCTGCACCCCGCCAAGTATTGGCCCCGTACTCCAATGGATAAAGCCTCTGGATATTAGGCGTTTGTATCTTGAGTGCTCGAATGCGGCCGGTGCTTCGGGCAGACTCTAGCTGCGGCGGGTGGGATTGGCGCAAGCGTCGGGGGGAGGGGGGTGCTGTGCTGGCGCCGAGGCGAGGTCCGTATCCAAGACCCGATCCGGCGGGGCGCCTCGGGCGGGCCAGGCCGAAGCGGATACGAAAAAGCCCCGGCGTGGCCGGGGCTCGTGGGTGCAGCGATCGACTGATGCGCTATTCGACGACTGTCGTCCCGATCTCGCACCACCAGCCACTGCTCTCTTGGGTGCAGCTGTCGGCGCGCTGTGCGAGCTTGACCGGGAAGCTCGATCCGAAGGCCGCATCCTGGATGAGGCCGACCGATACCCTGTACTCGCCGGCTGGCAGGCTTCCCGATCCCGCGAAGGTTATGGCGGGCTCACCGGGCTGGACGCTGCGCAGCTCACCGGGCAGCTTGACGATCACATCCTCGCCGTAGCTGGTGGGGGTGAAGCGGACTTCGAGGGCGTAGAAGTTGCGATAGAAGGCCGCGTTGCCGACGTTGGTCAATTGAACCTCGACGTCGAAGGCCTCGTCCGCGGCCGCGATGCTCGGGATCACCGCCTCCGAGACTTGCAGCCGGTAGCCCGCGTCGAGCAGCCACTGATCGACCTCGGCCGTATAGGCGGCATCACGCGGATAGGAGCTGGAGTACTTGTTGTTCCAGCCGCTCGCATGCCAGTTGGTCAGGCGCGAGAGGCCTTCCGTCAAGTCCGCGGAGACCAGCCCGCTGCCATTCATCGCCTCGGCGTAGACCGGACCCGTCTTCCAGCATTCCTTCGCGGCGTCGGACCAGGACCAGACCTGATCGATCTCCCAGAGGGTGACTTCGATGCCGTCGGTGCGCCAGCCGATCGTCTGTCCGCCGAGCTGAGCCTCGGAGCAGGCGTAGTCCCAAGGATGGGGGCCGTCGGCCTCGCGGTAGTCGTCGTCATTGTCGAAGTTGACGATCTGCGGGATGTACCTGTACTCGAGGTGCGCGTCCAGGATGGCCTTCATGTTGCTCCAAGCAGGCATGGGCCAGCGCGAGCTGCGTCCGACGATGCTGATCCCCGTGGTGTGATTCTCGCTCCAGGAGCCGATCGAGCGGATGTCCATATAGGCGATCTTCTCGGCCCATTGCGGGTTGTCGTAGCGGGCGCGCATGGCCTCGATCAGCTCGACCTGCTCTTGGATGAATCTCGGGTCGTCATGGTTGAAGGTCCAGCGATTGGTGCAGACCTGATCTGAGGCGTAGCAATCGAGGCTCGAGCTGACCAAGTAGTAGGTGCAGCCGGCCGGGGTGCCGACGTCGGTGCAGCGCACGTGGCGCGGATCGTTCTTGTACCAGGCCGGCACCGCGTCTTGAAAGTTGTAGCTGTCCAGGATGGGCTTCCAGCTGATGACGGAGATGCCGACCTGCTTGCCGCGCGCGACGGACTCGTCGATGGCCGCGTCGAGGTCCGACCAGTTCCACTGATTGTCGCCATTGGGCTCGAGATTGGCCCATGGGACGCGGATGTAGGTGATCTCGGCGTCCGCGTCCATGGCCGCGTTGCGATTGAAGGTACCGTCGTTCAGCAGCTTGCCGGCTTGCTCCAGCCCGCGCCCTGGGTTGCGCAGCTCGGCGTAGGCGTCCAGCGGCTGCGGGGTGACGACCTGGTAGGTGGTCTCGACCGACGGTGTCTGCGGCTCTTCAGGGGTCACTGGGGCTTCGCCGCAGGCGCCGAGCGTCCGGACATCGAAGGGGGAGGAGACGGCGACGCGCTCGGCGCCGACGTAGACGCTGGCATCTCCGGTGCCCGTATTCAAACAAGCGCTGGCCCCATCGGCGAGGCTGAAGTCGATGCCGTCCTCATAGACGCCGCCGACGATGAGATCATAGTCGACGACCTCCTGAGTGCTGGTGTCCACGACGTCGTTCGACTCCAGCGAGTAGCCGGCGACGGATGCGAGCGGCTGATCCGAGGTGATGCTGCCGTCGTTGTTGTCGTAGCTGGAGCTTCCTCCGCCCGCGATGCGCAGGTGCCAGGCGCCAGTGTCCGCGTCCTGCCAGAGGAATGTCCCCTCATCCGTGGCGGCGTTGTATCCAGGGTCGCCCTCAGTGGCTGGATTGTCGTCCGTGGCGCCACAAGCGGCCATCGTGGAGAGGTCGACAGGTGTGGTGACCGGCGTGCGATTGGGGCCGACCAGCAGTGGGATGCCCGAGGTGCTGACGTCGAAGCAGACGCTCGCGCCGGACGGGTGCTTGAGCTCGAAACCGTCGTACCAGGGGGCCATGACATTGAGCTTGTAGGCGATCGCTCGCGGATCGCTGGCGTCGACCACGTCGTTGGACTCCAGGTTGATCCCGGCGACCAGGCTGGCATCCTGGTCGGCCGTGACCCTGCCTTCGAACTTGGTCGTCCCCTTGGTGCCGCCGGAGGCTGCGGTGACGCTCCAGGCGCCGGTGCCGCAGTCTTTCCAGAGAAGGACCGCGGTCTCCGAGCTCAGCTTGAGATCTGGCGCCCCGCAGGTCTCGATGGCGGCTTGGGCGTTGCCGTAGAGGGCACCGCTCGCGATGAGGACGGTGCCGAAGTACTTCAGACCGCTCAGGTCGCGCCTGACTGCGGTTTCGATAGGGCTCGATTCTTCCGGTGAAACGCGTGGTTGCTGCTGCATCGAGATCAGAGATTCTGTGTGCTTTGACATTGCTGTGACTCCCTCGCTGAGGAGCTTGAGGACGTGCTGGAATTCGGTATTCACTGGATCGAGCCAATGACTGATCTTGCTGCCTTGGTCCGCGTTTGCGCGGTGGACCGGCTCGGCTATCCGGTTGGGCGAATCCTAGCGGCGAGGGGTGCGACTATTCTGTGATAGGCTCTGCACTAACCGCTTGGTTTATGAAGAGCTACAGATGAAACGTGAATTGATTCACGCGTCATGAGGGGTGCGAACGGCGGATATTTCTGCTACTGCTGAATCTCCTATCTTTTTGCTTGGTGATTGATTGCGCGAGCTGTGCGGCAGGCGTCACATTGTATTTCAAAGCTTGTAATCAATGGGTAAGAACTGGGGAGTCTTTCGGCTGTTTCCGGCGGTTTTGTTGGCTTTTCGTGTAATTCTTGCAGTGAATGTAAGAAACTGTTTCCCATGATTTTGTGACGCAGTTCTCAGTGTCTGGATCGATGACTTTTGCCTTTGATGATCAGCCTTTTCGCGGAGGTGAAGTGATGTCTTTCCTCGGTCTGTGCGTCTTTCTCTTCTTTTTTTCCATGCTCGTTGCGCCGACCGGATGCGCAGACGAAGGGATGACGGTCGATTCGATTGCTTCCGAGCTTTCGGGCCATCGAATCGTCAGGCCGCCTTTGCTCGAAGCGAGTCGGCCACTCAGTAATCCGGGGATTGGTATTGAGCAGGCGGCCTTGATCGAAAATCCCTCCGGTGCTCTTAGAATGAATAGAAGCGTCGATGCGATTGCGACGATTCGTTACATTCGGCTGCAATGGTCGTTGCTCGAGCCGGATGCGGATAATGAATGGAATTTCGCGCCGCTCGATTCGGCAATCGAAAAGTCGGCGAGCGACGGAAAGCAGGCGGCAATTGCCGTGATGGGCCATACCCCCAAGCTAGGGGGGCGGAGTCGCTATACGCAGGCGATTCCGCGCTGGTATCTGGAGGCGGCCGAGGCACGGGGGCCGCGGTGTACAGAGGTTGGCGATGGCGGCGGGCTTCCGCGTGGCTGCACCCATTACCTGACCGACTATGTCCTCGGCTGCCAGTCAGGCGAGACTTGCCAGGGGCTCTGGACCTTCAACCACAATGACGACGCCTACATACGGCAGCAGGTCGAGCTGATCCAGGCGCTGCGGGAGCGTTATGACACCCCTGATTGGGCGGGGAGGATCGCCTACGTCGACGTCAGGGGCGGCCTGGGGTCTTGGACGGAGGGACACGTCGATGGTGTGCGCTTGGCGGGCTCCGGGGAGCAGTGGCCGATGCCGTCCTACGAGAACAAGGTGAAGATTGCCGAAGCCTATCTCTCTTTCGAGTATCTACCCATCGTCGCCAATATCCGCAATGGAGGAATGGCGCGAGAAGCCGCGGTGGAGAGCCAGTGGGTCTATCTGTGCGAGCAGGGAAGGCGCAGAAATAAGATCGTGGGATGGCGAACGGATGGACTCGACACCACGAAATATCTGATCGATCCGGTCTTCTCGGCTCATCCCTTCATGAAGGACTGCTGGAAGCAGGGACCCGTGCATGGCGAGCTCAATGCCCGAGCCTTGGCCGACCCGTCCCCGGTCGATCGAGACCCTTGGTCCGCTGGCCGGACTCAGTACTTTGCGCTGAATAAGCGTATGGAGGCTTGGCATGTCAGCGGCTGGAGCACAAAGTACCACCCCTATCCGGGTGATCCCGAGACCTATCGGGCGGCACTGGATGAATGGCGCGCAATCGGGGGATATCGCCTTGGGGTCTCGAGTGCTGCGATACCAGACGCGCTTGAAGCGGGAACGCCGTTCCAGATGAGTATCGACCTTCGCAACAGCGGAACGGCGCCCGTCTATCGGCGCTGGTACCGTTTGGGTGTCCGCTTCGAGCACCTGGAGACGGGGGATTCGATCGTGCTTTCGCTGCCGGGAGATCTGACCGCGGTGATGCCCGATGAGCCCCCCACAGGGCTCGTCGCCAAGGGAGCTGCGCTCGACAGGCCCGGCCTCTATCGGGTGTCGGTCGGCGTGATCCAGGATCCGAGATTCACGCAGGTACGGCCGCTGAAGCTGGCGCACCGCGTCGAGGATTGTCGGCTCGTGGGCGAGACTTACTGGTGCGACTTGGCAGAGGTAGGCGTCGATTGAGGAAGCGGAGACTTCACAAGGCCACGCCAGTGGCATCCTTCCTGCTGTCGCTATCGCGATCATCGAGCGCTAGCCGGGCCGGCTGGCGCGGGCAATCGATCGTGACGACACACCGGAAGGAGGTGCTATGGGTCACCCGTTATTCATCGGCATCGGGGCACAGAAGTGTGCCTCGACCTGGCTCTACGACATCCTGCGCGACCATCCGGGCGTCACGCTCAGTTGTCGGAAGGAGCTCGATTTCTTCTCCTATCACTACGGCCGGGGCCTTCAGTGGTATCTCGGCCAGTTCCCGAGCTTGAGCCCAGGGCGTCTGGCCGGGGAAATTTCACCCTCCTATTTCGCGAGCAAGGACGTTCCCGCGCGCGTCAAGGCCTTCGCGCCTGACGCCAAGATCCTGGTCTCGCTGCGAGACCCCGTGGAGCGCGCCATTTCCAACCATCGCCACGAGGTGCGTCTCGGCAGCTTTTCGGGGCCGGATGTCTCTTTCGAAGCTGGCCTGGCGAACAACCCCATGTACCTCGAGCAGAGTCGCTACGGGACGCATTTGCAGCGCTGGCTCGAGCACTTCGATGAGTCGCAGACACTCATCCTCCTGCAAGAAGACATCGAGCGCGATCCCGTTTCAATTGCGAAACAGGTATACAGTTTTCTCGGTATCGCCCCGGCCCACCGCTCCAGCGCACTTCACGCACGCTCCAATGAGAGTCACCTCTACCGCTCTCGCGCACTCGAGTCCACGCGCAGAGGCCTGCGCGGGACGGTTCGCGCATTGCATCTCGACGGCCTGTGGGGCCTTGCGCAGCGCGCGGGACTGCAGGCCGCCTATCGGCGTCTCAATCGCCGTCCACCCGCGGCTGCGATCCCGCCCGTTGCGGAGGTGACGAAACAGCGGCTGCGCGAGACCTTGGAAGAGGAGATCCGGAGCCTGGAGCGCCTGCTCGGTCGCGAGCTGCCTCATTGGCGCACGGGTGAGCCTGCGGCCTGGGTCGAGGCTGGCTCGGGCGGCGGGCTCCATGAGGGTCGCTCAGCCGCGGATACCGACGCGGATGGTCATGTCGCCTGGGGCGAGCCCGCCGGACAGCTGCCTTCGGGCATTGGAGGGATGCAATGAGCATCGAAAACATGCTGCTCGCGCTGCGGGCGAGATTCTGGGTGCTGATCCTGATGCCCATCCTTGCGGCGGGGACGGCCTTCCTGCTCCTCGAGGACGAGCCGACCTATTATTCGGCCAACGCCAAGCTGCTCATCGACTATAGAACGCCCTTGGAAGGGGAGCTGGCCGGCGAGCTCCTGCCGGTTGGCCTCCAAGAGAGCTATGTCGCCACCCAGCTGCAGATCATCAAGAGCCATCGCGTCGCCAAGCGCGCCCTCGAGATGCTCGGTCTGGAGCGTGAGCCGGGCTGGTTGGAGGCATTTCGGGAAGAGACGGATCTCAATGAGGAATTCGCGCCCTGGGCCGAGCGCATCCTGACCGAGACCCTGCAGGTCACCATCGGTAAGGACAGTCGTTTGGTCAGTATTTGGTACACGGATCCCAATCCAGCCTTCGCGGCGCGGGTCGCGAACGCCTTCGCGGACGCCTACCGGGAGGTGAACCAGGCGCTCAGTCATGCGCCGGCGATCGAATCCGCGCAGGCGGTCGAGCCGCTGCTGACCAAGCTCCGCGCCGACTTGGAGGAGGCGGACCGCAAGCTGAGCGCCTATCAGCAGAACGCCGGTATCATCGTGACCGCCGAGCAGCTCGATCTCGAGACGGCGCATCTCAAGGAGCTGGGCGACCAACGGCTCCAGGCGGAGGCGCGGGAGCGCGAGGCCGAAAGCCGGCTGGCCTCGCTCGAGGCGATGGCAGCCGCGGGCCGCTTCCTGGATTCACTGCCGAATGTCCCCAAGAGCGATCTCATTCAGCGCCTCGAGATCGATCTCGCCCGAGCCGAGTCGCAGCTCGCCGAGCGCTCGACGACGCTGGGGCGACGCCACCCCGAGCTGATCAAGATCTCGGCCGACCTCGCCTCGCTGCGCGACAAGCTCGAGCAGGAGAAGGCCAAGGCCATCGACACGCTGCGGCTCGATCTGCTCGAGGCCCGCGACTTCGCCGAGCGCGCCCGCGCGAGCGAAGCGGAACAGCGCGACAAAGTGCTGAATCTCAAGCGCAATCGCGAGGGCCTTCAACCCCTATTGCGCGAGGCGCAGAGCGCGCGCGAGAGCTACGACCGCTCCTTGCGGATGTACAGCGAGTACACCACGCATGGGCGGCTCAATCTCGGCAACGTCATGGTCCTCGATCGCGCCGAGCCGCCGTTCTTGCCCTCATCCCCAAGCCGGCTGGTGAGCTTGGCGGCGGCTCTGGCGGGTGGGCTCCTGCTGGCGATCGGACTCGTCATCGTCTGGGAGCTCCTCGACAAGCGGATTCGCGTGAAACGCGACGTCATGGACATGGGGGCCGGGCCATTGCTCGCCGAGCTGCCGCGAGCCTAGCGCCTCACGCCAGACAATCTCTCGGCAGCTCCCCTTGGCAACTTCCCTAGGGATCGGCTGACAGGGCAAGTGACTAGAGGAGAGAGGATGATGATCGCCATTTGCGAGCCCGCACAGGGCCGTGGCTCGTGCTCCGCGGGAATGGAAACCAGGGCCGCGGTCTTGAGGCATCCAGGCGTCCAGGACTGCGCGCTGCTGACGAAGTCAGACAGCGCCGGGCAGGTCAGGCGCATGCTCTTCTACGTCCCGCGAGGACTGGTGAGTCGCTCCGATCTGCGCCGACTCGTCGAGTCCGCCGGCCCGGAAGCCCCGGCTGCGCTAGTGCCTCTGCACAAGCTGCCCTTGACGCCCGATGGCCTGGTCGACGAGGAGGTGCTTGCCGCCATCCCGGTGCTGGATGACGCGTTTTGCCAGCGCTCCGAGCGACTGCTGCGCGCCGAGCTCGGGACCGAGGAGCTGTGCGTCCGGCGCATCCAGCAAGCAGCGAGCAGCCCCGCGCCCTACCACCTCAGCGATCTGCTCGCGGACGGGGGGGCGACAGATCCACCTGGCATGGCTAGCGAATCCGCCGACCTCGAGCCTTCATGCGATGCCGGCCTGGAATCCGCGGTGCCTGCCGTGCTCCACGGGCCGGTCTTGCCGCCCGATGGCGCTGCCTCCGCGCCCAGGCTCCCGGATCTCCTGGAGCGCGCCGTGCGCCGGGTGCCGAACCGTCGCATTCGGTTCGTTTCGGCTCAGGGCCGGCTGACGGAATGGAGCTATGCGGGGCTTTGGGAGCGGGCTCGGCGTATCCGAGCCGCCCTAGCCGATCAGGGTGTCGCCCCGGGTGCCTTCGTCCTGTTTCAGCTGCGGGCGATCCAAGACCTTCTTGCCGCGTTCTGGGGCTGTCAGCTCGGCGGTATGGTGCCGATCGTCCTCGAGGCTCCCGAGCGTTTCGATCCTTCAGGGGAGACCTTGGATCGTTTGAAGGGGCTCGTCGGGCGCTTGAAGGCCCCTGTCATCCTCGCCGATGCAGGGCTCGCCGAGGGTTTCGAGACGCTGCAAGCCGAGGGCCGGCTCGCCGCGAGTCGCGTCATCCCCTTCGCTGGGCTGGTCTCCGCCCCGACGCCGCAGCCGAGGCCCGCGCATCGAGCGCACCCGGACGACATCGCGCTGGTGAATCTCAGCTCGGGGAGCACTGGCATTCCCAAAGGCATCATGCTGAGTCATCGCAACCTCCTGGCTCGGGCACGCGGCGCCAACGCGCTATGCCAGTTCGCGGAGGAAGACGTCATCCTCAACTGGCTGCCGCTGGACCATATCGGGAGCCTATCGGACTGGCACATCCGCTGTGTCATGCTCGGCTGCGAGCTGATCTACGTCGATAAGGAGCATGTCCTGCGCGATCCGGCGAACTGGCTCGCCCTCATGGATCGCTATCGCGTCACGCATTCCTGGGCGCCAAGCTTCGCCTTCGCCCTGGTCGCCAAGCGCCTAACTGAGCTGCCGGCGCTGGAGTGGGATCTGTCTTGCGTCAAAGGACTCTTGACGGCGGGAGAGGCGGTCTCGGATCGCTCCGTCGAGGCGCTGTTGGAGGTCGCAACGACCTATGGCCTCAGGTGGTCCGCGATCTGGGCGGCCTATGGCATGGCCGAGCTCGGATCCGGGGTGACCTATGCCGTGCCGAGCGCGCAGCGGCCGCTCGGCTTCTTGCGTCTGCGTCCCCCGGCATCGGGCGAGCGCGCTCGGCCCGTCGCGGATGAGGATCCCAGCGGGGTCAGCTTCGCGGACCTCGGGCCGCCGATCCCCGGGGTCTCGCTGCGCGTCGTCGGCACCAGGGGCGAGGCACTCCCTCCAGGCTATGTGGGACGCCTCCAGGTCGCGGGCGCCGTGGTCTTCCAGGGGTATCTCGGCAACGCCGAGGCGACGGCCGAGGTCCTGCTCCCCGGGGGCTGGCTGGATACGGGTGACCTGGGCCTCCTGTGGCAGGGCCGACTGGTCCTGACGGGGCGCGAGAAGGACACCATCATCGTCAACGGCGCCAACTATTTCTGCCACGAGATCGAGGCCACCTTGGGTGCGGTGGAGGGCGTGCAGCAGGCCCAGGTCGCGGCCTGCGGCGCGCGGCGCCCCGGCGATTCGGAGGAGCGCTTGGCGGTCTTCTTCGTGCCCGAGGATGCCACGCCCAAGGATCGGGAGGCGGAGGCGGCGCTGATGCGTGCCATTAGCGCCCGCGTGGCGGACCGTTTCGGGATCTCGCCGGGCTATCTGCTGCCCGTCGAGCGCCAGCAGATCCCGCGAACCAGCATCGGCAAGATCCAGCGCAGTCAGCTGCGGCTGAGACTGGAGTCCGGTGCGCTGGACGACGCCATCAAGCGGGCCGACCTGGCCCTGGGGAATGGCCGCACCCTGCCTTCCTGGCTGTATCGGGCCTGCTGGCTGCAGTGCCGCGCCGTGAGCGCCTCGCCCTACCCATTGCCGGGGGCGACGCTCATCCTGACGGACAGCGCCGGTTTCGGCCGAAGTCTGGGGCGTGATCTCAGACAAGGTCATCGACAGTGCATCGAGGTGCTCGGGGGGGAGGTCACGGAGCGCCTGGACGTGGATCGCTACAGGGTCGATCTCAGCTCGAGCGCCGGCCTTCGGAGCCTCTTTCGCGACCTTGCGGCGGACGGCATCGCGGTCAGCGAGGTCATTCACCTGATGGACTATGGGGCTCAGGCCCCCTCAGCCCTGGACGCGGCTGGCGAGGCACAGGGATACCCCGGGATCGCCGCCTTGCTGCATTGTCTGAGGGCGCTCGAGGAGACCGCCGCTGGCGGCTCGCTGAAACGCCTCTTTCTGGTCGCCGACGGCTGTCACTGCGTCCGAGCCGAAGACCGAGGCCGTCCAGAGAAGGCAATGCTCGCCGGCATGGTCAGATCGCTCGTTGCGGAGTATCCGGGCATCGCCGCCCGCCACATCGACCTGTCCGGCGCGGATCGCCGACAGGATCTGTCCGACCTTGCTCAGGAGCTCGAGTCGCTGAGTCGCGAGCCTCTGGTGGCCTATCGGGACGGGCTGCGCCATGTGCTTCGGCTCGACCACCTCGATCTGCGTGAGTCAGGGGGGCGCGGTGCCGCGCTGAAGCGTGACGGGCTCTACCTGGTTACGGGGGGGCTCGGCGGCCTGGGGATGGCGCTCTGTCGCTGGCTGGGGCGTCGGCTCGGCGCCAGGCTGCTCATCCTCGGGCGCAGCTCTCCGACGAGCGCGGAGGTTGGGCGGCAGGAGGCTCTTCGATCTCTGGTCGATGAGGGCATCTCCTGCCGCTATGTCGCGACCGACATCTGCGAGCGGGAGGCCCTCCAGCGCGCGGTGGAGCAGGCAGAGGCAGCCTGGGGGCGTGAGATCGACGGCATCTTCCACCTCGCTGGGCAGGCCCGCGCGCGGCCGATCCGGAGCGAGACGTTGGACGATTTCACGGCCGCCGGTCGCGCCAAGGTGGAAGGGACGCGCGCCCTAGGCGCGCTGCTGGGGCATCGCCCCAACGCCTTCATGCTGGCCTTCTCCTCCGCGACTGCCGTCCTCGGTGGTACGGGGACGGCGGCTTACTCCGCCGCCAACGCCTACCTGGAGGCCGAATGCAGGCGTCTGCAGCGCGCGGGACACCGCGCTTACTTTCTGGCCTGGAGCCGCTGGGAGGGGATGGGCATGTCGGCCGATCAGGCCATGGCGCAGGCGGCCGCGTCCAACGGATTCGGCGCGATCGGGGCGTCCGACGGCCTGCATACGCTAGGGGCCTTCCTCGGCTCGGGGCTGCCCGAGGCCATGGTCGGCCTGGATGCGACCAGGCCGGCGATTCAGCATCTCACGACGGCCGCGACCTATCAGCGCGAGCATCTCGCCGGCTATGTGAAGGCTGGCGCCTTGGAGGCCCGGGCACCGCGGTCCTATCTCCTCAGGGATGCATTCGGGACGCCGCTGACCTGCGCCTTGGAGAGGGTTCGAGTCCTCCCCGAAAGGGGGGCGCCAGTCGGCGGCTGGGAGGCCGATGGCGCCGCGAGTGCCCCGAGTCTTGGCGGCGAGCCGAGGACGTCCACAGAGGTGCGGCTGTGCGCGATCTGGCGCCGTTTGCTCGACGCCCGGGAGGTCGGCCGCGACGACAGCTTTTTCGATCTCGGGGGCAATTCGCTGCTGGCGGCGCAGCTGGCCGGCGCGGTCGAGAGCGAGCTGGGGCTGCGGCTGCCCGTGAGCGCCGTCTTCCAGGCACCCACCCTTGGAGCGCTTGCCGAGATCTTGGACGGTGACACCGGCTTGGATGCGCGTTGGTCAGTGGTGCCGATCAAGCAGACGGGGACGAGGACACCTATCTTCGTCGTACAATCAAGCAGTTGGGATCTGGTTCGCTACCTCGACGCCGATCAGCCGGTCTATGGGCTCAACTATGGCGTCGGCGCGAAATCGCGGGGGGCCATGCTGGATCTTCCGCCGACCTTGGAGGCGCTGGCCGCCCATTACGTCAGTGAGCTCTCCAGTGTGCAGGCGAGCGGTCCCTATTTCCTGATCGGTCATTCGGCCGCGGGCTTGGTGGCCTACGAGATGGCCCGCCAGCTTGCGGCGCGCGGCGATACGCTGGGGCTGGTCGGCCTGGTCGATACCTACTTTCCGCGCAATTGCCAGAATGCGTCTCAGGGGGCCGTGCGGGGCGAGCTGGCGCGTGTCCTCAAGATTCCACCCCAACGCCTTGCGATCCGCTCCCGGCGGTGGGCGCGTCAGCGTCTGCGTACCTGGACAGCGCGCTCCTTGCTCAAAGAATGCGAGCGTCCGCTATCGATCCGCGCCCGCCACCTCTACGATGGCTATGTCCCGCGCCCATACGTCGGCAGGATCGCTTACTGGAAGTGCCGGGGAGATGCTTGGGATGGCGAGCAGGTCGCGCATGAGGAGGCCTGGAAGTCGCTCGCGGGCGGCGGTCTTGCGCTACATGAGCTGCACTGCGGACACCAGGAGATCATGAAGCATCCGCATGTTCAGTGCTTGGCGGACCAGATCACTTCATACACTTTTTGACTCAGGGCTGGCGGTTCCTGGAAGTCCAAGGCCGTTGGATAGGGGGCTCTTGCCGACGGTACTCGCCTCGATCGCCGCGGCCCGATCCGCCGATACCCCGCATCGCGCCAACCTCAGTCCCTTCTCATGCCCTGCCCGGTCAGTGGCCGAGCACTCCATTCAACCCTTTCGTAAAACTGTATTCCTGGCTTAACACTTCGCCTTCTCCCCGAGCGCTGCGCCTCCCGGGCACAGATGATGTCGTTGGGAGGCTTACACCTTTCGTCGGACGATTTGTCGTCGCGATCCTCCCCGTGGATATCGCGTCGAGCGGCTGGAGACGCGCATCCAGGCGCGCTCGGCACCCGCCTTTGGACGCGCTTCGGGCGACGGAGACAACCCGCCTTGGCATGCGAGTTGTAAAGCCGAATAGAAAGGCGTGTCGTCCTAGGTCGCCCCAGCCCTGGTGCGCAGCGGTCAGCCGTCAGCCGTCGATGAATCTGAGTCAGGCTCGGGCGAGAGCCACGCGGGCGTCCTCAGGGACGCTGCCAAGACGGGATGGAGCGGGTCAGCCGCTCGCGAGCGCCGAGGCAAGACCGTCCTGACTCGCACCCTGCGTCTAGAGAGGACCTCAATGAATCGCAATTCCCACCATGTCGCCGCAGCCGTTCTCGGACTGCTTGCGCTAGGGCTGACCCTGTCCAGCGCCGCGGAGATGGGGCCGGCGCAGTTCGCCGAGGCGCGCGACGAGCTTGGGCGCTTGCTGATCGACGCCCAGGGCGAGACTTGGGGCGCCAGCTGGGGCGATCTGAACGCGGACGGTTTTCCGGATCTCTGGCTGGCCATGCATCAATACACGCCAACCTTGCTTCTGCAGAACCTGGGCGATGGGCGTTTCGCGAATGTCACCGACGCGGTCGTGGTCGATGCCGATGCGCACATGCGCGACGACACCCATGGCGTCGCCTGGGCGGATTTCGACAATGATGGCGATGACGACCTCGTCGAGGCCTGCGGCGGAGCCGCGGGCGAGGCGGCCAGAGGCGCGAGCATCGATGAAGAGGGCCGCAACAATCTCTTCGTGAACGAAGCTGGGCGGCTTTGGGAGCAGGGCGAGCACTTCGGGGTCGGCTACCCGCGCGCCCGCGGCCGCACGCCGTCCTGGGTCGACTTCGACAATGACGGTCTCCTGGATTTGGCCATCACCGCGCAGAAGACGGCCGAGGGGCAGTATCCGTCGGCGCTGTTTCGCCAGGGTCTCGCGGGCTTCGACGACGTCTCGGACGACGTCGGCTTCACGGCCGGCAGCTGCGAGAACGCCCTCGTCTCCAGCCTGATTCCGGGGCGATCGCCGCTCTTGATCTGCGCGGACTCCTCGCGGGTCAGTGCCGTCTCCGACACCTCGACCACGCCCTTCACGGAGGTCAGGTCGCTGCTGGGCGACGACCTCTATGCGGCCTATCCCTTCGACTTGGCGATCGCAGACTTCGATGGCGACCTGCTTCCGGACGTCTTCGGGGTCGTTGCCCCACCCATCACCCCGGCCGCGGCGCGCGCGGAGAGCGGAGACAGGATCCACGCGACCCTCCATTTCTCCCCCGAGCACTCAGCCGTCCCCAGGGCGCGCAGCGTCACTGGGTTTTCGTTCACCGCGCCCGACGAGGCTCGCCTCGTCTTCGGCTGGGAGACCGAGGCAGGGCAGATCCATCTTGGCCGCGCGGGCCTAGCGCCGCCAGCCGGCGTCGATGTCGGACTCGTGCCGCCGCACCTCTGGCCGCATCGGGTCGAGCTTGCGCTGTCGCCCGCAGACCCTAGCCTGGAGGGGCTGCCGGCCGACATGGGGGAGGGGATCTACGTCGGACGCCTGGATGGCCGCTGGCATGTTCGCGCCGTCGACGTCGATCACCGGCTGCATGTGGCGGCGATCGCCGAGGGGATCTCGCAGCCTGAGCCTTATGGCGATGTGAGTCCGAGTCAGGGCAATCGGCTTCCGCCTATCCTCTTTCGGAACGAGGGAGGCCGGCTCCGCAGGACGGCGACCGAGGCTACCTTCCTCGATCCGATCGAGGCGATCGCACTCTACGGACGCTCCTTGACGCCAGGCGACTTCGACAACGACATGGACGTCGACGTCTATGTCGGCACGACCGGCAACCTCGCGAACACGCCGAACGCGCTCTTCGAGAATCAAGGTGACGGGACCTTTCGTTTGGTTGCGGCGGCCGCCGGCGCCTCGGGGACGCTACTGGGAAAGACGGACACTGTGACCAGCGTCGATTTCGACCTGGACGGCTGTCTGGATCTCTTCGTGACTCAGGGCGCCTACCCGGCCCCCTTTTCCTACTCGGCTGGTCATCAGCTCTTCCGTAACCGCTGCGACGGCAACCACTGGATCGCGATCGACCTGGAGGGCGTGACCTCCAACGCCAATGCCATCGGCGCAGTCGTCTACGCCTATACCCCGGACGGTCGCGTCCAGATGCGCGAGCAGGCCAATGGGATGCACAAGTATGCCCAGAGCTATCGCCGCATCCATTTCGGCCTCGGGGCCAATAGCCGCGTCGATCTCGAAGTGCACTGGCCGAGCGGTCTCGTCGAGCGGTTCTCGGACTTGGCCGTCGATCGCGTGGCTCGGCTGCGCGAAGGGAGCCAGGGCGCCGCCGCGGCGCGCTCGCTGAAGGTCGCAGATGTCCGCCTCGAAGAGGGTGCCGACCCAGGTGTCGCGACCTTCGCTGTCGCGCTGTCGCCGCCGCCCGCCACCGGCGAGCAGGTCGAGGTGGCCTATCGAACACTGGGCGAGAGCGCGCTCGAGCAGGCCGACTTTCTGCCCGTTTCCGGGGTGCTCAGCTTCGCCGCGGGCGAAAGCCGGCACATCGTCCGTGTCTCCATCCTCGACGACGGTCAGCGCGAAGACAGCGAGACCTTCGTGCTCGAGCTGAGCGGCGCGGCGACCGGCACCATCACCAGACGCGCGACCATTCTCGACGACGACGCAGCGGTCACGCCCGAGTGCGGCGCGCCCGAATACGACCCCGGCGTCGACCAGGCGGCCTTTCTCTGGAGCGACTGCGCCTCCCGGCGCTGGCACCTGCGCATCACCGGCGGCGGGGACGCGCACTATGTCAGCTACCTCGGAAACGTCGCCGCGGATCGCCCGCTCGCTTCCGTATCCGCCTATTCGATCGAGCCGAACGACAAGCTGACGAGGGTTCGGGCGGACGAGATCGGATTCGATCTCATCGTCGGCGAGGTCTATGAGGACGGGGTCGATTTCGAGCTGGATGAGGAGGGGGCGGGCTGTTTCTCGCTTCGGCTCTTCAACGAACTGCCGGTGCTGCTTGGGCCGCGTCGCGTCCTCTGGGACGGGGCGAGCATGGAGTTTTGCACAGAGTGAATCGCGTCACTCCGGGAGCGCGCGCCGATCTTTCGGGCGCGGCCGATCGTTTGAAAGCGGGAGGCGGCCGCCTGGGTGCTGGCCCGTCGATCCGAGGGATCTCTGAAATGAAGGGGAAGCCATGACCAATAAGACAATGATTGCCGCTGGGGTCCAGGTGCGCCGAAGCCCGGCCGGGCTCGGGATATGTGCCCTGGTCGCGCTCGCACTCACGCCCGTCGCCGACATCACAGCGGACATCGGCTCGGGACAATTCGCCGAGGCGCGCGACGGCGGGGGCAGCCTGCTGATCGACGCTGGAGGGGAGACTTGGGGCGCCGGCTGGGGAGATGTCAACGGCGATGGCCTGCCCGACCTCTGGCTCGGCGAGCACCAATACACCCCCACGATCCTGCTCCAACAAGGCGGCGCTGGTGGGTTCTCAGATGTCATCCAGTCCGCCGTGCTCGATCCGAATCCGCATTACCGCGACGACACGCACGGCGTGGCCTGGGCCGACTTCGACAATGACGGGGACGAAGACCTCTTCGAGGCCTGCGGAGGCGGCGCCGGCGAGGCCGCGGGCGGCGGCAGCGTCCAGGAGGAGTGGCGCAACAACTTCTTCGTCAACAATGGCACGCTGCTGGTCGAGCTGGCGCAGGCCTATGGCGTCGACTACCCGCGCGGTCGCGGGCGGACCCCCTTGTGGGTCGACTACGACAACGATGGCCTGCTCGATCTGGTCATCACCGCGTTGCAGACGAGTGCCGCAGAGTCCCCTTCGGCCATTTTCCGCCAGCAGATCAGCGGCTTTACCGAGGTGACCTCGCAAGTCGGCTTCAACGCCGGCAGCTGCGAGAACGCCATGCTCACCCACTTGACCCCTGACGGCGCTCCAACGCTGATCTGCGGCGATACGTCGCAGATCGGGACCATCTATGACATCTCGACCCAGCCCTTCACGGACATCCGCTCGACGGTCGGCAACGATATCTACAACGCCTACCCCTTCGACCTCGCCATCTCGGATTTCGATGGCGATCTGGATTTCGATGTCTTCGCCGTGGTCGCGCCCCCGAACACGGCGGCCGCGCTGCGTTTGAGCACGGGCGACCGCATTCAATCGACGCTGCCACCATCGGCTTCCGAGCGCGGCTTCTCCTTCACCGCCCCGGGGGATGTGACCCTCACCTTCGGCTGGGAGACGGACGTGACTCAGGTGTCGCTTGGCGCCAGCGGGGTCAATCCGCCGCCGGAAGCCGATCCTGGGCTGGTGCCCGGCAACGTCTGGCCGCACCGCCTCGAGCTGACCCTATCGACCTCGGACACGACCCTGATGGGGCTGCCTGCGAGCCGGTCTCAGGGGATCTATGTCGGCTATGAGAATGGACGCTGGCAGGTCCGAGTGGTGGACGTGGACTATGGCGTGAACGTGCTGGCCGTCGCCACGGGCATTTCGACGCCTCAGGCCTTCGGGTCCGTCAATCTCACCCAGGGCAATCCGTTGCCGCCCATCCTCTTCGAGAATCAAAACGGCCTGCTGAACCGCACGACCAACAGTCAGACCTTTCTCGACCCTGTCTCCGCGATCCAGAGCTTCGGGCGGTCGGTCATCCCTGGAGACTTCGACAACGACATGGACGTCGACGTCTACGTCGGGGCGACCGGCCCGGTGGCCAATGTCCCGAACCTCATGTTCGACAATCAGGGCGACGGGACCTTCCGAGTCGTCAGCGCCGCGGGCGGTGCCTCGGGCCACCTCCTTGGCAAGACGGATGTCGCGACCAGCGTCGACTTCGACCTGGACGGCTGCCTGGACATCTTCGTCGCCCAGGGGGCCTATCCCGCGCCCTTCTCCTATGTCGCCGAGCATCAGCTGTTCAGAAATCAATGCGGCTCGAACCATTGGATCGAGGTCGACCTCGAGGGCTCGGCGTCAAATATCCACGGGATCGGAGCCGTGCTCTATGCCACGACGCCCGATGGTCGCGTGCAGGTCCGGGAGCAATCGAATGGGACGCACAAGCACGCGCAGGATTTCAGGCGGATTCACTTCGGGCTGGGCGCCAATCAGGAAGTGGACCTCGAGGTGCAGTGGCCTAGCGGAGTGGTCGATTATTTCTCCGACTTGAGCGTCGATCAGGTGGTCCTGCTCACCGAGGGCTCCGGCGGCACGGCTCCCAGCTACACCCTGGGTGTCGACGACGTCACGGTGAGCGAAGGGCCGGCGGGTCAGGAGGCGGTGCTGACGCTGACGCTCACCCCGGCGCCTGGGAGTGGGGAGCAGGTCGACGTCGCCTATCAGACGGTGGCCGGCACGGCCACCGCCGGGAGCGACTACACCACGACCTCCGGGACGCTGAGCTTCCTGGCCGGGGAGAGCGAGCAGACGGTGACGGTGCCCATCCTCGACGACGCCACGCCTGAGCCGAGCGAGAGCTTCGGCGTGCAGCTGACGAGCGCCGACACCAATGCGGCGACGGGCACGGTGACCATCCTCGACGACGACTCGGGCAGCGGGCCGGCGTGCGGCGCGCCGAGCTACGACCCGGCGAGCGACCGCGCGCTCTTCATCTGGAACGACTGCGGCACGGACGATTGGCACCTGCGCATCACTGGTGGTGGTAGCGGCCAGTACGTCAACCATGTCGGCAGCCTGGTGGCCGATGCAGCCTTCCCGGCGGGCTCGGTACAGGGCGTGTCGGTCGAGCCCAACGACACGCTCGACATCGGCGCGAGCCAGATCGACTTCGGTCTGATCGTCGGTGGCATCTACGAGGACGGGATCGACTTCTCGCTGGCCTCGGGGGCGAGCGCCTGCTTGGAGCTGACCTCGCCGACGACCCTGCCGGTGCTGGCCGGTGCCAACCGCATGGTGGTCGACCCGCAAGTGGAGATCCCCGGCTTCGGGGCCTGCGGCGGCGGTAGCACCTTCAGCCTGGGTGTCGACGACGTCACGGTGAGCGAAGGGCCGGCGGGTCAGGAGGCGGTGCTGACGCTGACGCTCACCCCGGCGCCTGGGAGTGGGGAGCAGGTCGAGGTCGCCTATCAGCCGGGGGCCGGCACGGCCACCGCCGGGAGCGACTACACCACGACCTCCGGGACGCTGAGCTTCCTGGCCGGGGAGAGCGAGCAGACGGTGACGGTGCCCATCCTCGACGACGCCACGCCGGAGCCGAGCGAGAGCTTCGGCGTGCAGCTGACGAGCGCCGACACCAATGCGGCGACGGGCACGGTGACCATCCTCGACGACGACTCGGGCAGCGGGCCGGCGTGCGGCGCGCCGAGCTACGACCCGGCGAGCGACCGCGCGCTCTTCATCTGGAACGACTGCGGCACGGACGATTGGCACCTGCGCATCACTGGTGGTGGTAGCGGCCAGTACGTCAACCATGTCGGCAGCCTGGTGGCCGATGCAGCCTTCCCGGCGGGCTCGGTACAGGGCGTGTCGGTCGAGCCCAACGACACGCTCGACATCGGCGCGAGCCAGATCGACTTCGGTCTGATCGTCGGTGGCATCTACGAGGACGGGATCGACTTCTCGCTGGCCTCGGGGGCGAGCGCCTGCTT
>NZ_JAAIJQ010000368.1 GCF_010820565.1 Thiorhodococcus minor | reverse complement strand
GGCGTCTACACGCGACGCTTCAACACGTCACACGGGCGGTGCGGGCACGTCTTCCAAGGGCGGTACAAAGCGATCATCGTCCAGAAAGAGACCTATCTGAAGGAGTTGGCACGTTACATCGTCCTCAACCCTGTGCGGGCACGGATGCTCGACCGCCCCCAGGATTGGCCATGGAGCAGCTACGCGGCGACGACGGGCGATGCAGCCTGTCCGAATTGGCTGCGCCGGGATTGGTTGCTATCGGCCTTCGGCTCGACTGAAGCGGCAGCCGTGGCCCACTATCGGCGCTTCGTCGCCGAGGGCATCGGCCAGCCCGGCCCTTGGGGGCAGTTGAAGCAACAGGTCTTTCTCGGATCGGACGCCT
>NZ_JAAIJQ010000367.1 GCF_010820565.1 Thiorhodococcus minor | reverse complement strand
CGCCTGGCGCGCTTCGGTCTGACGCTTCACCCCGAGAAAACTCGCCTGGTGGACTTTCGTCGTCCGCCCTGGCGGCGCGGAACGCGGCGCTCGCAGCGCGGGCGCAGTTTCGACCTGCTCGGCTTTACGCACGACTGGGGGCGCTCCCGGAACGGATACTGGGTGGTGCAACGCAAGACGGCCAAAACCCGCTTCCGCCGCGCCGTGCGGCAGATCGGGCAGTGGTGCCGCCGCCATCGTCATCTCTCGGTGGCGGAGCAGTGGCGGGCGCTCAAGCGCAAGCTCAAAGGCCACGACGCCTATTATGGGATCACCGGCAACGCCCGTGCGTTGGTGCGGTTCCGACAGGTTGTCCGCCGCCTCTGGCGCAAG
>NZ_JAAIJQ010000366.1 GCF_010820565.1 Thiorhodococcus minor | reverse complement strand
GCCTCCACCACGCTCGGCGGCAGGCGGCGCGCCTGGCCGCGATCGGCGCGCGGCTTCGGCAGCAACGCCTCGAAGCCGCCACGCCGATAGGCCTTGAGCCAATCGCGGATGGTCTCGGCGGCGATGCGGGTGCGGGTGCTGCCAGGAATGGCGTACGCGCGTTCGGCCTTGGCCGCGATGGCCGCATAGAGCCCTTTCCTCTCCTTGGGCCACTGCACAAGCTCGGCAATCACCCCATAGCGAAACAGAGCGATTTCTTGGTGTCGGTCGGTCTGCGGGTCGTTCATGGGCGGGAGGCTCCGGATGACGCAGGCCCATTGCCTGCGCCCGCGACGCTACGCCGCCCACCCTGGCGGGTCCGGCCCCGCCTCCT
>NZ_JAAIJQ010000365.1 GCF_010820565.1 Thiorhodococcus minor | reverse complement strand
TGCGCCCGGCGATCTTTGCCGCCGGTCCCGATCCCTCATCGCCGCTGCCCTCCGCGGTCAGCGGGAATTGCTGCGACATACGGACCTGGCTGGACATGCGAGCGCGGCTTCCGGGCGAGCGAAGACGCCTGCGTCCCCATCCAAGTGCCGACGAACGGCTACTTGACGGAGGCCAGGTACGGCCCGGGCTGGGCCTGCGATCGAGGATATCGAGCGACCAGAGAGGCCTGCGTTGCGCTGGAGGTACCGGAGAACGCGCACCTCGACTATTCGGGAAACGACTGGGACTGCAACGAGCCTTACCGCAAGCGAGGCGGCACCTGTGCCCTGATGTGAGGTCCTAGGGCTCTGGAAGTCCTTGCGCGCCCGCAAGCCCT
>NZ_JAAIJQ010000364.1 GCF_010820565.1 Thiorhodococcus minor | reverse complement strand
CGGCAGCGCGGCATGGCTCGAGTCCTTGATCGACGGGGTGAAGGGGTGTTGTGGCGTCACGGCGCCGAGATCGCTGGTCCGACGACCGTTGTGGCATCGGCTGTTCGGTCCTTGCGCGCCCGCGCATCCTGGTAGGCATCCAGGTGCGTGATCAGCGGTCGGTAGTTGCGGAAGGCGACCTGCACCTCGTAGGTCCGGGGTCGGGTCACCGGATCGGCACCGGGGCCGGTGATGACCTGCTTGCCGCTCACCCGCACCCGGTCGCTGGCGGCCTCGTACTGCACCAGCTCGGGGGCGAAGCGCACGCTCACCCGGTCGCGCTGCAGCGCCTCGACCTGGTCGTCGAGGATGGCGGCGACGGCACGGCGCAGCTTGGGGCTCAGCAGGGG
>NZ_JAAIJQ010000363.1 GCF_010820565.1 Thiorhodococcus minor | reverse complement strand
CGCAGCGGCACGGCGAACAGCTCGCCGAGCTCGCGGTAGAAATCCGCGAGGTTGCTTTGCGGGTGATCGATGGCGCCGACGGTGAGGTCGGGAAGCTGGGCGAGGCGCTCGGCGAGCAGGCGCAGGACCACGCTCTTGCCGCTACCCGGCTCGCCGTGGACCATCGCGAAGCCGCCTTCGCGGATCTGCGCCTGCTCGATGCGCCAGAGGAACTGCTCCACCCGCGGCGGGACGTAGAGGGCCTCGATCGGCAGCTCCGAGGAGAAGGGGTGCCATTTCAGCCCATAGAGGGCAAGCAGTCGGCTATTCATGGGCAGGGCGAGCGCGTATAAATTCTCAGCCCAAGAGGACCTTAGCGCGGTAATCATCGTTCCAAGTGGCCTTGCGACGC
>NZ_JAAIJQ010000362.1 GCF_010820565.1 Thiorhodococcus minor | reverse complement strand
TTGCCTCTTGCCACGCCTGTTCGCTAACGTAGTCCGCGCCGGTGTAAGGACACTCGAAACGTAGTTGCACTGGCCATCGGCCCGCACGGTGGCACCCGTGGCGGGCCTTCTCATTGAAATAAGGGGTCGCCCGATTGTGCCGCAACCCCGCCCCACAGGCACGCCGGTGAGAGGACTGAGATGGTCAGGACTTGCTCTCCCTCATGCTCTTTCACCAAAAAACCGATTCACCGGTGGGGCTATCCTCGCTCAAAGAGCCGGTGCTTCGCGGATCAGGGTGACGAACAACACCAGCGGGCGCTCCCCTCCATTCGCCTTGGGGATCAGCTTCAGCCGCACCGCTTGCGGGCGGTAACGCTTGGCGCGAAGGCGCTCGCCGATTTCGGCGAGGAAGGCCTCCACA
>NZ_JAAIJQ010000361.1 GCF_010820565.1 Thiorhodococcus minor | reverse complement strand
ACGACGCCAAGGGCAACCTCGAGGGCGTCACCCCGCCGGGACGCCCCGAGCACCGCCTCGGCTACACCCCGGTCGACCTGGAGGACGACGACCAGCCGCCCGCCGTCGACGACGGCACCGGGGCCATCGCCCGCGGCTACGACAAGGACCGCGACCTCACCCAGCTGACCCATGCCCTGGGGCCGCAGATCGGCTACGGCTACGACGCCGCCGGACGGCTGGACAGGCGCACCACCGCGGCGGGCGAGACCACCTATACCTACGCCGGTCCCACCGAGCGCATCGCCTCCATCACCACGCCCGAGGGCGAGGTGCTGGGCTTCGACTATGACGGCGCGCTCACCATCGACACCCAGTGGTCCGGGACCCTCAATGGCCGCGTCGAGACCGACTGGAACAGCGAC
>NZ_JAAIJQ010000360.1 GCF_010820565.1 Thiorhodococcus minor | reverse complement strand
GACGACGAGCGGAGCCAGCGGCTCGCCTGTCGCGTCGGTGCGCGGCGGGAGCTGATCTTCGACCTGGAGGCCAAGGCATCGCCCGCGCCTGGCGCTGCCGAGGGTCCCTCCGAGGCGCCCGGCGGCAGCCTTGTCGGCACTCCGCTGATCCACTATCGGACCGTGCTGGGTGTGCTGACAGCCAGGAAGCCGCCAGGCCAGGAATACGCTGGAGACGAGATCACCTTTCTCGTCAGTCTCGGGGCCCAGTTGGCCAAGCGCGTCCACGACCAAGCCGCTGTCGGCGGCATCGGTCGACTGCTGCGCGGCGAGGGAGGCACCGATCAGGCCATTCAGGGCGTCTCGGCGGCCTCTGGCTTGGCGATCGGCATCGCGGTTCCCGCCGAAGCGCAACCGCGGCTCGAAT
>NZ_JAAIJQ010000359.1 GCF_010820565.1 Thiorhodococcus minor | reverse complement strand
AGACTCCGCCGGGGTCTGAGAGCAGGGCATGCACGCACGGGTCGCCCAGGAACCTGGGAGGGCTCAGTCGTTCCTTGTCAGTGACGCGGTTGGGGCGCCGCGTAAGAAGCCGCCCAGGCCCGTGAGCGGTGGTCCGGCCCACGGGAGCGAAGAGGACCGACGGCAAGGTAGCGCCAAGCGAAGGCCAGAGGTGCGGCGCGATGGCGGCAGAGCCGTCAGAGTCGGTTGATCGTACCGTCGAGCGTGGGGAACGCACCCGAGCGGACCCGTGGGAGGGAAGCGGCCGATCGGTTGAGACAACGTCTGGAGGGACAGATGGCGCAAACATTGGGTTGCGAGACCATCACAACGAAACAAGAGACGCTCGCGAACCTGGCGAGAGAGGCGCCGGGGATGGTGCTGACGACGCTGG
>NZ_JAAIJQ010000035.1 GCF_010820565.1 Thiorhodococcus minor | reverse complement strand
CACTGCAGCAGCGCTCGCGTGCGCAGGCGCACCGGTTCGTGCTGATGACCGCAGTGCGGGCAGATGAACCCCTGTGGCCAGCGCCAGCGCTCAAGGGCCTGCTCGCACTGCTCCTCGGTTCCGTAGTCCGCCAGAAACTGCTGTAGACTCAAGCCCTTCTGAAACTGAATCTGGTTCTGTGCCATGGCGTCTCTCCAACCGATTGCCCTACTTGAAGTTTAGGCCGGTGGGGGCTGAGTCGGCTGAGATTCGTGAATAATCAGGTGACCGCAAGCACCGTAGCAAGGTTTCCGTATCCACTTGGTTTTGGGGCGCCTATCTTGTTATGCATGGTCCTCCCGGAATGAGCGCTCTCCAGTTCCAGAAGTGGCTGGGCATGTCTCGCTATGAGACAGCCTTCCGAATGCTCCGCAAGCTGCGCGCTGCGATGGCGCGTCCCGACCGAGACTGGATCGGCAGTCGGTATCCCGTTGAGGTGGACGAGACGCTGGTTGGCGGCGCGACGCAGGATGAGGGGAAAGGCGTCCACCACAAGACGCTGGTCATCGGCGCCGTTGAAGTGTACCCACGTCAGGCCATTCCGTTCGCGGGCGAGGATTCGAACTTGATCAGAGGGCATGCGTGCGAGGAAGCGAAAGACGCTGCGCGAAAGGGCATACGCCGGGAGGCAGAGCCGAAGTCCACCAAAGGGGGGCATGGGAGGAGTGTTGTGGCGGGGCGACTCAGGCTTCAGGTCGTCACAAACCGGAAGCAGGAAACGCTAGTCCCGTTTGTTCAAGCAACCGTGCGGCCCGGGGCGATTGTGCGTACTGATGGTTGGACCGGGTAAGATCGACTCGAGGCAGCCGGGCATACACACGACCGTGTCTCAGTTCGTGGCGACCACGCAACTACGGACGCCCACCTCCCGATGATCCATATTGTCTTTGGCAACCTTGATGCATGGCTCCTCGGCACGCATCACGGGGTCAGCTCCAAGCACCTTCAGGCTTACCTCAACGAGTTCGTCCTCCGGTTCAATCGTAGGTTCTGGCCAACGGCTGCGTTCGACGCGATGCTAAAGATCGGAATGCAGAATGCCGGGCCGACCTATGCCGGATTCTACCAAGGCACCTGGGCTCACCCAGATCCTCGGCGTTCCGCCGACCGGCAACGCGGCCGTGATCGACTCAGCGTCAGGATGAGCTGCCGACCGGGTCCGCAGTATCTCGCTGTTGTCACAGTTTCTACTCTCGCATGCCCTCCACGCAGTATCGAGAGATAACTCCCGCAACAAGAAGGGCAATGCGATTGCTCGCATTGCCCAGCATCTCGTTGGCGAAGCCTGAGGATCAATCGTAAGGATTCGACCGATTCAGATAATCCTCATAGGCGTCGGTATCTATAGTATTCGTCGGAAGCTGCGTACTGTGCCAAGTGAAATTGTATGGACTGCTGTACTCATTCTCCGGAATTTCAACAACACCCCCGTATTGGCTGCAAGTACACCGCGCCTGTGTTTGGTAGGTATCACACGCCTCGATATTCCCCTCTTCGTCGGCTGTGCCGCAGCCTGGGGGGCTATCTTCGATGTAAGCGCAGCCAGCCTCGATGCCGACGACACAGTCAACAGGGACGTTTCTGCAGAGAAGCCCAAGATCTTCGTCACTGCAATCTGCCGGAACATAGCAGGTATTACCACTTTCACACTCACAAGCACCGACGAAGCCCGTATCAGAGGTCGTCGAAACAAGCTGGTTAAAGAGGCAAGGGGCGTCGAAGAGCCTCTTGTGATTGACGCGCATGAAGTAGTAGCCCGGATCTTTGAGTCCGAGTCGGTACGTTTGGGACGGATCCTCGACCGTATCCGTATTGAACGCCAGCAGAGGCGTTAGGGTTTCGCGGCTCTCGCCAGACTCCCAGCGTTGAGCCATCGCCTGATCGTAGACCTCAATGAACCAATTGCCAGGACCGCACACCTCCTTCGCGCAAAGCGTCAGCGTCACGATTTCGTTCCCATCGCTCTTATACACATACCAGTCGCTTTCGCCTTGTCCCCAGACGTAAGTCTCATCCTCTCCGTCCGTGGACTCCAGCGGGATGTTGAACGTCAGGTTGATGAGACCATACATGCTCACGCCGGTCGCGAGCGGGTTGGCATGGCTGGGGATATCGTTCGGCTCGATCTCAGCGTCGTAAAACCCTGCGATAGGCTGATTGTTGTCGAGGTTTGTGGTCTGCAAGAACGCCGTGACCGAATACGAGTAGGCAGTGCTCGCGCAGTAGCCGTCATCGCACAATTCATCGGCGATCACTGGCTTGACCAGGACGTAATAGGTGCCGGCCAGACCAAGGGTTACGCTGTATGTCACAGCGTTCGACGTCGCCTCAATACCCCCAACTACATTGGTGTTGAAGTTGGCGAAGATGTTTCCGGCGGCATCGCGTACGGACAGATTCCAGATCGCCGGGACTCCGGCTGCAAGATCAGCCCCCTCGATCCAATCGGGCACCGAAAAGTCAATGATCAGGTTCTGGTTTGCTGTGGACGTCTCGGTATAGAACCAGTCCTGATCGGCAGCGCCGTAATTTTGCCCCCAGAAGCCCACTCCGAGGGTAAGCGGATCTGCGGTGATGAAATTGTCGTTCGGCTCGGTCTCGCCATATGTCGCGTCTGGGATACATGAGGCAAGCGTGATGCCACAGCCCTGGGGATCGGCGACGCAAGCGGCGATCTGAGCGGCCGATCCGTCGCCAAAGCCGACCTGATAGCCGCGGTTGTAACCGTTCTCGTCCCCGGCCGCGAATCCTTGTGCGTAGCTCTCGTTCCGCTCGTCCGCACAAGTCGCGTCAGCGGGATAACCGCCCAGCGAAGCGGCGTTGGCAGCCATTGAAGCACAAAGAGCGCCACTCACTATCAATCGTGCGAGCAAATTCATAGTTCGATCCTTGGTCAAATAGCGGGCCGAGAACGTAGCGAGGATCGCCATGCTACGCCGCCTGGCCGTCAGCCAGACTCACCTCATCGAAGTTTAACGGAACCGCGGCATCGATCAAGCGACGGATCATCGCATCGGCGAAGATTGAGGACTCCGTCGAATTTCGACGACAGGGGCGCTGATGCCGCGCCTGCTGTTCCATCCGATGTGATCGGGGCTGATCGGGGACCCGATGCATGCTGCTCACGGGCGCTAGCGCCACGAGCCCGACACTCTCCGGTACAATTCCCGACAAGCGGCCTCATCGGCAGGAATTCCGTGAGCGATCGCTTTCGCATCATGCGATCCCATCGGATGTCGAGCAGCCCCCCGGCAGGCCGGGAAGACTCAGGCCACTGAAGACGCACTCACGCTTGCCGCCCGCTCCGTCTCGAGCCGCGAGCACAGGCGAGGCACCACGCCCCCGATCCCGAGACCTCAGCTCGATGCACAAGACCACCATTTTGCCGGTCGTCGCGATCATGCCCGCCCGGAACGAAGCCGTTACCATCGGCGCTGTCGTCGCGGCCGTGCGTGCCGAATGGCGCTTCGACGTCCTGGTTGTCGATGATTGCAGCACTGATGGCACTGGTGATATCGCTCGTGCGGAGGGCGCTACCGTCATTCGTTTACCGCTGCGCCTCGGCGCTTGGGGTGCGATTCAGACCGGCTTGCGATACGCGGTCGCACAAGGCTACCAAACCGCCGTTACGCTCGACGCGGATGGTCAGCATGACTCGAGCTACATCGCCGCCCTTCTGGCCCCGCTCGAGGCCGGAGATGCCGATGCCGTCATCGGCGCCCACCCGGCACGCGCGAGCCGGGCTCGGCAACTGGCGTGGGAGTATTTTCGGCTGCTGACCGGCCTGAAGCTCGAAGACATCACCTCGGGCTTTCGCGCCTACAATCGCCGGGCCATGGAGCTGCTCGCCTCCCGGGAGGCGACCTTGCTCGACTATCAGGACGTCGGGGTGCTCTTGATACTCCATAGACATCGCCTGAGGACGCGCGAGGTCAGCGTACCCATGCGACCTCGCTCCCTAGGGG
This sequence comes from Thiorhodococcus minor, assembly GCF_010820565.1. Lineage (GTDB taxonomy): Bacteria > Pseudomonadota > Gammaproteobacteria > Chromatiales > Chromatiaceae > Thiorhodococcus > Thiorhodococcus minor. The sequence goes on along the minus strand of NZ_JAAIJQ010000035.1, from coordinate 56,969 downwards.
CGTCACGGATTTTCGACTCCTGGTGGACAGTCGGAAAATACATGGCTCAAACCAGCATTCTTTGCATCGCCCGAATTGGACACGGACGCCGCTCTTCGGCAAGAAATCAGGACCGATTCGACGAATGACCTACCAAATGACCTCGACGGCGATCGGTTTGATGATCGGCGTCGTCATTCTCTTCCTCGTTCGCCGAGATCACCTGCACGGCCCTTACGCGCTGTGGTGGGTTGCAGCCGCTTGTATGGCTGTCTTGCTGGGGCTGTTTCCAAGGATCATCGACTATGTCGCCGTTCGGATGGGCGTGAGCTATCCGCCGATGCTCGCGATGGTGCTGGGACTCGGACTCCTCCTCCTCAAGATCCTGACGATGGATCTCGAGCGATCACGGCAAGAGAGACAGATTCGCCGACTGGCCCAGCAGATAGCCATCATGCAAGCGCGCCAGGAAAGCAGAGCCAGGTCGTCGGAGCATAGGCTCCATCAAACGCCCGCCGATCAAGACCAGGGGGAAGCCTAGCTCGCTCATGCGCGTTCTCCATATCGGGAAATACTTCCCGCCGGTCGCGGGCGGTATCGAGCACTTCCTAGCTGACCTAGCAGGCGCTCAAAGCCGCGCTGGGATCGAGGTCGCCGCCCTCGTACACAGCGCCCCTGGGCCGAAGATCGACCCAGATGCCACGAGCGACAGCCCGATCCGAGTATTCCGTGCACCCAGCTTCGGCCAGGTCCTCTATGCGCCCGTTAGCCCTGGCTTTCCGATTTGGCTGAAGCGGGCTATCGCCGAGCTCCGGCCGGATTTGCTCCATCTCCACTTACCGAATACCTCCGCACTCCTTGCGCTGGCAATTCCTGCCGCCCGGCGGCTCCCATGGGTCGTGCACTGGCATTCGGACGTCGTCCCATCCCTGATCGACCGCCGTTTGGCGGCGGCCTATCGGCTTTACCGACCGTTCGAGAGGATGTTGCTCGAGAGAAGCCGCGCCATCATCGCAACCTCGCCAACCTATCTGCAAGCCAGCGAGGCGCTCCAGCCTTGGCAGGAGCGGTGTACGGTCATACCCCTGGGCCTTGATCGGGAGCGCGTCACCCGGCCGCCGGCGAATCTTGTGGCGGAAGCCGATCGGCTTTGGGGCAAGGCCGAGCTCCGGGTACTCACCATCGGACGCCTCACTTACTACAAAGGGCACGAATACCTCATTAGGGCAATCGCAGGACTGGAGCTTAGCCGACTTCTCATCGTTGGCGCTGGCGAGCTGCGTCCTCAGCTCGAAGCCCTCGTTCGCAGCCAAGGCTTGAACGAGCGCGTCCGCCTGCTTGGCTACCAGCCCCAGGATCGCCTCAGCGCACTGCTCGAAACCTCTGACGTCGTCTGCCTGCCATCGATCGAGCGAACCGAGGCCTTCGGCCTCGTTCAGCTCGAGGCAATGCACTTCGCGAAGCCCGTCGTCGTCAGCGATATCCTCGGATCCGGTACGGGCTGGGTCGTTCGGCTCGCTCAGAACGGGCTTCTCGCCGAGCCCAGGAATGTCGATGCGCTGCGCGCCTGCCTAGCGAGACTTCGGGATGACCGAGAGCTGCGCCAGCGGCTCGGCCTGACCGGAACGATGGCCCTGGACCGCGAGCTCGGCTTGGATTCGATTGTCCAGCGGGTCTCAGAGGTCTATCAGCGCGTGCTCAGATGAAACATTGAGGTGCATTGCAACGGGGAGCGCAGCGACGAGCCGATCAGGCTCGATCGGGCACGGCCGCAGACGGGCCGGGGATCTGCGCTCGAGGGAGGCAGAAAAGGGAGAACAGATAGAAGACATAGACCGGCGTGAAGTGCAGCACGAGCCTGGAAACACTAGTCGATCGCTCCGCCCATCGATGCGCATCCGTGAGGAAGAATAGGACGAAGAGGGCTGCCAGGCTGCTCAACACGAGTGCCAGCTCCGCACGCAGCCAAGGCGAGTCACCCGTCCGAGCAAGCCGCGCCAGCCCCCAAGGAATCGCTGGAACCAGAAGATAGAGCAATAGATTCCAATTCCCATAGATGAAAAGGTTGTCCACGGTCGCGGGCCAGCTGTTGTGAAAGCCGAGATCGAGCTCCGCCAAGGCGAAGAGTCTCAAGTGGTCAGGACGCAGCTCCAGGGAGCCGAGTAGAGGGATCGTCAGAGCGAGACCGCCTGTCGACAGGACCAGGCCTAGACCACCGGCGAGCCCGGCAATCGCCATGAGAATCCAGCGCGGGCGCACGCTTGCCACGATGGCGGCACAGGCCAGGAGCGAAACCCAGACGGCGCCTTCATGTTTGATGAAGGGGAGGAAGGCAGCGAGGATCGCCGCCAAGACGGCCTGACGCGGGTCGCCATTCGCGGCCCAATGGACTAGGGCGATCGCGCTCAAGCCAAAGACAGCCGAAAGCCAGATGTCCGCGTATCCTGCCAGGGCGACATGGACATTTAGCAAGGGGATCGAGAGGAGCATCCATAGGAAAACCAAGCTGGGGGCCACATCCGCGCCCCAGCGCCTCGCCTGGCCGTAGAAACCGAGACCGAGCGCGACATAGCATCCTAGCCAGGGCAGATTGGCCGCAGTGTCATTCCAGCCTCCATAGGCAAGCGCCGACCACAGCGCGATCAAGGAAACTGTCTTTGGATAGCTCCAGGCAGCAATGGTATAAGCCCCCGAGCCCGAGCTGGTCAGCCAATCGTTCGCGGAGACGAAGGGTACCAGTTGTCCAAGCTCGCACCAGACGCGCGCCCGCGCCGCCCAGGTCGTCCAGGCGTCCCATGGGAAGAGAGGCTGGAGCCACACCTCGGAGGCGAGAATCGTCGCTCTCGCGGCCAGCCATGCCAGCAGCAGAATGGACAAAGCGGGTTTCCAGCCGATGAGGCGCGAGATCGACAGGGGCCAGGCGGGGCGCAGCCCGAGCAGGCGCCTCTTGGCCGGAAGCATCTCTCTGATCGCGAAGGCCAAAGCAGGCAGGAAGCACAAGAGCGCCAGCCAGAACGACACCGTCAAGCCTAAGGGCGCAAGCAGCCGGAGCAGCGAGGCGGCGACGAGCATGCCGACGAGGTAGCCGTATCCCAGCGCAAGAGACCAAGCGCCGGGCTCCTCTTTCAGCAGGAACCGCCGAATCAAGGCCGCGCAAGCGAGGCCAGGAAGGGTCATTGCCAAGACGACGCCAACCCAGCCCATATCAGCCTTCCGCCTTGATGTGAAAGAGCGAGCCCAACCCCGGAGCCATGAGCTCCAAGTCCGCCGCAAGACGAAGGTCACCTAGGATGAGGCGCTCCCGTTGGCGGTCGTATTCGGCATGATTCGGCGCCCCGAGGATGAGAAGGTAATCTCCGGGACCTACCCCAGTGCTGCGATCGATCGCCACAGTTGCATAGGAATTGACCGGAAACAGATGGAAGCGACTCTTGGCCGCCAGATAGGCGTCAGGCTCGGCCGACAGGATGAAGAGCCGTGCGGCAGAGGGTGAGATCCGTTCCCGCACTGCCTGCAGAAATGGGTAGAAGCGTGCGTCTGGACCAGCGGCTGCGCGCTCGCTCGCGTCCTTCCCGGCGTAGAGCACTGTCGTCTCCTGCAGACGGCCCCATAACGCCGACATTCCATGCAGATCCAGGATGCCCCAGCCGATCAGGATCATCACCAGATAGGGAGCCAGCCCTTGCGGTGCTCGCCACGGCCTAGCCATGGCGAGATAAAGGGCCGCGGAGATTGCGAGCCAAAGTGCGACCTGTGAGACAGGGGGGATTCCCCTGTTTGGTCGCCCCGAATACTCAAAGTTGATCGAGTGGCCAGTCCAGCCTTCCTTGCTGGTCCAATCCGCCGCGATCTCAGAGCGGATATCACTTAGCGTGGGAGGCTTCGGCTCCAACAGGAAGCGACTGAAGACCAGTGGCTGATGGAGCGGCCCCAAGACGACGAGCCCGATCGCCGTGATCTCCCCAGCCCATCGCGCCTCAGCCGACAGATCGACGGCGGCCGCACCTGCTTCGCGCTCCGTGACACGACGGACGATCGGCCGCGCACCCGACGCGCTGGTCGCCCAGATGAGCCTCAATTCCTGCTGAGGCGATAACCCCTGGACGCTCCACCTGAAGCGAAGAAATCGCTCGGCCTGAAAAGGCCGAACCGCTGCTTGAACGACGACTGGACGGCCTGGAGAGGATTTGGTGACCTCAAGCGCCTCGGCGGTCTTTTGCCCCTCGCCTTCGACGAGCTGAAGCGCCGACGCGGCGCGCACAATGGACGGTGGATTCGCAACGTCCGTGAAGCGATAGACGGCCGATAGTGCCGCTAGCGTAACGATCGTGCCCCCCAGCATGGAGGCGAGGAGACGGAGAAAGAGAGCTCGGTCCATGGAAACAGCGAAGGCTTATCGGAGTCATCCAAGATGCGCCGCGTTGAAGCGTAGTGCGTAATGTCTGTGCCGATGGGCTGGACTGTCCAATGCATCGCAGGCCGATGGTGCTAGATGCCGATCACCCCGTGCCGAATGCCGCCTCCAGCGGACCCAGAGTGACGATCTACAGGCCTTTGCTAACTGCGTCGAGAGTCAAGCCAACAGCTCTCGAAAGGCGGTTTCGTAGCCACCGACCATGCGTTCGATCGACAACTGCTGCGCGCGTACCAACCCGAGCTCGGCGAGCTGGCTCCGACGCCCAGAATCCTTCAGCAGGTCGGAAATCCCCTGCGCGAGCGCCCCCGGGTCGTTCATCGGCACGAGCACACCGAAGGCGTTCTCCCCGATGATCTCCCTTGGACCATAGGGACAGTCGGTCGCGACGACGGGACATCCGCAGGCCATCGCCTCGAGCATCGTATACCCAAAGCCCTCGAAGTGACAGGTATGCACATAGAGGTCGGCGGCGGCGAGATATGGGTAGACGTTCGCCCGATGGCCGAGAAATCGGACCCTGTCCCGCAGCCCCCATTGCTCGGTCAGCCCCTGGAGGCGCTCCCTGTCAGGGCCATCTCCGACGACGATGAGCGAGGATGGCGCCCGCTCCTGCACCCGCCTGAAGGCTTCGAGCAGCAAGCCAAGGTCTTTTTCGGCCGATAGACGAGCGGCAACGCAGAGCCGAGGCAGATGCGGCGGTAAATCGCCGACCCCATCCGCCGGCGCCCTGGCGTCCGCCCGCGCCTGATCGCTATCGATGCCGTTGGGGATTACCAAGGTTCTCGACGCAGGTCCAAGGAACCGGCGCACAAGCTCCCGCGCGGTCCCATGAGAAGGCACGATCATGCGGTCGGCCAAACGCGCCGTGGCACCGACGACGACGCGCAGAAAGGCCTTGCGTCTGACGCCATGCTCGTAGAGCCGCATGTGCTCGTAGACCGGCCCTCTGAAGCTCCCGACCGTCTTGACCGGCAGGCGCTTCGCCTTCACGCCAAAGACGGCAAGTGCCGCTGAGTAGTGCATCATGCCCAGAACGACATCCGGGGACGCATCGGCGATGAGACTGGCAGCCTCGGAGACATCCGTTGCGAGACCTCTAGCGGAGCTGAGCCAGCCGTGACGAATTCTGCCAGAGGTATCGAAAAAGGCGTCGATCGAGGCGGGAAGGTGCTCGCGGAGCGGCAGGGGCGCGGCCACCGAAAGGTGCCGGACGAGCCCCCGATCCAAGTGTTGGATCAGATTCTTGGTCGTGCGCTCCGCGCCGCCAAAGACCGACGCTTGGTGAAGGATCAGTAGACGCATACTGAGGTTCGAGGGGAGGATCCCATGCCATGCGCGATCAAACGATGCCTTAGGCAGTCCCCCAGCAACGCGTCCAAGCCTCTAGCCTGCAACGTCGATCAGTAGCGCGTAAAGACAACATCCTGAGACTCGACGCGGAATTCCTTGAGCCAACGCCCGTCGATCCAAAGCCATCTGTTCTTTACAGTCACCTCACGTTCCGGGCGGCTGACAAGCTCACCAGTCGTCGGCATCCTAAACTCTGGAATAGAGGCACGAATTCGCGTCGACACCTCTGCAATAGAACCGGCGATTCGGACTCCCTCGACGTCAGCTTGGCTGTATTTGATCCTCCCCATCGTTGCCAAGTAACGATCCAGGGGAAAACGGGCTCTGAAAAAGGGGTCGAGATACTCGTAGGTGTCCGAAAACTCACCCTCTTTGATGGCATTCCAATACGCGGTCGCGCGCTCGCGCAGGGCCTGCTTGACGACCTCGGTGTCGCCCGGCCAAGGCGAAGCTCCGGCGCCCTCTGCGATGGCAACAACGCGCGAGGACGGAATATCGAGCCTCACAAGACGCTTTTTCTCCAGAGTGTCGTCGCTATAACGCTCGGCGACGACGCTGTAGCCGGCATCGGACGGAAAGATGGCATTCGGCTCGTAGCGGAGGCCCAGATTCGCACCCGCCAAAGCCATCAACGGGCTGACGCTTGTCGACCATGTCTTGCCGTAGTCTCTAGACACGGCGGCGTAGATTCCGGCGCGAATGCCCCGCCAATCTTCCCAGACTGCCAACACTTCACCTGGAGTCGCCCCGAACGCTACCGAAGGGTTGCGGGCGCTAAATAGAGCCAGCGGGTCCTGATCTTCCGTCCCGCCTTCTTGCTCAACCGGCGTAGGCCGACGCAAAGCGACCGCGGAGGACCAGGTCGTTCCCGCATCGGCGGAATGGAGCGCAAATACGTTCTGCTTGGAATCATCGTTGGCACTGCGATCACGTGCCGTTACCACGAGCACGATGTGCTGCTTTGCATCGGCGGCGACCTGCAGGCTCGCAACGTCGAATCCGCGCAAATCGTCGAGGGCAAAACGCGTCCAGCTCGTGCCATTGTCATCCGAGTAAGCGCCCTCTAGACGAAAATCTCGGCGGTCCGCGCCGTACTGGCCGAGCCAAACGAACAGCCACCGCTCCCCCGAGGTGAAGGCTCGAACGATCGGGGTAACTTGCGGCACCGCCGCAATAACGACCGCATCCTGAAAACGATTTTCACCTGAGGCCTCACCACCCTTGGCTGGTCGAAAGCGAGAATAGACACGGCCACCGTCTTCACTCGGCTGCCAGCTGAAGGCCATGACGTCACCGGAAGGCTTCACCGTCATCACGGGATAGATTCCCGGCATCACGAGCTCCGGGGCGGTCGCGGCCGGATCGGCTTCTCGCCACCGCCCGTAGTAAAGGTTGTGCTCGCTCCCAGTGGGCTCGCCGAGCTTCTCGCCGTACCAGAGAAGATGCACGTCACCTGTCGAGTCGGAGCGCGCGACGAAGCGTGCGAGCGGCTCGGTGTCATCACCAACCTCTGCCGGCTTGGCATCTTCCGATGCGGAAGTGAGGAAATAGAGCCCCTTCCTGGGATGTTTGTCGCGCCACATGACCGCAGCACCATCTCGCAGCCCCGTAAGCGCAAGTCCGGAGGGGGCCTGAGCCCGATCATCCGGTACGAGCAAGCGCTCGTCTCCATCTGGTCCGCGAAGGCGAAGCAGGCGTCCTGCGTCATAGTAGGCGAGCCATAGCTTGCCGGATGAGTCGGAGCTAGCGTCCCAAACGCCATTCGCATCCATAAGCTCTGCGCCTAGAGGATCAAGCGATACGGCGGGAGCGCCCTCGTCGGTAGCAAAGGCGAGACTCCCGAGGAAGATCACACCGCAGGCGCTCAGTATTCTAAGGATCATGGACACTTTGGGACTCACTTCAGTTATCAGTCTACGAGGCAAATCTTCAGGGGACGGAGGAGAGTCAGCCTTACTCAGCACTTGCTAAGGCAAGCTAGCTCACTCGGGGGCGAACATGATGGAGTTGTTGAAGACTCCACCGACGGACTCACCGTTGAGGGTGCCGCCGAGGTTGTACTCGAGCTTGATAACCACGGCACCGTCATCCCAGTCGTTGCGATCGGCGCTCGGGGAGATGACTGCGCTATTGTCTGCCGCGAACTCAGCCGGAACCCAGGACGTTGCGGTCGCATTCGGGACAACACGATAGTTCCAGAGACGTGCCCAGCCGCCGTCGACGACGCGAGCCCGGGTACCGTCGCTGAGCATGTCGGCAGCTTCCACACGACCGACACAGACGACATCCTGGGGAATGGTGCCGGAAATCAGGTTCTCGTCACGGTCATAAAGGTCACCGCGTGCCGAGGTGACAAATTCGACGCGCGCACGATAGTTGTTGGCGAAATCAGGTGCCTGATCGCCATCCACCGGGGTTACGAAGAAGGCGGTCGTGATCTCGTCGAAGGGCATGATAGCAACGTTCGACGGGCTCTCGGACGCAGCCGGGATGTAGCTCGCGGTATCCGAGTTGTAGGCCTGGTATCCCCAAGCCGCACCGCTGCCGAACTCGAACATGAATGCCTCGCCAGCCAGTGTGTCGGTGACGGTCCCATCGCTGTTGTCGACGTAGAGGTACCCACGAGCCGGGGCGACGTTGCGACCGAACGCATAGTCGCGACCAGTCTGCGCCCACTTGTTATTGATGCTCGGGTCATTGAACATGACGCCTGCGGTCTCGGCTGCGAAGATGCCGCCCAGGTCGATGGTCTGGATGTCGTACTGACTGGTCGGCAGATACTCGTTGTACTCCTCGCAAGGAGCCAACAAGTCATTCACGGCCGGACCGGACTTGTAGTAGAAACGGTAGTGCAGGTGGGTGGTAGCTATGTTACCTGCCTGGTCCCAGTTGTTAGCGGTGGTGTTGATCACGCTAGCGATCGTCGTGACCGTCTGGCTGATTGCAGCGTAAGGGAAGAAGACGCTGTCGGCCTGTGCGACTCCGACCGCCGAGACACCGATAGCTGCCGCGACCGCGGATGCGAGTGTGTTCTTTGCAAACATCGCTGAAGTTCTCCTGTGATTCACACGTTACAAACTAGTCAAATTTATGAGTATTCCGGATCTCGTGGACTACCCGTGATGGAGGTTGCAGTTAGGTCTGCTCATCCGAAACGCATGCCACGCTGGCTCGCGGCTCGATCAGGAGTCTACACCACAAATTGTTGTTGTCAACCCACATCGATCGATTTAGAGACGCTTCGCAGCAAGCCCTCAGACTGCACTGGAACCGCTGGAATCGCCCAAGTCACTGCATTCGAGCGCGTTTTCGGGTAATCGAAGCCGCATGTTGCGCGCACGCTACAGTTGGCGCAAAAGCCGCGCTCTAGGGCGCAAGATATTGACCGAGGCATCTTTTGCTTGACGGAGCCAGCTCGAGATGCTCGCAGAACGCAGCCAAGCGCCCTCTCCTGCCAAGCGCACCCGCACTGGAAGCGAGCGGGATTCCCACCATCATGCCACCAGCATGGCTTCTATAGAGAACGCCCGCCCCTCATAACACGGCACTTACCACACAGTGGCCGAGCTTACTAGAAGGCGACCCTAAAAAATGTCGACATCCCCCATCGTATAGTACAGGTGCTCGCGCGCCACCTCGGCTGGGATAGGGCCACGCCAGCACATGGCTGTCGCCATCACCGGGGTCTCGACCCCGGTCAGATGAAGGCGCTCACGCCATGCGCCCGGAAGCCAGCCCCATAGCTCCGACGCCCCCGAGCGCCGCTCGAGGTAGGCGGCCACGGCCCGCATACTGTTCCACAACTGGGATGGCAGCGCCAAGATATCGACGACGCGCCATTCGCCTCCGGCGGAGCACACGACAGCCCAGCCGTTGAGTCGACCAAAGCGGACCAGCCCAACAAGCCGATAGCGCGAAGTCGGGCTGCTCGCATAGCGCCAGCGCAAGTAGGCGCCGTTCCGAACGAGGCCGAGGCCGATCGCCTCCTTCAATCGATCCCAGACCGCATCCAGTCGCCGATCGTCCCAGCTCAAATCCACGACCCGCCAAGAAGCGGCCCAGCTCCGCTTGGCGGGAATCTCGATCTTGGCGGCCACCTCGATCAGCTCGTAGACCCGAGCCCGCTCGCCGACGAGGTAGGGACCGCGACCGGGAAAGCCATAGGCGAAAGCCGTTGGGAGTCGCTCCGCGACCCGCGAAAGAAGTGTCCGCAGCAAAGCGGTAAAGAGATTCCCCTTGCCGATCCCGCCCCGATGCTTGGGGTGGACCATGACATCGCAGACCTGCACGAAGGGTATGGACGCCCCCTTGAAGTAGCCAGGCAAGGTGACGACACCCGCATGAGCAACAATTGCCCCATCGGTAGTCACAGCGACCATCGAGTCCGCTGGCTCGTAGCCATCCGCGAGATCGCGACTGGCGACGAACTTCCAGCGCCACTCCTCGGACGACCGACCCTCTCCGAACACGAGACCGAACAGCTCGATTAGGGCAGGCTCGTCAGCGGTCGTCGCAACGCGCAGCTCATATTCCCTCATCCCTGAATTATCTTTGGTGTCGGACGCATCTCGCAACCGTTTTTGGTGAGCCCGGGCTTAGGCAGTGACCGATCAGGAGCCGGATTGGCGTGGCTCGAGCTGACCTGGCTCGGCCCCGGAGGCATATCGCTCCCAGGCACGCTCATAGAGTCCCTCGAGATTGCGCGTGAAGCGCGCCACGTCGAAGAAAGGCGCTTGCCGGCGGGCCTCGGCCAATCGCCGGCGAAGCTGGACGGCCAAGTCCGGCGAGGTCGCAATCTCCAGGGCGCGGGCCTGGTAAGCCTCAAGCGTCGAGGTCACCAGCTCCGGCAGGCCGGTCGCCGTCAAGAGGCTCGCAGCCACCCGCGAGGCGAATGTCTCTCCGGCTCGCGTCAAGACAGGGACGCCCATCCAGAGGGCATCCGATGCAGTCGTGTGCGCATTGACCGGCCAGGTGTCCAAGAAGAGGTCCGCGAGTGCGAGTCGCGCAAGATGCTCGGCTTGAGGCAGCTTCGACGCAAACACAAGCCGCTCCGCGGCGACCCCGCGCGCCTCGGCCTCGCGCACTAGATTGCCACGGATCGCTGGCGTGCGCGCATAGAGCCAAAGCACGGACCCCGGCACCTCCTTCAGCAGCCCGCACCAGCAGCCGAATACCTCGGGCGTGATCTTGTAGGGGTCATTGAAGCAGCAGAAGACGAATCCCTTCGTTGGCAGACCGGCTTGAGCGCGCGCTGGCGTCGGGGCGACCCTGCGCTGCGGGTCGACCGGGGCATAGGCGTCCGGCAGATAGGCCATCGCCTCGTCGTAGTGCGCGGCCTGCTCGGCGGGAACGACCTCCGAATCAGCAATCAGGTAGTCGATGAAGGACGTCCCAAGGCCGCCCGGAAAACCGAGCCAGGTCATCTGGATCGGGCTCGGGCGCATTGCCAGGATCTCGAGACGGGCATTCTTGGTGTAGCCCTTGAGATCGACCAGAATATCGATGCCGTCATCGCAAATCCGGTCGGCCGCCTCCGGGTGTCCAAGCGAGCGGATATCCACGAAATGCTCGAATGCGCTCGCCAAGCGACGACGCATGACGCCACCATCATCGAGACCCGTCGAGTAGGCAAAGACCTCGAAGCGCTGGCGATCGTGATGCTCGAACACCGAGGCCGTCAGGTAGGCTGTCGCATGGTCTTGGAAATCATCGGACAAGTAGCCGATCCGGATACGCCGGTCGAGGCTTGCCTGGTGACGACTCGGGCGAGGAAGGGCGCGCTCGAGCCAGGGCCGGTAGGCCTGGGCACGCTGGCGAGCAATCCGCAGCAAATCCGCGGGGCCCAAGGCAGCGACCGTCATGGCGACGAACGGCTCCACGACTGAAGCCTCCGAATCACGGGCCAAACCGCTCAGCCAAGCCTCTCTCTCGGCAAGCCCCTCCCAGTCACAGGCATGGCGCTGGTTCCTGACGAGGTTGGCGAGCAAGGTCGGAGGCTGGTTGCCGGAGCGCTCCAAGCTGAGCTTCAGCATCTCCGCGGCATGCTCGAATTGACCGAGATCGGACAGAAACGAGGAGACCGTCAGGACGTGCTCGGGATCGACCGCGCTGGCCTTGACGGCTTTCACGGCGACACTCAGCCAATCCGAGGGCGCGCCACGCAGCTCCTCCGAGTCGGCGGCAGCCTCGTCCAGCTTATAAGCCGCCTGCAGCAGACAATAGCTCGCGGAGGTCAGCGCCGGATTCAGCCGCAGGGCCTGAAAGGCCGACTGATAGGCGGCCGGCAAGTCGTTTCGCCGCAGTGCCGCGTCCGCCGCATTATTCCAGGTCTCCGCCCGCAGCGGGCTCAGGACGAGCGACTGCTCGAAGGCGCGCATCACACCATCGGTGCGACCGAGCCGCGCATAGACGACTCCCAGATGATCCCAGAGCTCGCCGCGCCCCGGAATCAGCTCGGCGGCACGCTCGAGCGAGGACGCCGCCAGATCGAAACGTTTCAGGGCCATCAAGGCCAAGCCAGAGAGGTGGTGTCCTTCACCCCACGACGGCAGCTCCCCGAGCAATGGCCGCAGGCGATCTAGCAGCGCCTCGAACCGCCCGGCCTGATAATCACGCAGGGCTTGATCGAAGGGCTCTCGAAGTCGCCCCTGAGCCTGAGAAGCGCTCGGCAGCATCAGTGGCGCGTCGGGAAGCTCGGGCATCGCTTGCGCGGGGCTCGGCCTCGGCAAGGCATCGCCATCCGCGTCCCCAGATCCGGGCGCTTGGGCCTTCAGCCATTCCGTCCATCGCGCCAGGGTCTCAGCCGCGAGCCCGGATCGCTCGCCGTCATCGATGACCACCTGGGCCTCGGCGAAGCGCCCGGAGCGCGTCAAGGCGTAGAGCACCGCGCCCCGAAACACCTGAGAATCGGGCTTCTGCAGCAGGGCGCGCTTGAGAAAGGGCAGGGAGCTCAGCCCCATGCCGGCATCGATCAGCGCGACGCCGAGGTTGTAGCATGCAACGACCCGATGCGGTCGAGCCCTAAGCGCCTGCAGATAGGCCGCGATGGCCTCCTCCAATGCGCCCTGCTGATGATGTGTAAGCCCCTTCACGAGTGGATCGCTGGGACTCACGGCGGGGCTTTTGGGCTGAGATGTCCAAGAGACCGAATAGCTGACCAAAACAACCACCTAGAAACTGATGAAAATCCGCGAGCACGACTTCATTCCCTACGACGCCGACACAGCCATGCCCGGCGCAAGCGCACTGGTCTTGGCGCCCCACCCGGACGACGAGGTGCTCGGCTGCGGCGGCGCGATCATGCGGCACGTCGCGGCGGGCGAGCCGGTTCAAGCCGTCATCGTCACGGACGGCGCCTTCGGCAGCGGGCAGGATCGACACGCCCAAGCGCAGGCTCGGCAGCAGGAAAGCCGCCAGGCTGCTGCCGTGCTCGGTTACGGGGTCCCGGATTTCTGGGGACTCCCCGATCGTGGCCTCACCTATGGCGAGCCACTGATCGAGCGCATCCTCGCCGCCATCGAGACGCAACGAGCAGAGCTTGTGTACGCGCCATCCTGGTGGGAGATGCACCCCGATCACTTCGTCTTGGCACTGGCAACGGCGGAAGCCGCGCGACGCTGCTCGCGTCCCCTGCGATTGGCGATGTACGAGGTCGGCGTGCCCCTACATCCAAACCACCTGCTCGACATCACCGACTTGGTCGAGCGCAAACGGGCCGCCATCGGCTGCTTCGCGAGTCAGCTGGCGCAGCAACGCTACGACGCGCACATCCTGGCCCTCAACACCTATCGCACCTACACCCTAGCACCTAGGGTGCGAGCCGCGGAAGCCTATCGGATCCTCGATCGGCGCGAGCTCGCGCGCGATCCGCTGCGCATGATCCGCCCCGGCGTCTATTACACGCAGAACGGCTCGGCCGAAACGACACCCCTTCCGCTGGTAAGCGCCATCATCGGCTGGGACCAAACCCATCATGCTCAAATCGCCCATGCTAAGGACACGCTGGACTCCATTGCAATCCAAACCTACCCGAACATCGAGATCTTGATGCCGCAATGCGAAGACTCGCCAACCTGGGCCGAGCGGTTTCCCGTTCGCCAGCTGGACGCCGAGAGCCCTCGATCTCAGGCACACTTCCTCAACCTGGCCTTAGAGGCGGCCAAGGGCGACTTTGTGGCCATCTTGACGGATGGCAGCATGCTTCACCCCGACCACATCAGCGTCATGGTCGGCGCACTCACAGCCACCGAAGATGCCCGCTGCGCCTATTCCATGGTCCATGTAGCCGAGGAAACGGCCAAGAGCACCCCTGCGCAAGCAAGCCCTGCTCAACACCTCGATCGACTCGAGCTTTGGAGCGGCGCCCAGTTCTCGCTCGCGCGCTTCCTGATCGCACGCGAGCTTGTCGAGGACAGATGCCGATTCGACGAGTCGCTTGCAGAGGGATATGCGTGGGATTTTCTGGTCCAGCTCTCGCGAAAGACCAACTTCCTGCCCGTCGAGCATTCCAGCGTTCGCATCCCAAGCAAGCCGGCTCAGCCGCCGGAGACGAAGGTAGCGGACACAGCGCTCGAAGATCCTTCGCTCGACGCCGCATTCGCCAAGTGGCAAGCGACCTGGAGTCCGTCCGAGCTGCGCACCGTCATCGCTCGGCAAGCCCGGCGGCGAATGGCGGCGGAGCGGTCGGCCCATGATCGCGCACTGGAGCTAGAGGGGCTGGTCGACGTGGCTAGGCGCACCCAAAACGATGCGGAGACGCTTCGCCGGCAGCTCGCCGAGGCAACTGCCCAGCTCCAGGAGCACGGGATGGCGCTGGACTCAGCGCGCCAGGAGATCACAGCCCTACGCCGATCGACCTCCTGGCGTCTCACCGCGCCATTGCGTCGCTTGATGACGGGCCTAAAGGGCGCGCGCACGAAGGCCCAATGACCTCGTGCACAGTTCACAGGTAAGAACGCCCGGATGGGGCACCCGCCGACTATCGATAGAAGATGTCGCGATACGCCGTATAGAGGGCGATCGTCAGCACCGGCATGACCACGAGCAGACCGAGCATCAGGGGCAGCGCCCCCAGGATGACCAGCACCATGGCGATCAGGCCATAGACCAGGAAGGGCAAGATGTTCTTCAGGCAGCCCATGAAGCTTAGCTGGAACGCCTTGAAAACGGGCACATCGTTCAGGGCCACGAGCGCTGGCGCGAAGAACATCGCCATGGCCAAGGGAATGCCCAAGAGCAAGGCGAAGAGAATGGGCAGCAAGAAGCTGGGCCCAGCCATCATGGCCTCCAGATCCGCCGGATCCATCGCAGCATCGGGCGTCATCATCCCCGATGTACCGATCATCACGGCGAAGAGCCCGCCGATGATGAGGCCGATCAGAAGCGCGAAAAGCAGGTAGACGACGCCGACCAAGGCGAGCGGGCCAGGCTTCTCCGAAACGCCTGCGAACAGACGGCTGACGCTGAAGCCCTCGCCCTGATGCTGGGCATGCGCCCCCATGATGAGCCCGGCCGTGAGCATCGGCCCCAAGATGGTCGTCGCCAAGCTCCCCAAGAACGGGATGAGGCTGAGCACGATCACAATCACGTAGAAGAGCAGCAGAGCACCAATCCACCCCCCTGGCGCATCCCTGAACAGCTCCCAGGCCTCGGCGATCCACCCCCAGCCACGCCCGGCCCCGACGCCTCGCGGAGGATAGAGCGTGTTTTCGCCACCATCCTCTAGGGGGGGCGGCGTCAGGTCCGCCACCGGCGGTGCATAGGGGTTCTGCGCCGCGCCAGCTGTGTCCTCAGACTGCCCGCGCGATGCCAGGTAACGCTCTACCACCACGCCGCAAGCCTGACAGACGCCGGTGAGATCGGACACTTCGGCAGCCCCGCACTTGGGACAGACGGACCAGCTCCCATCCGGCTTCGGGCGAGGCTTGTCCTTGCCCCCAGGGCGCTTCACGAGGCTCGGCGCCTGCGGCTTCTCCGCGGGGTCTGGGTAGGGCCGCAGAAGCGAGTCTTCCTGCGCTGGAGCCACCGTCTGCGGCTCGATGGTAATCACCAAGCCCACGGCCGTCATGGCCGCCCGATAACGCTCGGCATCCGCCGCGCTGAGATTCTGCTTCAGCACCCGCCCGCCACCTTTCAGAATGAGGTCGCGGGCGGTCTCTTCCTTCATCCGGAATTTCTTGGCGAGGCGCGGTACCACCTCGGAAAGCTCCTGCCCTGGCAGCAGATTGCCGGAGTAGAGGATTCGATACTGTGCTTCCACGTTAGGTCTCCTATAGTCGGTGGAGCATCATCTGACCGTGCAGCGCTTCAGCCACGCCAAAATGCCCGGTTCGGCGGCCCAAACGTCCAGCATCGCCTCCCGATAGAGCCAGGCCTGATCGTCCCCGCCCGGGGTGACGCCCAAGGGACTGAGGCGCGGCTGCTTGATGCGCTTGCGTGTCAAATACTGGGGAATTCGCGGCAGGCGCCGCACCGCCGTCTTCAGCGCGGAGCGGGCGCGGTCCTGACGGCCGAGGCGATAGAGCGCCAGCACTTCGCCATAGGCGAGGTCGGCGAGCAGATCGTCCGGGAAACGCTGCGCCAAGGCCACTGCGCGCTCGTCCTCGCCATCGCGCAGATAGTGATTCATCAGCTCGGCGCGCGCCCCATGATTGTCCTGCGGATTGAGACGCAGCAGGGTCTCGAGCGTCTCGATGGCGCCGGCGTGCCGGCCCTCCTGCGATTGGGAGAGATAGCGGCGGAACAACAGCCGCAACGCCGGCCGATTGACCTCGCACGACCATGGCAAAAAGCGCGGGTCCTCGGCCGGCAGCGCGGCTTGCACGATCGCCCAGGCGCGATCCAGCAAGGGACTGAGCAAGGCGTGCGAGATCCAAGGCAGGGCGCTTTCCGGATGCTCGTAGAGCGCCGTCGCCAAGTCGTCGAGCACGTCCAGGCTGTCCGAGAGCTCCGGGTGGGCGAGCAGGTAATCGATCCAGGCAGACTCCTCCCACACGTCGGCGCCGACTTGCAGTGTCAAATGCGTCGACGCCGGCTTGCCACCGGGATAGAGCGAGCGCCAGAAGGACTCCAACGGGCGCGTCTGAGCCGGCGCTCGCAGCGCGGCGGCAAGACCGCGCGGCAGCATCGAGCCGCCGCGGAGCCGCCCCGAGACGTCATCATCCCGATCGTCGAAGAGGTCTGGCTGCTCGACACGCGCCGTCAGCTTGGTGGCGGTCTTGATCGCGGCCACCCCATAGCTCGGCAGCGGCCTCGCCGCGATCACCGTCATCCAATCCGTGAGGTCGACGAGCGCCGGATCCAGGGCGTCCGCGTGACTGCTGACCATGGCATCCTGGGGGTCGAGGACCGCCCGCTCGAGGAAGTCCATGAAACCCTCGTCGCGATAGCCCAAGCGCCGCAGCTTGTGAAGCCAGAAGCGCGCGCGCTCCTGCGCATGCCAGTCCTTGTGCTGCGCCGCCAGCAAGGTGATCTCCAACAGCGCCGTGCTGGGATTGTCCGGGCTGCTGCGCAAGGCGGCGGTAAAGGCGTTCTCGGCCTCGGCGTAATCCCCTTCATCGATGTGGATAGTGCTGCGGCGCTGCCAGGCCGCCGCCTGCAGCTCGCGACTGCCCTCGGTGCAAACGCGATCTAGGAAGAGGCGCTTCTTGCGCCAATGGTCGAGTCGGTCATAGGCATCGCAAAGGATGTCGAGCGCCGGCTCGAAACGCGCGTCCAGCGCAACCAGCGGACCGGCGAAGAGCGGCTCCAGGAGGCTAACCACGCGCCCCGGGCGGTCCTCGTCAAGCCAACGGTCGGCGATCTTCGCCAATAGGGGACCAGGCACCGCGCCCAGGGCGAGCGCATCGCGCAGCACGCGCTCCGGCAGCTCGTCGAGGAGGATCTCCCAGATCAGCTCGCTGGAGAGCTCCGGCATGTCGTCGAAGTTGCCGCAGCAGCTCGCATAGCTCAGGCCCGAGCCGCAGAAGCAGGGCGCCTCTGGCGCCGGGGCGTCCATGGGAATCGGCTGGAAGGCATTGGTGGGCTGGGGCGTCGCGTTCCAGATCACGGTCGCCAGGAGGGTCGCCAAACGCTGCACCTCGAGCGGGTCGAGATGCGCATCCACCAGCCCGAGGATCTCGGGAATGCGAGCCCTGGCCCAGCGCAGGAATGCGCCTTGATCCGGTCGCGTCAGGATCTGCCTGACCGCCTGCACGATGACTTGCTCGAAATGCTCGGCATCGGCCGTCTCTTGGTGGAACATGTTAGGTTCCTCCATTGATAGGAAGCAGCCGAGAACGACGGCCGCCTCCGCTACTCAGGGTCGACATGCTTCCCTTGCCGCGCTGCCCCAAGGGATCGCCTGGGTCAGGATACGTCGGACACGCATGACACAGCCGCCACCCGACTGTCGACCGCGCGCTCAGTCCAAGCCACGAGCCGCCCATCATCACTCCCTGGAGCGTTTCGGAGCGAGAGGTCGCCAGCCCCAATCCGCCGATCGCTCGTCCGCCCCGCATCGCTCTGGAAGCACTCGAAGCCAGGCACTTACAGCCATTTATTCCGCCAAAATGCATTGTAACCTGCGATTCTGGCTTTGTGTCGGCAAGGGATGCGAACGCCTTCGCGAAACGCGCGGGCGCACGGCGATCGCTTCGCCAGCCCATGCTCAGCGGACCCTTGCTCAGCGGGCGCAATCCCGCAGACCTCGAGCACCGCTGCCAGAGCTCGAAACAACCACCATCGGCGGATACTCCAAGCCATGACAGAGCCCCAGGTCCGGATCTTCATCTCCTCGCCGTCGGATGTCGAGCACGAGCGCGCGCTCCTCCGGGACATCGTTCACTCCCTGGCCCAGGAGTACCTGCCCTACTTCAACGTCCAGGCCGTGCTTTGGGAAGAAGAAGCCTTGACCGCCGCCCGCAGCTTTCAGGCGGGCCTCTTACGCCCTTCGGAGTGCGAGATCGTCATCGTCATGCTGTGGACGCGACTCGGCACGCCGCTGGCGGACGACCCCTACGGCGGCATGACGGGGACGGAATGGGAGTTCGTCGATGCCATCGAGGCGTCGGCGCGCAACGCGGCCCCGGAGGTCTTGGTCTACAGGAAGACATCCCCTCGGCTCGTCGACATCAACAGCCCGGAGGCGATTCGCGACGCCGTTGCGGATCGCGAGCGGCTGGAAGGCTTCTTCCGGACCCACTTCTTCAACCCGGACGGCAGCTTTCGGCGCGCCTTTCGCCAGTTCGACAGCGACGCCACCTTTCGCGATCTCGTCGAGACACAGCTGCGCAAGCTGCTCAATCGCCGCATCAGCGCGGAGCGCCGTTTCGCGGCCGGCGCCGCCGACTGGCGCGGCAGTCCCTTCCGGCCCGGGCGAGCCTACGACATCGGCGACCAGCGCATCTTCACCGGCCGAGAGGTCGAGAGCCGCGACCTCATCGCCAAGCTCGACGCCATGAGTGGCGAGGGTCACGGCCTGCTTCTCGTCACCGGCCCCAGCGGAGCAGGCAAATCCTCCTTGGTGCGTGCCGGGCTGCTGCCCCAACTGCGGCGCCCCTTCCTCTTCTCCAGTGTCTCGAGCTGCCGCTGGTGTCTCGTCGAGCTCCAAGCGGCCAGCGACCCCATGCTCGCGCTGTCGCGTGCGCTGACCGAGAGCAAGGCCCTCGGCGGCGCCTTCGCCAAGCTGGGACTGCCCCCCGAGCCGCTCGCTCGCTTGCTTGCGACCGAGCCGCAGATCGGCGTGGCACAGGTCCGCGCCGCGCTCGACGTCGCCGAATCCGAGCGCAGAGCCGCCCTGTCCGACGGCGACGGCAGATCGCAGCTCGCGATCGTTCTGGACCCGATCGACCCCCTGCTCAGTGCCGAGCACCCGTCCGCCCCATCCCTGTCCCTGGCGCTGTCCGCGCTCGCCCGCCAAGACGGCATCTGGGTCATCGCCACCTTGCGCAGCGACCTGCTGCCAGGTCTGCCCGGGCTTCCGGGACTCGCGGACGCTCTGAGCGGCGACGGCCTCTATCGCCTGGACCCGCCCGCCCCCAGCCGGATTCGCCAGATCCTGGAGATTCCGGCTCGCATCGCCGGCATCGAGTACGAGGACAAGGGAAGCGCGAGCACGACCGGCTTGGCCGATTCCCTGGAATCGGATGCCGGTATCACACCTCACTGGCTCCCGCTCGTGCAGCACACCCTGAGCGACCTCTACGAGACCGCCCTGGAGCGCACCGAGGATGGAGCCCTGGCGCCAGTCCTCAACCTCAGGGACTACCGGGCCATCGGCGGACTCGCCGGAGCCGCTGCACGCCGCGCCGCTGAGGTCTGGCAGGGCTTGCCGGAGGATGCGCGCGCCGCGCTGCCCAGGCTATGCCGCGCCCTGATTGGCGTGGACGGTGCGGGCGGCCTCCGCCCATTGCCCCGCGAAGCCGATCTTCCAGCCCTGCTCAGCGATCCTGGCTGCGCCAAGCTGTTGGCGGCGCTGATCGACGCTCGACTCGCCGTCGTCGAGGCGCGGGAGGATGCAGCGATCTCCAGCACATGCCCGACGCCAGAGCTCGGCCTGCTCGGCTACTTTCGGGAGGCACTGATCCAGACCCGTGACGAATGGTGGGCACGCCTGCGGCTCAAGGACGATTCCGAGCGGCTCGACGCCATCTTGGAGACACCGGCGGCGGCTGGCCCGGACGGCGAGACGCGGCCCTACGACGCAGCCCGCTGGGGCCAGTACCAGTCCACCGCAGAGCTCGCCCACCCGGCATTGCTCTCGCAATGGCGCCCCATCCGAGACTGGCTCGCGGATGCGGAGAATCGACGCACCCTGGCGCTGCGCAGCCAGATCTCGCGCCAGGCTCGGCTTTGGAAGCGCACCGACTGCAATCGCGAGCACCTTCTCGGAGAGGTCGGTTTCGCGGCGGCCCAGGGCTTCGCCGAGCCCTTCGCCGATGAGCTCGAGCCGCTGGAGCGGGAATTTCTCGACCACTCCCGGGCATTCATCCACTTCGAGCGCCGCCGCAACCGCTTGACCATTGGCTCCACCCTGGGCCTACTGCTGCTCTTCGCCAGTGTTGCCACCTATGCTATCTGGGACGCACGCCATGAGGCCGCGCTCAATGCAGGGCGCAGCCAGCTCCACGAGGCGGATATCGCCATCGATCGCGGCAACACGCCCAAGGCCATGCGCCTCGCCTGGGAGGCCGGCCCCTATCTCCCCGCGGAGGCCGTCGACCGTATCGCACATGCCCTCGCCGGCAATCGGCTGCTCGCCATCGCCAAACCGCCTGGGGGGCGAGCGTCAAGGCCAGTCGCCCCCGCCTTCCTGGAGGACGGCGGGGCCGTGGTCACCTTCTCTCGCCAGCACGGCGCCGAGCGCTGGCAACTGACGGATGGACGATTCGAGCCAACCGAGCTTCTCGCCGGCCCCGAGCTGCCGATCCACGACCTGCGCGTCGCCGGCCGGGGCAGCGCGGCTCAGGTGCTCGGCCTGGGCGCATCGGGTATCTGGCAGCTGCCGGCCAGCGCCGAGCAGCCGCCCACCTGGCCCTGCGGCGGACCGGAAGGCCAGGATGTCGCCATCGATCCCAGCGGGCGCTTCCTCATCGTCGAATACGCGACGGACGAGAAAGAGACCGCGCTCTGTCGCGTTGATTTGAGCCAGCCAGGCGATGCCGCATGGCGGCAGGTCTTCCCCGAGGACGCCATCTGGGACCTTGCACTGAGCCCGGACGGCGCGCGCATCCTGGCCGCATCGAGGGCGGGCCGGGTGCTGGTTCTGGATGCCGCCGACGGCACCCAGCTGGGCACCCTGCCCAAGGAGGGCCGTTTCCGCCGACCCGCAAGAGAGGTGGTCTTCAGCCCGGACGGACGGCAGATCGCCGTGGCGACGCTCGACGAGCAGCTGTATGTCTTCGACCGACAAGGCACTCAGCTCAGGGTGCTGGGACAGATCGAGCGCGGCGGCCGCAGCGTCCGTATCCACGAATCCTCGGTTCGCGCCCTCGCGTTCAGCCCGGATGGCAGCGCGATCGTGGCTGGCGACGGCACCGGACAACTGGTGCGCTGGAACCTCGAGGAGGGGAGCGCCGAAATCCTCGGCGAGCACGATCTCGCGATCGATGACGTCAGCATCAGTCCAGCGCTGGATCCGCGTCTCGGCGAGCACCTGGTGCTCAGCCTCTCGCAAGACAAGACGGCGCGGCTCTGGCAGCTGGAGAGCGGCAAGCCGGTGGCCGTCTTCAGCCACGACGCCGCGATCGCCAAGGCGCGCTTCACCCAGGACGGTCAAAGCGTGATGACAGCCTCCGACCGCGACGGCTCAGCGCGACTCTGGTCCGTCACACCGGAGAATGGGCTCGCTTTTCGACTCCCCCAGAATGACCACGTCAGGGCCGTTGCCGTCGCCGACCTCGGCAGAGCGACCGATGGCGACACCGACCTCCTGGTCGCGACCGCATCCTACGACGGACGCATCGGTCTCTGGACCTATACGCCCGGATCCCAGGCACCCGTCAAGGAGCGCACGCTAGAGGGTCACCAAGACCGCATCCGCCACATCGCCTTCTCGCCTTCTCGCCGTTGGCTGGCAAGCGCCAGCTCGGACGGCACGGCGCGGCTCTGGGAGCTGGCAAGCGGAGAAGGCTGTCGGCTCGAGCTGTCCTCGACCCCGAACGACTGCGCGGACGGCGGATCCGCGGACTGTCCGGACGTCTATCAGGTCGCCTTCTCGCCGGACGAGCAGTGGCTCTTCACCGCCTCCAGCGACGCCGAGCAGCCGGTTCGCGTCTGGGATGCGGCGCACTGCTCGGCGGTCGCACGGCCGGAGGTCTTCGCCGATCTGCGTAGTGCGGCCCGAGCCCTTGCCGTCGCGCCAGCCGCCCGGAAAGGCATGCTGCTGGCGGTCGGCGACGCGGATGGTGGACTGCATCTCAGACGCCTCGACGACAGCGGGCGCTGGTCGCGCCTATGCAGCATCGAGGCACACCGCGCATCCATCTACGCCCTCAGCCTTTCTTCAGAGGGACGCTGGCTCGCCGCGGCGAGCCGTGACGGGCGCGCCTCATTGGTCGAGCTGCGAGAGGACGGATGCGGGACGCCGCGCTACCTCGATCCCGACGCGGGGCGGCTCTACGACGTGCAGCTCGCCCCCGACGGCAAGGCCCTGGTAACCGCCGCCTTCGAGGCCAAGGCCCACGTCTGGTCGGTCGAGGGCGAGCTGCTCGCCGAGCTCAGCGGGCATGAGAATCGCGTCACCTCCGCGAGCTTCAGCCCAGACGGGCAGTGGATCATGACCGCCTCGCGCGACGGCACGCTCGCCATCTGGAAGCGCCCCCAGCGCGCGCAGAAGCTGCCAATCACGCCCTACCTGGTGATGGATGCCGATCTCGGCGGTATCACGGGCGCAACCTTCGACGCCAGCGGCAAGACGGTCGTCGCCGGATACTGGAGCGACACGGCACTCGTCTGGCGGCTTTGGAATGACTCAGCAGGCACGGATGCCTCGCTCGTCGAGCACTGGGGCCGCGAGCGCAGTCGGCTCGCCTTGATCGAGGAAGCGGCCAGATACCGCGACCTCCTGCGCACCCACCCAAGCCGTGACAACTGACAAGCACAACTCAGGGTCTGGCGGTCGACTCCAGCTTGGTCCCCAGGGCGACCAGATCACGCGTGACCTCCAAGGCCAAGCGCCGCGCCAGACGGTTGAAGGCCTCCGCCATGGCGTCTGGGGTATCGGCGGAGACCGGCTCCTGGCCGCTGTATTGGCGCGTCCAAAGTGAGCGCCTATCATTGGTCCTGACCAACGACAGGTTGAGCTTCGCCAAGACCAGGGGCGGTCGCTCAGTCGGTCGATGCTCGAAGCGCTCGACCTCGCCACCCAACAGCAGATCCGGCTTGGCCCGGTCGGCCGGGATCACCACGTGCCGGAAGAGTCCGACATCGCGAATGGTCTCGACGAGGATGGCGGCCAAGGCCCGCGGCGCCGGCACCTCCCAGAGATAGGTTTCGTAACGCTCGACGACGAGCGGCTGCTCCTGGGTGCGGTAGAGGATCTGTCGCCCGCCCAAGAAGCCCCGCGCGGCCAGATCGTTGACCTGCAGGATGGCGGCAACGAGCTGGCCCGCCGTCGGTGCCGAGCCATCGGGCTCGAGGGCGTAATAGCGATCGCGCGGGAGCGGGGGTGCCGTGCCGCAGGCAGCGAGCAGCGCGACGAGCGCGATGAGGAGCAGAGCCAAGCGAAATCGCCGCGGCGCGGATCGCAGCGAGGGCTGACAGCTCCTGCCCGACTCCAAGGCGTCTGCGTTCATCCTGAAAAGAGCTGCCAGCTTCCAGCTACCAAAGGCCAGCTCTTTAGGATCAGTCACTTGGCCGGCACAGGGTACCAGCCGGAGCTTACCGAAGGGATGAAAGCCTCGATCGCCGAAGGCCTCGGAAAACCAACGCCTGGTGGCTGATCGCGGGCTGCTGACTGCGCTTTCTAGATTCATCGAAACCAGGGGGTCGGCTCTTCGACCTCACGCTCCATGAGCAGCGACTTGGGATCCTTCCGCAGCTCGCGCGACAAGGCGGACAGATTGCGGGTGGCATCCTCGATGTTGGTCAGGATCGGCGTCAAGGCCGCGGACAGCTCTTGCAGCAGGTATTGTGCGTCGTCAAGCGATTCCTGAAGCGCGGGTCTGTTGTCCTTGACCAAGCGCCGCACATCCACAGCGAGATCGCCATAATTGGTCACGGCGTCCTGGATGTCGCCCGTGCTGCCGCGCAGCTCGGATGTCATCACGGCCAGGTTGTCCGACATCGTCTTGACGGAGGCAAGGATATCGGCGATCGCCTTGGGATCGACCGCATCCCGCAGACGCGCTGAAAGGTCCTGCAGGCTCTCGAAGGCGCCCGCGAGCCGCTTGCGATTCTCGCCCTGCTCCTCGCCCGTTCCCACCAGTGTCTCGATGGCGCGAATCTGGGCATGGATGCTCTCGACCGCGGGCGCGATGGACTCGTCCACCAAGATCCGGACCGAATCCGATAGAGCGCCGAGACGGGCGACGATGTCCGGCTCCTGCCCCAGAACGCGCAGGGTTTGACCATGAGCCAGGGGCTGCGGCGAGCTGCCCGGCAAGATCTTGATGGCATCGCCCTTGAGCAAGCCTTCAGCGCCGATCTGGGCCAGGCTATCCTCCGGAATCGGCCAATCGCGCTGGATACGCAGCGTCGCTCGAAAACAGGGCCGACGCGTGGCATCCACAGTCGATGCCTCTCCCCAGATCTCGCAGGGGTCCTCCAGGGGGCCATCGGCACTGAAGATCGGCTGCACGCGCTCGACCAAGCCGATCACATAGCCCGCCTGGAGCACCTGCATCCCGACATCCAGCCCCTTGGCGTCCGCGAAATAGGCGTCGAGCCGATAGGCCCGCCCAAGCAGACTCGGCATCAGAAAGGCCAGCGTCGCAAGCACGACACCGGCCATGGCAAGGACGAAAGTGCCCGCCAACAGCAGATCGCGCCGCTGCGCCTGGACACGCCGCTTGCCCGGCGCACCGATCTCCGGGGGCGAATAGAGCCGATCCAGCCGATCGCCCGAAAGCCCGTCGCCCATGCTCAAACCGTCCCCGCCAGCACCGCGCGCAGCTCCAGACTGGTCTCGCGGGCAGCCTCCAGCTCATGTCCGGTCCCGGTGAAGAGGCATCGCCCCCGCGCCAGCACGGCAACCCGATGCGGCGCATCCCCCAGGATCTCAGGCCGATTGTCGGTCGCCACCAGCGCCAGCCCGCGGTGACGGCTCAGGTCGCTCAGAACCCCAAGGGTCTCGCGCATGGCGGGAAGGTCCAGGCCCTCGGAGAAACCGTCCCAGACAAGCACCTTCGGCTCGCGGATGAGGGCGCGCGCCAGCTCCACCAAACGCCGCTGGCCCAGCGAGAGTGCTCGCGGCAACTGATTCTCCAGTCCATCCAGATTCAGCAATGTCATCACCAGACGTGCCGCGCGCGCCAGGGCACCGCGACTGAGCGGCCGATCGCGCAGCGGCAGCAAGAGATTCTCGAGCACGCTCACGCCCTCCAACAGGGAGCCGCCCTGCAAGACGCCGCCGAGGTCTAGGCGCAGTGCCCTCAGCGCCTCCCCGTCGAGCGCATCCAGGCTGCGCCCGAGCACCTGGATTCTACCCGCCGACGGCCGATCCAGCCCCAGGATGAGCCTAGCGAGCAGGGTCTTGCCGGCGCCGTTGGGTCCGGTGACGAGGAGCCACTCGCCAGGCGCGACCGTCAAGGCGACATCGCTCAACGCCATCCGCCCTTCGACGTGCTGATAGACGCCACTGAGCTCGAGCACCCGTTCATCGGCCATGGTCGCCGAGGCCATTGAGCCCATGCCTACTCCCGAAACAGCAGCACAATGAGGAGATCCGCGACCAGGATGGCCGCCACCGCACCGATCATGGTCCGCGTCGCGGCCTGGCCGATGCCCTCCGGGTCGCGGCCGGCCGCGGTCCCGTTGACGGTCGCGATGACCGCGACCAGCAGCGAGAAGAGCAATGGCTTGAGCAAGGCCTCGACAAGGTCGCCGGGCGCCAGGGCGCGCCCGAATGCGTCCAGTAGACTCGCCGGCGAGAGCCCAGCCATGCCCCAGAGCCAAAGGCCGGTGGCGCCGAGCGTGACCAGACTGCCCCAAACGGTGAATGCGAAGCTCATGAGCAGCATGGCCAGCAGCACTGGCCCCAGAGTGAGGCGGATGGGATCGACGCCATTGATCAGCAGGCCGTCGATCTCGCCGCTGACCGCGAGGCTCGCCTGACGGACCGCGAGCGCCACACCGGCCCGACCGGCGACGAGGATACCGACCAGGATGGGAATCACCTCCATGACCACGAGGTAGGCGCCGGAGGCCAAGATCAGCTCAGGCAGATCCAGCTGCCCTAGAATGCTCTGCGACTGATGCCCCAGGATCAAGCCGACCACCAGGCTCACCAGGGTGATGGCCGGCAGGATGGACAGCCCGGCCTGCCGCAGTGACGCCGCGAAGGCGGGCAGATCGAGGCGCGCCTTACCGATGAGAATCCTGAGATAGAGCCCGAGACAGCGTGCGAGCGCCAGGCCCGCCAGCCCGATCCCCTCGACCCAGCCAGTTGGGCCGGAGAAGAGGGCGGCGTCCCGCTGGCGCGGGACGAAGTGGCGGTTGGCGCGCGACCTCGGCATACGGGTCAGTACTCGAAATTCCACACCGGCGCGGCACCCCGCGCCGCGATGGAGACCCGCTTGGCAGGGCGAGCGAGCGGCTGCTCAGCGCCCAGCTGCAGGACGATCTCCGCGCGCCCCGCAATCCAGCGGCGCAGCTCCTCCGCTCCGTCCAGCATGAGCCGGCGCGATGCCCTCGCCCCGAGCGCGAGCAGATCCGTCCGCGCGGCATCGTCCGCTTGGCGGACCAGCAAAGTCGATATGGGATCAGCGATCAGCCAGATGAGGCCGCCCCCGGCCCGCTCCAGCGCCAGCCTGACCATGCGGCGGACATCTGCATGCCCCAAGGTCGCCGCCAGCATCATGGCGCGGTCCGGGTAGCGCGCCTGGAGACGCTCGAGCACCGCGGGCAGCGCACGCCGCGCCCGAGCATCGAGCTGGGTGCCGGGCAGCGGATCCGGCAGGGCGACGATCAGCATGCGGACCACACCCAGTCCGGAGCGCGCCAGCAGGGTCGGCAGCCCGCGCACGGCGAACCTGTCCAGATCCTTCATCGCCGTGGAAAGTGCCGCATAGGGGATGAGCTGAGGATGATGCTTGCGCACGTTGTCACGCTCAGGCGCATAGCTCCAGCCGTCCAGATAGCGATCGGCGGCCCAGCGCTGATGCTCGATGAGGGCGAGCCGCTCGGTCTCGAGCGGACTGAAGCTGAAGGACTCGACGATCTCTTCCGGAACCGCCAGGCAATCCGTGACGGCGAGCTTGGCCCAGAGATGATCGGCCTGATGCCGATTGGCCTGACGATAGGTGCTGGCGAGCTGCTCCCAGGGCTTGCCGGCGGGCTCGGCCCCAGGATCGCGCCCCTGCGCCGCGATGGTGTCGCAGTAGTGCTCGTGGATGGTGCGCGCCACGGCATCGCCGGCCCCCTGGAGCAAGACGTCGGGGCGGCAAGCCTCCTCCAGCCAGGAGACCGGGATCAGCTGAGCGTCCCAGTCGGCGAGCTGTCCGGTCGGCCTCGCCTCAGAGATCTCGACCAGGATCGGCGGCGAGGCGTGCTGCGCCTGCTCGATGTCGCGGGCCAAGTGCCGCGCTAGCGCCAGATGCTCGGTCGCGGACTCGCCAAGGTCCACGAGCACCAGGGTCACCCTGGGCTTGCCCGCCAGGCCCGGCGCAGCGAACGGCGCAAAGGCGAGATCCGCGATCTCGCGGATTTGCGGATAGGCCGCCGTCAATGAGGCCAGATCGCGATCCGGACTCGCCGTGAGCACCGTTACCCCTGGGCGGGACTCGCCGTAATGAATCAGCCTGAGCGCTTGCAGGAGATAGGTCCGCGTCGGGCCGGTCAAGCCGGCGATCAGGAGGTGCGGCACCTGCCCGAAGCTGGGATCCATGGCGAGATGCAGCGGCCAGCGCATCAACAAGGACCGTGCCGCTCGGCCATGCACCCCAAAGGTCTCGACATGCAGACCGGCGTCGGGCTCTGGGGCTGGAAGCGCGGGAGGCGGGTCGTCGCGGTGCATGACGAGCAGACGGGTCAGACGCCGCCCTAGGCCCCGTCGCCGCGCGTGGCGCCGCATCACCGCCTCGACGAGACGCGCCGGCGCGAGCGGCTCGGCCAGAATCAGGATCGCGGTTCGCGCCAGCGGTCGCTTCAGGAGCACCTCCTCGCTCAACAGGCACACCTGGTATCCGGCGGCTTCGAGTCCCGCGGCGACCTTCGCGCTCAGAGGCTGGGTGCCGCAGATCATGATCCTGGGCCGTCCGAGCCGCATCAGGCGCGCGCCTCCGGCGCGAAGGCTTCGCGCAGGACATCGGGCAGGAAGTCCTCGGCAGTGTCCAGCGCCAGGATCCGCAGCAGACTGAGATCGCCCCCCGTCAGCTCTGGACCCGGCGGACCGCCCTCTCCGCGCGCCCAAGCGGCCAGCAGATCCGAGACGCCGCCCGATCCATCCAGGACCAGGCAAGGCCGTCGCGCGGCCAGCGAGCCAGCGACATCCAAGCGCGTGAACTCGCCGCCCGCGGCGACCAAGGTCAGGGACGGGCGGCGGCCTGCCAGTGCCTGAGCAACGGCGTGGATCCAAGGCGACTCATCGCCCCATCGCTCACCTGGCACCAGTATGAAATGACTGTGATTGGGATCGAGCGCCAC
The DNA here is from genome assembly GCF_010820565.1 of Thiorhodococcus minor. Classification (GTDB taxonomy): domain Bacteria; phylum Pseudomonadota; class Gammaproteobacteria; order Chromatiales; family Chromatiaceae; genus Thiorhodococcus; species Thiorhodococcus minor. The sequence goes on along the minus strand of NZ_JAAIJQ010000035.1, from coordinate 27,943 downwards.
GCCGCGAGCGCCGACAGGCACGCATGCATCGAGGATGCGCCCACAGCGGGCGTGCCCCGGCAAGCGCTCGGAATCAACCGTACCCATCGCGGCGACACCGATCAGCGGGAAGCCCGCTCGGGCACGCCGCCTCGCCTCTCCCATCGCTGCCATGACGCCAAAGGCGGTCCCGCCATCCACGACGGCGGCACCCGTCTCGTCCAATACGGCTGTCAAGCAGCCGAGCACCTTGGAGAGCCGCGTGCTCACCGCAGCCGAGATGCGCGAGGCTCCACCGACCAGCACCAGCACGGGGCGCTCTGGCGAGAGACCGACCTCCGACAGGGCAGAGCGCACCGCCTCGGCGGCTCGCGGCAATTCGGCAAGGCTGGCAGCAGTCATCGCCATTCCACGCGACGCGCTCTGGCGATCGGACTAGCCCGATCGATGGAGGACCTCACCGGCCTGGTCGACGACCGTCACCTTCATGGGAATCCCCTCACGGATGCTCGCGGAGACGACGCAGAAGTCCTCGAAGAGATCCTTGCAGCGGCCGAAGCGCGCCGATTCCTTGACCACGTCGGCAACGATGAGCCGAACCTCGAGCCCGCCGATGCGCAGGCGCTTGCGTGCGTTGCGGATCAGAATGCAGGTCGCCTCGGCCTTGAGACAATCCTCCGGCGGCTCCTCCTTGAAGACGCAGTAGAGCAGACTGGCGCTCAGACAGTTTGCAGCGGCGGCGGCCAGCACCCGCGAGGCGTTGGGGCCATGCTGCTCACCCAGTGGCGGGGGCTCGTCCATCAGCAGGTCGGCGGCGCGCTTCCAATCGAACGCCACATTGATCTCGAAACCTTCCCGCTGCTCCAAGTGGATGGTGAAACGACCTTCTTCGGACATGCTATCTCCTGCTTTCTAGAGTCCAGCAAGGGCTCCTATAGGCCCTGAGCGCTGAGGATGGCGGCCAATGACCTCGGACTGGCCAGATCTAGAGCCTGCGCCCGGCGACGCTCGGCCCGAGCCTATCAGACCGCCTTTCCGAAGAAGTAGGTCTTGGCGTCTCTCGTGGCACGCGCGCCGGCCGCGCGCGGCGAATCTGGATGTGCCGCGAAGGCGCGCCAATCGCCGCCGCGGATGACGGGGCAGCCCTCCAGACTGCCGCGATAGACATAGATCCAGGCGCGCCCATAGGGCGTCTGGATCTGCTGCCGGTCATAAAGCCTGGGATAGTCCTCGAGCCGATCCAGCCGACGCAGGCAGGCGCTATCGACCTCGTACACCTCGCCGGCGATCCGATCTCGCCCGCCCTTGATCAAGCCCGGATAGGCACCGAGCAGGAAGAGTGTGTAGCAGGCCCGGGTACGAAAGCCGCCGAGAAAGCGGGCACCCGCGAGCAGACCATGATTGACCTCGCCGCGCAGCAGGGTGCCGTAGACGAAGACAGGCTGGCGCATGCCGTCTCAGGACTCGATACGCGTGCCCAGCACCTCGAGGAACTTGCGCATCCACTCCGGGTGCGCCGGCCAGGCGGGTGCCGTCACCAGCTTGCCGTCGACGTAGGCATTGGAGACCGCCTCGTTCACCTCGCACCAGGTGCCGCCAGCGCCCTCGAGCTCCGGGCGCACGGCGGGATAGGCCGTACAGCGCCTGCCCTCCAGGACGCCGGCGGCCGCCAAGATCTGCTGCCCGTGACAGACCGAGGCGATGGGCTTGTCGCCAGCGGCGAAGTGCCGGACGATCTCGATCACCCGGGGATTCAGCCGCAGATACTCCGGCGCACGCCCGCCGGGAATGACCAAGGCATCGTACTTGGCCGGATCGACCGCGGCGAAATCGGCGTTGATGGCGAAATTGTGGCCGGGCTTCTCGCTATAGGTCTGATCGCCTTCGAAATCGTGGATGGCGGTGCGGACATGATCGCCCGGCAGCTTGCCCGGACAGACCGTATCAACCCGGTGACCGACCATCTGCAGCATCTGAAAGGGCACCATCGCCTCATAGTCCTCGACGTAGTCGCCGACGAGCATCAGGATCTTTTTCGCAGCCATGGGATGAAAGCTCCAGGGATGGCGGAAATTGGGAAAGCCAAACTATAGCATTAGAAACCGCAGGCATCGCTCCACGGATCCCGGCAGCCTTGCCGGGGAATCCAGGGCTCAGCGGCGAGGATCGCGGCAGTTGAAGCAGGGTGCGCGCGGACCGGGCGGCCGCCACGCAGCCTTGCCGTGAGGCGCCACAGCTGCTGCCTGAGAGTCGGCCTGTACCTTGCCACTCCGCCCGGTCGGGTCAAACTCCCGCGCCGGATTCGGCGACAATGGGCGCACGCACATTGTGGTCGTTGCCGGACGCTCGCGCGCGGCAGCCGGCCCCTACGAGGAAACCCCAAGCATGACACTGCCCGATCTCTGGCCCCTTCTCCGCCCACTGGCCTTCCGCATGGCCCCCGAAGCGGCGCACGACCTCGCCCTGGGGCTGCTGTCGCGATGGTCGAGCACCTTTTCCGGCAGACTCGCGGCGACGCATTTCGCCCGCGACCCGAGCCTGGGTGTCGAGGCCATGGGGCTGCGCTTTCCCAACCCCATCGGTCTCGCGGCGGGCCTGGACAAGAACGGGACGGCGATCCCGGCCTGGCAGGCGATGGGCTTCGGTTTCGTCGAGGTCGGCACGGTGACGGCACTGGCTCAGCCCGGAAACCCCAAGCCCAGGCTGTTCCGACTCGAGCGCGACGGCGCCTTGGTCAACCGCATGGGGTTCAACAATCAGGGGGCCGAAGCCATGGCGCAGCGATTGGCGCGGCTGCGCGCGCGCGGTCTGCCCGAGGTCCCGCTCGGGATCAATCTCGGCAAATCCAAGGTGACGCCGGCGGAGCAGGCCGCGGAGGACTATCGGCGCAGCTTCGAGCAGCTCGGCGCGCTGGCGGACTACATCGTCGTCAACGTCTCCAGCCCGAACACACCCGGCCTTCGCGATCTCCAGCGGGTCGACGAGGTCACCCGCATCCTCGACGCCATCCAGACACCGAATCGACGGCTGGCCAAGCCGCGGCCGATCTTGCTCAAGCTCGCACCGGATCTCGCGGATGACGACGCCATCAGCTGCGCCCGCGCGGCCCTCGACGCCGGCGCGGCTGGTCTCATCCTCACCAATACGACCATCCGATTCGAGGGGCTGAGGAGCGCGACCGAAGGGCTGAGCGGCGGGCTCTCTGGACGCCCCCTCTTGGAGCGCAGCACCGCCTTGCTGGCAAAGGTGCGTAACGCCATCGGACCCGACCCTGTGCTGGTCGGCGTCGGCGGCGTGATGGAGCCCGAGGGCGCGATCGCCAAGCTCGAGGCCGGCGCCGATCTCGTGCAGATCTACACCGGCCTCATCTACCAAGGCCCGGCATTCGTGCCGCGCCTGCTCGAGGCGATCCAGCAAGCGCCCATTGGCGGCCGCCGCGACTCGGCCTGAGGCCCCTGCCAGCGGCTTGCGGCCGGAATTCGGCAAACCGCCGAGTCTCAGCGGTGCGAGCCCGCCGACCAATCCGACGCGAAGGCCTCGGCATCGACGGGGCGGCTGTAGAGATACCCCTGTCCATGTCGACAGCCTTCGGCGAGCAGGAAATCGACCTGGGCAGCCGTCTCCACGCCCTCGGCCAAGACGTCCAGCCCCAGATTGAGCGCCATTGCAATGATCGCCCGCGTGATTGCGTCGTCGTTCGGATCCTGAGTGAGCCGATCGACGAAAGAGCCGTCGATCTTCAGCCGGTTCAGCGGCAAACGCCTGAGATAGGCGAGCGAAGAGTAGCCGATGCCGAAGTCGTCGATGGCCAGCGTCACACCGAGCCCGCGCAGCGCCCGCAGGACCTCGATCGACTCCTCCGCGCGCAGCATGATGCGCGACTCCGCGAGCTCCAGCTCGAGCCGGGCCGGCTCCAGACCTGTCGCCTCCAGGATGGATTCGACACGGGCGACCAAGCCAGGCCGCTGGAGCTCGCGCACCGATAGGTTGATCGCCAGCCGCGGCAGTCGGAAGCCGGCGCGGTCCCAGGCGTCCAGCTGTCGACAGCCTTGCTCGAGCACCCAGAACCCGAGCGCATCCATGAAGCCGATCTCCTCGGCCAAGGGAATGAAGACCTTGGGCGGAATCTGTCCCAACTGCGGGTGCATCCAGCGGCACAGCGCCTCCGCGCCATAGAGGCGCCCGTCGTCGAGGCCGAGCTGGGGCTGATACTGCAGGGCCAGCTCGCCGCGCTGGATCGCGAAGCGGAGGTCATGAACCAGGCGCAGACGCTCCATCGCGCCCTCGGACATCGTCTTTTCGAAGAAGCTGAACCCGTTGCGCCCGGCATTCTTGCGCTGATACATGGCCACGTCGGCGTGCCGTACCAGGGTGTCCCTGTCGACGCCGTCCTCCGGGTAGATGCTGATGCCCATGCTGGCCGTGATGAACAGCTCGCTGTCCTGGACTTGAAAGGGCTGCGCGAAGAGGTCCATCAGCCGATCCGCGAAGGTCGCCGCAAAGCGTGGAGCGGGAATGTCCTCGAGCAGGATGACGAACTCGTCGCCCCCCAGCCTGGCGATGGTATCGACCTCCCGCACCTGACCGGCGAGGATCTTGGCGACCTCGAGCAGCAGCGCGTCGCCCACGGCGTGACCCAGGGTGTCATTGACCTCCTTGAACCGATCCAAGTCGACGAAGAGCAGGGCGAACTGGCGATCGTAGCGCTTGGCGCGCTGGAGACAGCTCTCCAAGCGCTGCTGGAAGAGACTGCGATTCGGCAGGCCCGTCAAGGCATCATGATGGGCAAGGTGCTCGAGCCGCTCCTCGGACTGCTTGAGCTGACTGATGTCGCTGAAGACACCCACGTAATGGGTCGACTCGCCCGGCGCATGCGGAACCGCACTGATGGCCAGCAGCGAGGGAAAGACATGGCCATCCTTGCGCCGCAGCGAGATCTCCCCGCGCCATCGCCCCGTCCGTGCCAGTGACGCGCTGATCTCCGCGTAGAAGGCCACATCGTGGCGTCCGGAGCGCAAGACCTTGGGTGTCCGCCCGAGCACCTCGGCCTCCGCGTAGCCGGTGATCTCGGTGAAGGCGGGGTTGACGGCCAGGATCCGGCCTCTGTCGTCCGTGACGATGACCCCTTCGGCGGTGCTTTCCAAGACCCGCGCCGCTTGGCGCAGCGATTTCTCCGCTTCGACACGGGCCGTAATGTCCTGGACTGCGCCAAGGAGCTTGATCACCCCGTCGTCGGCCATGAAGGGCTCGCAGGTCATCTGCACCCAGGTCGGCTCGGCGCCCTCGCCGAGCAAGCGCGCCTTCAGCGCGAATGGCGTGCCCGTGGCGACGGCCTGCTCGATAGCACCGCGCAGGATCTCGGCATCCTCCGGATGGAAGAGCCCGGTCAGTGCGGTCACACCGGCCGACGCCGCGCAGGCCGCCCCGAACAGCGTCAGGGCACCCTGCGTCCAGCGCAGACTCTCGGTGGCCGGGTCGTACTCCCAGCCCGCGACCTTGGCCAATCGCCCGGTCGTCTTGAGGAAATCCTCGCTGCGCTGGATCGCCTGCTCGAAGCCCTTGCGCTCGGTGATGTCGCGATTGACGCCGCGCCGACCGAGAAAGCGGCCATCCTCGCTCAGCACCGGATTGCAGACATGCTCGATCCAGCGCTCCGAGCCGTCACGCGTGCGCATGCGCAGCTCGAGCGTCTCCAGGTCCGCGGACGGATCGCGCTGCAAGGATTCGAGATGCGCCTCCCAGAGCGGACGATCCTCTGCAGCCACCAGCCGCGCGAAGAGCTCCGCGTCCGCCATGAAGTCGTCGGCCGGGTGACCGCTGATGCGCCCGCAGGCGGGAGAGACATAGAGATAGCGCCCGTCGGTGCCGAGCCAGTACTCCCAGTCGGAGCTGAACTCGGCCAGCACGCGGTAACGCTCCCGACTCTCGCGCAGCCGGCCCTGATCATGGACACGGGTCAGGTAGACGGAGAGATGCGCGGCGACGGACTCGACGAGACGCCGCTCCTCCTCCAGGAAGAATGGATCGCGGTCTTCGTCGGGCAGGCTGCGGTAGGACAGGGTCACGTCGCCGACTTGCGTGCCCGCGAGCGGGATCGGCACCACATACCTCCATTCGGTCTCGCTGAAGCCTGTCGTCACGGCCGTCACTTCGGGCAGACGAATCCGCGCCTCGGCCAGCTCCGGATGCCGCATTCCGCCCGGCAAGCTCTGCGCAGCGCGCTGCAGCACCTGCTTGACCGGGGTATCGGTCTGGCTGGTGAGGATGAGGACGTCGTGCAGGGTGGCAAACTCCTTGAGCCGCTCGCGCAGGTCGGCCTCGCTGCGGCGCAACTGCTCACCCGTCCTCAGCAAGGATTGACGCTGGCGAACGACCTCGGTGCGGTCCACCACCGCGCAGACTAGGTCCGGCGGGGCCTCGCCGCCGACAGGGAGCTGGGCGATATGGAGATCGCCGACGAAACCGACCTCGCCATCGCCGCGAAAACGCACTTCGTTCAGCACGAGAGACGCTTGATCGCCCAGCGCCCCCCAGCAGCCAACCACGCGCGCCACGTCCTGCCCGTCGATCAAGCGCGCGAGAAAATGCTGCCGAAAATGCGCCCTCGGGAGTCGGAAGAGTGCCTGTGCCGCCAGATTGGCCTCTTTGATGAGACCCTGGCGGTCGATCACCAGCTCGGGAATGGGCAGCGTGTTGAAGAAGGCTGTGAAACGCGCCAGGCCTTCCTGGACGTGACGTTGGCTATCGAGCAGCTCTTCGTTCTGAATCTCGAGCTCGGCCTGATAGATGCGCAGACTCTCGACCATGGCCGCGGGTCCAAGATCGCCGCGCGCGATCAGCTTGTCCGCTAGGTCGAACCGCCGCTGGCGCAGCGCGCTGAGCGCCCGCTCGCGCAGCTCCCGCTCCGAGAGCTCCGCCAGGCCATCGAGGAGCGCGTCGGCTTCGAGCCCCTCATCACCAGGTCTATTCGTCCCCGTCATGCGACCATCGGGTGATGTCGATGTGACTGACCACCGCGCTCGCCGTCGGGTGATCCACGGCGGCCACGTACATCAGGCAGCGCCTGCGCCCATCGGCGCTCTCGATCGCATACTCCGCGCTGAAGGACGAGGATTCACCGCGCAGCACAGTCTTGATGCCGACAAGCGCCTCGGCGGCATGCGCATCCTTGGCGAGCACTCTGGATTCGCAGACCTCGAGATAATTCGAGCCAACGACCGCCTCCGCGACGCTTGGCCGCGAGTCCTCGCGCTCGAAGTCGCGCCAGGAGCGATTGACCATCTTGATCAGGCCGATGGCATCCAGCACGGCAACCTGCTCGGGCAGCGAGTCGAGCACCGCCTGAAGCTGCTCGACATCGCGCAGCGTGGTGATGTCGACGAAGGTCGCCACGGCGCCACGCGACTCTCCGGCACGCACCGCGTAGGGCAGCACCCGCAAGAGATAGAAGCGATCGTTGACGGCACGGATCTCATGCTCGAGCATCTCGCCGCTCGCGATCGTGCGCTTCAGCTCTGGCATGAACTCCGGGTATTGGAGCAGGTTGGTGAAGTCGTCGATCGGTCGGCCGAGATCCCCTTCACGGATCTTGAAGAGGGTCGTGGCCTCCGGCGTGAAGCGCGTCAGGCGCAGCTGCTCGTCGACGAAGACGGTCGCGATGGAGGCCGCCTTGGCCATCCCGTCCAAATCCGCATTGAGCCGGTTGAGGATCTCGATCTTCTCCTGATTCTCCGCGTTGACCGTGTAGAGCTCCTCGTTGACCGACTGCAGCTCCTCGTTGGAGCTCTGCAGCTCCTCATTGGAGGCCATCAGCTCTTCGTTGGTGGCTTGAAGCTCCTCGTTCGCGGTCTCCAGCTCCTCGATGGTGGCCTGCAGGCTCTCGCGCGTCGCCGCCAGCTCACGCTCCAGGTTCTCGAGTCGCTGCGCGGTCTCCCGGTCCAAACTGATGGTCTCGATCGCTGGTCGGGCGGCACCAGCGGGCAGGCGTGGCACATCGACATCGCTCGGGGTCAGGATCTCCCGTGCTGACTCGGGCTCGAAGGAGAGCAGCAGATGCAGCTCGCCTTGCTGCGGCTCGACCGGCCGAGCGACGAGATGAATATGCTCGACGCGGTCATTCGGCAGGTTGACCGACATGGACTCGGAGCGCAGCGGAACCCTGTCGCGGGCCGCCTTGAACAGCAGGGCCTTAGCGACGGAGACCAGAGAGCTCGGCAGCAGTCTCGCCATATCGAGGCTGACGCTGCCCTCCCCGATGCGCAGATAGGAGCCGACCTCGCCGAACACATGCAGCAGGTCATGGCGCTGATTGAGCAAGAGGCTGGTCGGGGCATACTCATGCATCAAGAGACCCTGAGCGGCCTCGATCGCGGCCGCGTCGGTCGACACGCCCTGGGAGCGCATGCCGGTGCGCGGCAGTGATTGCGTGAGCGCGTGCCGCGCCCGCGGACTGCTGCCCGAATCCAAGGGCAGCGCGACATGGCGGAGGATGCGATAGAGCTTGTGCTTGGAGCTGACCGCGGTGAAATCCGTATGCAGATTGGCGATCGACTCGCTCGGCCCCAGGAAGAGAAAGCCACCGGGGGCCAGTGCGTACTGCAACCTGCGTAGCGCCCGCTCTTGGGCCTGGGGCCGGAAGTAGATCAGCAAGTTGCGGCAGGAGACCAAGTCCATGCGCGTGAAGGGCGGATCTTCCAGCACATTGTGCCGCGCGAAGACGATGCTTTGGCGGATCTCCGTCTTCACGACGAAATGATTGCCGCGCTTGATGAAGAACTGCTCCAGCCGCTCCGGCGAGATCTCGGCCGTGATCGCCTCCGAGAAGACGCCCGCGCCCGCCACCTCGATGTTCTGCGGCTCGACGTCGGTCGCGAAGAGCTTGAAGTTCGGCCAGCGCCGCGCACGCTCGAAGGCCTCGGCGAAGAGGATCGCCAGGGTGTAGGCCTCTTCGCCGGTGGCGACGCCCGGCACCCAGACACGGATGGGCTGGGTACCGGAATGATCGGCCACGATGGTGCGGACGGCGGTCTCCGCCAGCACCTCGAAGGCATCCGCATCGCGGAAGAAGCTGGTGACCGGAATCAGCAGCTCGCGCCTCAAGGTGGCCAGCTCGCCACGATCGACGCTGAGCAGACGCACATAGTTGAGCAGGTCCGGCGTCTGCCGAACCTGCATGCGGCGCTCCATGCGGCGCATGACGGTGGCCGGCTTGTACTCGCGAAAGTCGATGCCGCCGGAGTGCTGCAGCAGGTGCATCACCTCCTCGTGCGCATTGTCGCGATCGATCTCCAAAGTGGCCGCGGGCTGGCGCACCTTGGGCGAGGGCGTCTGATGGATGTGGTCGATGACGCGCGGACCGATCTCTTCCGGCGGGAGGATGGCGTCGACCAGACCGGTCGCGATGACGCTACGCGGCATGCCGTCGAACTTCGCGGTCTCCGGCTCCTGCGCCAGCAGAAAGCCTCCGGCGTCGTTGATCGCCACCGCCCCTCGGGTGCCGTCCGAGCCAGTCCCCGACAGGATGATCCCGATCGCGTGGTTGCCGAACTCGCGCGCCAGCGACGAGAAGAAGAGGTCGATCGGCAAGGTGAGTCCGCGCGGATTCTTCGGACTCAGCCGCAAGAGGTCCCCGGAAGCCGTCATCAAGCTCGCCGGCGGGATGAGATGGACCCGATTGGTCTCGATGTGCATATCGTGCTCGACGGTCACCACCGGCATGGAGGTGTGGCGGGCGAGCAGATTGCCCATCATGCTCTTGTGGTCGGGCGAGAGATGCTGGACCACTACGAAGGCCGCGCCGGTATCGTCCGGAATGCCCTGGAAAAAGCGCTCCAGTGCATCCAATCCTCCCGCAGACGCGCCGATCGCAACCACGTAGCCCTTGAAAGGATTCGACCCGGCTCCCTGATCGACCGTGCCGCTCAGCTCAGAATCGTCGGACATGCAATGCAAGCTCCTCGTTTTCCCATCATCACAGGGTGCTTGAAAGGCATTTGAACAGCAAAGCACCCAAAGATACAGCCTCGATCGGCCGGCCTGCCGGGCGGCGACGCGCGATCGACCACAAGACGTCGAAGCGCGCTCGCCAAAGCGATACCAAGCGGGATTGGAGCTCGTCCGGAGGCCACATTCGAGCGGGCATGGAAGCACCCGCACCCATCCATATGGACGTCGCCACGGACAGGGCCGATGGGGCCGGAGCAGGGGGAAGGGACGTCGGGCTGCAGCACGCGCAAGTCTCGAAATTGGCGGTCGGCCGCCGCCCCTAGCTTAGGCGATTTCTGCCAGCTCTCATACCATCTCGCCTGCGCCATGGCGCTCGATCAAGGGCCTTGATCGTCAGTTGGACCGGAGCGTGGACGAGCACGAGAGACTGTTAGAGTAATCCGAGCGCACCGCGAAGATCGCAGATTGGTGTAGGTTGGGCCGACGCAGCAGGCCCAACAATCAAAGCGTTAGGCTAGCCGCCATGTTGGGCTTCGTACCTCAGCCCAACCTACGCAGAATTTCTTCACAGTCTCACGAGCAAAGTCCACCGAATCCCGCGCCGGCGTTGGTGGACTGCACTGCCCTTGCCCATCCCACAACGGGAGTCCGGGCCAATCGGTGACCGACGCCCGATCGAGAGCCATGGGGACAAAGGGCCGAAGCCGGCCATCGCGGGGTAAGCCCGGCGCCCCAGGCTCAGGCTCAGCGGGCGCCCGCGCAGGGGCCTTGATCCTCAGTTAGACAGGGAGGACGAGCGAGAGCGGCTGTAGCCGCTTATCAGGCTATTCGGCTTGCTGGCGCCAACAACCCTCAGATGAGCCGCGGCGATCCGCACGCGATAGCCGACGATCCGATGGCGAAAAGCTGGCCGCTGGGGACTGGGGGCTGAGCGCTGGCTTCAGGCGCCCCGGCGGAGCCCCAGGAGTCGGCTCGGAGCGGCCCCGTCGAAGACCTGCATGACACCGACACCGACCAGGCCGCTGATCAGCAGGGCGAGATAGATCACGGCGAATGGCTGCTCCAAGAGCACGAAGCCCAAGAGCGCCAGCCCGGTGCCCAGCTCGAGGAATCCATTGCGCCAGCGCAGCCGTGCCGGATGCCCCTTCGCGCGCGTCTTCGGGGTGCGGACGAACTCGGTGCGATAGCCCAGCAATGCCTCGAGGCCACCACGGGCATTGGAGAGCAGAAGCCCGCTGGTGAAGGCCAGGGCACCCAGCACCTCCACGGCGGTGCGCCGCGGCCCGCCGCCTGTGCCGGCGGAGGTCAGGAAGGCGATAGGCGCGGCGAAGCCGAGGACTGAAGCGACAACCGCGATCGACCCCAGGCCTGAGCCCGCGACGGCGGTGCCCGCCATGAAGGGTAGCCCCAGCAGGAGACAGCCGGCACCGAGGACGAAGGCGAGCGGCTGACCGATCTGGAAGCTGATCATGAGACGCTGCCAAATGGGTAGCTCCGAGCCCCGCCAGATCCGCGGCATCAGTTTCACGAAGCACTGCACGAAGCCCTTGGTCCAGCGAAACTGCTGCACCCGCCAGGCCCGCACGGAGACTGGCAGCACACCTGGCACCTCCAGATCCAAGAGATAACCGGAGCGCCAGCCGCGCAGACGGGCACGCAGACTGAGGTCCAGATCTTCGGTCAGCGTGTCGCCCTCCCAGCCGCCCGCGTCATCGATCGCCGCCCGCCGCCACAGCCCGCAGGTCCCGTTGAAGGGCACTGGTAGGCCGAGCCGCCAGCGCGCCTCCTGCTCGACGCGGAAGTGCGAGTCGAGCAGGCGTGCCTGGACGCGGGTCAGCAGGCTTTCGTCACGGTTGACGTGCGCCCAGCGCGCCTGGACATAGGCCATGCCCGGCTCTGCCGCGAGCACAGCGACCGTCCTGCGCAGAAAATCTCGCGGCGGCAGGAAATCGGCATCGAAGATCGCGACATAGGGCGCGTCCGAGCGCGCCAGACCCTCGGCCAAGGCGCCAGCCTTGAAGGCCGTGCGGCGCGTGCGGTGCAGGAGCTCGACGTGCAGCCCCTCGCGCCGCGCCGCGGCCACCGCCCGCTGACTGACCTCGAGCGAGCCGTCGGTGCTGTCGTCGAGGACTTGGACCTGGAGCCTGTCGCGCGGCCAGTCCAGCGCCATGGCCGCCCGCAGGATGCGCTCGACCAGCTCGCCCTCGTTGTAGAGCGGCAGCTGAACGAGGACGTCCGGCAGCTCGGCGTCCGCGAGCGCCCATGGGCGTAGTGGTCGCCTCGGCGCCAGCCAACGGAGCAAGGCGAGCACCAGCAGGTTGGTGGAGAGGAGCGTCAAGATGACAAGACCGAGCATCAGCAAGAGCTCGACCGAGGGTTCCGCCGCTAGCATGGCTTGAGCTACCGTCAGCAGTGTCTGGGATGAAGGGGCGAGCGGCTGGGCGTCGTAGGGAAGGGCTGGCGTACACTCGATCGGCCCCGCGCCAGATTCGCGGAGTCGCCAGCGCCATGGAAAGACGTCGCTCGGACATGGTGCGGGAAGGATAGGTCCGCGTTAGGCTGACAGCAAGACCCGCCCGAAGGCGAGGCCAGGCCACTGCCGCGCACCTGGACTTGCCCGGTAGGCGCGGCGGGGATCAGTCCTGCATCTGCTGGATGCCGGCGATGAGCCAATTGCCGTCTGGACTGTCCCAGTCGTGCTGAACGTGCCAGATCTCGCGGAATTCCTCCGCCACGCCCATCTCTTCCTCGCGAATCAGGCCCGAGTAGAGGACGCTTGCCACCAGCAGGTCGCCTTCACGCTCGGTGCCCAGCAGCTCGGCATCCAGAAGCACCACCTCGGTGAGCTGAGCCCCCTCGGTCTTCTGGCGCTCGCGCTGCAGCTCGGCGAACAGCTGCGGGGTGGTGTAGTCGCGGATATCCTTGAAGTCCGCATGATCCCAGGCCGCCTGCAGCCGGATGAAGTGCATCTTCGCCGCTTCGATGAAGCCGGGACCGTCGAGCCAGGCCGGCGTCTCGTCCTTGCCCGCGGCACGGCGGACCCGATCGCCGAAGCCGGCGGGCTTCACGCCGCTTCCCGATCCGCCCGGCATCGGCGAGCGACCGCCCGCGGCCTGACGCGCATAGCCCTGTCCCGCAGCGGCATGGCCATAGGCCGGCGTCATCGGCTTGGCGCCGCCGCGCTTCAACATCCGGAAGAGCATCACCCCGCCGAAGATCAGCAGCGCGATGAGCAGGAAGTCGAAGAGCTGAAAACCCTCGAAGGCATCCCCCATGAACAGGGAGGCCAGCAGACCGCCGGCCGCCAAGCCCGCGAGCGGCCCAAGCCAGCGGCTAGCACCGCTCTGACGGGGCGACTGCTGTGCCCCACTCATGGGCCGCTGGGCGGCCGCCGACGGCTGCTGAGCCGGACCTGTCGGCCGCGCGCTGCGCGAGAAGCTCGACGACTGTTTGCCGGGACTGGAGCCCCCGCCGAAGCGCTTCGCTTCGGCATCGGGCGGCAGTGCCAGAAAGCTCACGGCCACGAGCGCCAACGCCATGGTGAAGAATGACCTCATCTTCATCCGCTATCTCTCCTGAGAGTTGCTTGAGGGTAGAGGGAATGAGTCGCTCGGGCCGCGCGCGACTGGAGATCGCGCCCTTGCCCCTATTGGACGCGTGCGCTGCCGATGCCGCGCGGATCGCTGGCGGCCTCCACCCTGCCCGCGCGGCGGTTCCAGAAGACGACCTGCATGTTGCCGAAGCGACGGTCGAGCAGCTCGAGCCGATGCCCCAGCGCGCGCAAGGACGCTTGCTCGGACGGGGCGAGCGCGCCCGGCTCGGCCTGGATGCGGTCGGGCAGATACTGATGGTGGATCCGCGGCCGAGCGACCCAGTCGGCAACAGGGGCTCTCTCGACGGCGGCCAGAATCGCCTGCAGCACCATGGTGATGATGCGGCTCCCGCCAGGTGTGCCCAGGATGGCAACGCCGTCGTCCGACTCGAGAAAGCTCGGCGACATGCTCGACAGCATGCGCTTGCCCGGCGCTATGGCATTGGCTTCACCGCCGACCAGCCCATAGGCGTTCGGGACGCCTGGCCGAGCGGAGAAGTCATCCATCTCATCGTTCAGAAGGACGCCAGTCCCCGGCGGCACGAAGCCCGATCCGAAGGGATAATTGATGCTCAGGGTTGCGGCGACGCGATTGCCCTCGGGGTCGAGGATGGAGAAGTGGGTGGTATCCCTCCCCTCGCGCCCGTCCTGCGCATGGTCGTTCTCCGCCGGGCGGCTCGGCGTCGCGCGACGCGGATCGAAGTCACGAATCAGGCCAGCCGCATAGTCCTCGTCCGTCAGGCGCGCGAGCGGCATTCGGACATGGTCGGGGTCGCCCAAGTAGGCCGCGCGGTCCCGATAGGCGCGACGCATCACCTCGGCAAGCAGATGTGCGGGCGGAGCCGCGTCTCGCTGGTCTTGCGGGACCGCGGAGAGCATATTGAGCATCTCGACCAAGAGCACGCCGCCCGAGGACGGCGGGGCCGCGCTGACCAGGCGCCAGCCCTGATAGCGACCGCGAACAGGCTCGCGCTCGACGACACCATACTGGGCGAGGTCTTCCTCGGTCCAGATCCCGCCTGCCTCACGCACACCCCGGACCATGCGCCGGGCGAGCGGCCCCAGGTAGAAGGCATCGCAGCCCTCCTCCGAGATCCGCTGCAGCGTCTCGGCCAGATCAGGCTGCTTCAGCCGATATCCGAGCGGGGGCACTCGGCCATCCGCGAGAAACTGCCGCGCGGCGGCGGGAGAGTCACGCAAGGCGGCGAGACGCAGCTCCGCCCTGCGACGATAACGCGCATCGACCGCGAAGCCGTCGCGCGCGGCTCGGATCGCCGGCGCCAGCGCGGCCTCGAGACCGGCTCGCCCATAGCGCTCCGAGAGATGACAAAGCGCCGCTGGCACCCCGGGAATGCCCGCAGCCAACGGGCCGTTCAGTGCCTGCTCACGCGCGAAACGGCCGTCTGCACCCATGTAGAGGTCGCGATGCGCCGCCAGCGGCGCCCGCTCCCGACCGTCGATCATGACCTGCCGACCATCGGCGGCGCGGTGCAACAGCCAGAAGCCCCCGCCGCCGAGGCCGGAGCCATAGGGCTCCACCACGGCGAGGGCGGCGCTGACCGTCACAGCCGCATCGAAGGCATTGCCGCCGCGGCCCAGGACCGCGAGGCCGGCTTCGGTCGCCAGCGGGTGCGGGCTGGCAATCGCAGCCTTATGAGGGGTGTGACCGTCGGGAGCGCGATCCTGGGGGGCTCCGTACCACGCCCACAAGGGGCCGGACAGGAGTAGGCATAAAACCGCCGGGAGCCCCGGAACGGGGCTCCTTGGAGAGGCCTTCATCGAGTCAATGGCGCATCCTTGCGTGCCCCCGACCTCAGTCCCCAGTGATGCGCTCGAACTTGGCGCGCAGCTCATCCTCGGACTCGTCGTGATCCGGATCCTTGATGATGCAATCCACCGGGCAGACCTCGACGCACTGAGAGGTCTCGTAGTGACCGATGCACTCGGTGCACAGCTTCGGGTCGATCACATAGGTCTCGTCGCCCTGGGAAATGGCTCCGTTGGGGCACTCGGGCTCGCAGACGTCGCAATTGATGCATTCGTCGGTGATCATCAATGCCATGGAAGTACTCCTTCTGCTTGTTCAGTGATGTTGTGGGGACGCGCGGATGTTATCCAAACCGCTCTTTCAATGCAGCTTGCACGACGGGGCTGACGAAGGCGGAAACGTCCCCGTTCAAGCGAGCGATCTCTCGCACCAAGGACGATGAAATATAGGTGTATTTCTCCGCTGGCGTCAGGAAGACCGTCTCGATATCTGGTGCCATATGGCGATTCATACCCGCCAGCTGAAACTCGTACTCGAAATCGGAGACGGCGCGCAGACCGCGCAGGATGACGCCGACCCCCGAGGCACGCGCGAAGGTTACCAAGAGACCGGAGAATTTCACGACCTCGACATTGGCGCACTCGCCCACACTGTCGAGCACCAGGGCGACACGCTCGTCCGTGGAGAACATCGGCGTCTTACCGGTATCCGCGGCGACGGCCACCATCACGCGATCGAACAATCGAGAGGCACGATGGATCAGATCCACGTGACCATTTGTGATGGGATCGAAGGTTCCGGGATAGACCACACTTCGCAAGCGCTGGATCCTCTTGGGGTGCTGGACAGGCAAAACCTGGCTCGGGACGCGGCCCAATGCCCGCGTAGCTGGAGCCGCCAGCCCGCTGCCGGGGCGCACCTTAGCACAAACCTGAGTCCCAAGGTGCGTCGAAACGGCGACTGCACGGCCAGCGGCAGGCACGGCCTCGAGCGACCGCACCAGGACGGCCGGCGGTCAGTCAGGGGCGCTGTCACCCACTGCACTCGAGGGGGCCTCGGCGACCACCGCCAGACCATAGCGAACCTGTCCGGCGGTCTTGTCGCGAGCCAGCTCCCAGTTCGCAGGGAGCGCGGCGAATTCAGACCGAGCCGGTGCCTCGAGGTAGACGCGTGCGCCCGGCGCGACCCAGCCATGCTGCACGAGCAATCTGATCGCGGGATCGAGCAGTCCGTCGGCGAAGGGCGGATCGAGGAAGACGATATCGAAGGGCGCATCGGCCGCCGCAGCCAGCCACCTGAGGGCGTCGGCCTGACGCACCTGGATCTCGGTCGCTCCCAGCGTCCGCACATTGGCCTGGAGCTGTCGGACGACCTGGCCCGCGCGCTCCAGCATCACCACCTCGCCGGCACCGCGCGACGCCGCCTCGAGCCCAAGCGCGCCGCTGCCCGCAAAGGCGTCCAGACAGCGGGCGCCTGCAACGACCGGAGCCAGCCAGTTGAAGAGAGTCTCGCGCGTTCGGTCGCCCGTCGGGCGCAAACCCGGATGGGCCGGAACCGGCAGACGGCGGCCACGATAGCGGCCGCCGACGATGCGCAGCTGGCTAGTCCGCGCCACTGGCCTGGGAGACCTTCTGCGAGCGACCGCCCACTGTGACGATGGCCAGGCGGCTGGGATGGACCCGACGCGCGAAGGCATCACGGATCTGCTCGACCGTTACCGACTCGATGCGGTCGGTGAAGCGGTCGAGGTAGTCCAGCGGCAAGCCGTAGAAGCCGATGACGGCGAGGTATTGAACGATGTCACCATTGCTGGCGATCTTGAGCGGAAAGCCGCCCGTGATGTTCTTCTTGGCCGCCGCCAGCTCTTCCTCCGTCGGCCCCTCCGTGATGAAGCGCTCGAGCGTCTCCAGCATCACCTGACGCGCCTGCTCCGCCTGGTCGTTCCGCGTCTGCAATCCCATCAGGAAGGGACCGGGCTGGGCCAGCGGGAGAAAATAGCTGTAGGTGCTGTAGGAGAGACCGCGCTTCTCGCGGATCTCATGCATGAGGATGGATACCAGGCCACTGCCACCGAGGATGTGATTGCCGACATAGAGCCTGAAGTAGTCGGGATCACCGCGCCGCATCCCTGGCTGACCGGCCATGACCGTGGTTTGGCTCGACGGGAAGGCGATGGTTTCGAGCGCGCCCGTTTCGAGGTCGGCCACCTGCGGCAGCGCCGGAGCGGCCTCCCCCTTGGGCAAGCCCGCGACGATCCGCTCCGCGAGCGCCTCTGCCCCGGCACGCTCCAAGTCGCCGACGATGGCGACGACCGCGTTGGCCGCAGCATAGAAGCGATCGTGGAAGGCCTGGAGCTCGGCGCGCGAGAGCGTCGAGATCGACTCGGCGACACCCGACGGATCCGAGGCATAGGGATGCTCCAGGTAGACGGCGTGGAAGAGCGCCTTGCGTCCGACCTGCCGGGGCGATTCCTCCTGCTGACGCAAGGCGACCAGACGGTTTTGGCGCACCCGCTCGAGCTCGTCGGCATCGAAGACGGGCTTGGCGAGCACGACCGCCATGGTCTCGACGGCGGTGTCCAAGGCGTCCTGGCGGGTCAGCGAGCGCAGCGAGACGGAGGTCATGTCGCGGTCGGCCGATGCGGTCAGGGAGGCCCCGACGAAATCGAGCCGATCCGCCAAGGCATCCGCGTCCCAGTCGCCAGCGCCCTCGTCGAGCATCGCGGCGGTCATGGAGGCAAGACCAGGTCGGTCGCCGTCACGCGCGCTGCCGGCGTCGAAGACGACCTTGACGTCGACCATGGGAATCTCGGACGCGGCCACGAAGAGCACACGCGCCCCATTGGAGGTCTGCCAGGACTGGATCTGCGGGGTCGCACCCGCCGCGCCCGCGACGAGGAGAAGGGCCGAGGCCAGCCAGTAGAGGGCAAGGCGGCGAAGCCCGAGGGGAGTGGTCATGCGATCGCGATCAAAGCGCATTGGCTTGCTCCCCCATGCCGCTCCTGGCCGAGACCTGCTGCTCCTGATCGATCGGCTGCGGATCAAGGACCGCGACCGTCAGGCGCTCGGGCCTGAGGTATTTCTGCGCCACGGCCTGGATCTGCTCGGGCGTCACGGCCGCGAGCGCGTCGACATAGGTCTCCGACAGCTCCCAGTCAAGCCCGATGGTCTCCAGCCGACCGAGGATCATCGCTTGATAGAAGAGCGAATCCTTCTCGTAGACCTTGGCGGCCACCACCTGATTGCGCACGCGCTCCAGCTCGTCCTGACTCACCGGCTCGCTCTGGACACGCGCGATCTCGGCGCGGATGGCCTGCTCTACATCCTCGACGTTGTGGCCCTTGGCCGGAACCGCCTCGAAGAGGAAGAGTCCGGGAAGCCGTTGGAAGACGCTGTAGCCCGCGCCCGCAGAGGCGGCAATCTTCTTGCCGCGGATCAGATCGCGCGCGAAGCGCGAGCTGTCGCCACCATCGAGGATGGACGACAGGATCTCCAGCGCATAGGGCTCCCAGGCCTCATCGGCGTCCCCGACGGAGGGCGTCTTGTAGCCCATCAGCAGGTAGGACTCCTTGGCCGGCGCCTGGACCCGCAGGCGCTTCTCACCGCGCTGCTCCGGCTCGCTGCGCGTCTTGGGCGCCCGAATCTCCTCGGCGGGCAGGGGCCCGAAGTACTTCTCCGCCAGGGCGAAGACAGCGTCCGGCTCGACGTCGCCGGCGACCACCAAGATGGCGTTGTTGGGCGCGTACCAGAGCCGATACCAGTCCTTGAGGTCCGCGAGCTTGAGCTGATCCAGATCGCTCGCCCAGCCGATGACGGGATTGCGGTAGGGAGAGGCGTCGAAGGCGGCGGCGTTGAAGCGCTCATAAGTCAGGGATTGGGGGTCGTCGTCGGTGCGCATGCGCCGCTCCTCCTTGACGACCTCGAGCTCTTTGAGGAACTCGGCCTCCTGCAGGGCCAGATGGCGCATCCGGTCCGCCTCGAGCTTAAAGGAGACCTCGAGGCGATCCTTGGCCAGGTTCTGGTAGTAGGCGGTGAAATCACGCCCGGTGAAGGCGTTCTCCTCGCCGCCGTTCTCGGCGACGATGCGCGAGAACTCGCCAGGCTCCAGGCTTTCCGTGCCCTTGAACATCATGTGCTCCAAGACATGCGAAACCCCGGTGATCCCACCATACTCGTAGCTCGAGCCGATCTTGTACCAGACCTGCGAGGTCAAGATGGGCGCGCGATGATTCGGCTTGACCAGGATCTTGAGCCCATTGTCGAGCGTGCGCTCGTGGACCTTCGAAGCGGCCCCCGCGGCGAGCGGCACCAAACAGAGCAGTGCGGCGAGCAAGCGTCGTTTCATAGGATCTCCTTGATGATGACTGATATCCGATTGGCACCTATGGGCAAATGCACCGGCCTGCTAGTTCCCGAGATGACGAATTCTTCATGCGGCGGCAGGCGGCCCGGCCCGCGGCCCATTGCCTACCGGACGCACCCAAGGGTGATCTGGTAGCATTGCGCGACCTCCACGACGGGCTGACTCCAGCCCGCATCGAACCTCAAAACCGATAGCACAGCCCTATGTTTGGTCTCGGAAAAAAGAGCAAGAAACCCGCAGATCCCGGGAAAGCGGCTCCACAGCCGGAGCCGATCGAGCCCGTCGCGCTCGCGACACAGCCGCCAGCCCCGGAGCCCGAGACGCCGCTCTCCGCGGATCGCCCTAAGAAGCCCTGGTTCGGCAAGCTCTTCCGATCCGGCAAGAGCAAGGCGCCGGAGAGCGCGTCGGCCCCTCAGGCCCCAATACCGGAGCCGCCGCCGGCCACCGCCGAGCCGGCCACATTGAGGCAGGCACCCGAGGCGGTCAAGCCGCCCCCGGAGCCGGAGACCCTGCGGCCCGAGGCCCCGCCAGTCGCGGAAACGCCCATCCCGACGACGCCGCCGGCCCCGACGCCGAGGCGCGGCGCGCCGGAGCCAGCCGCGCCCGAGCTGCAAACAGAGCCGGCCGCCGACCAAGAGGCCGCACGCAAGCGCGGCGTGCTCAAGCGGCTGCGCACCCGGCTGTCGCGGACCCGCAATCAGCTCGGCGACGGCCTCGGCAACCTCTTCCTCGGCCGCAAGCGCATCGACGACGAGCTGATGGAGGAGCTGGAGACCCTGCTCATCACGGCCGACGTCGGCATGGACGCCACCACCCGCGTCATCGGCGATCTCACCGAGCGCGTCAAGCGCAAGTCCCTGGCCGATCCGCAGGCGCTGCTCGCCGCCCTCAAGGCGCAGCTGCGCGACATCCTGCTCGCCGCCGATGGCCCCGTGCGCCAGCCCGCCGCGGGCCGCCCCCAGGTGGTGCTCATGGTCGGCATCAATGGGGCGGGAAAAACCACGACCATCGGCAAGCTGGCGAAACGGCTGCAGGAAGAGGGCAACAGTGTGATGCTCGCCGCCGGCGACACCTTCCGCGCCGCGGCCGTCGAGCAGCTCCAAACCTGGGGTGACCGCAACGAGATCCCGGTGATCGCGCAGCACACGGGCGCGGATTCGGCCTCGGTGGTGTTCGACGCCCTTCAAGCCGCGACGTCGCGCGGCGTCGACGTGCTCATCGCCGACACCGCGGGCCGGCTTCACACCAAATCCAATCTCATGGACGAGCTCTCCAAGGTCGCGCGGGTGCTGAAGAAGATCGACCCGGAGGCGCCGCACGAGGTGATGCTGGTGGTGGACGCGACCACCGGCCAGAACGCACTCAATCAGGCCGAGCACTTCCATCGCGCCGTGGGTCTGACCGGCATCACCCTGACCAAGCTCGACGGCACCGCCAAGGGCGGCATCGTCTTCGCCATTGCCGAGCGGCTCAAGCTGCCCATCCGCTTCATCGGGGTAGGCGAGTCCATCGACGACCTGCGCGCATTCGACCCGGACGAGTTCATCGACGCACTACTCGGCTGAGGGAGCCTGCCCTTGATCCGATTCGAGCATGTCTTCAAGCGCTATCCAGAGCGCGGCGAGGCACTGGGCAACGTCAATTTCGAGATCCAAGCCGGCGAGATGGTCTTTCTGACCGGCCACTCGGGTGCCGGCAAGAGCACCATGCTGCGCTTGATCGGGCTGATCGAGCGGCCCACCCGAGGTCAGATCCTGGTCAACGGGCGCAACCTGGCGACCCTGCCGCGCCGTCAGATTCCCTACTATCGGCGCGAGGTCGGGATGATCTTCCAGGATCATCGCCTGCTGCCGGACCGCAGCGTCTTCGACAACGTCGCCCTGCCGCTGGTGGTCGCCGGCGTCGGCCAGAAGGAGATCGGCCGCCGGGTGCGCGCGGCCTTGGATCAAGTGGGTCTGCTGAGCCGCGAGCGCGCGACCCCGGTCGCCCTCTCCGGGGGCGAGCAGCAGCGCGTCGGCATCGCCCGCGCCGTCGTCGGACGCCCCCCGGTGCTGGTCGCCGACGAGCCCACGGGCAACCTGGACCCGGATCTCTCACGCGAGATCTTCGAGCTGTTCGAGCGCTTCCACTACGTCGGGGTCACCCTGCTCATCGCTACCCACGATCTCAACCTGGTGCAAAGCATGCGCCACCGCACCATCACGCTCGACGCCGGGCGCCTGGTCAACGACACGGGAGATTGGTAGGCGATGGCGACGCAACGCACCCGGCGGAGGCGGGGGCCCCGGCTGCTCGACCTGCCGGGCATCTGGCTCAGCCAGCATTGGCAGACGGCACTGGAAACCCTCGGACGGCTCAGGGAGACCCCCCTGCCCTCGGCGATGACGGTCGCCGTCATCGGCATCTCCCTGGCGCTCCCGGCCGCGCTCTACGTCATGACTGAGAATCTCAGGACCATGGCGGGGGGCTGGGACCAAACGGCGGCCATCTCTCTGTTTCTGCGCTTCGAGGCCGACGACACCCATGCGGAGCGGCTCTCCCAGGACCTCACCACCTGGCCCGAGGTCGCACGGGTCCACCTCATCACGCGCGAGCAGGCGCTGGAGGAGTTTCGGGCGCTCGGGGGCTTCGAGGAAGCACTGGAGCAGATCACCAACAACCCGCTGCCGATCGTGCTCGCCATCTATCCCACGCCGACTTACGCGGCGCCCGATCGCTTGGAGCTCCTGCAGAACAAGCTGCTGAAGCTGCCGGAGGCCGACTTTGCCCGCATGGATACGCTCTGGCTGCAGCGTTTTCAGGCGATCCTCGACCTCGTCCAGAGCGGCTCCCTCTTGCTGGGGGGGCTGCTCGGCGTTGGCGTGCTGCTGATCGTCGGCAACACCATTCGGCTGGAGATCCTGAATCGCCGCATCGAGATCGAGATCAGCGAGCTGGTGGGGGCGACGGCCGCCTTCATCCGCCGCCCCTTCCTCTACGCGGGCGCCTGGTATGGCTTGCTCGGCGGCACGACAGCCTGGCTGCTGGTCACGCTGTCCGTGCTGCTCCTCCAGCAGCCGGTCTCGAGGCTTGCCAGTCTCTATCGCAGCGAGTTCCAGCTATCCGGCCTCGGCTTTGCCGCGACGGGCATCACCCTGGGCGCGAGCATCCTCCTTGGGCTCGTCGGCAGCTGGATCGCGGTCAACCGGCATCTCAGGGGCGCGGAGCCGCAATAGGGCGCGCCTTTCCAGGCCGACGGAGGCTCCAGCGATCGCCGGGAGGCGCCACCAAGGCAGCCCTGCTCAAGCGGCGCTGGATGCCGGGAGGGAAGTTTCGTGCGTCCAAGCCCCCTCGAAGCGCAGAGGCTCCGGGAGCTCGATGGTCATGCTGATCGGCAGATGATCCGAGAGCGCGTAGTCGATCACCCGCGCGGACACCGTCTTGAGCGGCTCGGAGACGAGGATGTGATCGAGATTGTGCCGCGGCCGCCAGCTCGGAAAGGTCTTGAGCTCGCAGTCAAGCCCGCGCATCGCCGTTCTGCGCACCATGCTGCGCAGGCCCCGCGAATCACAGCCACAATTGAAGTCCCCCATCATGACGATGTAGGGATAGCACTGCGCCAAGCGGGCCAGGAAGTCCAGCTGACGCCGGCGCGCCCGCCAGCCGAGCGCCAGATGCACGATGACGACCGCCAGCACCTGACCCTCGGTCAAGGTGAATTCCGCCACGACAGCGCCACGCCCAGGTAGGCCGGGGAGCTTGTGCTCTTCGATCTCCCTCGGACGCAGCCGACAGAGCAGGCCATTGCTGTGCTGCGCAAAGGGGCCGAGGTTGCGATTGACCTGACGGTAGGAAAAGGGGAAGGCGCCGTGACGCGCCAGATACTGGATCTGATCGACGTAGGAGCTACGCAGGCTGCCGGCGTCCACCTCCTGAAGGCCGACGAGATCGAAGCGACGCAACAGCTGGGCGATGCGCGTGAGGTTGACGAGACGCTCCGGGTGGGGGAGGACGTGCTTCCAGCTGTTGGTGAGATAGTCGCTGTACTGACGGGAGTAGATACCCGCCTGCACGTTATAGCTCAGCAGGTTGAGTTGCCGCATGAGAAGGGCGCGGACGCTTCGAACAAGGATGACAACAGGTGCTGACGGACCCTAGCACAGGGCGGAGTCGGCACCAAGCCCCCCAGCGCGGCGGCGCATCGGCGACTGTGACCAGGCACGAAAAAGGCAGCCATGGAGGCTGCCTTTCTTGCGCCGTCGAGGGGAAGTCGATTACTTCGACAGGCCCTGGATGTACTGAGACACGGCCGCGATCTCCTTTTCAGACATCCGCGAGGCGACGCCACGCATCATGCCGTTGGGGTCGTTGGCGCGCTCGCCCTGCTGGAAGTACTCGAGCGTCTGCTTGACATAATCGGCGTGCTGGCCGGCGATTCTCGGGAACTTCGCGAGACTAGAGCCCATACCGGCCGGTCCATGACAGCCGTTGCACGCGGGGACGCCGGTCTTGGGATTGCCCGCGCGGTAAAGCTGCTCACCAAGCTTGGCCAGCTCTGGATCGGCCAGGCCACCGCTCTGGGTCTGCGTGGCGAAGTAAGCGGCCAGGTCGAGGACCTCTTGGTCGGTCAGGGGCATCGCCATGGGCGTCATCTGGACGTTCGACCGATTGCCCGCCTTGAAGTCCATGAGCTGTTTCTGGATGTACTCGGGATGCTGGCCAGCGAGCTTCGGCCAGGTCGGCACAATGCTGTTGCCTTGGGGACCATGGCAAGCCATGCAGATGGTGTTGGCTTTCTGCGCGCCCGCCTCGGCATCTCCTGGCTTGAGCGCCTCGGCGGCATGCACCGCGCCGCTGGCCAATACCGCCGCCACTGAAACCGTTCTCAGCCAAGTCTTCATCATCGCAATTGCCTAATCTGTTTCGTTTCAGGCTGGGCCCCGTCCGTAAAGACCCGCCTCTGGTTAGGGGTGAAGAAAATCCGGCGATGTATATCAGATAGTTGGCATATCGGTCAAACGCGCCGGACTCCGCTCAGCACATTCGACGACCCGAATTCTCCGCTCCATAGACAGGCATCGGCGATGAAATATCCCCGCTTCGAACAGAAGCCCGCAAGGGCCAAGCGCGGCAGTCAGAGCCCCAAGGACGCCGAGCCGACGCCGACCAGGGCCGGCACGGCAGGGTATCGACCACTCAGTGGCCGTGCTTCATTTGACTCATGTCGATCTTGCGCACCGGCGCGGTGACGGACTGCTCGTCGCCATCGTCGAAGACGAGCCTGAGCCCGACCTCCTCGCCGGGCGCTAGCCGATGCGTGAGGCCGATCAACATGATGTGCAGCCCACCTGGCTTGAGGGCGACGGTCTCGCCGGCGGGCAGATCGATCTTGTCGATCCGGCGCATCTTCATCATGCCGTCGTCCATGATGTGGGTGTGCAGCTCCACGACCTCGGCAGCGTCGCTCCGAGCAGCCACCAGCGCGCGCGCCTCCTTCCCCTCGTTGCTCAGCGCCATGAAGGCGGCGCTGTTCGGCTGACCTGGCGGGACCGCCCGCGCATAGGGATCCGCGACACTCACTTCCGCCGCGCTCGCAGCGAGGCTGCCGACCGAAAGCAGCGTGGTGGCGATCAAGGCTGTCATTCTGAGCATGTCACTGCCCTCCGACGTGATTGGATGGATCAAGGGTTGGGTGGATCAAGAGTTGGGTCGATCAAGGGATGCGTGAATCGGTCGGCGTCGCGAAGACCCGAGCGTCTGGGTCATTTCGTAAGATCCTGCTCGGGCGCGCCCAGCAGCCTGCGGATGGCGGCTCGGATCTCATCGGGCGGCGTCGCATGGTCGAGCGTCTCGACCAGCTTGCCGGATTGGTCGACGACATAGGTGTAGGCGGAATGGTCGACCAGATAACCCATGGCCGTGTCGGCGATGGGCGCCTTCCGGTAGGCCGCGCCGTAGAGATCCGCCACCTCGGCGACCTGCTCCGGGGAGCCCGTGGTCCCGAGAATGCGCGGGTGAAAATAGTCGGTGTAGCTGGCCAGGCGCGCGAGATCGTCACGCTCCGGATCTACGCTCACGAAGAGCACGCGAACCTGCTTCAGCCTGTCTTCGCTGAGCCCCTTGAGCGCGTTTGCAATGAAGGCGAGATTGGTCGGGCAGACATCCGGGCAGGCGGTATAGCCGAAATAGATCAGGACCACCTGACCACGCAAATCCGCCAGCCTGACCGGACCTTGCGCGGACTGCAGCTCGAAATCCCCACCGGTCGGCCGAGCGGCCAGCTCCAAGGGGCGATGACCGCCCTCGCCATCCCGCAGCGCGGTCCCGGCCGGCTCCCAATAGAAGAGCATCCAGAGGAGCAGGCCGAAAAGCGCCAGGATGGCGGCAACGAGGACTCGAGAGCGGTTCATGAGGCGGCGGCGAAGTCTCATTGAGTGGTCGGCTAAACCCCAGGTCGGCTGAGCCCGAGGCCGGCTGAACCCTAAGTGAGCCTCGGCCCGCAAAGATTGACGGTGATCAAGAAGAGAGGCGTTTCCGACTACCAGAGCAGAAATCGCGTCAAAAGACACAGCCAGCGTGGCGACAGGCGCGACCGGCCGGGGTCGACATCCGCAGGCCGATCCCCGGGACGCCAGCGGGAGCCGGCTGGGCGTGCGAAAAAGCCCGAGGGTCAGCCCTTGCCGGGGACACCATCGAAGAAATCGACAACGCCCGTCTCGAGCGAATACTCCGCGCCGACGACGAGCAGACCGTCGTCTTGAGTCAGGCTCTCGATGATGGGCGAGCCATGGCGCAGATGATCCGCCGACGCACGGACATTGGCCCGCACCGAGGCATGATGAAGCGCCCCGCGGTCATAGCGCAGCTCCGTATCCAGCAGCCCCCTGACGGCGGGCGTCACGCGGTCCACGATCGAGGCGATGTTGCGCGACGCTGTGCCCTCACCGCCCAAGAGCGTTTCCAGCGTGGCCGTGACCGCGCCGCATTGCGAGTGCCCGAGCACGACGACCAGACGCGTGCGATAGCGGGACACGGCGAACTCGACACTGCCGACCTGCGACGGCGCCACGATATTGCCCGCAACCCGGATGACGAAGAGATCTCCGAGCCCCTGATCGAAGACGAGCTCGGCCGGAACGCGCGAGTCCGAGCAGCCCAGAATGATCGCAAAGGGCTCCTGCCCACTCGTAAGCTCCTCACGACGCTGGGAGCTCAGCGGCCTGTCCGGGCTCGAGAGATTGTTGGCAAAGCGAAGATTGCCCTCGCGCAGGCGCTCAAGCGCCTCCAGGGCGGATAACTTAGATGGCATGCGAAAAAGGTCTCGGCAAATGGGTCGGATGACGGCGTCTAGGCGGCGGCCAGGGCGCGAAACGGCGGCATCGAGCAAGGCTCCAAGCCCCACCCAGCCGCGCTCGCGCGGGACGTGGCGGGGTTGTAGCAAAACACCGGCCTCGCGTCACGCCTTTGTCCGAGGTCGCGATCATGCCTGTGCAAGTTACGGACACTGGAAGCCAGAGGAGAGCCGCCATAACCAGGCCAGATACCTGGAAGCCTGGAAGGCTGGAAGCCTGGCGACGAGACCAAAGTTCTCAACCTATAGAGACGCGCGCCGGATCCTGATCCTCGACGGGCGCCCCTGCCCCCCGAGCGCTCCACAAGCCGATCACGCAAAGAAAAAGGGCTTAGGATCTAATCCTAGGCCCTTCCTTCTGGCTCCCAGGCTCCGGCGTGGGAGCAAGTCGCGACGCTCCAGCGTCGCGTCGCGGGCCGCCGAAGCGTCGGAGCCAGCAGGACGGGACGGGGCTCCGGCGTGAGAAGCTCCGGATGGGGTAGGCGCTGAGCCAGCCGATGATCAAGGGCTACCGGTCCAACTGACGATCCAGGCCCGATCTGCGCATGCAAAAGCTCAAGCAAAAGATCTCGGGATGTTTCCGCTCAACGCGCGGAGCCGAGGAGTTTGCGGTGATCCGCTCCTATCTCTCCACCCTGCACAAGCAGTCGTTCGATCTCTATCAGGCCCTGGTGCTGACGTTCAAGGGACAGCCCCCCATGCCTCGCCTGGCGTAACAGCTGCTGGCTACCTGAATAGTTACCGCTGGATATAGAAGGCGAAGTACTCAGTCAGTCAGAGCAGTAGCTCGGGAAGACTCGCATAGCCCTTGAGGTAGATGTCCTCGTATTCGATCGTACGCCACAGTCGCTCGACGAAGATGTTGTCGAGCGCCCAATGCCATGGACTTAGGCTCTCCCGTTTGCTCTGGGGTTGTGATATCTTTAAAATCAATGGCTTGCCTGCTGCTTTCCGCTAGAACCCTATT
>NZ_JAAIJQ010000358.1 GCF_010820565.1 Thiorhodococcus minor | reverse complement strand
TTGCTGCGCAACTTTGTCGCCTTTCTGGATGCCAACGAGGCGCCCTACATCACCCAGGCGTTGGCGGTTCGCTGGGCCGAGCAACCCACCGACGCGCAGCCAGCCACCTGGGCGGGACGCCTGGGCATGGTCCGCGGCTTCGCCCGCTGGCGCCGCGTGAGCGATCCGCGCACCGAGGTCCCGGCGGATGGCCTGCTGTCTGAGCGCTATCACCGCCACTCCCCGTACCTGTACAGCGACGAGGAGATCGAGCGGCTGCTGGGCGCGGCCGCCGAGCTGCCCTCCGCCAACGGCTTGAGGGCCTGCAGCTACGCGACGCTGTTTGGCCTGCTGGCCGTCACGGGCCTGCGGGTGAGCGAAGCGCTTATGCTCGATCGTGCGGATGTCGATTTGGCGCAAGGACTCCTGACCATC
>NZ_JAAIJQ010000357.1 GCF_010820565.1 Thiorhodococcus minor | reverse complement strand
TCGGGCAAGGTGTTGATCGACCCGAACGTGGGTCCGGATGAGACCGACTCCGATGCCATCGACCAGGGCAATGGCGTATCGATCATCTACGACATTGGTGTGGTTGCCGGTCAAGACACGCCGAACAACGACGCCGGTGTGGAAGAGCCGCCGCCGCCGCAGGTGGGTTCGCTGTCGGGTCGTTACTTCGTCGACCGGAACAACAACAACCAGGACGACGGTGAGCCGGGTGTCGCGAGCGTGTCGGTGGCACTGCTGGATGCGTCGGGTAACCCGACCGGGCGGACCACCACGACGGATTACTACGGGAACTATAGCTTCGGCGATCTGGCCCCGGGAACTTACGGCGTGCAGTTCACCGACACGGTTTCGGGCAAGGTGTTGATCGACCCGAACGTGGGTCCGGATGAGACCGACTCCGAT
>NZ_JAAIJQ010000356.1 GCF_010820565.1 Thiorhodococcus minor | reverse complement strand
CAAGGTGCGAGCCGCAAATCGGTGGCGCATGTCATGAATACGCGGCCCCCGCCCATGGCCGCTCGCGGCGGCGCGCAGGCCGATGCGTTGAGAGAGTTTCGCGAAGGTGTAACGTGCACTCCAGTCCGTGATGCGTTTGCCCCGTGTTGTCTCTCACATTGTTTCCCCGCCCGTTTCTCGAATTGTTTCGCGATGAGAGTGTGAGTCCTTCCCAGCCTAGGCACTCCGGTGAAGCAATGGTGGGAGGTGGACGAGTGTGAGGTGATGAACGCGCTTTTTCGGGGGCGGGCCGGGGGCCCCGGGGGAAGTGGACGTTGGGGGGGGCGGCAGGGGCCTGCGGCGGGTCTCGGCCCGCCGCGTTGAGGTCTTTCAGAAGGAGATCGGATCGTCGAAATCGTCGTTGAAGAGGTCGCCCTGACGCTC
>NZ_JAAIJQ010000355.1 GCF_010820565.1 Thiorhodococcus minor | reverse complement strand
TGACCTTGCGCACCGCGTCGCAGAGCAGGTTGATGTCGGTGGGAAAGTGCACGTCGGTCTCGACGACGAAGGAGTCAGCGCGCACCTGAAGCCCGTCGTCTGGGCTTTTTTTTACCAAGGCGTGGCCGGCGTCCACGACTTCCTGATTGATGCGCTCAAGCACCTCGGGGGTGAACAAACGCAGGTTGTCCTTGAGCGTCTGCACGCCCCACCGGGTCTCCTCGCTCCAGTCGCTATGGCCGAGCATCTGGCGCACCGTGCGATGCTGATTGGCCAGCTCCGCGATGCGGTCGTAATCGGCATTCAGCCCCAGACGCAGCACCCCGAGCACCAGGATCTGCCACTGCGCCATTCCCGGACGCCCGGTCTCGGCGCTCACCGGACCCGAGCCGTCGGCGCGCTCGGGCAGCACCTCGGCAAGGATCGCGAA
>NZ_JAAIJQ010000354.1 GCF_010820565.1 Thiorhodococcus minor | reverse complement strand
GCGGCAGGCGCGCTCCTCGATCTCCAGCTCAGTGTCAGTGGTGTTGCGCACCAGGGCCGTGACCAGCCAGAGGTCGCCGCCTTCGAGGACCTGACCGCGGCGGGTCTCGAGCCCGAGCTGGACGCAGGTCACGGTCTCCTGGCGCCGTGCCTGGCGCAGCCCGTAACCCTCGGGGATCTCCTCACGGGCCAGGGCGCGCATGGCCTCGGTGAGAGTCGAGACATAGTCCGGCGCGGCGGCTCCTGTCGGTGCGGTCGGCGCTGCAATCGGGCTCGGGTTGGGCAGCGGATCGGTCAGGACCAGCCGGATCTCGCGCGGGGGGATGCGCCGCGGGGCGAGCGTCAGGGACAGCGCATGGTTCGGATCCGAGGCATCGCTGACGAAGAGGGTCACCGGGCCCTCGCTCGCGGTCGCCACATAGATCGCGGAGCCGTC
>NZ_JAAIJQ010000353.1 GCF_010820565.1 Thiorhodococcus minor | reverse complement strand
CTCGCCGAGGTAGCGCGGCAAGTGTTTGCCACTGGCATGATGGTAGGAGCCGTGCAGACTGTTCTTGACGTTGCCGAGGACCGTATTCAGCCACTGGAGCTCAGGGATCTGCATGCTGCGGTAGCCGCCTCCCGTGACCACGGCGTGATGCTCGAAGCCGGCGCTAGCGATGCCCTTGAAACAGGACAGGCCATCACTGAAAACGATGGCATCGGGGTCGAAGTGGCGCTTAGCGAAGCGCTCAACCTCGCCCTTGCGAAAGCCTTTGACCTTGCCGAGACGCAGGCCGATCGGGTGGTTGTCTTCGTTGCAGGATAAGGCCGCGATGAACGGGGTCTTGTTTGGCGAGCCACGCCCAGGCGTGCTCGCGTGGGCCTCGCCGCCCCAGTAGGCATCGTCGACTTCGATGATGCCGACGAGCGGTTTCTGATCGTC
>NZ_JAAIJQ010000352.1 GCF_010820565.1 Thiorhodococcus minor | reverse complement strand
GTCCAGCAAGCGATGAGCCGCATCCGCCAGCTCAGCGCCGATGAAGAGGCCCGCCGCCTCGCCTTCGTGCGCGAGCGGGCGTTGCACGATGAAGTCTCGTTTCTGAACGAGGCCAAGCGGGAAGGTTGGGTGCAAGGTAGGCAAGAAGCCCTGAAGGAAGCAGAAGAGCAAATGTTAAAAACCAAACGTGCTACCGCACGGAGTCTGATGGCTCAGACAGAGATGGTGGACCAGTTGATTGCAGAGATTGCTGACCTTCCCGTTGAAGAAGTGAAACAGCTTCGCGCCGAAATCAAACGCTGACCCACATTTGAGTCAAACAAGCCATGAACCGCATCCGCCAACTCAGCGCCGATGAAGAGGCTCGCCGCCTCGCCTTCGTGCGCGAGCGTGCATTGCACGATGAGGTCTCGTTTCTGAATGAAGCCAAGCGGGAAGGTCG
>NZ_JAAIJQ010000351.1 GCF_010820565.1 Thiorhodococcus minor | reverse complement strand
TCAAGGACTCGAGCCATGCCGCGCTGCCGCTTTCATCGCACCTCTCTCCTTCGCGCGTTGACGCCCCTGGTTGTGCTTCTGGCGGGCATTGGCGCGGCCGCGGCCCAGCCCGATAACCCGGGCATTGCACTGCCGCCGATCCCGGACGCGGTGCTGGCCGGTGAGCGAACCCTGCGCCCGGAAGATGTTGGCGGACGCTTCCTGCGGGTGAAGGCCGAGCCGTCAACGCAGACGCCGACCCACCTCGAGGTCGGTCCCATGACGGTGCAGGCGACCATCGGCGTCAACCTCATCCTCGAGATCGCCGTCGATCATCTCAACCGCATCCTCACCCCCTTCCCGAGCCCACAGGTGCGCACCGTCTCCGACGCCAGCACCAGTGTCGACGGCTCCGCGATCTATGTGGCGACCGCGAGCGAGGGCCCGGTGACCCTCTTCGTCAGCGATGCCTCGGAT
>NZ_JAAIJQ010000350.1 GCF_010820565.1 Thiorhodococcus minor | reverse complement strand
CCGGTTTCCAGGGCCGCGGCCGCGGCGGCGAACTGACGGATCTTGGTAGGCGTCATGCGCGCGAGCAGTGGCCGAGGCCGGAGTGTCGCGTCTGCGCTCGTGATACCCGTCGGGTCGATCCCTCGCCGACGGGACTCGCGCAGGGCGACAACCTTCTCAGCCCGGGCCGTCCCGCTCCGGGTCGCTGCTCCGCCTCGAGTAGCGCCGTTGGCGCACTCGGGCTGCGCACGACCCTACGACGAATGACTCTACGGCGTGTGTGACTGCGCTTTGCATATTGCCTTCACGACGAAGGACTCACGTCCTTCGTCATTACGGCAATACGCACGCGCACACGCCTACCCGGGACTACCGGCCTCGCGCTTTGCGCTTCCCTGGCCGGCAGCGGTCGAGAATGGCATCGAGCTCGGCCAGACGGTCGGTCCACTGGCCGCGGTGCTTGAGGGTCGGTGGCCTGGGACTC
>NZ_JAAIJQ010000349.1 GCF_010820565.1 Thiorhodococcus minor | reverse complement strand
ACCGTCAGCCTGGCGGGCATCCGCCTGGAGATCCCGGCACGCTACCGTGCCCTGGAGACGGTGCATCTGCGCTATGGTGTTGTTCTTCACCCTGATCCGCGAAGCACCGCCCCTTTGGGCGAGGACACGCCCACCGGTGAATCCGTTTTTTGGTGAAAGAGCATGAGGGAGAGCAAGTCCTGACCATCTCAGTCCTCTCACCGGCGCGCCTGTGGGCCAGGGTTGCGGCACAA
This sequence comes from Thiorhodococcus minor, assembly GCF_010820565.1. GTDB lineage: Bacteria > Pseudomonadota > Gammaproteobacteria > Chromatiales > Chromatiaceae > Thiorhodococcus > Thiorhodococcus minor. The sequence goes on along the minus strand of NZ_JAAIJQ010000349.1, from coordinate 243 downwards.
TCGGGCAACCCCTTATTTCAATGAGAAGGCCCGCCACGGGTGCCACCGTGCGGGCCAATGGCCAGTGCAACTACGTTTCGAGTGTCCTTACACCGGCGCGGACTACGTTAGCGAACAGGCGTGGCAAGAGGCAATCCTTCCGTGCTGTCCGCTCCATCCTCAGGGTGGGTGTCACTTCGCCCGCCATGGCACCTATGCGCGCGTCTCGCCGCCGGGCACCCGAGTGGCGCGCTTCTACTGTCC
>NZ_JAAIJQ010000034.1 GCF_010820565.1 Thiorhodococcus minor | reverse complement strand
TCTTCGCGGCGACGCGCCGCACCTCGCGCAGCAGTCCCGCGATGCTGAGGTATTGGCGTGAGAACGGAGCACTCATCAATACCTGCCTCGCAGCCTGAGAAGTCTGTGGCAGTATACTGATTCGGCTTCAAAAGTTTACGAAAGACTTTTTTCGACATGAATCCAGCGCATTGTTTCTAAAGCAAATATTTTTCCGGCGGGAATTGCTGGGCATGGGCTTGCCTGCACGGACTCCCCAATGGCACTCCAGAGCAGCTTCGCTCTTGCTGGGGTTCTTCGCCCAAACCGGTAGAGTCGACGACTGGCACGGTAACCGCAGGACCCGGGAGTAGCTGTTGCCGGCGGCTTTCGCCCCTGCCGGTGCCCCAATCCGGGCCATAGTCCCGTTTCCAGTCGCCGCTCGGCGCACTGGACGTGCGGATTTGCCGCATCCAGCGCTCGGACGAGGTGTCATGCCTTCGCCCACGGAAGGTCACGTGTGCGCACCGACAGCTCTTTGAGCCCCATCGCTTGATGGAGCCATGCGTCCGGGAAGCATGTGGTCCCCCGGCCTCGCTGCTTGTGCTTCCCGCACAACCACCAACGCAGCCGCTTGCGCGCGTGACGGTCCAGCGCCCGCTAGGTCGTGCTGACCGGCCCGAGACAAAAGGGGTTTACCCAACCGATAAGAACCCGGTTAAGCCGTTCTGAGGCTCGGCAACCACACTCGAGAGATCACGCCCCTTCCTCTGTAGAAATTTGTTTTTGTTGAGTTTTGGGATTTCAGCCGATCCTCGGTCGGTTGTTGAAATGCCAGATTACCGCTCGTCATGCATAAGACTCCAGGCGGCAGCGACGTGGCGCGGGGATCGTCGTCCGTGATCGGCATCTGAACTCGCGTCCTGATCAATGGCTGGAAGCTCACTTCCGACTGGCGGACAGGCACGACCTCCCAGGAACGGTCACTGGCTCCATCGCTCCCTGCGTCCGCTGCATCCTGATAGCGGAAAGTCCGACCTGGTATCCGAGTGACCGTATTCCATCTCAGAGCTGTCGCCATATCGACCTCAGGCATTTGGAGCAATCGTGCGAGAGCGCTACGGCCTTTTACGGGCAAGCGCCAGAGGCGAAGCATGCAGCGCTCCAAAGGCGCACTCGAGGATAGCGGGAAACCGTCACCAGCCATCCAGCTCGGGTTGCAGCGCGATGCGATAGCCGATGGCCCGATAGCCCTGTTGCCGTCGCGCCCACATGCGCAGCAAGGTGGGGTGGCCAGTGTCGACGAAATCGATGATGCGGACGTTGGTCTTCGCGGCGTGCTCTCGATGCAGCCGACCGGCGTATTGCTGCAAGCTTCCCTTCCAGGAGATCGGCATGGCCAGGACCAAGGTGTCGAGCGGCGGGTGATCGAATCCCTCGCCGACCAATTTGCCGATGGCCAGCACGACCCTTGGGGCCTCTGGCGGGAGTGCGTTGAGCTCCGCAATCGTCTCGGATCGACGCAGACGCGACATTCGGCCATGCAGGACGAAAGGCGCTGGAGTCATGCCGTCCAACGCCATGCGCAGGGCCGACAAATGGTCGGCTCGCTCGGTCAGCACCAGGATCTTACGTCCCTGCTCGAAGCGCTCGAGAACGGCGGCCGCGATGGCTTGGGTGCGCGTCTCGTCCAGCGCCAGGTGGCGGCAGATCCTGTGAAAGGCGGCGTCTGCCGGCAGGTCGATCGGTGCCTGCAGCTCGTGGGGGATGACCGCGAGGTCCTGCGGCCTTTTGGGCGGATTGGTCGCCCTGTGTCGCAGCGGACCGCATTGCATGAAGATGATGGGATCCTGCCCGTCGCGGCGTGTCGGGGTTGCGCTCAGTCCCAGGACATAGCGGGCTCCGACGCGCTTCATGATCGCCTCGAAGGACCGTGCGCTGATGTGGTGGCATTCATCGACGATCACCTGGCCATAGTCCTCGACGAGCGGCTTGACCTCGCCCTTGTGCGACAGGGACTGCATCACCGCGATGTCGATCTGGCCGCTGGGCTTGGTCTTGCCGCCACCGATGGTGCCAACTCGGTCGCGTCCGACGCCCAGGAACGCCAGCAGACGCTCCTGCCATTGCTCGAGCAGGTCGGTGCGGTTCACCAGAATCAGCGTGTTGACGTCGCGACGGGCGATCATTGCCGCTGCGACGACAGTCTTGCCGAAGGCAGTCGGGGCGCTGAGCACACCCGTCTCATGATTCAACATGGCCGTGACGGCGGCTTGCTGATCGGGGCGTAGCTGGCCCAGGAAATCGACCGCGATCGGATGGCCGGCGAACCGCTCGTCATGGAGGTCCGTCTCGATCCCGTTTTCACTCAGGAGCTCAAGCGCGGCATCTAAGCAGCCGCGCGGCAGCGCGAGGTGCCGCGGATAGCTCTCGGCGCAGCCGATCACCCGTGGCTTGTCCCAAACCGATAGGCGCAGCGCCTGCGCTCGATAGAAAGCCGGATTCTGAAAGGCCGCGAGCCGGATGAGGCGATCCGCGAGGGGCTGGGGCAGCTGCGCCTTCTCGAGGTAGACGCCGTTGGCGAGCGTGATCCCGATCTGCGTCGGCAAGGGACCAGGGAGCCGCTTGCTGGGGCACTTTGGTGGTTTCCAAGGCTGCGCCCGATCCTCCTCGTCGATGAAGCTCACATCCAGTGGCTGAGCACCGCCGACGGCCTTGAGAATCGCCGGCTCGATGTCCCGCGGATCCATGCGCCGCACGGAGGTGAGGAAGGTCCACTGGTCTGGATAGGCCTGCCAGTCGCGATCGACGAACAGACTTCGCCCTTGCGCACGCGGCGTCTTCTGCAAGGGTAGGGCGATCAAGTTGCCGAAGCCTCCCTTGGGCATGCGGTCCTGATTGGGAAAGAGCCGGTCGTAGGAGCTCAGCCTGAGCTGTCGAGTCCTCGCGCAGGTATGGCTGATGAGGGCCGCGCCGAGCCGTCGGGCATCGCTGGCCAGGACGCTTTCGGTGAAGAAGACCCAGGCGTGCGCGCCCTCGCCCGATCGAGAAATCTCCAGCGCGACGGGAACGTCGAGCACATCGCACGACTGCGCAAAGGCCCGGGCGTCCTGTCGCCATTCGGCCTCGTCGAAATCGACCGCGAGGAAATGACAGCGCTCATCCTCGAGCAGCGGGTAGACGCCGATCGTTTGCTTGCCCGCCAGATGGCCGTAGATGACAGAGTCGGTCAGAGGGAGGAGCTGGCGATGGCTGCAATCGGAGCACTTGACGGCGCGCTTGTCGCAGAGGCCTTCGCGCCACTCATTCGCGCAGGCGGGCGCGTAGCCAGAGTGACCTTTCGTACTCTCCCAGCGGACCGGATAGACGTCGTCACGACCGCGGAAGAGACGTCGAAACAGGGCGACCTTTTCGGCGGTCGAGAGCGATGATGTCTCCTGCTCACGCGCTGTCCGCTGGGGCTCGGACGGTTGACGCCACTCGATGCCGTGGGCTTCGAGAAGCGCGATCAGGCGCGCGTTCTCGGCTCGAAGCGCGGCGATTTCGGCCAAGTCATGCATGAGAGCGAGACTCCGAGCCCAGGTAAGCTCCTAACGACCATGCCGTGATTCCGGCACCCCGGAGTATGGAACAGGCATTCCAGCGGCCTGCGAGCTCGTCGCGGCGGGGCGCCGCTCCCACAATCGAACAGGTACTGTGCTGTTCCACGGTAAGCCTCCGGCGGTAAACCTCATCAGCTCACTGGCTTTCCGAGCATGAGAACCGCTGCCGTGGATGTCGATCATGACTGGTCCGAGCGGGTTCGATTGGATCCAGTTGGGTGGACGAAGCGATCCTCAGATCAGGGCGATCTGCCCCTGCAGAAACCCAGCGACACCGGGTAGACCCTGGCGTCGCAGCGTGTCGATGAAGGTCTCCGCCAACAGCGGTGGATGCTTCAGCGCCGCGCGCTGGAGCTTTGCCGACGTCGTCACGATCGCTGGATCGAGATCGGCTAGATCGAGGATGAAGTCGTCGGGATGGCGCGCATCGATGTCAAAATCGGCGAGCGCCACCTGTGGAAAATCCTTGAGGTTCGTGGTCACGATGACCTGAGCGCCAGACCGAATGGCGGCCGCCAGCACATGCCGATCATTCGGATCGGGGAGGGAGAGCCGGTCGATCAAGTGACCGTAGCCAGTGACCAGGCAATCCGGGACGGCCTGGTTGATCAGCGTCGTCGTGCGCTGCAGCTTGGCCTCGTCGAGCTCAGGCCTGTTGCGCAGCAACGCCGCCAGCCATTCGCGCTGGATCTCCTCCGTCCAGCGGGCGTGAAAACGCCGCGTCTGGGCCAGGCGGATCATCAAATCCCGCAGTGGCGCCGGGTAGAAAAGGCACGCGTCGTAGATGACCGTGAAGCTCGCCACCTAATACCCCAAGCCCATATCCTGCGCCTGAGCCGCAAGCGCATCGGCAGCTTCGGTGCTCTGTTGGTCGAGCTGCTCCCGATAGGCCATCAGATCGGAGAAGCGGACGCGACGGTGCCGGCCAACCTTGTAGAAGGGAATGGCACCTGCCTCCAACTGCTTGACCAGGAAGGGGCGTGAGACATTGAGCAGATCGGCGGCCTGCTGCGTCGTCAGCTCCGCGTGAATCGGAACCAGTGACACCGCGTTCCCCTGCGCCATCTGATTCAGGATGTCGACCAACATGTGAATCGCCGAAACAGGAACCGTCACATCGGTCTCGCCGTCGATCAGGCGCAACCGCGCTGAGTCGCCTTGCCCAATGCAAGCGGCTAGCAGACGGCTGCTCTCCAGCGCCAACGAAGCCTCTTCCTCCGTTGGCATCCGCACCCCAGGATAGACCGGTGCCGCATGACTCATTGCTCGGATCCTCTGTTTCGATCACTTGTGGCGAAGTATAGTGCAGCAGGGCATATAATCGAAATATTCGAAATGCGCCGGAATTTGCCCAGCGGCGCGCAGCCCAGGTTTTATCTCCTCATGCCGCACATTCTGTGGACTCCCGAGGGTTTTGGTGACCACAATGCGGCTCAAAGGGGACGCAGATGTGACTGCACTGAGTGACCGTTCCTGGGGCGTTTGCGTCACCGGCCGAAACAAGCCGAGCGACAGGTATCCGCGTGATGCCGTCGCAGAGATTCCAAGGTCGGGCGACCGGTTCTGCCCGGCTACTGCCACAATGAATACCCAAGCCGGTCATCGTCGTGGCTCACAAGCCTCGACAACAGCTGGACACATCGTTGGCCCAGCGTCCAAACCGGACTTCGACGACGCTGTGGCCGTGACGGGGATCTATGCCGTTCCCCGGCCGACCGCACCCCGTGACCAGCCGCCGCCAGGCGGCCTGATCGGGGCCTTTCTGCTCGGGCTCTTCTTCGGACGTCCCCGCGCGCCTTTGCCGAGACCTGTCGCGTCCTCGAGCCCGGCGGGCGGCTGGCCGTTTCGGGCCTGGTGGCGATGGGCGAGCTGCCGGATCACCTCCGCCAGGACCTGGCGCTCTGCGCCGTCCGTATGGGCGGCGTCGATTCCTGGGCTGACGGCGATGCCGGAGGCGAGCGGTCTCATCGACCTCCGGACGGGCCCCAGGGACGCGCGCCGGTCCGTCCTCCTCGATCCGCGACGGGGCGCCGGGGACGGCGATCGAGGATTTCGCGGTCTCCGCGACCATCGAAGCGGTCAAGCCGGTGGCATGCGCGGCTGACCAGGGCGCTCCGCGGGCCTCTAGCGGCGCTCAAGCCCATAGCGCTTCATCTTCTGCCACAGCGTCTTACGACTGATGCCGAGTCGCTCGGCGGTCAGCGTCATGTTGAAGCCCGTGTCGGTCAGGCCCGCCAGAATCGCGGCACGCTCGCCCGCCTGGGCGTGGGCCTTCAAGCCCTGCTCGGCCGCCGACGCGTCCGGCAGATCCAGCGCCAGGGAAGGTCCCCGACCCAGGATGCAGGCGCGCTCGAGCGCGTGCTGGAGCTCTCGCACATTGCCCGGCCAGTGGTGCTTCAGGAGTCGCTCGCGATCGTTGGCACCAAGCACGCGGCACTCGTCCGGGAAGCGTCTGACGTGCTCGGCGACATAGCGCTCGGCCAGCCAGAAAACGTCCTCCGGGCGCTCGCGCAAGGGTGGGATGCGGATCTCGAGGACCCGCACCCGATAATAGAGGTCTTCCCGGAAGGCACCGGCCCGAACCAGGGCCGCGAGATCGCGGTGCGTCGCGCACACCAGTCGCGCCGGCACCTCCAGCGCTCCGCTCCCGCCGATGCGTGTCAATTGACGCGATTGCACGACCCGCAGCAGCCGCGATTGCAGCGCCAAGGGCATGTCGCCGATCTCGTCGAGAAACAGGACGCCGTCGCCGGCCTGCTCGAAGACGCCCGCGCGGCGGCGCTCGGCGCCCGTGTAGGCACCGCGCTCATGGCCGAACAGCTCGGCCTCGATCAGCCCCTCCGGCAGCGCCGCGCAGTTGACCGCCACGAAGGGCGCCTGGGGACACTGCAGCCGGTGCAGCCGACGCGCAACCACTTCCTTGCCGACGCCGGATTCGCCGCAGATGAGCACGGGCGTGTGGGGATGGCGTGCCAGCCGCGCGAGCTCGGCCTCGATCTGGCTCATCGCCGGGGAGATGCCCAGCCGGTCTTCGGGCTCGCGTGAGGGATCGGGCGCGACGGGCGACTGGCTCAGCGCACGCAGCTTGCCGATCAGCTCGCCAGGGTCGAGCGGCTTGGTCAGATAGTCGACGGCGCCCAGCTTAAGCAGCTTGACCGCGTCTTCGATGCTTCCGTAGCCGGTGATGAAGAGGGTTGGTGGGACCGCAGTCCGGGAGCGCCGCAGATGCTCGAAGAGGTCGATGCCCGAGAGATCGGGAAGGCTGACATCGAGGAGGACCAGATCGAAGCGCTGCGCGAGCAGCATCTCGAGACCGCCGCGCCCCGTGCGCTGCCACTCGACATCGAATCCCTCGAGGATCAACCGCTCGAGGAGCGCCTCACCCATGATGGCGTCATCTTCGATGAGGCAGATCCGTGTCATGACACCTCCTCGGTCCCCAGTGGCAGCGCGACCTGGAAGCAGGTGCGCTCGGCGCTCGAGGCGACCTGAATCCGACCGCCGAGCTGCGAGGCGATCTGGTAGCAGATCCAGAGCCCGAGCCCTTGCGCATGCGGGCGCTGCTCCGGGTAGGGCTCGAACAAATGGGCCAGCTGCTCGGCAGGGATGGGACGCCCGGAGTTCTCGACCCGCACCGCAAGATGCGCCCCTTCCGTCCCGACCTCGACCCGAACCGCGCCGCCCGGCTCTGCGGCCTCGATGGCGTTCAAGAACAGATTCAGCAAGAGCTGACGGACGGGAGCCGCCGGGAGATCGACCGCCGACACCAGGCCGATGCTCCAGGCCACATTCACGCTCGAGCGCGCAAGCTTCGGCTGGATCAGGGTTCGCACATCATCCAGATCAGTCGGGGCAAGGCTTCGCGAATCGCCGCGCGCCTCGACCAGGAGCGCCGACACGCTGCCGCGGATCTGCTGCAAGGCGCGATCGATCAGGTCCAGCAGGCGTGCGGTTCGCGCGTCGAGGACCTGCCCCTGGCGATAGGTGTCGATCGCCATGAGCATGCCGCCGAGCGGATTGTTGACCTCGTGGGCGACGCCCGCCGCGACCCGCCCGACGGCCGCGAGCCGCTCGGCCTGAAGCATCTGCTGCTCCAACGCATCCTTTTCGGCCAGCGCGGCCAGCATGGCGCTGAACTGACGGCCGAGTTGACCGATCTCGGAGTCGCTCTCGGGGATCTTACAGCGCAGTTGCCGAGCGTCCTCGGTTCCGACCCGCGCCATGCAGGCCGCCAGCTGCATCAGCGGCGACGCCATGCGGCGTCCCCAGAGCCAGCCGGCCGGGAGCAGCACCGCCAGGACCGCCGCCGTCACCAGCACGCCGCCGACAAGGATCTCGCGGAAACGTGCGAGGAAGGGTCGATCGGAGAGCAGGGCGATCAGCTCGCCGACCGGGCCGCCCTCGCTGGCTAGGGTGAGCCGCAGGACCCGGCGCGTGCCATCGTCTTGGGGCTCAATGGACCGCACCAAGGCGGGCGCGGGCGCATCCGGACTGAACGCGGCCACCGGCAGCCAGGGGAGCGCCGCCTCCAGCGACTGATCGAGGCGAAAACGCTCGGGGCGATTGCTCGCGAAGATCCGCTGACCCGCGTCGATCAGGATCCAGGTCGCATCGGCGGCGTCCTTCTCCGGCCCCCGTAACAGTGAATAGGCGAGCCAGACGTCATCATGCAGCAGCGCCTGGACCAGGATCTCGGACATGGCATGCCCAAGCCGCAGGGCGTTGCGTCCCTGATCCTCGCGGAGGTTGTCGAGCGTTTGCAGACCCAGCGCCAAGGCCATGGAGACCGCCGTGACCACCGCCGCCACGCTCAGGCTCAAAGGGAGCCGATGCCGATAGCTGGCGGGCGTGAGGCTCATGTCCGGCGTCCCGTGTCGAGGCGCTCGGCCATCGCCGCGATGTCGTCGAAAAGCGCGGGCTCCGCCGGTGCGAAGCCGTCCAGATTGAGCTCATCGAGGAGTTGCCGGCCGATAGGGTCCTGGTCCTGGCGCAGCAGAATCCGGCGGATCGCCTGCAGATCCGTGGGGGCCAGTCCAGGTGCGCCGGCGAGCGGCGGGAATCCAAACAGCGGCGAGCGCAAGATGATCCGGGTGCGTCGCGTCAGCTCGGGCACACGGCGCGCCAGCGTCTCCCAGACGTAGCTGTCGACGGCGGCCCCGTCCGTCAGCCCCTCGGCGACCGCCTCGACGGTGTGACGATGGCCCCAGGTGAAGAAGGTTCGGCCGAAAAAGCGGTCCGGATCCTGACCCTGCTCCAGGAGTGCGAAGCGCGGGTAGAGGTAGCCGGAATTGGAGTCCGGATCGGACCAGGCGAACAGGCGCCCCTGGAGGTCGCGCAGAGCCGTGAAGGGCGCGTCGGCCCCGACGATGACGTAGGAGCGGTACCTAGGCTGTCCCTGAAAGCGCGGCACCGCGACGAGTGTCAGCTCCCTCCGGTGCTGCACATAGGGATAGCCGCAGATCCAGGCCAGATCCAATCCGCCGCGCAGCAGCAGGTCCATGATCTCGCGGTAGCGCGCGCGCTGGATGAAGACAACCGGGCGCCCAAGCTGCCGCTCGAGCCAGCTCGCCCAGAGGCGCAGGAAGGCGACGCGGTCATCGAGGATGACCGGCGTCAGGCCGAAACGCAGCGCGGGTCTTTCGCCTGCGCTCGGGTCTTGCGCTGCGCCCGTGGCGATGGGCTCGCACCAGCCAGACGGGCTGATGCCGAGTAGGCCGATGGCGCGCAGCAGGTCCCGGCGTGTGAGCATAGATCGGCGTTACCTTTTCGTAACACGAAGTCTGTGGACGTTACCAGAACTCTACGCGTGCTGCATAGGCCATTGATTTCGCGAAACCCTCAAACGGGTACGGGATTTGCTGATGGCCCGGGACTACAAGAACGAGGAGGAGCGAGACCATGAAGAATCTCAGCAGACGCCGCTTCCTGAAGGCGAGCGGTGCGGCGGCCACGGCGGGCGCCGCGCTCATCGGGAGCGGACTGGCCAACGCGCAGGAGCGGGCGGCGCCCGGGGCGACCACCTTGCCCTACCCCCGCGAGGCGATCACCAGGGCCGGCGCCCTGGAAGACAATGTCCCGGTGCCCTTCAACTACCCGGATGCCGAGTCCTTCTGTCAGATCATCAAGACGGGGCACCCCGTGCCCGGCGGCATCGGCCCAGACGGCGACATCGTCGCCTTCAGCACCCAATGCACGCATAACGGCTGCCCGCTGAGCTACGACAAGGAGGCACGCACCTTCAAGTGCGGCTGCCACTTCAGCATCTTCGACCCGGAGATGGCGGGACAGATGGTGGATGGCCAGTCGACCGAGAACCTGCCGCGCATCCTGCTCGAGCACGATACGGCGGACGACAGCCTCTACGCCGTGGCGGTCGAGGGGCTCATCTACGGCCGTCAATGCAATCTGCTGTGATCGGGAGACCACGATGACCCAGTACCGAGACCGCATCCCGCTGCCGCCGCCGGACGCGCAGCGCACCAACATGACCTGCCACTTCTGCATCGTCGGCTGCGGCTACCAGGTCTACAAATGGCCGGAGAACCGCGAGGGCGGACGCGCGCCGGACGAGAACGCCCTGGGGCTCGACTTCCGCAAGCAGCTGCCCGCGCTCGGCATCATCATGACCCCGCCGATGCACAACGTCGTGACGGACCGCGACGGCAGTCGCCACCACATCATGATCCTGCCGGACAAGGAGTGCGTGGTGAACCAGGGGCTGTCCTCGACCCGAGGCGGTCAGATGGCGAGCGTCATGTTCACCGGCGAGGGGCCATCGCGCCAACGGCTCTATTACCCCATGCTCTTCACCGGCGACGACTGGGTCGAGACCAACTGGGACCAGGCGTTGCAGGTCTATGCCGGCGTCACCAAACGCATCCTCGACAGCGGCGGACCCGAGCAGATCGCCTTCGACGCCTTCGACCACGGCGGCGCCGGCGGCGGCTTCGAGAACACCTGGGGCAGCGGCAAGCTGATGTTCAGCGCCATCCAGACGCCCCTGGTGCGCATCCACAACCGACCCGCCTACAACTCCGAGTGCCACGCCACCCGCGACATGGGCATCGGTGAGCTGAACAACAGCTACGAGGACTCGGAGCTCGCCGATACCCTCTTCTACATCGGCGCCAATGGCTACGAGACCCAGACCAACTACTTCCTCGCCCATGCCCTGCCGAACATGACGGGCAAGAATCTGGACAAGAAGAAGCAGTGGTTCCCGGGCGAGAGCGTCGCGCCGGCCAAGGTCATCTTCGTCGACCCGAGGCGCAGCCTGACCATCTCGGTGGCGGAGCACCTGGCGGGCAAGGACAACGTCCTGCATCTGGCCATCGCGCCGGGCACGGACACCGCGCTCTTCAACGGCCTCATGACCTATGTCGTCGACCAGGACTGGCATCACGAGCGCTTCATCCGCGATCACACCAGCGGTTTCGAGGAGGCGCTGACGGCCAACCGCATGAGCCTCGCGGACTGCAGCCGCATCACCGGCGTGCCCGAGGCGGACATCGTCAAGGCCGCGGAATGGGCCTACAAGCCGAAGGCATCCAGGCACTACCCGCGCACCATGCATGGCTACGAGAAGGGCATCATCTGGGGCAACGACAACTATCGCATCCAGTCCGCCCTGGTCGATCTGGTGCTGACCACCGAGAACGTCGGACGGCGCGGGACCGGGGTGGTCCGCATGGGCGGTCACCAGGAAGGCTACGCCCGCCCGCCCTATCCAGGGGGACGTCCCGCCCGCTATGTCGACCAGGAGATCATCGAAGGCCGAGGCAAGATGCTCACGGTGTGGGCGACCAATCCCTTCCAGTCGACCCTCAACGCGGAGCAGTTCCGCGAAGCGGTCTACCGCCGGTCCGCCATCGTGCGCGATGTCATCGGCAAGGCGCGCGGGGCGAGCGCAACCGACCTGGCGGATCTGATCTTCGATGCGGTGGAGAACCGCGGCGGACTCTTCGTCGTCAATATCGACCTCTACCGCACCAAGCTCTCCGATGCCGCGCATCTGCTGCTGCCGGCCACGCATCCGGGCGAGATGAATCTGACCGCCATGAACGGCGAGCGGCGCATGCGCCTCTCCGAGCGCTTCATGGATCCGCCTGGGGAAGCCAAGCCCGATTGTCTGATCGCGGCGGAGATCGCCAACACCCTCAAGGCCCTCTACGAGCATCAGGGCAACACCGAGATGGCCGCGCGCTTCGCGGGCTTCGACTGGACGACCGAGGAGGACGCCTTCAACGACGGTTTCCGCAAGCCCGAAGGGATCGACAGCCAGGGCGGACCGACGGGCGACTTGGCGACCTACGACCGGCTGCGTGTCATGGGCACCAATGGCGTGCAGCTGCCGATCAAGGCATTCAAGGACGGCAAGCTCGTCGGCACAGAGATGCTCTACACCGACTACAGGTTCGACACCAAGGACGGCCGGGCGCATTTCCAGCCGGCGCCCTGGAACGGACTGCCGGGCACCGTGGAAACCCAGCGAAAGAAGCACCGCTTCTGGGTCAACAACGGCCGCACCAACCACATCTGGCAGACTGCGTATCACGACCGCCACCTGCCGTTCCGCCGCGAGCGCTTTCCCATGTCGCCGCTGGAGATGAATCCGGACGACGCCAAGAGCCTCGGCATCGTCTCGGGCGACATCGTCGAGCTGCACAACGACTACGGCTCCGCCTTCGCCATGGCCTATCTGGAGCCGGACATCGCCCCAGGTCAGAGCTTCATGATGTTCGGCTATGACAACGGCGTGGTGGGCGACGTCGTCACCGACTGGACCGATCGCAATCTGGTGCCCTATTACAAGGGCACCTGGGCGGATATCCGCAAGGTCGGGACCATGAAGGACTACAAACGCACCGTCTCCTTCAAGCGGCGACGGTTCTTGAGCGCCTGAGGCCGCGCGTATCCAGGAAGGCGACGGGGCGCTGGCCCCGGCCGCCTTTCCGAGCGGGTATCCCATGCCGAGCCAGGCATGCACAGTTCAGAGCACAGCATGAGCCAACCAGCCCTGACGGACGCTCTCGGTCGGCGCATCGAGTACCTGCGCCTGTCGGTCACGGACCGCTGCGACCTGCGGTGCACCTATTGCCTGCCGAAAGGCTTCAGAGGGTTCGAAGCACCTGATGCCTGGCTGACGCTCGACGAGATCGTGCAAGTCGTACGGGTCTTCACGGCCTTGGGCGTGCGTCACGTGCGCCTGACCGGAGGCGAGCCCCTGCTGCGCCGCGACCTGCCGCTGTTGGCTGCCCGACTAGCAGCCCTGCCTGGCCTGGATGACCTGTCGCTGTCCACCAATGGAAGTCGCTTGAAAGCGCTGGCGAAACCGCTCCATGCGGCTGGCGTGCGTCGTTTGAATGTCAGTTTGGACAGCTTGCGTCCGGACGTCTTCAGGCAGATCACCGGGGGACGGCTGGATCCTGTCTTGCGCGGCATAGAGGCGGCTCAGCAGGTCGGCTTTGCCCCGATTCGAATCAATACACTGCTCATGCGCGGCGTAAACGACGGCGAGCTCGACGAGCTGATTGCCTACTGCAGCACAGGTGGCTTCACCTTGCGGCTGATCGAGGCGATGCCGATGGGTGCGACCGGCCAGAGTGCCGCCGGTCATTCCCTGGAGCTGCAAGACATCCAACGCCGACTGGAGCAGCGCATCGAGCTGATCCCCGAACGTCTGCCCGGGGGCGGTCCGGCCCGCTACTATCGTCTCGAAGGGACCGATGCCCACATCGGCTTCATCAGTCCACGCTCGCGGCATTTCTGCCAAACCTGCAATCGTGTGCGGCTCACCGTCGATGGCACCCTGCTGCTCTGTCTCGGGCGGGAGCAGAGTGCGCCCCTGAGGGCGTTGCTGCGGGCGGGTATCAGTGACACCGAGCTCAGCGCCTACCTGCAGCGAGTCATCGCCTTGAAGCCAGAGGGTCATCACTTCAACGAATCGCCGTTGAACATCGACCGCTTCATGGCCGTGAGCGGTGGCTAGGTGGGGCGACAGTCACCAAGGAGAGTGGCCGCTTTCGGTGCGTCCCCTGACCTCATAGGCCCAGAACCGGGCTGCAGAAGTCGCCGGATGCCCTCCTAGCCATCGACAGAATCGAGTGACTGGTTTTGGCCGACTCCTTCCGCTGAGCCGCCGGGGGTGAGCTTCCGCTCCTGGGACTTATGGAAGGCTTTCCATAAGCCCCATTACGCAAGGCTATGTGACCAGGTCATCGCACTGTGGCTTGGTCACGAAAGCCCGGTGACGACACATCAGTACGTCGAGGCCGACTTGGCGATGAAAGGGCAAGCATTCGCCAAGCTTCACGAGCCGAGCACGACTCTCAAACGCTACCGGGCGCCCGACGGCCTGATCGGGCTCCCAAAGACCCTGTGATTATGAGAAGCCTCTAACGCCGGCTGGACGTCATCCCACGGCGGTCACAGAGCACCGCCGAGCTCAACTTTGCATCATCGTGAGCTGTGCATAATCCTAGAGCCGGCGGCTGACCGCTTCGCACTCCATGCAACACATTGATCATTATCGAGATCCTGGCTTTCTGCTGCTTCACCCGCAGGGTGAAGAACAACAGTGAAGGCCGCTACGGGCGCCGGTCGTCGTCTCGATCGCCCCTCCGGAATCGCAAAATCGACTGAAGCAGACCTTCCACGGCGAGGATCCCCAGGAATACGCGACGAAGGGCTCGTGGCTGACCAACGCGCCTCAGGCGCTGAGGGGCGCCGCTCAGTTTCGCGGCTGCGGCTCCTAGCGCCGCCTTGGCTAGCTAGGCGACGAGATGGGGGTAGCGGCGCGGGAACTCCTCTCTGTCCTTGCGGAAACGGCGCTCGGGTGGATAGGGGAAGACGTCTTCCAGGTGGCCTGCGCGGATGTAGTCTTGGCGCGCGCGCCACCAGGCGGGGTCCAAGAGCTCGCCGTGGCGTTGGCGGAAGACCTTGCGGATGCGGGGGTCGGTGAGCAGGAAGGTCTCGAACTCCTCCGGGAAGACGTCGTCCGGTGCCGGCGTGTACCAGGGCTCGTCGCTCATCTCCATTTCCGGGTAGGGCGCCTCGGGGATCTCGCGGAAGTTGCACTCGGTGAGGTAGCAGAGCTCGTCGTAGTCGTAGAAGACGACGCGCCCGCGGCGGGTCACGCCGAAGTTCTTGAAAAGGAAGTCGCCGGGGAAGATGTTGGCGGCGGCCAGCTGTTTGATGGCGTCGCCGTACTCGCCGATGGCGTGGCGGATGTCGTCCTCGTCCGCGGTATGCAGATAGAGGTTGAGGGGCGACATGCGCCGCTCGATGTAGAGGTGCTTGATGATGAGGTGGTCGTCGTCCACCTCGATGCTTCCGGCGCACTCGCTCTCCAACAGCTCGCGCAGGGCCGGCGAGAAGCGGGCCAGCGGAAAGGCGACATGGGAGTATTCCCAGGAGTCGGCCATCCGCCCCACCCTGTCGTGCATCTTCACCAGCAGGTACTTCTCCTTGACCTGGTCCGGGGTCATCTCCTTGGGCGGCGGGAAGCGGTCCTTGATGACCTTGAAGACGAAGGGGAAGGACGGCAGCGTGAAGACGCACATGACCATGCCGCGAATGCCTGGCGCGATCACCAGCTCATCGGACGAGTAGCGCAGGTGCTTGAGGAAGTCGCGATAGAACTCGGCCTTGCCGAACTTCTGAAAACCGATGGCGGTGTAGAGCTCGGCCTTGCCCTTGCGCGGCATCAGGGGGCGCAGGAAGTCGACCACGGCGGCCGGTACCTCGGTGTCCACCATGAAGTAGGCGCGCGAGAAGCTGAAGACGTCCGCGATCTCGTCCGTGCCTGTGAGCAGGGTGTCCACGTAGAGCCCCTGGGTCTCGTCGTTCAGAACGGGGATGACGAAGGGGATCTGGTCCGCGCCATTGATGGCCTTGCCGATGATGTAGGCGCCCTTGTTGCGGTAGAAGGGCGCGCAGAGCACGGCGAGCTGGAAGTTCTGCTGGATGGCTCGATTGGCGGGGAAGCGTGAGCGAATGGCCAGCAGCAGACAGCGGATGTCGCGCCTCATGTCGCGGAAGGGGCGCTTGAAGCCGGCATCTTTCAGGATTCTGGCGATGACCCGGGCAAAGCCCTCGCGCGCCGGGTAGTAGGGCCGGAAGATGGGCACCTCGGCCTCCAGGTGCTCGGTGGAGATCAGCGGCCAGACGAAGATGTAGCAGTTGTTGTAGTAGCGGCGGTCGAAGAGGCGGCAGAAGACCGAGTTGTAGAAGGTCTCCGCCAGCTCGGGCTGATTGAGCTGCGGCAGCAGGCGCATGTACTCGACCTTGACGCGCCGCCAGAGCACGTCGTTGGGATCGCGCAGATGGAATTCGCGCTTGATCAGCGCGACCGTCTCGCCGACGCGCCTGTCGTAGAAGCCGATGCGCTCGCGCGAGGCGCTCTGCACCGCGGGCCAGTCCGCCGCTTCGAAGCGGCGTTGGGCGTCGGCGGTGATCTCGCGGAAGAGGCGGTAGTGACGCTCGAAGCCTTCGAGCATGGCTTCGGCGATGAGCTTGGCTTCGGTCCAGGCCATAGGATCAGGTGTCAGGTGTCAGGTGTCAGGTGTCAGGTGTCAGGTGTCAGCGAGTGTTGCTCGGCTCGGGCCTGGGCGCGAGGGAGGGCGGCGGGCGGCCCTTGCTCGGTGGGGCGATCAGAGGTCCAGAGGCTTGTCGGAGACGACGATACCATCCTCGTCGCAGTAGACGGAATCGCCAGGGGCGAAGCGGACGCCAGCGAAGGTGACGGGGATGTCGCGCTGGCCCTCGCCGCGCCGCTGGCTCTTGCGCGGGATGCTGGCGAGTGCCTTGACGCCGAGCGGCATCTGGCGGATCTCGACGCTGTCGCGGACACAGCCGAAGAGGATGACGCCGGCCCAGCCCTGCTCGACCGCACTGGCGGCGATGAGGTCGCCGAGCATGGCGCAGCGCAGTGAGCCACCGGCGTCGACCACCAGCACGCGCCCTTCGCCGGGGTCGGCCAGGGTGGACTTGACCACGGAGTTGTCTTCGAAGCACTTGGCGGTCACGGCGGGGCCGGCGAAGCGCGGCTTGCCGCCGAAGTCGCGAAAGATGGGCTCGCAGACGCGGAGCGCCTCGCCGTGGGCGTCATAGAGATCGGCGGTCTTGAAATCCATAGGCTCCTCAACAATGGCGAGCGCGATAGCTCGCCTCTGGGAGGCTCCCGCCTCGCCTTGTCCGCTTGTCGCTGCACGCTCGACCAGGGGGTCATCACGCTTGGCGTGCCGCATGGAAAGACCGCTCAGAGAGGGACTGCAGAGTCTTGATCCGACGCGGGCGGCCCAAGGCCGCCCGCCAGATCAAGCTAGAACTGCTCCTCTTCCGTCGACCCGGTGAGTGCGGTGACCGAGGAGACCCCGCCCTGGATCACGGTCGTGACGTCGTCGAAGTAGCCGGCGCCCACTTCCTGCTGGTGCGACACGAAGGTATAGCCCTTCTCGCGCGCCTCGAACTCCGGCCCCTGGACCTTCTCGACATAGTGGCGCATGCCCTCGCCGCGCGCGTAGTCGTAGGCCAGGTCGAACATGTTGAACCACATGTTATGGATGCCGGCCAGGGTGATGAACTGATACTTGTAGCCCATGTCCGCCAGCTCGTCCTGGAAGCGGGCGATGGTGCTGTCGTCCAGGTTCTTCTTCCAGTTGAAGGAGGGCGAGCAGTTGTAGGCCAGCAGCTTGTTCGGGTTCTTCTCGAGCACGGCCTGAGCGAACTCGCGCGCGAAACCCAGGTCCGGCGTGCCCGTCTCGCACCACACCAGGTCGGCGTAGGGCGCATAGGCCAGGCCGCGGCTGATGGCCTGCTCCAGCCCGTTCTTGACGCGGTAGAAGCCATCGTCGGTCCGCGCGCCTGTGACGAAGGGACGGTCGTTGTCGTCCACGTCGCTGGTCAGGAGGTTGGCGGCCTCGGCGTCGGTGCGGGCGAGCAGCAGTGTCGGAACGCCCATGACGTCCGAGGCCAGACGCGCGGCGACCAGCTTCTGCACCGCCTCGCGGGTCGGCACCAGCACCTTGCCGCCCATGTGGCCGCACTTCTTGACGGCGGCGAGCTGGTCCTCGAAGTGCACGCCCGAGGCACCGGCGCCAATCATGTTCTTCATCAGCTCGAAGGCGTTGAGCACGCCGCCGAAGCCTGCTTCCGCGTCCGCGACGATCGGCAGGAAGTAGTCGACGAAGCCCTCGTCGCCGGGCTCGATGCCCTTGGCCCATTGGATCTCGTCGGCACGCTTGAAGGTGTTGTTGATGCGCCGCACCATGGTCGGGACCGAGTCATAGGCGTAGAGCGACTGGTCCGGGTACATGGTCTCGGAGGTGTTGCCGTCGGCCGCAACCTGCCAGCCGGAGAGATAGATGGCCTCGATGCCGGCCTTGGCCTGCTGCATGGCCTGACCGCCGGTGATGGCGCCCATACAGTTGACATAGCCCTTTTTGGCGTCGCCGCGAACCAGCTTCCAGAGCTTTTCGGCGCCGCGCTTGGCGTAGGTGTGCTCGGGCTGGACGGAGCCGCGCAGCCGCACCACGTCGGCGGCGGAATAGCCGCGGCTGACGTCTGTCCAACGCGGGTTTTCCGACCAGTCCTGCTCAAGGGCCTTGATTTGATCTTGGCGGGTCATTTGCAATGCTCCTCTCTTCGTTATGTCTGGGACCGCTCTTACCCGTCTTTCCGGCTCTTAGTACCGGACTCTCAGTGGTTTCTGAATGACAGCGAGACGGCGGATGACTGACCATGTCGCTTGGTCTTGACCGAAAAACCTACCGAGACCATGAGCATTTGACGAGTCAATTATCCTAATTTTCTCTATTAGTATTGATAATTTTCAATGAAGAATCTTGACCTTATGAACCGAATGGAGAAACAGCGCGCGGGCGCGCTCTGCGCGACTTGCCACCTGGAGTCGGCATGAACGCCAACCCAGCCGAGCTGAGACGCGCGCTCATGGAGCACGGCCTGTCATGTGCCGAGCTGAGCCCAGATCCGATCGCGCAATTCCAGGGCTGGTACGAGCTGGCACTGAGCACGGATCTGCCGGAGCCGAACGGCATGACGCTCTGTACCGTGGACCCTCAGGGACAGCCATCGGCGCGCACCGTGCTGCTCAAGCTCTATGACGCGCGCGGCTTCGTCTTCTTCACCAACTATGAGAGCCGCAAGTCCAAGGAGATCGAGCAGAACCCGCGCGTCGCCCTGCTGTTTCCCTGGGTCGCGCTGGCCAGGCAGGTGCAGATCACGGGCCGCGCGGAGCGCATTTCGGCCGCGGAGTCGCTGCGCTACTTCACGACGCGCCCGCGCGGCAGTCAGATCGGCGCCTGGTCGTCGCCGCAGAGCCAGGTGATCAGCTCGCGCTCCATCCTGGAGGGCAAGGTGGCGGAGATGGCGCGCAAATTCGCCCATGGCGAGATCCCCCTCCCGGAGTTCTGGGGCGGCTATCGCGTGGTCCCGCAGATGATCGAGTTCTGGCAAGGCCGCGAGAGCCGTCTGCACGATCGCTTCCGCTATGTGCGCAGCAGCGAGCGCGCAGAGGACTGGGTCATCGAGCGACTGGCGCCCTAACGGCGCTGAGCGCAGACAGGCAGAGACATCCCAGGCGGACGCGACATCAGAGCATCCGCCCCTGCCCCAGAGGTCACGCAGCGAGCTCTGAGACTAGCTTTTCCCGTCCACGACTCCGATACTGGCGACAAAGAAGAAGTAATGAGTGGACGGTACGGACATGACTTCGGGCAGCAAGACAGCGCGCCCCCCAGTTGCGGCGGCATCTGCCGCCCCTTCCTGCAGAGACCCCACGGCCGAGGCCATCGTCTTGGCACTGGATGCCCAGGGCCGCATTCGACTCATCAACCGCAAGGGCTGCGAGCTGCTCGGGCGGCCCGAGAGCGAGCTGGTCGGCCGTGACTGGATCCACTGCTGCCAGCCACCGAGCACGAGCCCCGAGGCGATTCGCCAAGCCCTGCGCGCCGCGCTGCGGAACCGCATCGACGGACATGCCTATTCGCTCAGTCCCGTCATCACGAGCAGTGGCGATACACGCATCATCGCCTGGCACAACCGCCCGCAGCTCGACGCCACTGGCCGCGCGGTCGGCATGCTCAGCACGGGTGTGGAGATCGAGGCGCGGGGTGAAAAAGCGCTGCCGCAAGCCGAGCACGCGCTGCGACTCGGCGCCCTCCTCCACGCCGGCCCCGTCCTCCTCTGGGCCGCGGACGCCGCCAAGCATTGCTACTTCTTCAGCCCCGCCTGGCTGAGCTTCACCGGGCACTCGCTCGAGCAAGCGCGTGGCCTTGGCTGGGTCGAGGCCATCCATCCGCAAGACCGCCAGCACTGCCTCTCCAGCTTCCACGACGCCTTCGAGCAACGCTCACCGCTGAGCCTGGAATGCCGCTTGAGACGGCACGACGGCGCCTATCGCTGGATCCAGAACATGGGGCGGCCGAGCTTCGATGCCGAGGAGCGGCTGATCGGCTATGTCGGCTGCTGCGTGGACATCACCCCCGCGCGCCAGGCCAGGGAGCGGCACCTCCAGGAGGAAGACAGGCGCCGCGAGCGCCTGCAGCTGATTCTGGATCACGCGCCCATCGGCATCTGGATGCTGTCGCCGTCCGGGACGCTCGAGCTGGTCAACCGCACCCTGTGCGACGCCATGGGCATCGCGGAAGCGGATTGGCTCGCGGCGGATCACTATACCGACCTCATCCCCGCGCCCTTCGACGCCGAGCAGCGCGCCTCCGACGCGCGCGCCATGGCCGCGTCCGGCGCGCGCGTGACCCAAGAGCGGCTGCCCTTCGCGGACGGGCGGCTACACGACCTGCGCGTGATCAAGCTCGCCAAGCGCGACGCCACAGGCCGGCCCGTGGCGCTCTTCGGACTTTGCATGGACATCACCGAAGAGCTGCGCGACGAGGCCGCGCGGCATGCCAGCAAGCCCGAGCTCCACAGGATCGCCGACTGGACCTACGACTGGGAATACTGGACCACGCCGGACGGGCGCTTCTGCTACATGAGCCGCTCGGCCGAGCGCTTCACTGGCTACAGCGCCGCCGAATTCCACGCCGACCCGGGCCTGCTCGACGCCATCGTCTATCCGGAGGATCGTCGCGCTTGGCAGGCGCACCTGCCGCTTCACGCGCAAACCTGCCGTCAGGACGCCGTCAGCGAGCTGGAGCTACGCATCGTCAAGAAGGATGGCAGCGTCCTCTGGGTCTCCCACCGCTGCCACCCCGTCTTCGGCGATGCCGGCGACTACCAGGGGCGCCGCGTCACCGTCACCGACATCCAGGACCGCAAGGAGGCCGAGGAGCACATCCGCAACCTCGCCTACTTCGATGCCCTGACGGGTCTTCCCAACCGCAGGCTGCTCCTGGACCGGCTCGGCCAGGCACTGGCCGCCAGCAGCCGCAGTCGGCGCTACGGCGCCCTGCTGATGCTCGACCTGGATCACTTCAAGGCGCTGAACGACACCAAGGGCCATGACGCGGGCGACCGTCTGCTGGTCGAGGTCGCGCAGCGCATCACCCACGTCCTGCGTGAGCTCGACACCGTCTCGCGCCTCGGCGGCGACGAGTACGTGATCATGCTCGAAGAGCTCTCGGCGGACGTGGAGAAGGCGGCGGGCGAGGCCGAGCTGGTCGCCGAGAAGATCCGCGGCGCACTCAACGCGCCTTACCAGGTCGTCGCTGGCGAGCCGCCCCATCATTGCACGCCGAGCATTGGGGTGGCGCTCTTCCGCGGCCACCAGGAATCGATCGAGACGCTGCTCAAGCAGGCCGACGTAGCGCTCTATCAGGCGAAGGATGCCGGACGCAACAGGGTGCGCTTCTTCAGTCCGGCGATGCAGATCGCCATCGAAGCCCGCCTGGCACTGGAGCATGCCTTGCGCCGGGCGCTGCGGGAAGAGGAGCTGCGGCTGTACTTCCAGCCGCAAATCGATCAGCACGGACGCTACATCGGGGCGGAGGCCCTGGTGCGCTGGCACAGCCGCGAGCAGGGCACCTTGATCCCGCCCATGCAATTCATCCCCCTGGCGGAGGAGACGGGGCTCATCTTGGGCCTGGGGCAATGGGTCGTGCGGGAGGCCTGCCAGCAGCTCAAGGCGTGGGAGGCGGACCCACAGACGCGCGAGCTTCAGCTGGCCGTCAACGTCAGCGCCCGCCAGCTACAGCAGCCGGACTTCGTCGCTCAGATTCGCGACAGCCTCGCCGAGTCGGGCGCCAATCCAGCACGCCTGAAGCTCGAGCTGACCGAGAGCGCCTTCCTCGCCAACACCCAGCAGATCGACGAGCGCATGAAGCAGCTCCGCGCGCTGGGCGTGAGCTTCTCGCTGGATGACTTCGGCACGGGCTTCTCATCGCTCTCCTACCTCAAGCGCCTGCCCTTCGATCAGCTCAAGATCGACCAGGCCTTCGTCCGCGACGTCACCACGGATCCCAATGACGCAGCCATCGTCGCCGCCATCCTCGCCATGAGCCGGTCGCTGGGGCTGGAGATCATCGCCGAGGGCGTCGAGACAGAGGCACAGCGCGACTTCCTACTGGAGAACGGCTGCCACGGCTTCCAGGGCTATCTGTTCGGCAGACCCGCGCCGATCGAGGATCTGGCACAGGTCTGGTGAGATCGCGGCCAGCAAGGGCTGGCCGGAAAGATGGGGTCAGAGCTGCGGACGGGGCGTGTCGCTCGTCTCCGCCGGGAGGACGGGATACTCGACGGTGGGCACTTCACCTGTCAGCGCCTGCAGGAAGGCCGCAATCTTGGCCGCCTCCTCGTCATTGATCTCAGTGCCGAGCTGCGCCGTGCCCATGACGGCGACCGCCTGCGTCAGATCCCAGACCTGTCCCGAATGGAAGTAAGGCCCTGTAACCGCGACGTTGCGCAGTGGCGCGGCGCGGAAGACGTACTCATCCGAGGCTGAATGCGTCACCTCGAAGCGGCCCTTGTCGTCCGGCGGAAGGATATCCGCGCCCGGCCGCTTGATCAGACCGAAGGGGAAATAGCTCTGTCCGCCAACATTGACGCCGCTGTGGCAGGAGGCGCAGCCGCGGTCGACGAAGAGCGAAAGCCCTTCCTTCTGCTCATCCGTCATGGCCGCGTCGCCGCCCGCCATGAAGGTGTCGAAGGGTGCGCCCGGCGTCACCAGGGTCACCTCGAAGGCCTCGATCGCCTTGGCCATGTTGTCGAAGGTGACTGGATCCTCTTCACCCGCGAAGGCCGTGCTGAAGCGCTCCACGTACTCGGGCATGCTCTTCAGCGTGGTGACGACCTGGTCGGGCTTGTTGGCCATCTCCACCCCAGCCTGCACAGGTCCCTTGTGCCTGCTCCTTGAGATCCTCGGCGCGGCCGTCCCAGAACTGCGCGACGTTGAAGACCGCATTGAAGACGGTCGGGGCATTGCGCGGCCCCTTCTGCCAGCCGTGTCCGACGGAGGTCGGGAGATTGTCGTCGCCCCCCGTGCCGACATTGTGGCAGGTGTTGCAGCTGATCAGCCCGCTGGCGGAGATCCGCGGGTCGAAGAAGAGCATCCGGCCAAGCTCGATCTTCTCGGGCGTGATTGGGTTGTTGGCGGGCTGCTGCATCTCGGTGGGCAAGGCCTGTAAACCGGCCTCGGCCGCCTTATCGCGCAGCGCCTGGTCCGAAGCTGAAACCGAGACCGAGACGGCCATCAAGATCGTGCTCGCCAGTGCAAGGGCGGACGCTCTCATCGGAGATTCTCCTTGTTCGAGTGGTGATTCGCACAGGGCGCATGCACCATATAAGCATTTGCGAATGCGCCTATGTACGCCAGCCAACCCTATAAAGGGCACGGACAATGCGCCAATCCGGATTTTCTATCGGGACGATCGGGCCATTCGATGAGCAGGCCCAGGTCCACGGGCGTCTTCCGGAGCCACGGCGGCCCTGGGAGCGCGGAGCCGGACCTGCGCCGCTCGCTCAGGCGTGCATCGAGGAGTGATCCGGCAAGCGTCGGGTGATGGCGGCGAAATCGTCCAGTCGGGCGCTGAAGGCATCGAAGATCGCGGGATCGAACTGGCTCCCACGCGACTCGCGCATGATCTCGACGGCCGCTTCGAAGGGGTAGGCCTCCTTGTAGGTCCGCCGCGACACCAGCGCATCCAGCACGTCCGCAACGGCCATGAGCCTGGCGGAGAGCGGAATGCGCTCCTCGCACAGCCCTTGCGGATAGCCCGAGCCGTCCCAGCGCTCGTGATGACAGTAGGCGACCTCCTGAGCCAACCTTAGAAAGGGCAGCGATTCAGAGAAGCCATGCCCTGCGGCGGCGATGGCATCGCGACCCAGCTGGCTGTGGGTCTTGGCGATCGCCCACTCCCGCGGACTCAGACGACCGGGCTTGAGGAGGATGTTGCGCGGAATCGCCATCTTGCCGATATCGTGCAGGGGCGCAACACGCACGAGCGCGGCGACATCGGTTGGAGCCAGGTCCGCGTAGCGCGGGTAATGGCTGAGCTGGCGCGCCAATGTATCCAGGTAGGCCTGCATGCGTCTGAGATGATTCCCGCCACGCGGCTCATCCGCCTCGGCCAGGCGTGCCAGGGCGCGAATGCACACATCTTGGGCCATCACCAGCTCGTCGGCGCGACGTGCGCTCTCGCGCAGGATGCGTGCCTCGGTGCGCCGCAAGGCGCGTCTCGCGTCGGCCAGCTCCAGGTGCGTCCTCACACGATTGAGGATGGCGCGCGCATTCCCCGGCTTGATGACGCAATCGACCGCGCCCAGGCCCAGCAGGACGTCTTCCTCCCACTCGGTGCCCGGCGCGGAATAGCAGATGACCGGAATCTCTGCGGTGACCGGGTCCTCGCCGAGCTCGCGCAGCAGCTCGCAGCCATCCATGTCCGGCAGATCCGGCTCCAGCAGAATGAGATCCGGCCATGGAGGCTTGTGCAAGGCCTTCAGCGCGCGCCGTCCGGTGCGAACGGCACGGACCACATAGTGCTGGCAAAGCACCCCGCTGAGGGCATCCAGCTCGACTGGAGAGTCGTCGATGAGCAGGATGGTCGGGGCGCCGCTGGTGTGGTGGAGCATGTGCCGAAGGGACTCAGCCGCGGGTTACTGCGATATGAAGAGCCTAGCACGCAGTGCGGAAATCGGCGTCCACGATGAGCGCCCCCGGACAAGCGGCACCCGTGGCCCGAGATGGCGTCGGGGAGATCCACACTAGAGATGCGCCATTTGGGTCTTCGCGGCCTTAAGCGCCAAGGGCGACTGAAGTCGCCCCTAAGAGCGCTGTCGGGACGCCTCTCAGGACAGCCGCGATCGCAAACGAGCGGCGGCGTCCTCAGTCGGTTTCACGCTGCTCGATATCGTCGATCAGCGTATGCAGACAGGCTCTCTCCTTATCACGAGCCAGTTTCCGACCGAGCACTGGCACAGCCTCTTCGCCGATCCAACCACGGCTGAGGCGATCTTGGACCGTATCGTTCATCGCTCGCATCGCCTTGACCTGAAAGGGGAGTCGATGCGAAAGCAGACAGCAGAGGAATAGCCATTGCCGCTTAGATAATGCGGGCTATCACTTGTCCCGGCTCTCGGTGAGCTCGAGAGCCGGCCTCTCTCCGCTTCTAAACCTCCAGCGCCGCACCCTGGCGGCGCAGCCACTCCTTCCGCTCACGGAAATCCGGAAGCACCTTATCGACCTCATTCCAGAACGCGTCCCCGTGGTCGCGATGATGGAGGTGGCAGAGCTCGTGGACGACGATGTAGTCGATGACGGTCTGCGGCGCCATCATGCACTTCCAATGAAAGTGGAGTTTGCCGCCCGGCGAGCACGACGCCCAACGATGCCCCAGCTCCTTGACCTCGACACCCAGCGGCTCGACCCCGACCTTGGGAGCGTAATAGCGCACGCGATCACCTAGGCGCAGCCGCCCCTTCGCGCGGAAGAAGTCCTGAAACGCCAACTTCGCCAGCCTCGCATCACCGGCCGCGACCAGCTCACGCCGCAGCAGGAAGCGCCCGTTCTTCAGCTGTAGCGGCGCGTCCTGACCATCCACCAGCGAGAGTCGATAGGCTCGGCCCAAGTAGAGAAATGCGGCGCCGTTCTTGTACTCGCGAAGCACGGCGGCCGCGTTGAGGTCTCGCCACTCGGCGAGCGTCTTGTAGATCCAATACTCCTTGGATCGAACGATGCGCGCCACTTGGTCGTCATCCGCCCATTCAGGTGCGCGCACGACGACGCTGCCGTCCCTTTCGATGACGATGTCCGCCGTCGCACGCTGACTCCGGATCACCTCGTAGGCGATCTCGTTATTCAGGAGCGCAGTCACTTGATCAGCTCCTCGTGACGCTTTTCCGCGAGCTTCACGATCTCGACGGCAAGCCGCTCGTGTCTCGCGTTCAGTGCTGGGATGTTGGCCAGCAGGATCTCCGTCCCAATGTTGCCACGCAGCTTCTTGACCTCGATGGGCTTCTTCCAGAAGTCGAGCACCCCGATCGTCTCCTGCAGGAGCTCGACGATGCGTAGCATCAGGCTCTTCACCCCCTGCAGGTCATCGGCGGGAGGCTGAGCGCCGTCATAGGCCAGTTGAAGCACGTAATCGTAGAAGGTCGTCGCCTCCTTGGTGAGGCCTTCGGCGACATCCGTTCGACCGGAAATCACCGCTTGACGCAGCCCCGCCAAGTCTCCCGCCAGTGCATCCCAGTTGTTCTTGTGCTGTTCGATCAAGCGCTCCAGCTTTTCGCTGAGCTTGGTGTAGAAGGCTGGGTCCTCGTCGAAGTGGACGGTGCAATGCTTGCGGATGGCATGCTCCATCTCGCTCGCCTTGGCTTCCGAGCTGCCTCCCGCGTGTCTTTCGACGTGCGCCAAGAAGCCCTCGGACAGCAGCTCGACCGGCGGGATCTTCGGGTTGATGCCCAGATCGATCAGGTGCTCGTTGATCAGCGCCTTCACTTTCGCTCCTGCGCCTTCGATGTCCAAGGAGTCGTCTTTGTAGCGCTCCTTGACCATCCGCAGCAGGTAGCCGAATCTCCGCGCGGGGCCGCGGTAAGGATGCCCCACTTGATTGGGCAGGATCAGGTTGAGGCTCTGAAGAAACTTCTTCAGGTAGACCTCGAAGTCCGCCCTCCGCTTGATGTCCTTCATGGCGCCAACGGCCGCATGGATGGCCGCGACATCCGCCTCTGGGGAGCCGAGCCGGCCCTGCACGAAGGCCTCGATGTCCTTCACTCCGGCCGCAATGAAGTGCTGCAGCAGCCGTTGGTAGCGCTCATCCAGAATCGGCATCTCGCTCAGGATGCTCTTCAGGCCCTCACGCACATCCTGCGGATCTTCTTCGGCGTAGATGGAGAGGGCGTGGGCAAGGTCGTCGAACACCCCGATGTAGTCGACGATGAAGCCTCGGTGCTTGTTGGTCGCGACCCGGTTCACGCGAGCGATCGCCTGCAGCAAGTTGTGCTCGCGCAGTTTCTTGTCGATATACATGACCTGCTCGATGGGGGCGTCGAAGCCCGTGAGCAGCATGTCGCACACCACGAGGAAGGCGATACCGGACAGCGCCTTGTCGTGGTCGTCGAGGTCGAAGGGTCGACAGAAATTCTCGACCGCGTTCCAGCGCTTCGCCTCCCTGCGTGCTTCGGTGATGGCCGCCGGCTCGTTCGTGGGGTCCGACGAGACCACGACGGCCACCTTCAGGAACTCGATGCGCAGGGTCAGCTCCGCATCCGGTTGAGGCCTCTGCTTCTCTCGCTCGACACGCTCGTTCAGCGCTCGGCGGATCGCCTTCTGGTAGCGGATCGCCGCCAGCTTGGAGTGGCAGACGACCTGCGCCTTGAAGCCGTCCGGCAAGATGTTGTCGACATAGTGATCGACCAGATCCTTCGCGATGGCCTCAATGCGCTTCTCGGCCTCCAGCAGGTCGCCCGTTGCGCCGTATTTCTTCTTGATCGCGAGGATCTCCTCCTCGCTGCGCTCCTTGAAGAGGTTCTCGAATTTGGTGTCGAAGCCGTGCTGGTCCCTGAGAGCCGTGTCGGCGGTGCGGCCTTCGTAGAGGATCTGGAGCGTGGCGCCGTCGTTGACGGCATCCATGAGCTTGTACTGGTCGATGTAGTCGCCGAAGCGCTTCACGGTGCGCTTGGCACCGTGCTGCTCGGTGATGAGCGGGGTTCCGGTGAAGGCGATCCGGGTCGCGTTGGGGAAGGCCTCGAAGAGGTTGTCGCCCAGATCGGAGCCCTGGGTCCGATGGGCCTCATCGATCATCAGGACGATGCGGTCGGACGGATTCACCACGCCAAACGTCTTGCTGGACGGGATCGCCCGATAAATCGCCGCTGCCGAGTCGGCCGCCTTGAGGATCTCGGGCCTGGGGATCGGCTTGCCGCCGTAGGCGAGGGCCTGGGCCAGCGTATCGGGCAGCGTCTCCGCGCGCTCGTTGAACTTGTGCACCATTACCATGTTGATGTCCGAGGCGTCGGTGCCGAGGTGCTCGCGGAGCTCCGTGGTGCTCGCGATCACCTTGACCTTGCCGCCAATGAGCTTGGCGGTACCTGCCAGCTGCTCTTCCAGGTCGGCCCGGTCGTTGACGAGCAGGATCTTGAAGTCCTCCAGATCCGTCGCGGCACGCAGCATGCGAGCCACGAACACCATGGTGAGCGACTTGCCCGAGCCTTGGGTGTGCCAGACCACGCCCGATCGGGACTCGGGCGACTGACCGAAGCGCAGCCGCTCGACGATCTTCCGCGCGGCGCGGTACTGCTGATAGCGGCCGACCACCTTGATGCGTCTGCCGGAGTCGGTGTCCATGAACACCGTGCAGGTGCGCAGGACGTCGAGCAGTGTCGCCGGGGCGAGCAGCCCCTGGATGAGCGTCTCTTGCTCGCGCTCGACGCCCAGAGGCGGTGTATAGGTCCGATTGCTTTCGGGCCAGATGTCCTTCCAGGCATAGAAGTGCTCGTGCCCGGAGGTGATGGTGCCGAATTCGGCCTTCTCACCGCAGGTGCGGATCAGCAGTAGGTTCGTATGGAAGAGTCGCGGCTCGCCCTCGCGCAAGCCGGCCTTAACAGTTTCCGGCCGGGCGTTGCGGTAGCGCCGCAGTTGCTCGTAGGCGGCGTGCAGCGGGTTGGCCGTATTCGGATCGCCGATCTTCGCCTCGACCACCACCAGCGGAATGCCGTTCACGAAGAGGACGATGTCCGGAATGATGCAGCTCTTCACGCAGCCCGGCGTATCGATGCGGAACTGGTTGATGGCGTGGAACTGGTTGCGCTCCGGATTCGCGAAGTCGATGAGCTTGACGACCGGGTCGGCCTCGCCGGTGACCTCGTTGCGGTCCACCTGGGCCTTGAGAAAGAGCGCTTGGGTCGTCTCGTTGGCCTCGAGCAGCGTCCGGTTGGGCTGCCGCAGAATCTGGTCGCGCAGGTCGTCGAGCTGGCGGTTCGTCAGCCATGGCGTTCCGTCGGACGTCAGGTTGATCGCGCGAACGGCGTCGCGGAAGACCTCGGGGAGCAGCCACTCGCGGAAGCTCGTGCGCAGGCTCTTTTTTGGATCAGAGGGGATGAATCCTTGGCCTTGGTCGATACTGTTCCAGCCCAGCTTGACGAGCTGGTCGAGGAAGGGCTTCTCGACGTGGAGGTATTCACTCATGGTGACGACGCCTTTGCCGGACCAACAGCGCTTGCCCGGATGACCCCTGCCATCTCGGCTGACCCGCGCTCGAATATCCGCCGGTTGGACAGCACGCCTAGGAAGTCGTCGGGCAAGGTCACAGACTTTTCAGAAGTTGGTCGTACTCACTATGCGGGCCGATCCAGAACCACACGACGGTGTCGGAGTCTTTGATGACCCCCAGGGCTCGCCAACCAATACCGACGCGCACCGAATAAACGGGCATTGACGTATTGACTTTCTTGAAGTCCAAGCCGGGATGGCGTGGATTCTGCTTCCATAAACGGTAGTTCTTTCTAGCCGTTTCCTTGACTCGCTCCGGCAACTTTCGGAACTGCGCCAGGAATTCCTGGGTCAGCTCAGATTTCATCGAAGCCCTTAGGCACTGTCTGACCTTGAGCGGACTGTCTCAACGCCTCTCGCGCCAGTTCCGACAACTTGTCTTGAGACTGCCGCAGAGCCGTTTGCCAGCCCAATTCATTCTCGATATCCCGGAGCCACTGATCGGCCATTTCGTCCTGAATCTCCGAAGGCAAGGCCGAGGCCCGCTGAATCACCTGCTCTAGACGTGTCATGCTGCGATGTCCCGGTTGCTTGTCAAAAAAACCGCGAGAAGGGTCTGGGCCAAGGTGACCCCTAGGCCCTTATTCCAACTGGCGCCCGCGCCGGTTCGAGTCTAAACCGGAGGCACATGGGCCGCCTCGGATCGCCGGCCAGGCTCTGCGGCAACGAAGAAAGTCCTGCGCCGCGCGGGTCGTCAGCCTATATCCGGCCATCGGCCTTCAGCGATTCCTTCGCCGCGCGCACGATCTCGTCCGGTGTCCGTTCGCTGATACCGCTGTTCTCGCCCTCGATCAGCGCACGGCGGATCGCTTCGATCTCCGCGCTGCGCTCCTGATCGCGCGGGATGAGGTCGCGGATGTATTCGCTGTCATTGGTGAAGCCCCCACGCGCGATGCGCGCCTTGACCCATGCGCCCTGCTGGTCGGTCAGTGTGATCGTCTTGCGGACCCTTCCCATGCTCATCTCCGTCGTGCAGCATGCCATACGATTGGTGCAGTGCGCATCACACCATAGCGAGCCGTTTGAGTCCTGGACCTCGACTTACGGGGTCATTTCCCCGCCAGCACCATCCTGTTGGAGCAAGTCCTCGATATCTTGCTTCCGGGACTCGAGCCCGAGTCGCTCGATTACGTGGTCCTCCGGGATCTCTGCCAGGAGCTTTTCGAGCGCGCTTTGCTCTGACTGAAGCAAGAGTTTTTCGACGTGGAGGTACTCAGACATTCGCTGCGACCTCTAACTCATTGGGCAAGATTCCCTTTTCGACAACGACCCGTCCCGAGAGTAGGTCTCCCATGAGAGCGGCCTTGAGCTCCTTTGCTTTGTGCAAGTAGGCGCGGTCGATTCGGTCCCGGTGAGTGAGAGCACCCAGCGTGCAGACGAGGTATTCCTGCTCTGCTCTCGGAGGAACCAGAACCGGCAGCGCTACCAGCTTTTCTAGAGGTAGGTGGGGAATCGTCGACTCGTGCGTCATCTTCTCCACGAAGCCACGATCCAGTTCGAATCGAAGGCTCATGAAGAACTGCATGTAATCCGTCGTGACCCTTGGGTCGGTCGCACGAAGCCTATGGAGAGCCTTCTGGTAGTAGCACTCGTCCAACTCTCCTCTCCAAACCGCACAACGCCCGATGAATCGGCCCTCACACGCGAGTAAGTCGCCGTCTTTCAAGCGATACTTTTGCTCGTCGTCGGTCGAGAAATGCATCGTCGCAACGTCGGAGAGATCAAAGCGGTCCCAATAGACGTTCTGATTCCGTAGGTAGGGCTTCTGATTCGGTCCAGCGCTGGCTGTAGGGCTCATCATCTTGCCGAGCTGCACATCGAAGACCTCACCGCAAGGAGTGACATCCCACTCCTTCGGAATCCAGCCCAGCGGCGATTCCTTGTAGAGCTGCGGAGCCTCCTCGCGCGGTGGCCTGAGCTGGCCGTCCGCAGTGACCCCTCGGGTGAAGAGGTCGTGCATCAGGCCGGCCTTGATCTGCTGCGTCTTGGCGAGGAGCGCTTCGGTCTGCTCGATGGCCTCGTCGACTGTCGAGAGGATTTCGGCGATGCGGTGCTGTTGCGGGAGTGGGGCCAGGCGAATCGGAGTACGGGAGATGGACTGGTAGGAAAGGCCGTACCTGGTGGAGCCGTTGGCGAGCCGACCGTAATAGCGAGCGGTGCCTGGAAGACCGAGCTGCTTGGCGAGGTAGACGGGATCGACCTTATCGCGATTCGGCTTGATCAGCGCAACGTGGTAACCACAGACGAGCTTCGGGACGTCGTCGACAACGACGGCGGGAATGCCGATATCGTCAGGGGTCTCCGAGTCCTTCGTGATCATGACGTCGCCACGCTCGATTCCAAAGCGCTGGATTTCGGCGGGCGTGGCCGTCGCCTCCATGAACTCGATATCTTCCGTGATGTACCCGCGCGAGTACACGTCCGTGTAGTTGCACAAACGAACCGGCTCTTCGCCCGGGTTGGATTTCTTGTCAACATTGCTGGAGCGGATCTCAGCAACGCGCTCCAGCGGTTCAGTGCGCCAATCACGCATAGCCAAGCTCTCCCAAGAATCCCTTCAGCTTGACCACCGCCACATTGCGACGCCGCTCGATGTCCACCTGGGCCTTCATCCCTCGACCTCCTTTGCCCAGGCGATGATTTTTTGCCGGAGTTCTTCCTTCGAGGGCAGGTAGAGCTGGTACTCCGCGGCGTGGATATTGCCCTTCGGTAGGGTGAGCTCTACCAGCGCATCCTTTTTCTTCTTGCACAGGATGATGCCGACCGTGGGCTGCTCGTCTTCGAGCTTGACGAATCGATCGAAGTAGTTGACGTACATCTGCATTTGGCCCAGATCCTGGTGGGTCAGCTCACCGATTTTCAGGTCCAGCAAGACATAGCAACGCAGCAAGCGATTGTAGAAGACCAGATCGACAAAGAAATGCTCCTCGTCGAAGGTGAAGCGCTTCTGCCGCGCTTCGAACAGAAATCCTTTGCCAAGCTCGAGGAGAAAATGCTCCAGCTTGTCGATGATCGCTGTTTCCAACTCGCGCTCGGAATAGCGGGTCTCCTCGCGCAGCCCGAGGAACTCGAGGACGTAGGGATTTTTCAGCATGTGCTCAGGCTTCTCGATGACCTGGCCTTCTCGGGCAAGAGCGCGCACGCCGTCCTTGTCCCGGCTTAGAGCCAAACGCTCGTAGAGACCGCTGCCGAACTGCCGGCGCAGCTCGCGCAGGGACCAGCCTTCATTCGTCGCCTCGATTTCGTAGAATGCCCTCTCGTCGGGATCCCGGATTCCCATCAAGAAGAGATAGTGCGACCAGCTCAGCGTCCAGGGCACGTCGGATTTCGCGAGCGCTGTCCGCGGAATCTCTACGGCAAGCGATTTCCCAGACAGCGTCTGGGAAATCGGCGATCGGTCCTGGTAGGCCAGGTAGAACCGGCGCATGTACTCCAGGTTGCTCCTGGAAAAACCGCGTCCAAACTCCTCCGTCAATACCTCGGACAGGTGCTTCAGTAATTCCTGACCGTATGCGGCGCGTTCTTCGCCTTCCTGCTCGTGCTCGACGATGAGCCGACCGATCTCGAAATTGGTGTGTACCTGAAGGGTATCGACAGCCCGGCCGGCCGCGTGCCGTGCCTTGGTGACGAGCTCGCGTATCTCGGGCAGTAGTATCTGAGCCTGAAGCGCAATATCAGACATAGCCAAGCTCCCCCAAGAAGCCCTTGACCTTCGCCGTAGCCGCATCGCGCCGCTCCTCGATGTCCGCCGCCGTCACGGCATACTTCGAGTGCAGGTTCTCCAGCGCCGCCAGGCACGCCCGTTGATCCGCGCGCAGATAGGAGGCGTAGGTTTGCACGAGCAGGCGATGCAGCCGGTCGAGGATGACCTTGCGCGCCTCAATGCGGTCGATCCTCTGACGGGCGGCCTCGACCAGCTCGTCCTGCTTCTTGTCGACAGTGCGCAGGTCGGCCTTGAGCTGCTTGGCCTCGTCCTCCAGTGACTTGTGTCGCGCGAGCTTGGTTTCCACGGCCACGGCCGCCTTCTCATATGCCTTGTGATCGCCGAGGTTTGGGTCGCGCTTGGCCAGTTTGGCCTCGCCCTTGAGCCGCTTGAGCTGGGCCTTGAGCGCCTTGACCTGATCGCCCGGCAGTGCTCCGACGTCGTCTTCGTCCTCGTAGTCCTCTTCGTCTGCGGAGGTGAAGAGCGCCGCAAGTTCGGCGAGACGGTTGCGCTTCTGCTCCATCTCCGCGAGCACCTCGGGGAACTGGCTTTGCAGAATGTCTTCATCGGGGATCAGCTCCGGTCCCCAGCCGCTGAACGCGATTGATTTCAGCTCCGGCTTGAAGATCTCGAAGTACCGAGCCAGGGCACCGCGCACTTGATGGCCTGTTAGAAGGTTTTGGCCGGCGAGCGCTTGCTCGATCGAGCTCATCAGCAAGCGACGAAGCTCGTACACGTTGCCCTTCTTTCCGTCGTTCGGGGCGAGCGCCTCGATCGCCGGGAGGTGTTTGTTCCACCAGTCTTCGAGGGTCGCGAGGAAGACCTCGTGGGCGGCCGCAACGCTCGTGTCGCCGTTCACGATGTCGGCCAGGGCGCGGCGATCGGTGACGGCGGGCGTGAAGTCGAGGTAAGTGCTGTCGTCTGATCGTGGCTGGAAGCAGCGCGCGCGGAGGTCCGGGTAGTTGGTCCAGAAGTGCTCGAGGGCGTCGATCTCGCGCTTGGGCACGCCGCCGTGGAGGTGCGCGCGCACGTCATGGGGCTCGGGCGGCGGTGCATTGTCCACGTAGCGTCGGATGTTGCAGTTGAAGTCCTCGCCCTCGATCTCCGCCACCGGAACGCGGCGGGCATAGCCGGGCAGCGCGTCGCGCTCGCCGCTGGTCAGCGTTCGGTAGGCATGGACGATGCGGGAGATGTCCTCGGCCCGCAGGAAGTTCTGCGCCTTGCCCTCGCGATAGTCGCGGTCGGCATTGATGAAGACGACGTGCTTGCGCGTCGGTGCGTCCTTCTTGTTCAGCACCAGAACGCAGGCGGGGATGCCGGTGCCGTAGAAGAGTCCGGCGGGCAGGCCGATGATCGCCTCCAGCCAGCCGCGCTCGATGAAGTGACGGCGGGTCTCGCGCTCCTCGCCGCCGCGGAAGAGGACGCCGTGGGGCATGACCGTGGCCATCTTGCCGTCGCCCTTGAGCACGGCGAGCATGTGCTGCACGAACATGAGGTCGGCCTTCTTGCCCTTCTCGGGGAGCCAGACGGCGAAGCGGCCAGGGTAGTCGATGTCCTTCTTGATGTAGTTCTGGCTGAAGGGCGGATTGGCGAGGACGCGGTCGTAGCGCTTGAGCTCGCCGTTCTCGTCCTTGTGCTGCGGGCGGCGGAGGGTGTCTTCCTGCCGGATGTCGGCGTGCGGGATGCCGTGCAGGAGCATGTTCATCTTGCAGATGGACCAGGTGGTGCCGATGCTCTCCTGGCCATAGAGCGAGAGGTCGCGCGGGTCGCCGCCGATCTCGCGGATGTAGTCGCGGGTCTGGATCAGCATGCCGCCCGAGCCGCAGGTGGGGTCGTAGACGCTCATGCCGGGCTGTGGCTCGACCACCTCGACCAGCGTGCGCACCACGTCTGCCGGCGTGTAGAACTCGCCGGCCTTCTTTCCGGCCGAGTCGGCGAAGAACTTGATCAGATATTCGTAGGCCGCGCCGAGCAGGTCCGGGAACTCGAAATTTTCGTCGCGCAGCGGGATCTTCTCGAAATTCTGGATGAAGTTCGACAGCGTGTCGTCGTCGAGGGTGCGCTGCCCGATCTTGCGGTTGAAGTTGATGTGCTTGAGCACGTCCTGCAGCGCATCGACGTTCGCGTCCTCCAACGCCTCGAGCGCCTCGTTGAGGTAGGTCCCCACGTTCGTCTTCTGATGCGCGACCCCCATGCGCTTCTTGACGGTCTTGTCGCCGTCCTTGAGCCCCACGAAGACGGGCTCGCCGTCAGGCGTCTTCGGATTCCAACGGGCCTCGAGCGGGACGAAGAAGGTGTATTGGTCGGGGTTGTCCAGCTGGATGGCGATCAGCGCGTCCGCCATGCCCCGCGCCTTGAGTGTCTTGGCGAGCTGGTCGCGCTCCTGGTCGAAGAGATCCGAGAGCCGCTTCAGGAACAGCATGCCGAAGATGTATTCCTTGTACTCCGAGGCATCCATGTTGCCGCGCAGGTCGTCGCAGGCGCGGAACAACAGGTTGGAGAGGTGGCTGAGGGTCAGTTTGGTCACAAAGGGTCCTTCTGGGCGATGAGGTGCCTTGCAGGCTGATGGCCGTGCTGTTGGGGAATGTCTTGCGGCCGGGCACCCGTCACCGGTTGCCGGGCTCGAGTGCAGCTCGGCCGCCCGGTAGATAGCGGTAGAGGGTTGACGGCGCCACGCGCAGGCGCGCGGCGACCTGCTCGACGGTAATCTCGGGATTGGCGAGGAGCGTCTTCGCCATCTCCAGATCGTCGGTGCCGAGTGAGCGCGGTCGTCCGCCCACCCGGCCTCGCGAGCGCGCCGACGCGAGCCCGGCGCGCGTCCGTTCCCGGATCATGGCCCGCTCGAATTCGGCGAGTGCGCCGAAGAGGTGAAAGACCAGCTTGCCGCCGGCACTGGTCGTGTCGATGGCTTCCGTCAGCGAGCGGAAGCCGATGCCCCGGGCATCGAGTGTCTCGACGGTTTCGATCAACTGCTTGAGCGACCGCGCCAAGCGGTCCAGTTTCCAGACCACCAGGGTGTCACCGGGGCGCATGTACTCCAGCGCGCGAGCCAGCTCCGGTCGGTCGCGTTGCGCGCCCGAGGCCTTTTCGAGGAACTGTTTCTGACAGCCAGCCTGGGTCAGGACATCGAGCTGTGGCTGGAGGTTCTGCTCTTGGGTGGAAACGCGAGCATAGCCGACGAGCATGCCGGCGGTCGGCGAGGCAACCGGAGCGTTGAGACTTGGTGACTCCTTGGGCGACGAGCTCCTGAGTGATTCGTCGATCCCAGCCTGCCAAGCGGCACGGCAACGTGGAGTCCAGCCGGCAACGGCCTCCGGTATGGGGATAGGAAAACCAGCCGCAAGTCGATCGGCAAAGCGCTGCGCGCAGCGCCGCCCAATGTCCCGAGCGGCGGCGAGTCTCCCGTGAGCGGGCAAACTGAAATCGATGTCCCTAAAATCCAGGTCCGGCATGCGCATCCCTCTAAACTGGTCAGGATGCTACGTTTTGAGACCTAGGGTTTCAAGAGACGCTTTCGGGGCGCTCGACGACTGTTCTGCCGCCTGATCCGGGGCAATCGGGACGACTTCCCGAAAACGGTCGTTTCTGCGGGATGGCGGACGATAGTGCCGTTCGCGTCCTGATCTCAGAGTCGAGCCTGAAACGCGATCAGCCTCAACGCTCCGCGGATGGACCCAATTCAGCTTGGGCCAAATAGGCCGACGCCTTGCGGAGCATCTCGTTGGCCTGGCGGAGTCGAAGGACTGCACGCTTCAGCTCGGCGATGCGCTCACGGGCATCTGCCATGCCGTCCTTCCCGGGTCCCTGCTCGTATCGACGAACCCAGCGGCGCAAGGTCTCGACAGCGCAGCCGATTTCGGGCGCGAGGGCGGTGATGGCCGCATACTGCGACGGGTGCTCAGACTGTTGTTGAAGCACCAAGCGCGCGGCGCGCTCGCGGTCTTCGGGTGAGAACCTCACTGGTGTGTCACGCATTCCGGTCTTCGCAGGGTTGGAGCTCGGGGGAACAGCTCTTTCCGACGGCGTAGCCCCCGGCGACCTAGCTGCCGTGGGGGTCGGACGTCAGGCCAAGCCTAGATACTACGTATTTCGTAGTATGCGGACCAGCAAATCTAACAAGAATGTCGGAGCTCACGTCGAAATGAGATCGCACCGTGAGCCATCCGTCCGACAGCACATGCCCAGCGCCCCGCCGTCTGCGCGAGGCACGGGAAAGAATGGGACTCTCACAACGCAAGCTCGGTGTGCTCGCCGGGCTTGATCCTTCTGTTGCGAGTAAGCGGGTCAACCGCTACGAGCAAGGCATCCACCTTCCTGACTACTCCACACTTACGGCGCTCGCCCGCGTCCTTGGTCGGCCTGTCGCGTACTTCTATGCGGATAGCGAAGCACTGGCGGTATGGATCGAGGGCTTTGTTGAGCCAGGCAGCGACGATGGCCATTAGCTGGTCGCTTTGTGTCTGACGGGGCGTCCCACCTCTCTGCGCGATTCGATCCAGGCTCGGTCTAAGACCAAGTGCGCGCCCCTGAGAGCGCGGTCTCATTGATGAGTGCCCTGAGTGAGGAGGTTGGCGCTTCGTCCGTACGCCAGTCTCCGAATCGATCCCGCTTGTGCCTTCGCAGCAAACCCGAGCCGCAACTTGGCTTTCGTATGCCTGCGCCGGCTTGTTCCACGTTCAGTGGCAAGAAGACGCGGTTATGGGAACATTCACATAACCGTGTTTACCGGACGCTCGGGTCGGATGGGCCACTGACGGCTCCTGGGACAATTCGGTCCGCCGGGGTCCCAGTGGATCCGCCGAGATCATCGCAACGCCTACATCGTTCGTAGGTCGACCGCCATAACTCATGGCGCCTACCCGTCGCCCGCCGGCCGGAACTTGGGGAGCAACCTCGCGGCCGCGACTTTGGGAGGCAGCCGGTCGTAACGCCGATAGTGCTCGCATGAGTGTCGAAGGGGTTTACTCCGCGAGCTAGACCTCAACGAGGGCTCGACCAAGGCGATCTGACTGCAACTTTTCCCTACCCGCAGCGACTCGTCGATAAGTCAGAACCATCAGAAAAGCAATTGGCAGGGACGAAGTCGGCAAGTCAGAACCGCCAGCGCAGAAGCGTCAGAACCTCCGGAATCGAGCGTCAACATCACCAGCACCTTCAAAGTGGCAGGTGCCGCAATAGTTGGACATGCGCTGGATATAGCGCCCGCTCGCCACATAGGGCTTGGTGCCGAGCCGGCCGCCGTCCGCGAATTGGGACATGCCTAGGGTATTCGGTGCCTCCACCCACTCGACCGCGTCGACATAGACGGCCAGGTACCAGGCGTGCATCTGGCGCGGCTCGACGCCCAGCAGCAGCCCGCAGAGTCCGGTGACCATGAGGCGCTGGATGTGATGGGCATAGCCGGTACGGAGCGTCTGGCCGAGCGCCTCGCGCAGGCAGACCATCTCGGTCTCGCCCGTCCAGTAGAAGCCCGGCAAGGGCTGATGGGCATCCAGGGCATTCTCATCCAGCAGACCCGGCATGCTCGCCCAGTAGAGGTGCCGAACGTACTCGCGCCAGCCGAGGATCTGGCGGACGAAGCCCTCCACGGCGTTGAGCGGCGCCCGGCCCGCGTCGAAGGCCGCAACGGCGGCGTCCAAGACCTCACGCGGGTCGAGCAGCTTCAGGTTGAGCGCGGCCGCGAGCTGCGAATGGTAGAGCCAGGACTCGCCGACCCACATGGCGTCCTGGTAGTCGCCAAAACCAGGGAGACGCAGGTCGATGAAGTCAGCGAGCGCCTCCAGGGCCTGCTCGCGCGTGACTGGCCAAGCGAAGGCGTCAAGATCGCCCGGGTGGTCCGCGAAGCGCCTCTCGACAAGCTCCAAGACCTGGCGCGTCAGGGTATCCGGCGGGAAGCCGCAACGCCCGGGCAGGATGCCTGGACCTGATTTGGGAAAGGCACGCCTGTTCTGCTTGTCCAGATTCCACTCGCCGCCGACAGGCTCGCCGGACGCCGTCAGATAGCCGGACTTGCGCCGCATCTCGCGATAGAAGTGCTCCATCACCCATTGCTTGCGGCCGCTCTGCCAGCGGTCGAAGTCGGCATGCGTCGTCAGGAAGTGGCTGTCGTCGAGGATCCGCAGGGGGACGCGCATCTCGGCGCAGGCATGCTCGACGATGCGGGCGACGCCATACTCGCCGGCCTCGACCATCCGGACGCTCTGGGGTTGGTGCCGCTCGATCGCGGCTCTCAGCGCGGCACCGAGATCCGGGTGCGCGTGCCTCTCGAGGGCCTGGTAATCGACCTGCCAGCCGCGCTCGCGCAGCCTTTCCGCGAAGTGGCGCATGGCGGAGAGAAAGAGCGCGATCCGCGCCTTGTGCGACCAGACCTTGGTCGACTCCTCAGCTACCTCGGCCATCCAGACGCAGTCGTCGGCCCAAGGTCCGTCGGCTAGGACAGGCGAGCCGAGATCCAGCTGGTCGCCCAGTACCAGGAGTGAGATGGCGCAGGCTCACCCCGCCGCGCTCCGTGCCCGACGGCAGCGCTCGGAGCAATAGCGCACGGACTCCCAGTCGCGTGCCCACTTGCGCTGCCAGGCGAAGGGACGCCCACAAAGGACACAGACCTTGATGGGGAGGTGCGGCTTGGCATGCGCCATCAGAGCGGCATCTCCGTCTGCGGAGACGCGGCGGCCGAGCGTCGCGCCCCGCGCTTGCGGCTACCATGACGCGCGTAGATGCGCCGCCCCTCCTCGCGCGCGCCCGCCTCGCGCCGTTTGGCCTGGAGACGCTGGCGCGCCTGCCGCGCCGCGGCCTCGTGATCGACCAGGGGCGCCGGGTAGTCCGCGCCGATCCGGCAGCCGGCGGCCGCTTGCACCTCGGCCGGCATCCGCCAGGGGGTGTGGATCCAGTCGACGGGGACCCTCCGCAGCTCCGGGACCCACTCGCGAATGAAGCGGCCCTCGGGGTCCTGATCCTGCGACTGCTTCACCGGGTTGTAGATCCGCATGGCATTGATGCCTGTGACGCCGGACTGCATCTGCGCCTGGCTGTAGTGGATGCCCGGCTCGTAATCGACGAAGAGCCGCGCCAGGTGCAGCGCCGGCTCGCGCCAGTGCAGCCAGTAGTGGTAGCTCGCGACCGACATCAGCATGGCGCGCATGCGGAAGTTGATCCAGCCGGTGGTGATCAGGGCACGCATGCAGGCGTCGACCAGGGGCCAGCCCGTCTCGCCCTCGGCCCAGGCCGCCAGCCGCTCCGGATCCGGCCGGGGATCGCGCAGGCCATCCATGGCGCGCTGCAGGTTCTCGAACTCGATGCGCGGCTCGCTCTCCAGCTTCTGGATGAAGTGGCAGTGCCAATGAAGCCGCCCCTCGAAGGCGTCGAGGGCACGCCCCCAGGGCACCCGGGAGGGCTCGGCCTTGACCTGGGCGCGACGGCGCCGTGTCACCTGCACGACCTCACGCATCGACAAGGCCCCGTAGGCTAGGTAGGGACTCAGGCGCGAGCAGCCGTCGAAGGCCGTCAGCGGGCTGGATATCTGCTGGTGATAGCGCCCGCCGCGCTGGCGCAGAAAGCTCCTCAGCACGGCCTCACCGGCCTTGCGTCCGCCGGGCTGCCGGCCTGGACAGGGGTCCTCGGCCAGGCTCGCGTCGGGCCGCTCCGGGATCACGCCAGGGTCCACACCCAAAATCCTCGTCAGCCGTTCGGGCGGCTTGCAGCAGGCCTGGCGCATCAGGGCCTCCCACTGCCTGGACCAGAGGTTGCGGTCGAGCCGTCCGCGCACCACCCCGTGCTGACGCGCCTCGTGCCAGGGGATCCCGGCCTCCCTCAGGTAGGCAGCGACCGCGCGGTCACGGGCGAAAGTCCAGCCGTTGCCCGTCTCAGCGTGGGACCAAACGGCGGCGACTGGGTGATGCCGAATCAGCGCGCGCAGCACCTCGACGGCCTTACCCTGACGCACGACCAAGGGCTGACCGAGCGCGGCGAGTGCGTCGCCAAGCTCGACCAGGCATTCGCGGATGAACGCCCAATGGCGCAGCGCCATATCCGGCTGCCGCCACAGCTCCGGCTCGACGATATAGAGGGGCAGCACGGGTCCCGCCTCGGCCGCCCGGGCCAGGGGCTCATGGTCATGGGTGCGCAAGTCGCGCTTCAGCCAGACCAGCTGAATGGGTGTCTCTAACGACATGGGCGGAATCCGGTCAGGGAGCCGGCCCCAGCCTGGGCCGGCGGATAGCCGTGCTCAGCCGAAGCGGCGCAGGCTGCTCATGCCGCCGTCAGGCCGCAGGACTTGTCCGGTCATCCAGCTCGACTCGGGCGAGAGGAGAAAGGCGGCCGTCGCGGCGATGTCCTCGGGCCTCCCGACACGACCGAGCGGATGGCGCTCCGCCGCCCCTTGCCGCTGGCGATCCGTCTTCAGCAGACTGGCGGCGAGCGGGGTCTGCGTCAGGGAGGGCGCGATGGCGTTGACGCGAATGCCGGGCGCAAGCTCGGCCGCGAGGGAGCGGGTCAGGCCCTCGACCGCGCCCTTGGCCGCCGCGATGGAGGCATGCATCGGCATCCCGAGGGACACCGCAACCGTCGAGAAGAGCAGGATGCTCGCGTCTCCCCCGGCCTTGAGCGCGGGCAGCGCGGCCCGGATGGCCCGCACGGCGCCGAGCAGATTCAGCTCGAAGTCCTCGCGGAAGGCGGCGTCGCTCAGACGTCCGAAGGGGGCGAGACGGATACTCCCCGGACAGTAGACCAGACCGCTGAGCGCCTCCGGCAGGGCCTCGTCCGGAAAGGGTCCTGCCGTCGCATCCCAGTGGATATGCCGCTCGTCTGAGGCATCGGCGGACGAGCGCGAGGCCGTCCAGATTTCATGACGCTCGGAGAGCGTCTCGGTCAGGGCGCGGCCGATGCCGCTGGTCGCGCCAATGATGAGAATTCCAGTCATTGATCTGCGTCCGGGCAGGATCTCGGCCGGGTCGACGGGCCGAGAGAATCTTTTCAAAACCTGGACATTGTGATCCTGACCGACTTTTCAAACGCCAGCCGGAGGCGACAGGATGCATGCGTCACTTGGGCTGCAGCCTGCCTTGCCCCCCAGCCAACCCTATACCGAATATGCCTTTCAGGTGCCGCGCCAAGGCTTTCACGGCACAATAGCGCCGCGAGAATCCATCGCGATCCGTTTCCACTCGTCTCGAATCAGTCACCAACGGGAGGCCTGATGCCAACCGCGCGCAATCGCTCACTCACCCGACTGCTCGTCGCATTCTCCGCGCTGCTGCTCCCCGGCCTGGCCCTCGCATCGGTCGGCGCCAACCACCTCGACCTCACCACGACATGGGTGGGCTATACCGCCATCATCATCTTCGTCATTGCCTACGGACTGGTCATGACGGAGGAGTTTACGCACCTCCGCAAGTCGAAGCCGGTCGTGCTGGCGGCAGGCATCATCTGGATTCTCATCGCCCTCTTTTACACGACGCACCACGGCGACTCCAAGGCGGTCGGCGAGGCCGTGCGTCACAACATCCTGGAGTTCGCCGAGCTCTTCCTCT
Organism: Thiorhodococcus minor; assembly: GCF_010820565.1. Taxonomy (GTDB): domain Bacteria; phylum Pseudomonadota; class Gammaproteobacteria; order Chromatiales; family Chromatiaceae; genus Thiorhodococcus; species Thiorhodococcus minor. The sequence continues at coordinate 20,444 of NZ_JAAIJQ010000034.1, read as the reverse complement.
TCCTGCTCGCGGCCATGACCTACATCAACGCCATGGAAGAGCGCAACGTCTTCGAGGCTCTGCGTGTCTGGCTGGTGCGCAGCGGCTACGGCTACCGCAAGCTGTTCTGGATAACCGGCTTCCTGGCCTTCTTCATCTCGCCCGTGGCGGACAACCTGACCACGGCACTCCTCATGTGCGCCGTGGTGATGGCCGTCGGCGCGGAGAGCAGGCGCTTCGTCGCGCTCGGCTGCATCAATATCGTCGTAGCCGCGAACGCGGGCGGGGCCTTCAGCCCCTTCGGCGACATCACCACGCTGATGGTGTGGCAGAAGGGCGTCATCGACTTCCAGACCTTCTTCCTGCTGTTTCTCCCATCGCTGGTGAACTATGTGGTCCCGGCCTATTTCATGTACCGCGCCGTCCCGGACGAGACCCCGCCGCCGCAAGAAGAGGACGTCCACATGAAGCGCGGGGCGCGGCGTATCGTGCTGCTCTTCCTCGCCACCATCACCACCGCCGTGTGCGTGCACAACTTCCTGCATCTGCCGCCGGTGCTCGGCATGATGACCGGCCTGGCCTATCTGAAGATCTTCGGCTACTACCTGGGCCGAACCGGGGAGCTCGCCACCGTCAAGGCGGGCGCTGTCGAGGACACCATGCCCTTCGACATCTTCAATAAGATCGCCCGCGCCGAGTGGGACACCCTGCTCTTCTTCTACGGCGTCGTGCTCTGCGTCGGCGGACTGGGATTCATCGGCTACCTCGGGCTGGTCTCCGAGCTGGCCTATGTCGACCTGGGCGCCACCGCGGCCAATACCCTGGTCGGCATCCTCTCGGCCATCGTCGACAACATCCCGGTGATGTTCGCCGTCCTCACCATGAATCCGGACATGTCGCAGGGCCAATGGCTCTTGGTCACCCTGACCGCAGGCGTCGGCGGCAGCCTGCTCTCCATCGGCTCGGCGGCGGGCGTCGCGCTCATGGGTCAGACGCGCGGCATCTACACCTTCTTCGAGCACCTGCGCTGGACCAAGTACATCGCGCTCGGCTACTTCGCGAGCATCCTCACGCACCTGATCGTCAACTTCTGGACCTTCTCGATTCCGGCAAGCGGGGGGTAAGCCGCCAGCCGCCAGCCGCCAGCCGCCAGCCGCCAGCCGCCAGCCGCCAGCCGCCAGCGCTACGAGACAATGCGCCCCAGAAGGGCGCAATGTCTTGCTGGCCTCCGGAGACGGTGAAAGCGCGCTTCGTCAGGCCGAGCGCTGGGTGCTGGGAGCTGGAAGCTGGAGGCTCTCGACATCCCGGTCCCGCATGCCGAGCAGGTAGAGGATACCGTCCAGCCCGACGTTGGCGATGGCGTGGCGCGCCTGCTGGGTGACGATGGGCTTGGCATGGAAGGCAATGCCGAGGCCGGCGATGGAGAGCATGGGGAGGTCGTTGGCGCCATCGCCGACGGCGATGACCTGCTCGAGCCGAATGCCCTCGCGCGCGGCGATCTCGCGCAGCAGCTCGGCCTTGCGCTTGCCGTCGATGATATCGCCGGAAACCTGACCTGTGAGCCTGCCGTCCTGGAACTCGAGCCGGTTGGCATAGACGTAGTCCACCCCGAAGCGGCGCTGCAGGTGCTCGGCGAAGTAGGTGAAGCCGCCGGAGAGGATGGCGACCTTGTAGCCGAGCTGCTTGAGGCTGGCGATGAGCCGGTCCGCGCCCTCGGTGATGGGCAGACGCTCGACGATGCCGGCGAGGACGGATTCGTCGAGGCCCTCCAACAGGGCCATGCGGCGGCGGAAGCTCTCCTGGAAGTCCAGCTCGCCGCGCATGGCGAGCTCGGTGATGGCCGCGACCTGATCTCCCACCCCGGCGACCGCGGCCAGCTCGTCGATGACCTCGGTCTGGATCAGGGTCGAGTCCATGTCGAAGCAGACCAAACGACGGTTGCGCCGGAAGATGTCGTCCTCCTGAACGGAGACGTCGACATCCATGCTCTGCCCCAGCGCCAGGAGCGCGGCGTGCAGCTCGGCCAGCTCGTCGACGGCACCGCGCACCGAGAGCTCGACCGAGGCGAGCGGGTGTGGGCGCTCTTCGCGGCGGGAGATCCGCCCGGTCAGGCGAACGATGCGGTCGACATTGAGGCCACGCTCGGCGACGGCCGTGGAGACCCGGGCGATGTGCTCGGCGTCGATCTCGCGCCCAAGGAGCGTGAGGATGTGTCTCGGCTGGCCCTGATCGAGCACCCAGCCCTCGTAGTCGTCCGCGTCGATCGGCGTGAAGCGGATATCCAGGCCCATTCCGTGGGCGCAGAAGAGCAGCTCGCGAAAGACGCCGCAGTCGCCGCCCTCGCGCGGCAGCTCGACGAGCAGACCGAGTGCGAGGGCGTTGTGGATGGTCGACTGACCGATGTCGAGGATGGGAACGTGGAACCGGGCGAGGATCTTGGTGAGGGCCGCGGTAATACCGGGCCTGTCCTCACCCGTGACGTTGATCAGGACGATTTCGCTCATCGGAGGGCTCTGGGCGGGCTGAGAAAAGGCCACCTATTGTAGAGCCATCGATGCCCTGCTGCCCGGCAGGATCCGCGATGGCGCTTGGCGTGAGCCTCGTAGCGGCGACGCACCTGGACTGGGACGTTCGGAGCAGGCCTCGTCGCGCCGGGGCGGCGCTCCCACGCGGCTGGCGGCTCTAAGCCTACTCCCCGGCGATGGTCATGCGGTCGATGAGCCAGGAGCCGGTGCGAGTGCTGCCGGGGAAGTCGCAATCGTTGCCCACGGCGACCAGCCCCGCAAACATCTTCTTGAGATTGCCCGCGATGGTGATCTCCTCGACCGGGTACTGGATCTCGCCATTCTCCACCCAGAAGCCCGAGGCGCCGCGCGAATAGTCGCCGGTGACGGCGTTGACGCCGTGCCCCATGAGCTCTGTGACCAGCAGACCCGTGCCCAGCTCGCGGAGCATGGCCTGGCGGTCCTTGTCGCCCATCTCGATGCGCAGGTTGCGCACACCTCCAGCATTGCCCGTGGTGGGCAAGCCCAGACGACACCCCGAGTAGGCGTCCAGCACATAGGTCTGGAGCACGCCCTCGGTCACCAGATCCTTGGGGCGAGTGGCGACGCCGTCGCCGTCGTAGGGAGCGCTCGCAAGCCCGCGCAGCAGGTGAGGCTCTTCATAGATGCGCACGAAGTCGGGGAAGATGCGCTCGCCAACCTGATCGAGCAGGAAGCTGGAGCGGCGGTAGATGCTGCTGCCGTTGATGGCGGAGACCAGGCTCCGCAGCAGCCCGGTCGCAACCTCTGCGCGAAAGAGCACGGGCGCCTCGCAGGTGCCCAGGCGACGCCCGCCGAGGCGCGAGACGGTTCGCTCGGCGGCACGCTCGCCGACCGAGCGCGCCGAATCCAGGTCGGAGGCGGCGCGCGCGGTGGTCCACCAGTAGTCGCGCTGCATCATGTCCGCTTCCTGGCCGATGACTGCGCAGTTGAGACTGTGACGCGTGGTTGGATAGCCGCCCATGAAGCCGTTGCTGTTGCCGGCGACATGGATGCCAAAGCCGGTCGACAGGCTCGCGCCTTCGGAGTTGACGATGCGCGGATCAAAGCCACGCGCCGCGTCTTCGCAGGCCACGGCGAGCTGGATCGCCTCCTCGACTTCGATCGCCCAGGGGTGGCAGAGATCGAGATCAGGGACCTCGGTCGCCAAGAGATCGGGATCGGCCAGATGGGCGCAGCGGTCTTCCTGGGTGTGCTGGGCGATGGCGCAAGCGGCCTGGACCGCGTCGCGCACAGCGGCCGGACTCAGGTCGGAGGTGCTGGCCGAGCCCTTGCGGTGACCGAAATAGACCGTCACGCCGAGCCCGTTGTCACGGGTGTGCTCGACGGTCTCGACCTCGCCGAGGCGCACGGTCACCTCCAGCCCGGAGCTGCTGCCGACCGAGGCTTCCGCCGCGCTCGCGCCCTGACGCTTGGCCTCCTTGAGCAGGTCGTCGATAGTCTCTTGCAGGCGCGCCAGGCGCTCCTCGGTGTTTTCGATGGTCGCGGTAGGCATGGGGTCCGGGTGTCAGGTGTCAGGTGTCAGGTGTCAGGTGGATTGTCCTCTCGTGCGCCTCCGGCTCTCGCTACGGAAGGGCGCGCGGCAGCTCACTTGCTGGTTCCGCCGACGGTCAGGGAGTCGATCTTCAGGGTGGGCTGCCCGACGCCGACAGGAACGCTCTGCCCTTCCTTACCACAGGTGCCGACACCTTCATCGAGCTTGAGGTCGTTGCCGATCATGCTGACGCGGGTGAGCACGTCTGGCCCGTTGCCGATCAGGGTCGCGCCCTTGACCGGACGGCCGAGCTGACCCTTCTCGATGATGTAGGCCTCGCTGGCGGAGAAGACGAACTTGCCGGAGGTAATATCGACCTGGCCGCCGCCGAAATTGACGGCGTAGAGCCCCTTATCGACCGAGGCGATAATCTCTTCCGGATCGCGCTCGCCCGCGAGCATATAGGTGTTGGTCATCCGCGGCATGGGCAGGTGTGCGTAGGACTCGCGCCGTCCGTTGCCAGTGGGCTTGGAGCCGGTCAGACGGGCGTTGAGCTTGTCCTGCATGTAGCCGCGCAGGATGCCGTCCTCGATCAGGGTGGTGTTCTGGGTCGGCGTGCCCTCGTCATCCATGTTCAGGGAGCCGCGACGCCCCGGCAAGGTGCCGTCATCGACCACGGTCACGCCCTTGGCGGCGACCCGCTCGCCGATGCGGCCGGCGAAGGCCGAGCTGCCCTTGCGGTTGAAGTCGCCCTCGAGCCCGTGTCCGACGGCCTCGTGGAGCAGCACGCCCGGCCAGCCGGCGCCCAGAACGACGGTCATGCTGCCGGCCGGCGCATCCACCGCCTCGAGGTTGGTGAGCGCGAGCCGCACGGCCTCGCGGGCGAAGCCGAGGGCACGGTCTTCCAGCAGGAAATAGCCCAGATCGGCTCGGGCCCCGCCACCGCTGGCGCCTTGCTCACGACGGCCATTGTCTTCCGCGATCACGCTCACGCTCATACGCACCAGCGGCCGCACGTCCGCGGCTAGGGTGCCGTCGTCCGCGAGCACCATGACGGTGTCCTGCACCGCGACCAGGCTGGCGACGACTTCCCGCACGCGCGGATCCTGGCGTCGCGCCTCGGCGTCCACGCGCTGCAGGAGCGCGACCTTGTCCTGATCGGGCAGGCTTTCGATCGGGTTCAGCGGGTCGTAGAGGCGGCGCTCCATCGGCGCCTTGCCGACTTGGACGCGAGCCTCCTGACCGCTGCGTGCGATGGCGCGCGCCGCCTCGGCGGCTTGCGCCAACGCGGGAAAATGCAGCTCGTCCGAATAGGCGAAGCCGGTCTTCTCGCCGCTCACGGCGCGCAGCCCGGCCCCTTGCTCGATGCTGAAGCTGCCGTCCTTGAGGATACCGTCCTCGAGCACCCAGGATTGCAGCCGGCTGTATTGGAAGTAGATGTCCGCCGCGTCGATGGAGGCACTGGTCAGGGTCCCGAGCAGGCGGTCGAGATCCGACTCGGCCAGGCCGGCCGGTGCCAGGATACTGTCGCGGGCGATAGCGATGGGATCAGTCATGGTGAACGTCTGAGTGCTCGGCGGAATGATAAGCGTCAGCTCTGATAGCTAGCCTAATGATCGTGTTGACTGAAGACTGCGGCCTCAGACACCGCATTTCAAACGACGGTGGTGGATGGTCGGGAAGCTGCGACGCACCGAATCCTGGAACTCCCGGTCGAGCGACGAGCAGACGTAGCCACTGCCGCGCGGCACCTGCGCCAGGATGGTTCCCCAGGGATCCACGACCATGCTATGTCCATGCGTCTCCCGCCCGTTGAGGTGAAAGCCGCCCTGAGCCGCGGCGACGACATAGGCCAGATTCTCGATGGCGCGCGAGCGCACCAGCGGCTCCCAGTGGGCCTTGCCGGTGATGGCGGTGAAGGCCGAGGGGATCGCGAGGATCTCGACCCCGCTATCCAGCATCTGGCGAAACATCTCGGGGAAGCGCAGATCGTAGCAGACGGCGATCCCGAGCCGGCCGAAGGGGCTGTCGACGACGACCATCGCATCGCCGGCCTCGATGATGGCCGACTCGCGGTAGCGCTCGTCCACCCCGGGCAGGTTGACGTCGAACAGATGGATCTTGTCGTAGCGCGCGACCCGCTGGCCCTGGTCGTCGAAGACCAGGCAGGCGGAGCGGACCTTCTCCGGGTCGCTGGCCACCATGGGAATGGTCCCGCCGACCAGCCAGGCGCCATGCTGCTTGGCCACGCGCGCCAGAAAGGACTGCAGGGGACCGTCGCCATCGGCCTCTCTGACCGCGAGCTGATCGGAGTCTTCCTTGCCCATGAAGGCAAAGTTCTCGGGGAGGACGACCAGGCGCGCACCGTCTTCCACAGCCTCCTTGATGAGGCGCTCGGCCTCGAAGAGATTCGCGCTCACGTTTGGCCCGGTCGCCATCTGGACCGCGCCGACCTTGTACTTTTCTTTCATGATGCTCAGTGAGTGCAGCGCGGGCCTAGCTGCAGCTCGCGCAGTTTCCAATTCATGGGATCATGCCGACGGTAGCGGCGCCAGGGGGCGGCCTTCTTCATGAATGGGACGCCGTCTCGACGCGGCTCGCGCCTGCCTGGCCAGCAAGAACGAAGGACGCATGGCGCCGGCTTCCCTGCTCGCTCTGTTGTAACCATACCACCACTTCGACCAGCACAGGAACTCGGGGTCTCGACAGGCGCGTCGGCGGATCTGTCAGGATGGCATCGAGCCAGCGCCTCCCCGGCAGCCTCATTCGATGTCCAGAAAGTGATTGGTCTCGCGCCTCGGCCGAGCGCCCCCCTCGTCTCGGCTCGCGCCCTGCTGAGGCGCCAGCACCCCCCGGTTGACCAAGGGCTCCCAGCCGACCCGTGTCAGCTCGGGCTGTCCCCAGGGTCCACTGACCTTGTACTGGTAGCGCGCCAGGCGATTGATCGGGTTGCCCGCCACGCGGTCGACCAGGTAGACGGCCGCGCCCACCACGGGTCCGCCCGCGACCGCGCTGGCCAGGGCGACGCTCGAGCCGAGCTTGGGCTCCACGGTTACGGTCTGATCGAACTGCTCGGAGCGCAGATCCGTCGAGCCGGCGACCATGACCTTGCCGGCCGGGCCATCGATCACGAAACCCTCGAACCTGGCCTTTCCCCGATCGATCGCCACCTTTCCCGTCACCTGCTCGAACGCCAGGCCCTGCCCGTATAGATCGCTGAAATCAAGCGCGAGCCGACGCCCCAGGGCACTGAAGTTCAAGAAGCCGAGCAGTCTGCCGACGCCCGGCTCGACTTCCAGGAAGCGGCCCTTGCCGACCTCCAGACCGATGGACCCGGCGGCGAAGGGCAGCGCGAAATCCGTCGGCGGTCCCGGCCAGCTCAGGCTCACCTGGGCCGAGGCGTCGACGGCCTCCAGGAGCTTCCGGTCGGTCAGCTCGGTCAGCAGACGCCCGAGATCTGGGGTCTCGATGTGGAGATCCACGCGACTTCGCCCACGCTCGACACCTGGCTCCCAACCGCCCTCGCCCCGCAGGGCGAGCAGCCCTGGCCCGGCGAGCTCGATCTTCGGGACACTGAGACGCGACGCCCCATTGCTAGCCGACAGCTCATTGCGCAGACTCAGGTCCAGAGAGCCCAGCAAGGCCTTGCCCCAGCGCAGCTCGGCGACCCGCACATCCAGCGAGGGCAGCTTTTCCATGCGCACCTCAGCTGGCTTGTCGGAGGCCTTCGCCGCGCCTCGCAGGGCCTCGAGGTCCAGGCTCGCGAAGCTCAGCCCCAGCGGACGCCCGTCACCCTTGGGCGGCACCTCGATTCGCCCGCTCAGCCCGACCGCGCTCAAGCGGACCTGCCAGCCGCCGCCCTCCGGCTCCAGTCCCAGGCGGGCGCCCTTCAGCCCCAGGCCGGCGAGCCCAAGCTCGCCGGCCTCCAGGTCGAGACGGAAGGCAGCCCCGGCCACACCAGGCCCGGCGTCAGCCTCCTGAGCATCCGCCCACTTGATCCAAGCGTCCAGGTCGAGCGCCGACACCGACCCGTCGAGCACCAGATCGGACGCGGTCGGCGCCGGCGCCGACCTTGCGCCCAGCCTGAGCCGCCCTCCCGCGAGCCGCGCGCGCGGCTTAGCCAGATCGAAGCGGAAATTGCCTCCCAGCTCACCCAAGTGCCCGACGAGCGTCAATGAGCGGCCTGGGATCAAGGCGCCCTCCAGCTCCAGCTCGCGCGCGGCCTTGGCGGACTTGCCGAGCGGCTTGGGCAGGTCGAGCGACAGGCCGCGCAGGTCGGACGACAACCGGAAATCCAGCGGAAGATTGGGCTTCTTGACGTCAAGATTGCGGAAATCGACTGCCAGCCGCCAGTCGAGCCGGCCATCGGCGAGCCTCCACATCGGCGACGGAAACCTCTCGGCAAGCGACTTGACCGGCGACTCGGCGCGCGCCTCGATGCGGGTGAGCGACGTCTGCGGATCCCCGGCACCCTGGGTCGCGATGCGAAGCTTCAGGGCGCGCCCGAAGAGCTTGGCGCCGAGGTCATCCGCGCTCAGCCCCTGATCGGTGAAGCGCACCTCGCCGGTCAGATCCGAAAGCTCGAGCGGTGTGTCGGCGACGGCCAGGGTCGCCGCGCCGGGCCAGTCCAAACGCCCCGCGACGCCGATGCCACGGCCCTTGACGAAGGGCAGATCGATGTCCAGGACAAGCCGAGATTCGCCCGTAACCTCCAGCGCCTTGGCGAGCTGCCCGAGGTCGGCGGCGAGCGGGCTCTCGCTCAGCACGCGCCTGCCATCACTGAAGGGGCCTTGAGCTTCGCCATGGATGCGCATGGACTGGACGCCCCAGAGCTCGGGGATATCGGCGCGCCCGTTGGAAAAGGCGCTGTCGTAGATCCGGCCCCCATCGACCCGGATGCTCAACCCCTCGTTGAGGAAGCGCAGCGATCCCGTCGCCGAGTCGATCGGCGGCCAGCCATCTTGATAATCGAGCAGCAGGTCCTGGAACCTCAGCAGGAGCTCGAAACGCCCCTGATTGGCGCGAAAGGGATAATCGGCCAGTCGGCCGCGAAAGATGGCGTCGCCCTGGGTCACGCGGCCACCGCGAATTGCCCCCTCGAGCCAGTCCACCAGCTCAGGCACCAGAATACCCGCTGGAAGGTAGCGGCGCGTCTGGCTGGCGTCCGCATCCCGGAAGTTGGCACGCAGGTCGAGGAAGGGACTGGCGCCATCGCTCGGCAGATCGAGACTGAGGCGCGCGCTGCCATGCAGATCTCTGTTCTCCACGAGGATGTCGCGCGCCTCCAGGTGCCAGCCGGCAGCCGGGTCCTGATGCCAAAGGAGCTGCCCGTCGAGCCGGCTCAGGGGAATCGGGAGGGTGAACACCGGATTGAGATCCAGGGTCATCTGCCGCGCGCCGAGCTGGATCTCACCCCCGCCATCGTCGGCCGTTACGCGCGCATCAAGCCCCTCGAAGCCCGGGATCGAGCCGCTTTGGTCCAGCGCCAGACCTGCAACCTCGGTCGACAAGCGCCAGCGCCAGGCCCAGGGTCCGTCCCCAGCGCCGGAAGGCGCCGCCCCAAGGGCCAGCTCGCGCGCCAGGCCGCGCGGCTTGCGGTCCAGCAGCTGACGGACCGGCCCGGGCGGCTCCCAAGGCGAGGAGGCCAGCGCCCGCGCCACCTGGGCCAGATCCAGCTCAGCTGCCGTGGCGCCCAAGCCGGCGAGCTGCCAGGCAGGTGTCAACCGCGCGTCGACATTCAAGCCGGAGAAGGCGGCGCCTGCCAGCTCGGCCTCCTTCACGGCCAGCTGCAGCTGCCAACCGGAGGCCTGATGACGCAGGCGCGCCCAGGCCTTCAGCCGACTCACGGAAAGCGGCCGCGAGGCGCCGCCAGTCTCGTCCCCAGCCGACAAGAACGGCGGCAAGGTGGCCTCCAAGCCGGACAGGGCGACGCCGACCAGCACCTGATCCGGCAGGCCGGCCTCGAGCCGCGCCCAGGATTCCAGGACGAGTCCCCGGGTCTCCAAGGGGCCAATGTCGAGACGGTGCGACGGCAGCAGCATGCCGGCGTCCGCGACATCCAGCTTGGCGTAGACCCGGCCGCGCCAAGCCCGAGGATCCTCGGCCGGCCCATCGAGATTCGCGATCACCTCGATCCGATCCCCTTCGGACCGGCTCGCTTCCGCCGCGCCAGGAGGCCCGGACGGCTCGGAAAGGATGGGATCTGGCGGGATCAGGCGCGCGCCGACGCGCAGCCGATGACGGCGCCCGGAATTCTCCAGACTCAGCCTCAGGCCAATCAGCCGCACCAGCTTGGCCCCGGCTAGATGATCGACGTAGACCACCTCGCTGTCCGCAAGATTCAGCCGCCCTTGGCGCAGAAACAGCTCCAAGGCCTTGGGATCGTCGCTGCGCAGCCCCCCCAAGCCGAGAATCCGCCAGCGCCCGTCCGCTAGCCGCTCGACCACGAGCCGCGCCCCGATTAGCGTCAAGGCATCGAACTGAGGCGCTCGGCTGCGAAAGCTCGCGGGCAAATTCAGGTCCAGCTCCATGGCCTTGAGGCTCAAGGCCAGCTCGCCGCCGGGCTTCGACAGGCGCACGCGCTCGAGCGTCACGCGCGGCTCGAAGCCGCTCGTGCTCAACCGCATGACGCCGATCGAGACCTGGTAGCCCAGCCGCTCGCTCAGGAGCTGCGCAACCTCGTCACGAAATTGATTGGCGAGGGGCTGAATCAGCGTGAGCAGGCTGACCAGAAGCGCAGCGAGAATCAGGAGGCCGAAGCCGAATCGGAAGCTATGCGCCGAAAGGCGTTTCAGAAGGAGCATGGGGTGGAAGCGCTCGGCTGCTAGCCTGGGGGTCCTCTATTCTCGACCATTCCCGGCAGGATCGAGAACGTCATGCTCAGAGGTGACGCTGAGGCTGACCGAGAACAAGGGGAGGCCTCGGCGATTGGCAGTGGGCAGTGGGCAGTGGGCAGTGGGCAGTGGGCAGTGGGCAGTGGGCAGTGGGCAGTGGGCAGTGGGCAGTGGAATTGAAGCAGCTTAGCGCCGAGGGGATCGAGACTTCGGGTGTGCTGGCGTCATTCACTTTCCGCCGAGAAGGCCATCGTCAGCCGAGCATGCATCGGCAAATCCCTTGTTCTCTTCGCGTCCTTTCGCCATTGCGATTCGTTTCGACGGTCAGATCAGCACCACGTCGTACTGCTCCTGGGTATAGAGCGCCTCGGCCTGCAGGCGGATCGGCCGGCCGATGAACTCCTCGAGCTCGGCCAGGTGGGCGGATTCCTCGTCGACGAGCCGGTCGACCACCTCTTGCGAGGCGAGCACCAGCAGGGTCTCGACCTCGAACTGGCGGGATTCGCGCAGGATCTCGCGGAAGATCTCGTAGCAGGTCGTCTCGGCGGTCTTGATGGAGCCGCGGCCCCCGCAGCAGGGACAGGGCTCGCAGAGCACGTGCTCCAGGGATTCGCGGGTGCGCTTGCGGGTCATCTCCACCAGCCCCAGCGAGGAGACCTCGGTGATGTGGGTCTTGGCGTGATCGCGCGCGAGGCACTTCTCGAGGGCACGCAGCACCTGGCGCTTGTGCTCGTCCTCGGTCATGTCGATGAAATCGATGATGATGATGCCGCCGAGGTTGCGCAGGCGCAGCTGACGGCAAATCGCCTGGGCCGCCTCGAGGTTGGTCTTGAAGATGGTCTCCTCGAGGTTGCGGTGTCCGACAAAGGCGCCCGTATTGACGTCGATGGTGGTCATGGCTTCGGTCTGGTCGATGACCAGATGACCGCCGGACTTGAGGCTGACCTTGCGCTGGAGCGCCTTCTTGATCTCGTCCTCGACGCCGTAGAGGTCGAACAAGGGACGCTCGCCCTGATAGTACTCGATGCGGCCCTGGATCTCCGGGATGTACTTGGCGGCGAAGTGTGCAGCCTTGTCGACCATGGCGCGCGAGTCGATGCGAATCCGCTCGACCTCGGGCGTTACCAGATCGCGCAGGGCCCGCAGCGCGAGCGCCAGGTCATCATGGATGAGGCCAACGGTGCTGACGACGGAACAGCGATCCTTGACGCCCAGCCACAGCTTGGCGAGGAAGGCGATGTCCTTCAGCAGGGCATCTTCGGAGACCCCCTCGGCGGCGGTCCGGGCGATAAATCCGCCCTCCCCCTCGTGGCCTTCGACGTACTGCTGCAGGACCTCGCGCAGGCGGCGGCGCTCTTCCTCGTCCTCGATCTTCTGGGAGACGCCGGTGCTGCCCAGCGCGGGCATGCAGACCAGATAGCGCGAGGCGATGGAAATGTTGGTCGTCAGGCGTGCACCCTTGGTCCCGAGCGGATCCTTGACGACCTGGACGACGATCATGTCGCCCTCGTGGACCAGCTCGTGGATCTGGTCGCCGCGCGGCTCACCCTGGGGTCCGATGATGTCCGAGGCATGCAGAAAGGCGGCGCGCTCCAGACCGATGTCGACGAAGGCGGCCTGCATCCCCGGCAGCACGCGGCAGATGCGTCCCTTGTAGATGTTGCCGACCAGACCGCAGCGCTCGGCGCGCTCGATGATGATCTCCTGCACCACGCCATTCTCGACCACGGCGACCCGCGTCTCGGGGGGCGTTACATTGATTAGGATCTCTTCGCTCACAGGATCATGGACTCGATAGTTATCATTAGAGTTTCCGAGCGATCAGCGTGGGACGAAGCAGCGTCCGGCGACGCGGCCTCGGGGAACCGCCGAACGATTGCCTTTCCCGTCCAGGTCGTGGACAGCCCGGCATTGGATGCTTGCCGAGCCATTCGCCCGCCCCGTGGGCGCGCCGAATCGAGCCGCCCCGCGGCGGCGAAGCTTCCTGGCCACTGCCGATCGCCGACGGCACCGTCAAGTCACCGGATCGCTAGCCGCAATGAGGCGGATCCCCGCACGCTCGAGGAGCTGTCCCGTCTCGTAGAGCGGCAGCCCCATGACACCCGAGTAGCTACCCTGCAAATGCGTGACGAAGAGCGCACCCAGGCCCTGGATCCCATAGCCTCCCGCCTTGTCGTGCGGCTCGCCGGTCTTCCAGTAGCGGCGCATCTCCTCCTCCGCGATCGGCCTGAAGCTGACCCTGCTCGCGCTGATCGCGGAGAGCACCTTCGGGCCGGTCGCCAGACACACCCCGGTCAGAACCCGATGCGTACGCCCCGAAAGGGCTTCCAGCATCGCGACGGCGTCGGTTTCGTCGCTCGGCTTGCCCAGAATCCGATCGCCCAGCACCACGGCGGTATCCGCGGCCAGAACCGGTAGGGGCGCGGCAGAGCCCAGGCCGCCGCGCGCGGCGCGCGCCTTGTCCAGCGCGACCCGGCTGACGTAGTCCTCCGGCGACTCCCCGGAGCCTGGCGTCTCGTCGGTCTCCGCCGGAGCCAGGACAAAGCGAATGCCGATCTGAGTCAGCAGCTCGGCCCGGCGAGGCGACCGCGATGCGAGGTAGATGTGGGGGTCAGCGTCGCCCATTCCCTTGCTCCTGCCCTTGTACGTGCCTACGGACTCAAGAAAGCGCCGCCAGTCCTCCGGGCAGCTCAGCCTCCCCGATGATAGGGATGCCCCCGCGTCAGACTCCAGGCGCGATAGACCTGCTCGGCGAGGATCACGCGCACCAGTGGATGCGGAAAGGTGAGCGGCGACAGCGACCAGCGGCGCTCGCAGCACGCGAGACAATCGGGCGCCAAGCCGTCCGCGCCGCCAACGAGCAGGGCACGGTCGCGACCGTCGCCCATCCACGCCTCAAGCTCCGTGGCCAGCATCTCCGTGCTCCAGGCCTTGCCGCGCTCGTCGAGCGCAACCGCCGCCACGCCCTTGGGAATCGCCTTGAGCATGCGGCGGCCCTCTTCCTCGCGGGCCTGCGCGACAGAGGTCGACTTGGTGCGCCGCACCGGGTCGATCTCAACCAGCGTCAGGGTGCATTCGGGCGGCAGGCGTTTGGCATATTCGCGATAGCCCTGCTCGACCCAGCTCGGCATTCGCCGTCCGACGCTAATGAGATGTATGCGCAACCCTCTGCCTCGAGCCTCTCGAACGGCCCGGCATCATCGCCCATATTGTCATCCGACGTAAACGCCCGCTCGCCTCGGCGTCGGCGCGTGGCGGCTAGCGCAAGTCGCTTTCGGGGTGATCGCGCTTCGGTTATGATCGCGAATCCGCGCCCACCCGGACATGAACGCGCACCGGCCGCTCTCCCGACGAACGGGCAGCGCCCGCGCAGGGTCGGGGCACCGCGCAAGCGACCTACAACAAGACATCTAGACGGAGAGACCCATGGGAGTCGGCGGCATCAGCATCTGGCAGCTTTTGATCATCCTCCTGATCGTCGTGCTGCTGTTCGGCACCAAGCGATTGAAAGGCATCGGCTCGGATCTCGGCGAAGCCATCCGCGGCTTCCGCAGCTCGATGTCGAATCCCGACAAGGACGAGGACGAGGACAGCGCCTCCGAGCAGGCCGCATTGGGCCGCAGCGACGCCCAGCGCACCGCCGGGGCCGACGCAGCGCCGCAAGCTGGCAAACACGAAGGCACCAAGACGTCCGACTGAGCGAGGCCTACCTAAGCCATGTTCGACGTTGGCTTCCAAGAGCTGCTGCTGATCGGCGTGGTCGCGCTCATCGTGGTCGGCCCCGAGCGACTGCCAAAGCTCGCCCGAGTGGCCGGCATGTGGATCGGGCGGGCGCGTCGGACGCTCTCCAGCGTCAAGCAGGAGATCGATCGCGAGCTGAAGACCGAGGAGCTCAAGGAAGTCCTCGAGCGCCAGTCAAGGACGAATCCGCTCGAGACCATCCTCGAAGAGCCGCCGAAGACGACGGTCCGACCGGCGGAAGGCACGCGCGAAACCACGGATTCGAGCGCGACCCGCCTCCCCTCCGCAGGGGTTGAAGACGACCCTCGCCGCACAGATTAGGCACCCTCTAAGGGATCGAAATCCCGGACCGGCGTCGGCGTCGGCGTCGGCGTCGGCGTCGGCGAGGAGCCCTGCAAGTCCGGTCAGGTCCTCCCAGCTCAGCTGACCGCATGGCGACCCGCTGAACCTGCCGGGTCGACCGGACTCAAACCAACCACACCCAGCACCGCGCGGGCTCGCGAAATCGCCCGCGCCAACGGCTTGCGCGCCCGCTAGCGAGCGCACCGGCCATGCCTGCGAGATTCATAGCCGTACCATGTCGCGCCGCATCCTTCCTGTCCTCATCATTGCCGTGGGCATCGGGACCTTCCTCATGCTCAAGGAAAGCCGACCAGTGCCTGTTGCCGTTGTCCCCAAGGAGCGCATTTGGCGCGTCGAGGTGATGACGGCGCCCCCCTCGGAGCACCGCCCGATCCTTTCCTTGTTCGGCCGTATCGAGGCGCCGGATCGCGTGCGCGCCGCGGCCCCGGTCGCCGGGCGCCTCATCGAGATCAACGTCCGCGACGGGGACCTGGTCTCGGAGGGCGAGCTGCTCGCCAAGCTAGACCCACGCGACCTCCTGCCACGTCTGGAGAAGGCCAAGGCCGACCTCGAGAAAGAGCGCCTCCAGCTGGTCCATGATCGGGAAGCCCTGGAGCACGAGCGCCAGATCCTGGAGCTGGGGCGACTCGCCGTGGAGCGCGCGAACACCGTGCAAACCAAGAAGCTCGGGTCCGTGTCCAGCGTCGACGAGGCCAGGGAGCAGTATGCGCGCGCCCAGCTGGCCGTCACCCTGCGCGAGCAGTCGATCGCAGAGCACCCGGCCCGCCTCGCCACACTGGAGGCCGCCCTGGAAGAGGCCGAGCGCGATGTCGCGCGCGGCACCATCACGGCGCCCTTCGACGGACGTATCGGCGTCGTCGAGGCCGCGGCAGGCGATCAGCTGCAGCCCAACGAGACCATCCTGACCCTCTATCCGCTCGACGGCCTCTACATCCGCGCCAAGGTCCCGGGCGCCTACAGCGACGAGCTGCGCGAGGCGCTGACGAAGGGCGCACGGCTCGAGGCCGAGGGTCTCTATTCAGGACAGCCGATCTCCGCGGTCCTGGAACGGCTGTCCGGAGAAGCGGACGCGCGAGGCGTCGACGCCCTGCTGCGGCTCGCTCCTGGGGTCAATGCCCCACTCGGCGCCTTCGTCAGCCTCCAATTGGAGCGCCCTGGGGCGCCGGATACCGTGGCCCTGCCCTTTGCCGCGCTGCATGGGGGCGACCGGATCTTCGTCGTCGAAGACGGCCGCTTGAAAGGGCTGCGGATTCAGCGTGTCGGTGAGCTGGTGACGCCCGATACCGGCGAAAACCGAGTGCTCATCCGGGCTCCCGAGCTGAAGGCGGACGCGCGCGTCCTAGTCACCCATCTCCCCCACGCGGTCGAAACCCTCAAGGTGGAGCCGCTACAGTGAGCGAGGGACTGATCGCGGTCTTCGCCCGCCACAAGCTGCTGGCGAACCTCCTCATGGCAGTGATCTTCATCCTGGGCGGCATTGCGCTGACGCGGATGAACATCCAGTTCTTCCCGACCTTCGCGCTGGACATCGTCAGCGTGCGCGTGGTCTGGAGCGGCGCCGCCGCGGAGGACGTGGAGCGAGGGATCGTCATCCCGCTCGAAGAGCGCCTGAAGACAGTCGATGGGCTGAAGAAGCTGACCTCGACCTCGAGTCAAGGCATCGCCAACCTGTCGCTCGAGCTGCAGGACGGCACGGATCCCCTGCTCGCGCTCGACCAGGTCCGCCAGCGCGTGGACGAGTTCCGCAACCTGCCGCAAGAAGCGGAGACCCCGCAGATCAGCCGCGTATCGCGCTACGAGCCGGTCGCCAGGCTGCTGGTCTCCGGTCCGAGCCTGGCCGAGATCCGCCCATGGGTGCGCCAGTTCGAGCGCGAGCTGCTGGCACGTGGCGTCGATCGCGTCGACATTTCCGGCCTGCCCGAGGAGCGCATCGCCATCGAGGTGCCCGGCCGGGTGCTGGAAACCCTGGGTCTCTCGCTGGATGGCATCGGCGAGCAGGTCGCGCGCCTGGCACGCGACATCCCCTCGGGCATCGCCGGCGAGGCAGACGGGGCGCGCGAGCTGCGCAGTCTGGAGCAAAGGCGCGACCCGATCGCCTTCGAGGATCTACCGATCGTCAGCAGCGATCGCAGCCTGGTCCGACTGGGCGACGTCGCCACCATCGTGCGCGAGGCGCGCCCAGCCAGCCTGACGCTGTCGTCGATTCCGCGCGGCGCGGCTAGCGAGGCATGGGACGACCGACCCGCTACCGTGGAGCTGCTCGTCCAGCGCGCCGAGCGGGGGCACTCGCTCAAGGCCGCTGAGGTCTTCGAGAGCTGGCTCGAGGATACCCGCCCAACCCTGCCGCCAGCGATCGAGCTGCAGGTCTTCGATGCCCGCTGGGAGAGCATCAAGGACAGAATCGATCTCCTCACGCACAATGGTCTGCAAGGCCTGACGCTCGTCTTGCTGATGCTCTTCGTCTTCCTGCCCGGCCGCGTGGCCTTCTGGGTCGCCATGGGTATTCCCACCGCCTACCTGGCGGCGCTGGCGCTGCTTTGGGCCTTCGGCGGCACCATCAACATGATCAGCCTCTTCGGCCTGCTACTGACGCTCGGCATCATCGACGACGACGCCATCGTCATCGGCGAGCATGCGGAGGCCAAGTATCGCCAGGGCCTGGCGCCCGCCGAGGCCGCCATCGCCGGCGCGCGCCGCATGTTCTGGCCAGTGGCCGCCTCGGCCCTGACCACGGTCGCCGCCTTCCTGCCCCTGATCCTGGTCGGCGGCATCATGGGCAACATCCTGGGCGACATCCCCTTCGTCGCCATCATGGTGCTCATCGCCTCGCTGGTCGAAGTCTTTTTGGTCATGCCCGCGCATCTGCGCACCGCGTTCGAGCATCACGCCACAACGGCCGTTCCACGCTGGCGACAGCGCGTCAATGCCGGCTTCGACCACTTCCGCGACAATGTTTACCGGCCGCTCGTGGTCTGGGCGCTGCATTGGCGCGGCGTCACGGTGAGCATCGTGGTCGTTCTCATGATGCTGGCCGTCGGACTCATCGCCGGCGGGCGGGTGCAGTTCGTCTTTTTCCCCACCCCGGAGTCGCAGATCGTCTTTGCGAATGCGACCTTCGTGGCGGGCACGCCGCGCGCGCATACCCAGACCTTTCTCCAGGAGCTGGAGCGGGCCTTGATCGAGACCGAGGCCGAGCTCGGCGACGGACTTATCGAGGCGGCGGTCGCACGGCTCGGGTCGACGGTCGCGGTGGATGTCGGTGGCGGGGGCAAGGGCGATCAGCTCGCCTCGGTGCAGGTTCAGCTCGTGCCTTCGGAGGACCGCGATGTTCGCAACGAGCAATTCCTGGCGGCCTGGCGCGAAAACGTCCGCATGCCGGCCGGCCTGGAGAGCCTGGTCGTCTCTTCGCGCCGCGCGGGACCGCCGGGCCGCGACCTCACCGTGCGGCTGACCGGAGACGACGCCGACAAGCTGAAGGATGCGGCGATGGCGCTGCAGCAGAGCCTGGAGAGCGTGCCAGGCGTCTCGGACATGGTCGACGACATGCCCTACGGCCGCGAGCAGCTCATCTATCGGCTCACTCCGGCCGGCCAGGCGCTGGAGCTGACGACGGAGACCCTCGGCAAGCAGCTGCGCGCGGCCTTCGACGGACACCTCGCCCAGCTCGTCCAGGTCGATCAGGACGAGCTGGAGGTCCGGGTCCTGCTGCCGCGCGCGGAGCGTACCCGTCTGAGCGCGCTGGAGCAGCTGCTCATTCGCATCCCGGACGGCAGCTTCGTGCCCCTGACCACGGTCGCCTCCTGGGAGACCCAGCGCGGTTTCGAGGCGCTGCGCCACGCGGAGGGCCGGCTCGCCGTCGAGGTGACGGCCGACATCGACCGTGCGCTCAGCACGCCGGACAACGTGCGCGAGGCCCTCTCCAAGGAGCTTCTGCCGCGGCTCGCCCGCGAATACGGCATCGACTACAGCTTCGAGGGCCGCGCGGCCGACCAGCGTGAGACCCTCGGGGATATGCGCCTTGGACTCATCCTCGGGCTGGGGATGATCTACATGGTCCTAGCGGCCGTGTTCGGGAGCTGGGGCTGGCCGCTGGTCGTGATGACGGCTATTCCGCTCGGACTGGTGGGCGCGGTCGGCGGGCACTGGCTCCTTGGGCTGGACCTCACACTGCTGTCGCTGTTCGGCCTCTTCGGCCTGGCTGGAATCGTGGTCAACAACGCCATCATCCTGGTCAGCATGTACCACGAGCTGCGCGACACCGGCATGGACATAGATACCGCGCTGGTCGACGCCGCGGTCTCACGCCTGCGCGCCATGCTCTTGACCTCGGCAACCACGGTGGTCGGCTTGGGACCCCTGATCTTCGAGACCAGCCTCCAGGCCCAGTTCCTGATCCCAATGGCGGTCTCGCTCGCCTTCGGCGTCGGCTTCTCGACCATCCTGGTGCTCATCTTCACGCCGGCGCTGCTCTCGCTCCACGAGAGCCTGCATGCGCGGGTGTCAAGGCTCTGGGCCTGGCTGATGGCGGATAACAAGGCCGCGGAGACGACCCAAGCATCTTGATCGCTCGAAAACAGCAAAGCGCGACTGGCATCCTCTGGGAAGCTCAGCCAGGCTTTCGCCATTCAGGGGACAGGGACTCGGCTAGCCGAGAGGCAAGACCTTACTGGTGTCTGAAGCCCCCCGCGCCGACGCCTGGAAGCCAAGGACGCGGAGACGACATGAAATCCCGATCGCCGGCCATAGATGAGGGTCAAGCGCGTGCGACGGCACGCAAAGTGTCCCATTCGAATGAGGTCGGCCGATCCCCATGAAGACCCTGTTGATCATTCTCTCTTCCCTCGTCCTGCTGGGGACCGCCGCCATGGCGGTCTTCGTGCTCATCGTTCAGAACGTCGAGACGCCGGACTATGAAGTGGTGCGCAAGGAAGGCCCCTTCGAGATCCGGCAATACCCATCGCTGGTGGTCGCCGAGGTGGCCCGCAAGGGCACTCGCAAGGAGGCCCTGAGCGCGGGCTTCTCACCGCTGGCTGGATACATCTTCGCCAAGGAGCGCTCGGGCGACCGCGTCGCCATGACCGCACCGGTCACTCAACAGCTCGCCGAGCAGATCCCCATGACGGCCCCGGTCACCCAGGCGCCCGCGGATGACGGTAGCTGGCGGGTGCGCTTCATCATGCCGGCGGCCTACGCGCTCGAGGCGCTGCCGCCGCCCGCGTCGCCGGATGTCCGGCTCCAAGAGCTGCCAACGCAGCGCGTCGCCGCCGTCAGGTTCAGCGGGCGCACCACGGACGCCACCATCGCCGAGCAGGAGCAGGCCTTGCGGGAATGGCTGGAGGCACAAGGCCTCTCGCCAGCGGACGCCCCGGTCTACGCCTATTACAACGATCCCTTCACCCCGGGCTTCCTGCGTCGCAACGAGGTGATGATCCGAATTGCGGAGAGCCAAAAGGGCTGAGTGGGCAGTGGGCAGTGGGCAGTGGGCAGTGGGCAGTGGGCAGTGGGCAGTGG
>NZ_JAAIJQ010000348.1 GCF_010820565.1 Thiorhodococcus minor | reverse complement strand
GGCGAGGTGTTGCTCCAGGGACAAGATCCCTGGCAGGATCACAGGCATGGCCGGTGCCCTCTGGTGGGGCGGCGGATTGTCGCAAATCCCACTCTACCAGAGGTGTCCCGGCCTCTTTTCTTGGTGGTCTTGTCTCGCATTCATGGCGGGGCGTCTGGCCAGAACCCCCTCAGCGATCTTGGGACGAAAGAGGATGAAGAATCCGGTTTACTGCGGGACGTAACAATCGGCCCGCGGGAGCTGTTCGGCCCTGAGCTCGAATCGGCCCTGAGCTCGAATATGTGGAGTGAGCCATGACACAACTGAAGGTCATGATCGTCAAGGACAGTCTGATCACCCTCAAGAAGGTGACCAAGATGATCGAGGGCATGAGGCGCCAGGTCGTGCAAGACGGCCGCACCGGTAGCAGGGCGAGCGCGTATAAATTCTCAGCCCAAGAGGACCTTAGCGCGGTAATCATCGTTCCAAGTGGCCTTGCGACGC
>NZ_JAAIJQ010000347.1 GCF_010820565.1 Thiorhodococcus minor | reverse complement strand
GAGTGCGCTCATCGCCCACCTCCGATGTCCGGCCAGGGTTGGGCCAGGGCGCTCAGACCCGAGAGGTCGACTTTGGCGTAAATCTCCGTGGTATTCGGCGAGTGATGCCGGAGCACTTGGCCAATCTCGGCCATGGAAGCGCCTCCTCGCAGCATCTCCGTTGCCAGGGTATGCCGAAGGATGTGAGCGCCCTTGGCCGGTGGATCGAGACCGGCGCGCTCCAGGGCACGTCGCACGAGAGTTGAGACGGTTGACGGCCCCGCCAAGCCCGAATGAGGCGCCTGCAGGCGCACGAAGACCCGACGCGAGCGGGTCGCGGGGCGCGCCTGACGCAAGTAGGCGGCCAGTGCTTCTCCGGGCTCCGTCAGGAGCGGCAAGCGCTCGTGCACCAGGCCTTTGCCGCGAATGGTTACTTCGCCCGCTCGCCAATCGATGTCATCGATGTCGAGGGTGACGACCTCACTGGCGCGCAATCCCAGGCGAGCGAG
>NZ_JAAIJQ010000346.1 GCF_010820565.1 Thiorhodococcus minor | reverse complement strand
GGCTCTGGTCACGAAGCTCCAGCTTCGTGACCTCGGAGAAGAAGCTCTGCTTCACGAGGGTCGACGCGCCGCCGCACGAGCGCAGGTCCCGTGTCCGTGACGGCTTGGCCCAGCCAGAGCTGACCGAAGTCGACCGAGGTAGCTGCATTCGAGAAGCGGGAGCTTCATCGCGCGGGTGACGAAGCTGGAGCTTCGTCACTAGGGGACTCACCAGTAGACCAGGCTCTGGTCACGAAGCTCCAGCTTCGTGACCTCGGAGAAGAAGCTCTGCTTCACGAGGGTCGACGCGCCGCCGCACAAGCGCAGGTCCCGTGTCCGTGACGGCTTGGGTCAGCCAGAGCTGACCGAGGTAGCTACATTCGAGAAGCGGGAGCTTCATCGCGCGGGTGACGAAGCTGGAGCTTCGTCACCAGTGGACTCACCAGTAGACCAGGCTCTGGTCACGAAGCTCCAGCTTCGTGACCTCGGAGAAGAAGCTCTGCTTCACGAGG
>NZ_JAAIJQ010000345.1 GCF_010820565.1 Thiorhodococcus minor | reverse complement strand
CGTCATCAGCGCATCGCAACCGTTGCGTGCCTTGCTCGGCGGACTGCTGGCGAAAGGCCTCTCGCGCGAGCTGGCCATCGTCAGCGATGGTGCCGGACAGTTCGCCATCCTGCTGCATGCCCTGTGCTGGGTGCACGCCGAGCGCCTGATTCACAAGCTCATCCCGCTCAATGAGCGCCAGCGCCAGGATCAAGCGCGGGTGCGCGATGAGATCTGGACGCTGTATGCCGACCTCAAGGCCTACCAGCGCGCCCCCGATACCGCCGCCGTCGCGGATCTACGGACGCGCTTCGAGACCATCTTCAGTCAGAAGACCTCCTTTGCCACCCTCAATCAGACCCTCAAGCGCCTGAAGGCCCATCAGGGCGAGCTGCTCCTGGTGCTCCTGCGCCCAGACATCTCACTGCATACCAACGGCAGCGAGAACGACATCCGCAGCGATGTGAAATGGCGCAAGATCAGCGGCGGGACCCGCAGCGATCTAGGGCGTCGCT
>NZ_JAAIJQ010000344.1 GCF_010820565.1 Thiorhodococcus minor | reverse complement strand
GCGATGGCGCTCGGATCGGTCAAGCGCAGGGCCGCCGCGCTAGCGGTGAGGTCCGAGTCCGGGTCCCAGAACGGCAGGCCGAAACGGCTGCCGCCCGATTCCTGGATCTGCGTTCCGCAGCCCGACGCGCCCGTACAAAGCAGTGTCACGTACAAAGCAGTGTCAGGTCTTGCGTTTTGCCTGCGTACAAAGCAGTGTCAGGTCTTGCGTTTTGCCTGTTCTGTACCTCGTAGCGAATCGGCCGATGCGGAAGGCCGAAGTGCTCGCGAATCGTCTTCAACGTGTAGCCGCCGCAGGCGCAGGGCCGCGCGGGGGCCGTGGGGGACGGGTCTTGCCTTGCGCCCTGGACGAACTCGCAAGCGAACCCTATTGGTCACAGCCTGAAAAAGCAAAAGACAAGACCTGACACCGTCCTTCGCGCTCAACAGTCCCATCAGGGCATTGAACCGCTTGCGCGGCTCTTCGCGCGCCATCCGTGTGAAACGCTCAAGTTTGGT
>NZ_JAAIJQ010000343.1 GCF_010820565.1 Thiorhodococcus minor | reverse complement strand
TCTCCTGCCAACTCACCCAGGTCAAAGATCACAACTTCGTGTACGCAGATCGGGCGCGCTCGGCAGGTTGCACCCCTAGAAAATCGCCGGGCAGGAGTCGCTAGTCACGAGTCGGCCGCTGATCCGCAGCAGCAAGATCAAGGTCAATTGGATGTTGCCGGATATCAGAGCACTTTGAAAGCGGCTCCCGGCATCCAGACGCTTCCCAGACTAACGCCCATCGGTGAATCCGTCGGTGCATATCAGACCCCGGCCAGGATAGTCCTCAGCGTCCGCTCTCCATCGAAGACCGGGCACTTCCACCGATCACGCCTAAAGACCGTAACTCGGACTCAGCGAAAATCTGAGCACTTGGGCGTCGTGCGCTCACCTGAGGCAGCCTGCGATTATTCTCCGGAGCCAAGTGGAAAGTACTCTCCCCCTAACTATTAAGCATTTATCCATCGGGCGCATGGCAGTGAGCGTGGTCTCGCTCCGACGCTGGCGCGCCCGATGGATA
>NZ_JAAIJQ010000342.1 GCF_010820565.1 Thiorhodococcus minor | reverse complement strand
GGGAGGCCCACCCCTCTCCCTCATGCAAAATGACTATTTAAAGGGGAAAATCCATCAGGGACGGTGGCCAGGCTCAATTGGCGACCGACGGCCCGGTGGCATCCCCTCGCACGACACGGTCGGGCGCGTCTTCAGCCTGCTGCAGCCCGAGGCGTTCGAGGCGTGCTTCCGGAACTGGGCCGAGGCGCTGCTGGGCTACGGGCATTGCGATTTCGCCGATATCGATCTGGCTCGACGAATGGGGACACCCGGAGACCTACTCGAATCCGGCGCTGCTGCGTAACATTGCGCGGGAAGGCATTCGGCTGTGATCCATCCTCTGACACCTGTCGGCTTGATGGCGAAGGCGTAGCGAGCCGCTGCTTCACTGCGGCCATGAGCGCTGGGTTCGTGTTGGATGACACTAATGACGGATCGATGGAATCGAGCATGTATACTTCATATAGGCACAAGATCACATTTCTTGAATGCCTGAAAATTCAACGTGAGCAATGAATCGAGTTCTTTCT
>NZ_JAAIJQ010000341.1 GCF_010820565.1 Thiorhodococcus minor | reverse complement strand
AATCTGCTCATCAGTCAGTAGGCTCATGGCCAGTAGATTGCGCGCCACTTCTTCACGGCCTTCTTCACGGCCTTCTTCACGGCCTTCTTTACGACCTTCCCGCTTGGCTTCATTCAGAAACGAGACCTCATCGTGCAATGCACGCTCGCGCACGAAGGCGAGGCGGCGGGCCTCTTCATCGGCGCTGAGCTGGCGGATGCGGCTCATCGCTTGCTGGACCGGTTCGTGAGATACGTTGGCCATCGTCAGTTCCTCCTGCCAATGCTTGAAGAAGGTGATCCAGGCGCGCAACGGTCCGGGCGGCAGCCCGAGCCGGTCGGCCTTGTTGAGCTCGACCAGGTTCATCTGCAGGATGTTTCCGAGCGAGACCTGGGGCTGGAGCTCATCGCGCATCTCGAAGCGCCAGAGGGCTTGTTGGCGTTGGCTGTCGGTGGCGGTGAAGAGATCGAAGTCGAGCAGGTGCAGGCCGACCGAGGCGCGCAGCTCTTGATAATCTTCGCCGGCCGTGAGCTGTCCGCC
>NZ_JAAIJQ010000340.1 GCF_010820565.1 Thiorhodococcus minor | reverse complement strand
ACAAGCGGATCGCCTCCTTCTGAGAATCCAACATGACAACAGCGCGGCCCCTTCGCTCCACGGGCATTACCCCGCTTCCTCACGACTACGAGCCACTCCGACTTCCGCTGTACAGCCCAGCACGGTTATGGTTTCCCGCACGGCCCTCGGGGTACGACCCCCAGCACAACGGATCTCCCAGGTTCCTCGACCAGTCTGTCGCGACGCGCCATCCGCTCCCACCCCGGCAGGCCACACCGATGCCTACGCTGATGTCTTCCCGGTGTGTGCTGGCTTCGGCGTCTTCGGGCGCTTGGCCACCTGCATCTGTGCGTTTCGAGGCCGATCCCGGTTCAACCTGTGACGGCTTACGGCTCATCGCTTCGCTGTCGGCAGCCTCCCGGCTGCCTCGCTCGGATCCCTTCCCGAACCGGCCTCGCTCCCCGCGCTTCGTTACCTCCACGCGACAGACCGCAGCTACATGTCTCATCAGCAGTTCACATGGCAGCCACCTCGCAGGCTGCTAGACTGGCCAGGTTTCTCCTGGCA
>NZ_JAAIJQ010000339.1 GCF_010820565.1 Thiorhodococcus minor | reverse complement strand
TGTCCGCGCTGTCAGCGCCGGGCGTCCTTGGACTGGTGCGAGCAACAACGCGCGGCACTGCTGCCGGTGACCTACCACCATCTGGTCTTCACCTTGCCCGCCACCCTCAACGGCTGGGTCGAGGTCCATCCCAAGGCGCTCTATGACCTGCTGTTCGAGAGCGTCTGGGCGACCCTCTCCGCCTTCGGCGCAGATGCCAAGCGCTTGGACGGACAGCTCGGCATGACCGCGGTGCTGCATACTTGGGGGCAGACGTTGACGCGGCATGTGCATCTGCACTGCCTGGTGCCCGGCGGCGCGGTCTCGGCCTCGGGGGAGTGGCACCCGGCGAAGAGCACCTATCTCTTTCCCGTCCGCGCGCTGTCGCGGCATGTGCGCGGCGGCTTCGTCAGCCGCCTGCGCCGGGCCATTGAAGCAGGACACCTGCCGCGGCTGACGGACCCCCAAGCGATCGACCGGGTGCTCGACAGCCTGATGGGCACCGAGTGGGTGGTCTACTCCAAGCCCTGCCTGGTGCACACCGAGACGGTCGT